>JBAXCZ010000001.1:0-203800 GCA_037141195.1 Clostridia bacterium
GATGCTTGTTGAACTTAAGTATTCAACTTTATTTACTGTTGGAGCAATTTTGTCAACTGCTGCTTTTGCTACACTAATTGTTGCGCCATCAGCATTAGTACCTGCAGTTACAGCAGCTGAAGAAATAGCAACATTAGTTGCACTTTCTGCAAATGCAGATGCAAGGATTAATCTAACAACTGATTTACCACTTGCGTTATCTACAGTAAATGTAGCTGGGCTGAAGTAAGTAGAACCATTTGTTGTAACTAAAAGATCAGTTAATACTAATCCTGATACGATATCATTTAAGTAAACCTTAACTGAAGTAGTTGTATCAGCTACTACATTATTAGGTACTGCTACTGTATCTAGGTTCAAGCCTACTTTAGGTGCTGCTAAAGAAGTTAATGTAGCCGATAATCCAGCTAATAAATTGCCAGCTGCATCTTTAACTGTACCAAGGATAATACTGCTTTCTGGAGCTGCTGCAAATACTAAGAGTACAGATTTTCCATCAGCTGCAGGTGTTGCAGAAGTTGGGTTAGTAGTACCTACTTGGTATTTAGTAAGATCAGAGATAGAAGCCATATCCATTGCTTCGCTGAAATAAATTCTTACTTTTGTAGCTGTTGATAAATAATAATAATGATTATCCACGGTAACACCGTCTGCAAGAACTACAGTTGGTCTGATTAAATCAGCAACTGTAAGGTTGTAAGTAGTAGTTGCCATAGCATTTTGAGCAATAGAAGTATCCTTAATATTGCTAATTGTTAAAGTATAAGCACCACTCATAGTTGGAACTGTGAGATTATATTTGTTGCTGTTGTCTGTATCAACAATTGCACTTGTAATAGTTTTAACTGTTGTACCTTGTTTTAATACGTAGTTGCCAACAGTTGAACCACCAGTAACTGCTTCACTGAAAGTAACTGCGATATCAGTGTTGCTACCAGAAGCCATAGCTACTGTTGCAGTTGGAGCTGTTACATCAGCTACTGTAGTAATTGTAGAATTAACTAAAGTAACGATGTTACCAAATGCATCTTTAATTTTGCTAGAATCAGCAAGGCCTACAGTATAAGCTGCAAACATTGTTGATGTTCCTGGAGCGAAAGGATTAACAAAATCAATTCTATAGGTTTTGCTATCTATAGCTGTAACTGCTGCGCCAGTAACTTTGTTAGCACCAGCATATGTGTGTGAGAATGCAACATCTGCATTACCAGCTAAGCCAGTAACTGCACTTGTGAATTCAATTGTAGCTGATTTCTCTGTTGATGATTTCACAACATAAGTTGGAGCTACTGTTACAGGTGCATAAACGAAAGATGCTGAAGCTGGAATTACTGCATAGCCAGCATAGTCTAAAATGTTTGTGCCTGAACTAATTTTTACTGTGTAAGTTGTGCCTGCAACCATGCTTGCATAAGTTTTGAATGTCATAGTTTTGCCTGCAACGCTATAAGTAGCAGCAAGATTAATACCTACGGTATTATCATTAACTACAACATTGGTAGCATTTCCAGAACTAATAACTGGCTCTGTGAAAGTTAAAGTGATTTCGTTAGAGCCTGTAGCTGTTGCCGAAACAAGAGCTGGTAAAGTTGAATCATTGTATACTACTGCTGCATTTGTTGCATCAGCTACAAGACCAACTGCTGCTTTAACTACTACTTTGTTAGTTGTAGAATAATTAGCAAATTTGTTTCCTGCTGATAATTCTACGATAACAGTTTTGCCATCTGCTTGTAATGAAGCAGAACCAGCAACATCTGAACCTGTGCCTAATAAAAATACATCATAGTTGCCAATTAATTCAGCTGCAGTTTTATCAACTGCTTTGTTGAATACTACTTGTACTTGTTTAGCATTAAGAGCTGTGATGCTTGTTACTTGTAATGCTAATGGAGCTAAGATAGGAGCTTTACCTGGGAAGAATCTAGCGCCCAAGTTTGCATCTAATGCTTTTGCTACGATAACGAATGCTTCGCCACGAGTAACTGCGCCGTTAGCATCTGCATCAGCTGCATCAGTTAAGCCTAATGCTCTTGCTTGTGCCATGAATGCTGCATTATCAGTTACATCCACGATACCCATTTGTCTTACTAAAATTCTTAAAACTTCAACGCGTTTGATTAATGCTTTTGGGGCAAAATTTGGAGCAGCATCAATACCTTGGAAAGGTGCTAGTTGTGACCAACCATTGTACCAATCTGCTGTTTTGATATCTTTGTAGATTGAAGCTTTTGCTTGTGCTGTTGTGTAATCAGCTGCTGTTTTGCCGCCTGCAAGAGACGCAATCTTAGCAAATTGACCTCTAGTAAGAGTATCAGTTGTCGTGCCAGGTGTGTCAACGATTCCGTAATCAGCTAAGCCTACTGCAGCTTTAGTTACATCTGCTGGTAATATAGCTGCGCCTACTGGAATAATGGCACTGAGTAGAAATACTAGAGTTAATAGTAATGCTACTACTTTGTTTGTTTTTCTCATTCTGAACATTCCTCCTTGTAATTTGGTTTTATTTGTTGTTCGCCTAAAAGCTGGGCTTTGCCCAAACCCTGCTCCTGAGCAATAATAAAAGGCTAGTTGACTGGCTGTTTAGTATTAGTACACCATTTTGCCTTCACATACTATTATACGCCTATTAGTTGTGAAAACTTGCAAAATGTATAAAAATATTTTAAAAATATCGATGCATTTTTGCATTATTCCTGCAAAAGCTCCTTTTACTGAGCTAAGCTGATATTTACTGTTAGCGGATTTCCGCTGATTGTTGCCAGTTGATTGATTTGCAAGGTATAGTCTACGCCTAAGAGCAGCGGCTCTGTTATTAAGCGTAACGCTAAGCCTGTGGAATTATTTGCTTCCATATATACATAATCTGGAAGAATACCAATAATGGTTCTTTCTAAGCCGTCTTGACTTACTATGGAAAACTTGCTAGTTGTTAGCCGGTCCAGATCAAGATTAAAATTAGTGAAGATTAATCTTAAACTATTGTTGCTAATACGCTGCACTGCAGACAATAGCGGTTGGACTGTTTGGAAATTTTCAGCTAGATTAAAAGTTTCACCATTAATGGTGACGGTGTAGTTGGTATTTATGCTAAACTCTTGCTCAGGTTGGATAATTAAGTCATTAGCAAAATTTGCTATGCGTACTGACTTCAAGGGAATAGCTACTCCAGCTGCTGTGGTTATGGTTATTGTCGGTAGGGTAGTACTTGTGCTGTTATTTCTAAATATCAGCATTGCTCTATTCATACTAAGTAAGCTATAGCTTTGCTGACTATCCTTGGCTAGACTTGCCATTTGTGAGGCTATGAGCAACGTAACTCCTGTATTTGCTGAGTAGACCGAGCCACTTGCTTTTTCTAAGGTTGCATAAGCTTCTGCTAGAGTAACTGTGCTGGTGCGTAATTTATTAGGATAGAGTAAAAAACCTGCTCTTTTAGCTAGCTGCTGTACGGTTTCATTAGCCATTGGCTCTAGGCTTAAAAGCTTGGCGGTAACTTTCAGAAGTTCGTGATAGCTAGCTGGTGCTGAGCTGCGAATATTATTGTATTTATCTGGCACGATAACTCCAGTATTTACCATCAAATCTAGAAGTGCAAAATCTTTGCTGGTAATGGCTAAATCATTATAAGAAGAGGCATCTTGCGAGCTAGTGATATCTGCTCTTGTTCTGCCTAAGATTGCTAGGGAAAGCTCACCTAATTGCAAGCGGGTAAGGGTTGCTTTTTCTTTTATTTGAATATTGATACCCATGGTATTCAGGGCAGGATAATCTACAGCAAAAGCTGTAGTGGAGAAGCAGACACTCATAATGAGTAGCAGTGCTAATATTTTTTTGTAAATGTGCATGAGTGAGCCTCCTCTTTATAGTTGGTTAATTGGCTAGTTGGTTAGTTGGTTAGGAAAAGCTTAAAGTTGGTTAGTTCGCTAGTTTGTTAGTTGGTTTGGAAAAGCATGCTAACCATTTACTTATGGATTTGCTCGTCTGTGCCACCTATAGTTATCTTAAGTAAAAAGTTAAAATTTTTATTAAACGTTCTCTATTTCCTTGGTATTTCCTTGGTATTACCTAGCCAACTAGCCAACAAACCAACTAGCCAACTTTTTTTATTTCTTCTAAATATACATACGCCTTAAACTTGTAAAAACTTGCATATTTGTGCTGGTTTTTAAAAACAATAAAGGTCGGTCATACGACCGACCTTTATTGCATTTTTTATTTACCGTACTATTGCAAACATCAGCTGCTCTAAAAAACGGCTTACGCCGAAAAAAAGGGGGAGGAGGTTGAGCACCTGAGTTTGAGTGTTCCGATATTATAGGCAACGGCTATGCCGTTTATTCAAATATTTGGTAACATATTTTCTTTACATGCTTATAATAACTTTTAATTGTGACAAGGGTGTGACAATATGATGAATTAATTGAGAAGATTTGCAAAGTGCTAAGAAAGTTGGTTTGTTGGCTAGTTGGTTAGTTGGTTAGTTGGTTAGTTGGCGATAAAACCAGCTGAGCGAGGCTTCGCCTCTGCTGAGTGTGGCTCTGCCACGCTTAGTGCACTACACTTTGTGTATCGCGCTGAGAAAAGGCATAGCTGAACCGACATATGGAGTGTTTAGCTGAATATCTCAACGTAGACTGAGTACAAGGCGCAAGTTGTCCGAGCATAGCGAGTTGCGCAGCGCCACGAAGGCAAGTGCAAAGATATTCCTAAACATAAAGTTGGCTAGTTGGTTTGTTGGTTGGGAAAAGAAATTACCAAACAATAGCTAGAACTATTATTTAATAAACCATGAGCAAATACCTCCCTAAAAATGATTATAACTTATTGCAAACATACAAAAAGAGCAGCCTCAGCTGCTCTTTAACTACCTAAATTCCTATATACAAAAGATTTTGAACTCCTAGCGAACTAACCAACTAGCCAACTAACCAACTGTTCTCTCCTATCCAACTAACCAACTAACCAACTAACCAACTGTTCTCTCCTATCCAACTAACCAACTAGCCAACTAACCAACTGTTTCCTCTCACCTAAACCTCACGGTAAAGGTAAAAGTCGTCCCTGCTCCTTCTTTGCTACGGACGCTGATTTTTTCATCGAGCTTTTCTAATATCTCTTTGGCGATTGCCAAGCCTAAGCCGGTGCCAATTTTCCCTCTGGCTTTATCGGCTTTGTAAAACCGCTCAAAGATGTGTTTGAGATCTCGGCTATTAATGCCAACTCCATTATCTGTAACATTAACTTCTAGCCAGTTCTCTTGTTTTTCTATCCAAAGGGTAATGCTCCCGCCAGCTGGGGTAAATTTAAATGCGTTGTCTAAGAGAATAACTAGCACTTGCTCGATCCGATCTTCGTTGCTATACACTTTATGCTCTTTGCCACTACTCTCGAAGGTGAGCTTGATGCTTTGTTCATTTGCCAACAGGGCATACTTGTCCACTGTATAATTTAAGAGATTAGCTATATCAAAGCTTTTTTTAGCAAGAGAGATGGTGCCTGATTGCAAGCGTGAAAGCTCTAGTTGGTCGTCTATTAGTTTGGCTAAGCGCACTGTTTCATCGTAGATTATTTGATAATACCGTTGTTTTGTCTCTTCATTATGCACCATATTATCTCTAAGTGGCTCCACTAGACCTCTTAACGCTGTTAATGGTGTGCGCAGCTCATGGGACACATTGGCGACATAGTTCTTTTGCATTTCTTCTAACATCACCATATCGGTAATATCTCGGAAAAGTGCTACTGCGCCGATAACCTTTTGGGTATCATAAAGTAAGGTTACTGTGACTTCTAGTTGTAAGCTATCATGGAGTAATAAGCTACGGTGTTGGATTTCTTGCTTTTCAAGTGCTTCTAAAAAGAAAGCTTTGATTGGTAAATATTCCTGATTCTCAAAAATGGTCTTTGTCACCGCTGATTCTGGTAAGGAGAGCATTTTTAGCATTGCTGGATTGACTAAGGTAATCTCTGCCATGGTATCAACTGCCATTACTCCATCAACTAAACGGTCTAACATTATTTTTAGCCGATTGCGTTCTAGCATCAGGTCATTTAAGGTTTTTGATAGTTCTTGACTAAGATAATTGATGGTGCGCCCTAACCGCCCCCATTCTCCTTTTTCATCTTCATCGGCAAGCTTGGTGAATTTACCACTATCGATATTTTCAGCTACTTCTTCGATTTTTCGTAAGGGGGCAATCAACTGATTGACAATCAGAATCGCCAAAACAAAGATAATCGGCAAGGTAAGCATAGCTGCAAGAGCCAGAGCCTTACTAATATCTCCAGCTGTTGCTTTGATATTATCGCTGGCTTTGGCTACAAAAACTGCTGCTATTTCGCCACCATCTCCTACTACAGGATAGCCTACGATGATCAGCTTTTCTTCATTTGGCATGACATAGCTAGTCTGCACTAATCTACGCCCTGCCAAGACGATATCTTTTTGCACTTGAAAGCTAGCCTGCATTACTAATTCTGCTTTACCGCTTTGATGTTGGTTAAGCACTATTTTACCTGTGGCATCAAAGATGATGATGTAATCATTTTGCATACCTGCATTGACTGAGAGCATCTTTTGAAAAAATGCTGAAAAATCCTGCTCGGTATTGTACTGCTGATAGAATTCACCGATTGCTAGTGCCTGTGGCTCCATTTCAGCAAGGGCTATTTCGGTAAAGAGCTTGCCAGTAATGGTAATATAGATGGCTGAGGTAATTAAGGTCGCCATAATTACGAGAATGATAATTGCGGAAATGAGCCGCTGAAAGAAAAACCCTTTCTTAGCCATTTTCTGCCTCAAATTTATAGCCGACACCGTATACGGTGCGCAAACGCCAAGCTGTGCCTGTTTCTGGTAGCTTAGCACGAATGCGTTTGATATGGGTATCTATGGTGCGGGTGTCGCCAAAATAATCATAACCCCAAATTTTGCTGAGGATTTGTTCTCTATTAAAGACTATGCCTGGATGAGCTGCTAAGAGGTAGAGGATTTCTACTTCTTTAGGGGTGCAAGGAATGTTTTGCCCAAATATTTTCAGTTGGTAAAGCTCTAAGCTTATTTCCAAACCTGGGAAGTGTAGTGTATCAGTGCTTCCACCTTCTCGTGCTTCTCCTATGCGCCGCAGCACTGCTTTAATCCGCGCAACCACCTCTCTGGGGCTAAAGGGCTTCACGATATAATCGTCTGCGCCTAACTCTAGTCCTAAGATTTTATCGATTTCTTCGCCTTTGGCTGTTAGCATGATGATGGGAGTTTTACTGTGCATACGCACACTTTTGCACACTTCAATTCCACTGATTTGAGGAAGCATCAAATCAAGCACTAAGAGATCCGGTTTTTTCTCCTCTACCATTTTAATGCCTGCTTCGCCATCAAAAGCGGAGAGGTGCTGAAAACCTTCTGCATCTAAATAAATTACTAAAGATTCGTGCACGATTGGATCATCGTCGCAAATAAGGATGGTTACTGTCTCTTTCATCTAAGGTACCCCCAGATTATTTGATCTTGTCTACGCCCATATAGGGTTGTAAAACCGCTGGAACATTTACGGTGCCATCTGCTTGCTGATAATTTTCGAGTATTGCCGCTACTGTTCGACCAATTGCTAAGCCAGATCCATTTAAGGTATGTAAAAATACTGGCTTGGCTTTTGCATCTTGCCGATATCTAATATTTGCTCTTCTTGCCTGAAAATCGAGAAAATTGCTACAGCTAGAAATCTCCCGGTAACAATTTGCTCCTGGTAGCCAAACTTCTAAATCAAAGGTTTTAGCTGCGCAAAATCCCATATCCCCTGTGCAAAGGGCAAGCACTCGGTAGGGAAGTCCTAAACCCTCTAGCACTGCTGCTGCATCCTTAACAACCCTATCAAGCTCTTCCATGGAATGCTCTGGCTCCACAAATTTTACTAGCTCTACTTTATTAAACTGGTGTTGTCTAATCAGTCCCCGATTATCCTTGCCTGCTGCTCCTGCCTCTGCTCGAAAGCAAGCGCTATAAGCACAGTAAGCTAGGGGTAAGGTATTAGGAGCTAGGATTTCATCTCGATACATATTGGTCACTGGCACTTCGGCGGTGGGTATCAGGTAGTAATCGCTATTTTCGATATGAAACATGTCATCAGCGAATTTGGGTAATTGCCCTGTGCCTAGCATACTAGCGCTATTGACTAAGTAAGGTGGCAATACTTCGGTATAACCCCGACTTGCATGAAGATCTAGCATATAATTCAGCACTGCTCGCTCGAGCCTTGCTCCAAGTCCCACCATAAAGCTAAATCTTGTGCCGCTAACTTTGCCTGCTCGCTCTACATCTATCAGCCCTAGGCTTTCCCCTAGCTCCCAATGATTTTTTGGCTGATAGGAGAATTCTGAAACTACTCCCACTCTAGCAACTTCGAGATTATCCGCTTCACTTGTGCCAAGGGGAGTACTCTCGTGTGGTAGATTTGGCCAGCCCATGATCATGGTGGTTTGCTTCTCATCCAACATTTTGATTTTTTCATCTAGAGCGCTAATGCTGTCGCCCATTAAGCGTACTGCTTCCATCTGCTCAGTAGCTTCCTTACCCTGCTGCCTTAAGATTCCTATGGCTTTTGAAGCACTATTGCGCTGACTTTTTAAGGCTTCGCTTTCGCCCATCAGAGCCCGACGCTCTTCGTCATAGCACAAAAATTCTGTGATTGGTGCTATCATGCCACGGCTAGCTAAAGCAGCAGCTACGCTTTCCGGATTTGCACGAATATATTTAATGTCTAACATAGTTAAGGTTCCTTTCTTCTATTAGTTGGTTAGTTGGCTAGTTGGTTAGTTGGTTTGGAAAAGCATGCTAACCATTTACATATGGATGTGCTCTCCTGTGACACCTAGAGTTACCTTAAGTTAAAAGTTAACAATTTATATTAAGCATTCTCTATTTCCTTGGTATTACCTATCCAACTATCCAACAAGCCAACTAACCAACTGAATTCCTATCCAATTTATTGATTAGACCGTTAAGCATTTTACCAACTTCATCTGCTAATTTATTTATAGTTTCATAATTACTGTCATTTATATAGTGCAAGTCCTTTGCTACTAAGAGCTGATATTTCATCTCTTCTAATGAACCTCTTGCTATTAATAGAAACCGAATATATTCTTTGTTATAATTTCTAGCTTTTCCTTCTACAATATTGCTAGGTATTGATACTGCAGAACGCCTGATTTGCGATGTCAAGCCAAACATTTCTTCTCGCGGAAAGTCTTTACTTATCTCATATATTTTCAATACTAATTCATGTGACTTTTGCCAGACGATTAATTTGTTGGTATCATCAAACATCAGAGTCCTCCGTTCTAAATTAGTTGGCTAGTTGGCTAGTTGGTTTGTTGGTTAGGAGTTCAAAACCTCCTATACACTGGATAGTTAATTCATTAGCTGTTCTATAATTGATATTTGGCGAGGAAGGGCAAACCCTTCTATACGTTGGATATTTAATTCATTAACTGTTCTCTGTTTTCTTTTTTTATTCACCTAGCGAACTAGCCAACTAACCAACTAACCAACTAGATTCCTATCCAACTAGCGAACTAACCAACTAACCAACTAGATGCCTATCGAACTAGCCAACTAGATGTCTATCTAACTAACCAACTAGCCAACTGTTATTTCACTATCTGCGTTACATAAACTACGATGGCGTAAACTACTAAGGCAGCACCGAGACCATAAAATATGTAGCCTTTTTTAATGTCGCCGGTGTCTTTGTGCTTACGATAGCCAAAGAGCATGTAGAGAATACCAACTAAAACAAAATTTCCGTAACTGAGTGTATCTTTTAAGCCAGTGGAAATTAGTGGCTCTTTGCCTAAGAGGATTAATGCTCCTAGTCCGATGATCACCACTAGCAAAATAGTTGTGGCGTAGGTTAGCCAATCTTTTTTCCTTTTTACTGGTGGTGCAGTTGCACCCATGCGTCTAGCGGAGTTAATCCTGCGGCCAAGTTTCTTTTTCTCGGCTTTTTCTTTTACTTGGGCTTTTAGCTCGGCTTCTGTATAGGTTTTACCGTAGTTGTAATTGCTGTTTTTCTTTTTAGTTTTGGACAATTTTGTGACCTCCTAATGTTTTTTATTTCTATCCTTCTATAATACTTGAAATTCTCGCTTTTGGCACTAATATTCTTAGCTATTTCGCTTTTTTTCGCGTTGTCGGTTGCGTAAAAGGTTTTTTTTGTTTATTATTTAAGTATCTTAATTTATTTGGAGGCTACTTAAATGCAAAAAATGAAAAAACGCATTTCCCTTGTTCTGATTTCTCTCTTGCTTTTTTCCAGCTTGCTGGTTCCTGTTGGAGCTGCGCCAGCGCTAGATATTGCTGCGAATGCGGCTATTTTGGTTGATGCAACTAGTGGAAAGATTTTTTATGCCAAAAATATTGATGAAAAACTCCCACCTGCTAGCATGTCAAAGATGATGACAGAATATTTGGTACAGCAAGCAGTTAGTGAGGGTAAAATTAGCTGGGATGATAAGGTAAATATTAGTGATTATGCTTTTCAGATTTCCCAAAACCGCACTTTATCCAATGTTTACCTAAGAGTAGACGAAAGCTATTCTGTGCGTGAGCTCTATGAAGCTGTGGCAATTTATTCTGCTAATGGAGCCACTATTGCTCTAGCGGAGCATGTCAGCGGCTCAGAAAAGGAATTTGTCATGAAGATGAATTCCACTGCTCAGACTTTAGGTATGACTAGCACTAGCTTTGTCAATGCTAGTGGACTAAACAATGATAGTTTACAAGGCTTTTTTCATACTGGCGGAGAAACGGACGAAAATATTATGAGTGCTCGTGATTGTGCCCTCTTAGCTTTTCATATTGTTAATGATTATCCTGCTGCTTTACAAACATCTTCTGTTGCTAAGAAGGTTTTTAAGGAAGGTACAGAGGATGCCATTAATATGTCTAACTGGAATTTCATGCTGCCAAGCCTTGTTTACGCATATGAAGGCATGGATGGCTTGAAAACTGGCTTTACTTCTAGTGCTGGAAATTGCTTTACTGGGACAGCGAAACGCAACAATTTACGCTTAATCTCGGTAGTCATGGGCTGTGCTACACAAAAAGCTCGTTTTCAAGAAACTGCCAAGCTACTGAATTATGGCTTTGCCAATATTGCGGTACAAAAAATTGCCACTAAAGGCTATGTGTTACCAGGCACAGAAACTTTACCTGTGCAAAATGGTAAAGAAAAACAAGTAGCTGTATCATTAGCTGCTGATATCTCCACGGTTACTTTGCGTGGTAGTGCTACTCCAGTGCTAAGCTATACTGTAGCCACAGCGTTAGTGGCACCTGTGAAGGCAGGAACAGAAGTAGCTACTGCTAAACTTGTTTATAGTGATGTACAAGAATTTTTAACTGACACTTTAAGGGCAAAGGAAAGTGCTCCTGTGGTGACGATGGTTGATGTGAAGAAGGCAAATATCTTTGTCCGTTTCTGGCGCTTTTTGTTAGGTTTATTCGTTTAAGATGGCTAATTTAATCGCCTTTGAAAATTTAAGTAAGGCTTTTAGTGAAAAGCTTTTACTGGATGGTGTTAGTGGTGGAATAGAGACTGGTGAAAAAATTGGCGTGGTAGGTATTAATGGTACTGGTAAAAGTACTTTTCTGCGCCTCATGACTGGACTGCTTGAGCCTGATAGTGGCTCTATTACTAAAAGTAAGCTAGTCCGCCCTATGTACTTGCCCCAGCTCCCAGAGGTGACAAAAGACGAAAATATTTTAAGCTATATCGAGAATTGGTTACTTGCTCCCAAACCGGATTGGGAATACCAAGCAAAAACTTTACTTACTAAGCTAGGGATTCTGGATTTTGAACGCTCCATGCTGACACTTTCTGGAGGCGAACGCAAGAGAGTAGCCATTGCAGCAGCTCTCACGGAGGGGCATGCCTTTATGGTCTTGGATGAACCAACTAACCATTTAGATCATGCTACTACTACCTGGCTCGAGGAGCTTTTGCGAAAATCCTCTGCTGCTCTCCTCATGGTAACTCATGATCGTTATTTTCTTGATCGGGTTGCTACTAAGATTTTTGAGCTAGATGGGGGTAAGCTCTATAGTTATGAAGGAAATTATTCTGCCTATTTAGAGGCAAAAACTTTACGGCTCCAAACAGAGGCGGTGCAAGAAGAGCGAAGGCAAAATCTTTTTCGTAGGGAATTAGCTTGGATTAGGCGCGGTGCGCTCGCCCGCTCTACTAAGCAACAGGCTCGGATTGACCGTTTTGCTGTCTTAGAACAAGCTAGTAAGCACAATTCTAATGAAGCAATTGAAATTCAAGCTGCTAGTAGTCGCTTAGGAAAGAAGACGATTACACTCCAGCATCTTAGTAAAGGCTTTGACAAGAAAAGTCTTTTTGAGAATTTTTCTTATGAATTTACAGCTGGAGAACGGATTGGTATTGTGGGCATGAATGGCGCTGGCAAAACTACTCTCCTCAAGCTAATTACTGGGGAACTACAGCCTGATGCTGGAATTATAGAACTTGGCTCAACGGTAAAGATTGGTTTTTTTAGCCAACAATCCGAGGATTTAAGACCAGATTTACGCATCATCGACCATGTGCGCGAGGTGGCTGAATATATTGAGTTGCCAAATGGCGAGCAGCTTACTGCCATTAGGTTGTGTGAGCTTTTTCTCTTTGATCGGGGTATGAGCTACAACTATGTTAGCAAACTATCTGGTGGTGAAAAGCGGCGCTTGCAGCTCTTAAAGGTGCTCATGGCTGCGCCTAATGTACTACTACTAGATGAGCCTACTAACGATTTAGATACTTTAACCTTGACTATTCTAGAGGATTATCTGCTGAGCTTCCCTGGACTGGTGCTTGCTGTAAGCCATGACCGTTATTTTCTGGATAAAATTGCTACTAGCATTATTGCTATTGAAGAAGATGAAACCTTTGTACGCACTGGTAATTATTCGGATTATTTAAGCTTTGCAGAAAGTAAGGCAACAGCTAAGCAAAGTGCAAAGCTTGTGGAAAAACCTAACCAAACACATAGAAGAGCAACCAAAAAAGGTCTTTCGTATAGTGAACAACGGGAATTTGATCAAATGGAAGCGGAAATTTTAGCTTTAGAAGCACAGCTGGAACAGCTTGAGCAGGAGCTGCTTGCCAGTAGTGCTGATTATCTCCGTCTGCAGGAACTGACGCTATTACAAGAGAGTGCGGTGCAAGCGCTAGATCAGAAGATGGAGCGTTGGGCAGAGCTAGAGGGGAAGGCGTGAGAACAGTTGGTTTGTTGGCTAGTTGGTTAGTTGGTTAGGCGACCAGTTGGTTTGTTGGCTAGTTGGTTAGTTCGCTAGGAGTTCAAAACCTTTTTTTATAGGGATTTAGGTAGTGAAAGGGCAGCTGAGGCTGCTCTTTTTTGTATCCTTGAACTCAGTCTACGATGAGATATTCGGCTATAGTCTAGCAGTGCTCAAAATATTGTCTAGCGGTGGTCTAGTAATAGACTAACAGTAGTATAATAGTGATGGAAATACTTTAGCATTAATTAGTCAAAGGTTACACTAAATGTCTTCCCCTAACCAACTAGCCAACTAACCAACTAACCAACCAAAAATGCTTTTCCAAACCAACTAGCCAACTCAGTTATCTCATAACTGAAAGATATACTTGAAATTATAATAATTTGAGTTATAATAATTTCTATTTAATTCGTTTCATTTTCTATAATTCTTTAGGGCTACCTAGCCAACTAGCCAACAAACCAACTAGCCAACTGAATATCAGCAGTAAAAAAGATAGCCTCTTGGCTATCTTTTTGCTGCTGATATTCTTGCAAGTGCCCGCTTCAGTGCTGTTTGGGCTTTTATCATATCTTTTTCGGCGGCAGAGTGCTCGAGAATTCCTTCGGCTTTTTGCTTTGCCTGCATTGCTCTTGTTAAATCTATTTCTTCTGGCTTTTCTGCGGTGAAGGCAAACACTTTAGCCTGATTATTTAATACTTCCAAAAAGCCACCACTTACTGCCAACTTTCTGGTGATGCCATCTCTGCGGTATTGAAGCACGCCTGGCTCTAAGGTAGCCATCAAAGGAGCATGGTTAGCGAAGACGGCCAGCTGTCCCTCTACGGTGAAGAGCACTAAGCTATCTACCGAGGCTTGTACTACTAAGCGCTCTGCCATCATTACTACAAGCTCAAATTTATTACTAATCATCTCTACACCTGCTTTTCGCTAGCTTGTACTAGTTTGTTTAAGTTCATCAATGCTACCGATGTTAAAGAAGGCTGTTTCTGGTACATTGTCATGCACTCCTGCAAGAATCTCTTGGAAGCCTCTCAATGTTTCTGCTAGGGGCACATATTTACCTGGCACGCCTGTAAAGGCCTCTGCCACATGAAAGGGCTGAGACAAGAAACGCTGGATTTTCCGTGCTCTTGAAACTAAAGCTTTATCTTCTTCGGAAAGTTCATCCATGCCCAAAATAGCGATGATATCCTGTAATTCTTTATAATGCTGTAGCACTTCTTCTACATTACGGGCAGTTCTATAATGCTCTTCGCCAACTACTCGCGGATCAAGCATTAGTGAGTTGGAAGTAAGAGGATCAATTGCAGGATAAATACCTTGCTCTACTAATGCTCGTGAAAGTACGGTGGTGGAATCTAAATGCGCAAAAGCTGTTGCTGGAGCTGGGTCGGTTAAATCATCTGCTGGTACATAAATTGCCTGCACGGAGGTAATAGACCCATTGGTGGTTGAGGTAATCCGCTCTTGTAATGCTCCCATTTCCGTAGCTAAGGTTGGTTGATAGCCTACTGCTGAAGGCATCCTTCCTAAAAGAGCTGATACTTCTGAGCCTGCTTGAGTAAAGCGGAAGATATTATCGATAAATAAAAGTACGTCTTGATGCTCTTCGTCACGGAAATATTCTGCCATTGTTAAGCCCGATAGTGCTACCCGCATCCGCGCCCCTGGTGGCTCATTCATTTGCCCAAATACTAGTGCTGTTTTCTCAATAACTCCAGACTCATTCATATCTGTCCACAGGTCATTGCCTTCACGAGAACGCTCACCTACACCGGCAAAGACGGAATAACCGCCATGTTCTTGCGCTATGTTCCTAATCAGTTCCATGATTAACACTGTTTTACCTACACCTGCACCACCAAAAAGTCCTACCTTGCCGCCTTTTGCATAAGGTGCAAGCAGGTCAATGGCTTTGATGCCGGTTTCTAATATTTCATTATTAGGTTTAATATCCACTAACTTTGGTGGTTCACGGTGAATTGAAGCATAGCCTTGGGGTATGAATTCTCCTTTACCATCCAAGACTTCGCCTAAAACATTAAACATCCTGCCTAAGTTTGTGATGCCCACTGGCACAGAAATTGGACCACCTGTATCTACTGCTATCATGCCTCGCACGAGGCAATCGGTGGAATTTAGTGCAACACATCTCACGATGTTGTTGCCCATTTGCTCCATGACCTCTAAAGTTATATCTTTAGTTAAATGTTTATTGATTTTGATGTCCTCAGGCTGTTCATGGATAAAAATTTTGATGGCATTATCTATTTCTGGTAGTTCCTCTAAAAATTCTATATCTAGTACTGGTCCGATAACGGAAATAATTTTTCCTGTATTCAAGGTTTCACCTACTTTTTTAATCTTCATTGAGCATCAAATCTGCTGCTACGGCTATTTCGATAATTTGGCTGGTAATTAAGCCTTGCCGAATACGATTATAGCGAAGTTGCAGGTCTTTCAACATTTCTGAGGCGTTTTTACTGGCAGCATCCATCGCCCGCATACGAGAAGCGTATTCTGCTGTTTTAGCAGCGATTGCTACTGCGTAAATCAGTCCATCCCAATATTCTTGTAGCATGCTCTCAGCAAGCGCTAGCAGTGGTGTGTCAAAAAAATAATCTATCTCCTGTGTGCTAGACACCGATGCTACTAATGCATTTAAGGGTAGTGCTTGATAGATACGCACCTCTTGCTTTAGTACTGAGATAAAATCATTATAGACGAAGTAAATCTTTTCATATTTGCCTGAGCTATAAAGCTTTTGCATTTCTCTAGCAAGAAATCTTGTATGCTGATAATCAATCCTGTCCTGATAAAATCCTGATTCTTCAAAACGAATTTCATAGCCTGCTTTAGAAAAATACTGGGCTGCCATTTTGCCAAGGGCAAAAATTTCTACTGGCTGCTTTTGCTGACTAAGATGTTTTTCGGCTGCTGCAAAAACTGCATGATTATATCCACCACATAAACCCCGATCAGAGGAAAAGATGCAATACCCAATTTTTTTATTGGGATATTTTTCCAGCAAGGGATGGGTAAAATCTTCTAGTCCACTCTGACTCATCAATCTACCTAAGGTGAGCAGGAGTTGCTCAGGAAAGAGTTTGGACTCACTTGCTTGCTTTTTCATTTTACCAAGCTTCACCGAGGAGATAAGATTCATAGCTTTGATAATTTTTTGTGTGCTTTTAATGCTGATAATCCGAGTTTTAATTTGTCTGATGCTCTCCAGGGCGAAAACCTCCTTGCAATTCATAATTCACAATTCATTATTCACAATTCATAATTCATAATTCATAATTCACAAGATATAATCCACAATTCATAATTCATAAGATTTAGTACTTTAATTGTGCATTGTGAATTGCAGTTTAACTTTAATTGTGAATTGTTTTATTTCGCTCTATAAGTTGCTAAAAAGTCTACGATGACATGCTCAAGCTTGTCATGCATGAATTCGTCACTTAGTTTTTCTTTGCCACCTAACACTGCTATCAACTCTGCATCGCTATGGAGCAGATACTCTGACATAGCAAGGAGGCACTCATCGATTTTATTTACGGCTATTTTATCTAAAAAGCCTTTATTTACGGCATACAGCATCAGCACCTGCTCACCTACTTTATAAGGGGTGTAGCGGCCTTGCTTTAGTACTTCCATTATTCTTACGCCACGATCGAGCTTTTCTTTGGTTGATTTATCCAAATCACTGCCAAATTGTGCAAAAGCGGCCATTTCTCTATATTGAGCTAAATCAATCCGCAGTGTTCCAGAAACCTGTTTCATCGGCTTTGTTTGAGCTGCTCCACCTACTCTGGATACGGAAATGCCAGGATTAATGGCTGGCCTGATACCGGCGAAGAAAAGATCTGCTTCTAAAAATATTTGCCCATCGGTGATGGAAATAATATTGGTTGGAATATAAGCTGAAACGTCTCCTGCTTGTGTTTCTACAATTGGGAGGGCTGTCATGGAGCCTCCACCTAATTCATCTGAGAGCTGAGCTGAACGCTCTAAAAGTCTCGAGTGGAGATAAAAAATATCCCCTGGAAAAGCTTCTCTGCCTGGTGGTCTTTTTAAGAGCAAGGATAACTCACGATAAGCTACGGCATGCTTGGTTAAATCATCATAAATAATCAAGACGTCTTTGCCTTGCTTCATGAAGTATTCGCCAATTGCACAACCAGCATAGGGTGCGATGTAGAGCATAGGTGCTGGTTCACTGGCTGAAGCTACTACGACGGTGGTATAATCCATCGCTCCTAGCTCTCGTAAATCCTGAATAATCCCAGCGATGGTGCTCTGTTTTTGCCCTATTGCTACGTAAATACAAATGATATCCTTATCTTTTTGATTGATGATGGTATCAATAGCGATAGCTGTTTTGCCTGTTTGCCGATCACCAATTATTAGTTCTCGCTGTCCTCTACCAATTGGCACTAGGGAATCAATGGCTTTGATGCCTGTTTGCAAGGGGCGGCTAACACCTTTCCGCTCCAAGACTCCTGGTGCTGGTGCTTCCATGGGATAGTACTCTTCAAACTGCACTGGCCCTTGACCATCTAGCGGTTCACCAATGGCATTAACTACACGACCAATCAGACCTTCACCTACTGGCAGGTCCACGATGCGCCCTGTCCGTTTAGCAATGTCACCTTCTCTTAGCTCTGTATAGGGACCGAGAATGATACAACCCACGTTGTCTTCTTCAAGGTTCAGCACCATACCATAAGTACCATTAGAAAACTCAATTACTTCTCCAGACATAGCATGGGTAAGTCCATAAACATGCGCTATCCCATCACCGATTTGCAGGATTTTACCAATTTCGGCCATCTCTGTTTTCGGACTAAAGCCAGCAAGTCTTTCTTTTAAGATATTAGTTATTTCGTCAGCATGAATGCCCATTTATTTCACTCCAATAATACTTTTCTCCAGCTGTTCTAAGCTGTTACGATAAGATTTATCAATACGGTAATCATTAATCATTAAAATAAAGCCGCCAAGTATTGCTGGCTCAATGGTAATATCTAGATGCACTTGTTTTTTCATGACGAGGCTTAAATCTCTGGCAAAATAGTTAATTGCTTTTTGGCTAGGTCTTTCTGCGACGGTCATGTCTACATATAAAAGCCCTCGCTCTTTATCTGCCATAAAAAGAAAGCTGCGAATGGTATCATTTAAGATACTGGTACGCCGCTTGTCAATTAAGAGCTCGATAAAATTCATAGTTAGTGGATGCACAAATTTTTCTAAGGCATCTCGAAACATCTGTTTGATTTTTGCTCTTGCTAAGTGCTTGTCGTTCCAAATTTCTAAAATGGCTGGCTCATGCTCTAAGGCTTCTTGTAGTGCAAGGAGATCCCTTACTACATTGGTCAGCTCTTGCTGCTCTCGTGCTACTTCAAAAAGGGCAGTTGCATAGCGCAATCCAATATTGATATTGCCCATCTTACATTCCTACCTTTTTCACAAACTCTGCTAAGCCTTCTTCCAGCATACCTGGTCTTGCTTCGTCTGCTAAAATTTGTTCGGCAGCTGTTCTAGCCATGCTTGCTGCCTCCCGCTCTATTTTTGCCATGGAGCGTTTTTCATCCTCAGTAATTTGGATACGTGCCTTCCGCAAAATATCATCTGCATGGAGTTGTGCTTGTGCTGTTTTTTCTTTGCGCAATTCTTCCATTACTTTTCCTGCACGGACAATAATGTCTTGGGCATCTGCTCTGGCATTTTTGATTTTTTCTTCGTAATATATTTTATTCAGCGCAGCAGATTCTCTAGCTGCTGCGGCTTCAACCAAATCCTTGTTAATGATTGCTTGCCGTTCTTCTAATACTGTTTTTATTTTCTTAAATAGCAGAAAATACAGCACTCCGATGAGCATGGCAATATTGCACAAGGAAATAATAAATGTGGCTGGGTTTGGTAAATCGAAAATATCCTTCAGCGCTGCCATTTTCGAACCTCTCTTCTATATTTTGGTCCAAATTAGAATAGCAATTACGAAAGAAAACAAGGTTAAGGATTCCATAAAAGCTAAACTTAAAAGCAAGGTGGTTCTAATGTTTCCTGAGGCTTCTGGCTGTCTAGCCATACCTTCTAATGCTCCCTTTGAAGCAAGTCCTTGTCCAATGGCAGAACCAAAGGCGGAAAAAGCTATTGCAAATCCAACGGCAAAAAAATTCATAAATATTACTTCCCTTCTAGTAAAATGCGTATCTTACAATTAATTTTATTCTTCCACGCCCATAGCTTCTCCAATATAAACTGCTAAAAGCAGTGAGAAGACAAAGGCTTGAATACCTGCTGTTAAAAGTCCCAAAAGCTGTATAGGCACCGGTAAAACTAGTGGTACCAAAATCCCAATAATTACTACTAGCATTTCATCTGCAAACATATTGCCAAAGAGCCGTAGTGAGAGGGAAACTGGCTTGATGAATTCCTCTAAAATATTGATTGGCAACAAAATTGGTGTGGGATAGATAAATTTTTTGAAATAGTTTTTAATACCTCTGTGGTAAATTCCCAAGGTTTGGGAGATAAAAAACACCATAATGCCTAGAGCAAAAGTCAAGTTGTAATCCATAGTGGGTGGACGAAAAAATGGGATAAACCAAGCAAGGTTCAAAATCAGGATGGAAAGAAAGAAACCACCCACTAGCGGAGTATAGCGCTTTGCTTCCTTGCCACCTGTATCCTCCATGATGTTGTCGATGAAACTGACAAAGTACTCTAAGACTAACTGCCTTTTACTAGTTGGACGCACTTTTAAGTCACGCGTCAAAAAAAGGATTGCAACTATGGCAAGCACCATTAAACACCAAGTGGTAATAACTGTGCTAGATATATCAAAGCCACCCACGGAAAAAATGTGACGGGGTTTAACATTATCCAGCACATTGTTAAGTTTTTGTAAATTAGCTAACATTGTACCTCCCCCATCCTAGTGCCGCCAAAAAAATGCAATTACTGCTATCTCTCCGCAGAAAAATATCACTGCTGCTGCTATCATTGCTGATACTCCAGCAAGTAAAGCAATAGCCCCAAGGCTGAGCATCATAATGAAAAAACGCAACAGGAAAATTAGTTGTAAACTATTCACTTGCGCCGCTTTCGCTGCTTGCGTTTTGCGAAAGCCATGTCTTAACCAGAAAAATTCGGCTATAACTACCATCAGCGAATACAACATGCTTATTATAGTCCCAATATTAAAAAATACAAGTAATTTTTCCATTAATTTTTTTTCTCTTCCTTTTCCAAGAGTTCAGCTGTTGTTTTTGCTTTTTCTTCAACTGTTAATTTAGGTATTACTTTAGTTCCAACTTTTTCTAGCTTATCTAATACGGCAATTTCTTTTGCTAGGATTAAGAAGGTAGTGGCTATTCCTAAAAGTAGCCCAATTATCATGAAAACAGGTGTGGTCCCTAGCTTATTGTCTAACCAAGTGCCTCCAGCATAACCTAGTAGCATAGCTACTATGCTAGAAATGCCAAAAGAAATGGCAAAGTTCATATAGCTCACATACTTTAAGTAGCTTTTATCCTCAGACATCTTTTTCCACCTCTCAATTTTCCAGAATTGTTGGTAACTCCTAGCAAAATATTAGAATCTGCTAGCTTGTAAGATTGCTGCTATCTGCTTGCAGGCTGTGCCATCACCATAGGGATTCTGAGCTTGTGCCATGGCAAGATAGGCCTGCTCGTCATCTAGGAGCTCACTTGTTGCAGCAAAGATGGCTCCTTGATCTGAACCTACTAGGCGTACTGTGCCTGCAGCTAAAGCTTCTGGACGTTCTGTGGTATCTCGCAAAACTAAAACTGGCTTGCCCAAGGCTGGCACTTCTTCCTGCATACCTCCAGAATCTGTCATCACTAGATAGCTAGCTGCCATTAGTTGCACAAAAGGCTGGTAGTCTAATGGTTCAATCAATCGTATGTTGCTTAGTCCACTCAAATGCTGATAAACTTGTTTCCGCACTAAGGGGTTTTTATGCATTGGCAGTACTATTTCTACTGCAGGATAGCTTTCACAAATTTGACGGATTGCCCCAAAAATCCTGTCCATGGGCGCTCCCCAATTTTCTCTGCGATGAGCGGTGACCAGGATAACACGTTTATGCGGAAAATCTAGCTCTTCTAGTCCCGGGATTGTATTTAAGTCATATGCTTGGTTCACCGTAGCAAGTAGAGCATCTATTACTGTATTACCAGTCACAAAAATGCTGGCTGGGTCTACATTTTCGCGTATTAGATTTGCTTCAGCTACGCTGGTAGGCGCAAAGTTTAAGCTGGCTAGTCTACCCGTTAATGAACGGTTGATTTCCTCTGGATAGGGTGAATAAATATTTCCTGTGCGCAGTCCTGCTTCTACATGACCTACGGGAATTTTCTGATAAAAGGCTGCTAAGGCTGCTGCAAAGGTAGTGCTAGTATCTCCGTGCACCAGTACGATATCTGGTCTCACATCCTGCATGATTTTTTCTAGTCCTAGCAGTGCTCTACTGGTTATTTCCGAAAGACTTTGCCCTGCTTGCATAATATTCAAATCGTAATCTGGTACGATTTGAAACAGCTCTAACACTTGATCTAGCATCTCCCTATGCTGAGCTGTTACTACTACACATACCTTAAAATTTTCTGGTTGTTTTTGTAATTCTAAAACTAAGGGAGCCATTTTGATGGCTTCTGGTCTTGTGCCGAATACGGTCATAATTTTTTTCATTTTGTGCTCCTTTATTTTGTTCCGAAAATTCTGTCACCTGCATCGCCTAAGCCTGGTAAGATATAGCCGTGTTCATTTAGCTCACGGTCTTGACAGGCGATATAGACATCTACATCAGGATGCTCTTTACTCACTCTTTGCAGACCAATAGGTGCGGCAATTATGCTGACCATCTTGATGCGCTTGCCACCTTTTGCTTTAATCCAACGAATAGCATCACAGGCTGAACCACCTGTTGCTAACATGGGGTCAACTAAGATAATATCTCGCTCTGCTAAACCACTAGGTAGCTTACAATAATATTCTACTGGTTCCAAAGTTGTCTCATCTCGGTAAAGTCCGATATGTCCTACTCTAGCTGATGGCACAATTTTCAACATGCCTGCCACCATGCCTAGACCCGCTCTTAGAATAGGAACAATAGCCACCTTTTTCCCGCTGACCATCTCGCAGCTTGTCTTTTCTAAGGGTGTTTCTATTTCTACTAGCTCTGTAGCAAATTCTCTCGTCGCTTCATAACCTAGCAGAATAGCCAGTTCCTCCACTAATTGGCTAAAATCCTTGGTTGTGGTATTTTTATCCTTCAGTAAAGCTACCTTATGCTTAATCATTGGATGATTGACGATGGTGATTGACATATTACTCCCCCATATTAGAAATTAGCTGCTCTAGCTAGCACTATGCTGCATTATTCTCTATTTTCTTTTCCCCAAGTGTACTTTGCTCTTGCTCCGCCAATTAGTTTTGGTCTCGTGACTGCCATGGTAAGATGTGCTGCACCTATGCTTTTTTTACTAGGGCGCACTGGAACTGCTACTGCTTTTAACTGCATTCCAATAAAGGTATCTCCAATATCCATGCCCAACTCGGCTTGCACACTTTCCACCATGACAGGCTCAGAAAATGCACCATAAGCCGCTACTGCTGTTGCTCCGCCTGCATGACGCGCAGGTATTACGCTGACTTCTGTCAGTTGATGAGCCTGCATTGCTGCTCGCTCTATTACTAAAGCTCTATTGATATGCTCACACCCTTGCACTGCTAAGTAAAGCCCTTTTTCCTGCAAGTATGGTAAAAGGGTTGCTATAACAGTTTCACCTGCTGCTAGATTAGAGGCTTTACCAATCCGCCCACCTGCAATTTCACTACTACTGCAGCCAAGCACAAAAATATCTCCTTTTTCTAGCTGTGGGGCTGCTGCAAATAGTTCATCTAAAGCTTGTAATAAATCGTTACTGATTTCTTTCTCAAAATTTTCCATTTTCAACTATCCTTCCAGCTCCATCATTTGTGCTACTCTTTTAGCGTGACGACCACCCTGAAACTCGGTTTGGAGCCAAATATTTGTCAACTCCTTCGCCAGTTCTACGCCGATTACTCTTGCACCTAGACAAAGTATATTTGCATCATTATGTTCTCTTGTAGCATGCGCTGAAAAAGAATCATGCACCAGAGAGGCACGAATGCCATTAATTTTATTGGCAGCTATACTCATACCAATACCTGTACCACAGAGCAGGATTCCCCGTTCTGCTTCGCCTGCTACTACTGCAGCGGCAACTTTTTTTGCATAGACTGGATAATCTACCGAATCACTTGTATCAGGACCAAAATCTGTTACCTGATAGCCCTTTTCCACTAACATGCTTTTTAAGTATGCTTTTAGTTCAAAGCCACCATGGTCTGATCCAATGGCAATCTTCATTTTTTAGCCCCCAATACTTTTTTCATTACTAGGTCGATTTTTACTATGAGTTCACTTACCGCTTGACGATAATCGTCTATTGTCCCATCAAAGGGGTCATATACTTCCTTGGCCTCTCCTAAAAATTCATGGAGGCTAAAGGTTTTCCCTTGAGCTACTGGAAAATTGCTGAGAATATCTGTTTTTTGTTCATCCATCATGGTAATGAGCAAATCAGCTTCCATTACTAACTCTAAGTTCAGGCTTGTTGAACTATGATTTTCCAGACTATAGCCCCACTCTTGCATTACTTGTCGAGCAAAATCTGTGGCTGGTAAGCCATCCCAGGTTTTTGTTCCAGCTGAGAAAAAGCTGAGTTGGTCATCTACATTGTTCTTTGCTGCTAGTTCTTTAGCTATGACCTCCGCCATGCAGCTTCTGCAGGTATTGCCCATACATATAAAAACAATTAGTTTTTTCATCTCCTTATACCCCTTTTCTCTATTCTGGCTATTTATTCATCTTGTTACGCTAAGGTTAGTTCTTCGGCAGTAAATAGTTTTTTCTTGCCTGCTGCTCTACTTAATCTATTCATAATAGCAAAACCCAGTCCATCCTCTGGAAAGCATTCTGCATAGGCTAAGTCAATTTGAAAGCGGTCACACTGGCGCAGACCATGAAATAAATGTCCAGCGATTTTAGTTAGTTCTGTGCGACTTCCCAAGCGCTCAATATGCTGAAATTCTACTCCCCGCCGTTCTAGCTGAAAGGCCAGCTCGTCGCTAGCTAATAGTCCTACCCTGAGCCCTTCCGCTCTTGCTTCCTGCACCCTTACTTTAAGATGCGCTAAAATTTCCTCGTCACTACTATTTAAGAGATAAATCTTGGCAAGTGGCGCATAATGGGTATATTTCATACCAGGTGAACGGGGATAAAGTACGTCAAGTCCAGATTTATCTAGCAGGCTCTTATCAATTGCTACCTCGCCTAAAACTGACACAAGTTCTTCATAAGTTATGGCTCCTGGGCGTAAAATCATGGGCGGGGTAACTGTGCAGTCGAGGACGGTAGATTCCACTCCCACTGTTGCATCTCCACCAGCGATTATGGCTGCTACTCTGCCAGAAAGGTCTTTTATCACATGCTCCGCCTTAGTTGGACTAGGCTTACCAGAAAGATTTGCACTAGGAGCGGCTATGGGTATATTAGTCAAAGCTAGTAAGGCTAAAGCAACTGGATGATCTGGCATGCGAATTGCCACTGTTGCTAACCCAGCAGTTACTACTTCTGGTACTTTACTGGACTTAGGCATAATCAAGGTCAGAGGACCTGGCCAAAAAGCCTCCATAGCCATTTTTGCTGCTACTGGAACCTTTGTAACTAGCTCAGTAAGTTGTTCTAGTTTAGCAATATGCACTATTAAAGGGTTATCTGTGGGACGACCCTTTGCCACAAATATTTTTTTCACAGCCTCAGCTGAGAGGGCATTTGCCCCTAAACCATAAACTGTTTCTGTTGGGAAAGCAACTAGCTCTCCAGCTTTTAATAATTCGGCTGCTGGAGCTAGCAGGGCTGAGTCTGGCTGTTCTGCCAAAATTGTAATTATTTTTGTGTGCAAGAACAACTTATCACTCCCTTTTCTACACTTTATTAGTTTTTTATAGCCTCTTGCATCCCGCTAATTATAGCACAAATACAAGTTGTATTCACTAAATAAAAGCAAAATTACAGGCGCAACGGCAAACAAGCCACCTCCTAAGAGACAGCTTGTTTTTACTTATTATTTCACTTTTAACAAAAACTAATTCCTAAAAGATGACGCCATAGTTGCATAGATTTGGTAGGTGGATCTTGTCCTTTATTCATAATTGCTTGTAAGGAATAGCGATATGCTTCAATGGCATAGCTTGTCAAATCTGCTTCCCGATAGATTTTTGTCCCACTCCCTGGCACAATCCAATAGGTACGAGCTGCATCAATATCCAACAAATATTTCATGAAATCATTAAACATTACATCATAAAAGCTATAGGTATAGCGTACAGCAGCACGGTCAAAAAAATCCATCACCAAGGTATCTGTTAAAATACCAGACATAGGTACTTTATGGGTTTGCACCCAAGCCCTAATTATTTTTGCTAAATGTACCACTCGGGCACCATATTTTGTTTGATAATTATTGACAGCTTTAATTTCTGCTGCTGGATTGGCAAGCTGCCAGCTAGGGCTTAATCCTCCAATACCATAGGTATTGGAACCATCTGGATTAATAAAAACAGGGGTGAGCTTAACGTAAAAACCCCAATCGCCAAAGGGAATTCTAATATATTTACGCCCTTCAGATATTTGAATATCACGAAAACGCGAGGTTAAGCATTGAAACATCTTATTCAAGACCAATTCTTGAGCTTCTATTTGCTCTTTTACTTCCTCAAAGACCGATTGTGGGAGCACAAAACACATATCTACTTTTTCTAAGCCTACAATAGCAGTACCACGTCCATAGGAACCTGTTAAATACATGTGCTCTCTAGCAGCATCAATGTGCCAAAAATGCTCATTCAGACAAAGAGCTAGCTTTCGCAAGCTACCTTGCACAAGATCTATTTTATCTACTCGCAATTCTAAGATAAAATCTTGAAATCTCTCTGCCATTCCCATTTCGACACCTCCTCCTAAAAAGCTACTTAGATATATTTGCATAAAGGATTATTTTGTAAATATAGCATAGCCTTAAGAAATTTGCTAGGTTTATTAATCAGCTACTACTCTCATACTATTGATTTTGTCTAATATTGTATAATTAATCCAATGATTTTGTCTAATATTGACTAATGTTGACTTAACTAGACCACGTTAGACTATGTTTTAACTAGACCACGTTAGACTATGTCTTAAATAGACCACGTTAGACTATGTCTTAAATAGACCACGTTAGACTATGTCTTAAATAGACCACGTTAGACTATGTTTTTAATAGACCATGTTAGACTATGCTAGTCCATGTTATACAATATCTCTTAGAGCAGTGGCAAGCTTGACAACTCCCCAGCAATGAGCATAAAAAAACCGCCTACCTTAGGGGAGTAGGCGGTTTTGTATTACTTTACTTGAAAACTAAGCGCGAGGTTTATAATTGATTTCTGTTTTGATTTGATCTAATGTTAATTCACCAGATTTGATTTTAGCTTCTAATGCTAACATGTCAGATTTGATTTTTGCATCAACATTTGGTGCCCATGTAGCTGATAAGTTAACGCCTTCAACGATACCATAAGAAGCAGCTTCTGCTACGAATTTATTATCTTTTACCATGTTGCCGAAGATCATCATCAAGATACGAATGTCTTGATTGTAAGATGTAACTACTGTTTCTGGAGCTAATTTATTAAATTCACCAGCAAAGCCGATGAATTTAACGCCTTTTTCTTGGCAAGCTTGAATTGCGCCTGCATCACATGCATCACCAATGCCCATGAGGACATCGCAACCAGCAGCGATTTGTGCTAAAGCAGCTTCTTTACCTTTGTTGATGTCGTCCCAAGAACCAGTGTATGCTCTTGTTACTGTTGCAGTTGGGTTAGTTGTTTTCAATGCAGCTTCAAAATAATCTACAGCTTCAACAATTGTAGGAATTTCCATTGCGCCAACGAAACCAATTTTATTAACTTTTGTTATTTTACCAGCTAAAATACCAGCTAAATAACCGATATCAGAACCGATTGTGAAGCCAGAAGTGATGTTAGGTTGTGTTCCGCCTGCACCGCCACCAACTTGTGCAAATTTTACATCTGGATATTCTGCAGCTACTGCAGTTAATGCATCGCCATACTCAAAGCCATGACCTACGATGAGGTTAAAGCCTTTTTTAGCATAATCTCTCATGATGTTTGCTTGGTCAGCTTGTTGAACTTTTTCTGTGAAAGCAATTTCATAGCCTAATTCATCTTGAAGCTTTACTAAGCCTTCATAGGCACTTTGGTTCCAGCCGCCATCATTGATAACGCCGGACATAAGTAATGCTGCTTTTAAAGGAGCTGCTGCTGGTGTTTCTACAGCTGCTTCAGTTGTTGCTGGAGTTTCTGCTGGAGTTTCTACTGCTTTAGGTGCGCAACCAACAAACATGCTGGCCAACATTACTACTACTAAACAAAGTGCTATTAATTTTGTCTTCTTCATTCAAAAAACCCTCCTGAGATTTCGTTCTTGCGAACTTTTTAGTTGTTACTTGTTTTCATGATAGTTTTCAAGCAACATTTTCCCCCTAGAAAAAATATCGCCTGAAAACGCAGTCATGAAATTCAATACTCTATATATTCTCCATAAATCGCGAAACTCCTGCAAATTTATTGACTTTTTTATTTATTTTTTTATTTATTTTATTTTTTCTGAAAACGTTATATAATATCAATGATTAATTAGAGAGGGGCAATACTATGCAGTTTAAGCGAGTAAAAATTGAACCTGACGCCATGAACAAGCCTGCAACTATGGTAGAGGTTGCCAAACTAGCAGATGTATCTACTTCTACAGTCTCGCGGGTCTTAAATGATAGCTGTCGTGTAAACGCTGAAAAAACGCTGAGGGTAAAAAAAGCCATTGAGCTTTTAAATTATAAACCTAATTTAGCTGCGAAGGCCTTAGTAGGAAGCCATACTAATCTTGTAGCAATTATGGTGCCCAATGTCAGTAATAATGCCTTAGCTAATATTATTGCGGCTACATCTACAGAACTACGCAAATATGGTTTTTCTACTATTCTCTTTAATTTTAGTGAAAATGCTCAAGTGGAAAGAGAATTATTTAAGGAGCTTGGCAAACAAATGGTTGATGCCGCAATCTTCTTTGCTACTACTATCAGTGACGAAGAATTAATTGCCTTAAATCGCAAATTACCCGTACTCACCCTGGAAAAGAAGATAGCAAGTACCGAGATTGATGGTATTAGCTTAGATGAAATTGATGCCTTTCGCAAAATTATTCGTCCTTTGATTGAAGCCGGACATAAGAAAATTAGTTATATTGGCGGTAAAATGGGCACAAGTAGCGACACCGCTCGCTTTGCTGCTTGGCAACAGGTGATGGGAGAAAATGGCTTAAGCTGGACTAAGCATAGTCATGTACACTTTGGTTGGTCTATTAAGGATGGATATCAATCTATGCTGGAATTATATAAGGTCTACCCTGAAATGACTGCTGTGATGTGCTGTAGTGATTCCTGCAGTATGGGAGCTTTAAGTGCGGCTTATGCCTTAGGGCTAACTATCCCAACTGACCTTTCTGTAACTGGCTTTGATAACTATCTAGACGGAGGCTATTCGATTCCGCCCCTTACTACCCTAGATTACCCTGCGGATAAAATGGGCATTTCAGCAGCTAACCTAATTTTAGAACGCTTACAGGGTCGTAAAGAGGCTAAACATATTATCTTAAGTTTAGATTTAATGCCCCGTAACTCTATTGGTAAACCAAGAAGTAAGGTTGAGGGAGTTGTGCAACATGAAAGTTAAATGGGATCAACAGACTAAATCCCGCTTTTGGGCGAGTACTCTAGTAGTGGTAATTGGTATCCTGCTCTTTTTCTTTTTGCAAAATTTCAAGGAGCTAATAATCACTATTAATAATTTCTTAAGCATATTTGCACCTTTTGTTGTTGGAATTATCATTGCCTATTTATTGGCACCACTGCTCAACCAAATTGAACTTTTACTCTTTCTTTTATTTAGTAAAAAAAATCGTCATCCAAAACTGATACGCAGTCTAGCTGTGCTCATCACTTTTATTATTTCTCTACTATTAGTTGGCTTTCTCTTAGCAATCATTTTGCCTCAGTTAGCAAGTAGTATCAGTACTTTAGTCAGTAACTTTCCTAGCTATATGCTTAGTTTGCAGACTAGTTTGCAACTCTTAGCTAGCAGCCTTAAGATAACCCCTGCCTTACTTGATCAGGTTTATCAACTTTGGCAGAATTTTTCCACACAAATCAATACTTTTTTACAAAAAACTTTGATGACCATGCTAAATTCTTCCTTAGATTTTACTCTCGGCTTCACAAGGCAACTCTTTAATTTTGTTACTGGTCTGATGGTAGCAATTTATCTTTTAAGCCAAAAGGAGAAATTCTTAGCTCAAACCCGTAAAATAGCAGTGGCTATCTTACCTAAGGCTGCTGCTACAAAAACCTTCTATGTTACGGGCATGATTCATAAAAATTTTAGTCGTTATATTTCCGGTCAGCTATTGGATGCTTTTGTGCTTGGACTGCTTTGTCTCTCATTTATGCTGATATTAGGCATTCCTTATGCCTTGCTAGTTGCAACAATTGTGATGATATCTAATGTCATTCCAATGATTGGTCCTTTTATTGGAGCCATTCCTAGTGCCTTTATTATCCTCATGGTTGATCCTGATAAGGCTTTGTGGTTTATCATCTTGATTTTAATCTTGCAACAATTTGATGGTAATTTCATGGCTCCAAGGATTGTTGGTAATAGTACTGGTATTGCCTCATTTTGGGTCTTCTTTGCCATTATCGTAGGCGGCAGCCTCTTTGGTGTTGCAGGGATAATCATTGCTGTTCCTACCTTCTCTGTGCTCCAAACATTGTTGAAGGAAGCCATAGAAGCTCGACTCTTAAAAAAAGAACTTCCCGTAGAAACAGAGCATTACTTAAAATAGGTAAAGCAAAAGCCGCCAAAATTTGGCGGCTTTTGCTTTACCTATTTCAGTTGGATAGTTGGTTGTAAAACAGTTGGTTAGTTGGTTTGTTCGTTAGGAGTTCAAAACCTTTTATGTTGGATGTTTAATTCGTTCGAAATTTTCTTTTTCTTAGTATTCCCTATCCAACTAGCCAACTAGCGAACTAGCCAACTAACCACCTTGATGTCTATCCAACTAGCGAACTAGCCAACTAACCAACTAATATTCGCCCTACAAAATCAACTCTTCAGCTTCTTCTTCACCTAATCTTTCTACACCCCTCAGCTTGCTGAGAATGCTTCTCGTGCGTACACCAATCAGTTTGTCTAACTCCTTATTTGCTTGCTCTAACCTTTGTTGTGTACCTATCAAAATGCTGCCAAATTTTTCAAATTCTGTGCGCACTGCCCCTAATAATTGCCAAACTTCACTGCTACGTTTTTCAATAGCTAAAGTGCGAAAACCCATTTGCAAGCTATTTAAAAGTGCAGCCATGGTACTGGGACCAGCGATAGAAACCTTATATTCCCTTTGCAAGGTTTCTACTAAACCTAAGTTTACCGCTTCAGCATAAAGCCCTTCGAAAGGCAAAAAGAGAATAGCAAAATCACAGGTATGTGGCACATGAATATATTTATCATGAATATCCTTAGCAAAGCCCTTCATCCGCAGTTGTAGTGTAGTAGCCATGAGTTTCACCTCATCTACATTTCCTTTTTCTCTAGCATCTAGTAGATTTTGATAAGCATCTAATGGGAATTTTGCATCGATAGGTAAATATACTGGCTGATCCACTGATCCAGGAAGCTTAATAGCATATTCCACCAGATTTTTACTGCCTGGTTTAGTAGCAACATTACAGGCATATTGCTCCGGGGCTAAAATTTCTGATAAGATTGCACCTAACTGAATTTCTCCCAAAATCCCTCTGGTTTTAACATTAGAAAGAACTTTTTTTAAGTCGCCCACCCCAACTGCTAAGCTTTGCATTTCTCCTAGCCCTTTATAAACCTGCTCTAACCGCTCATTGACCAATTGAAAAGACTTGGTCATCCGAGTTTCTAGTGCTTCTTGTAAATTTTCGTCTACCATTTTGCGAATTTCTTCGAGCTTTTTGCTACTATCTTCTTGCAGATATTGTAGCTTTTTCTCTACAGTCCCTTGAATATTCTCTAACCGTTGCTCATTAGACATGGCAAAAGAAGAAAACCTCGCCTCACTTGCTTGAAAATAGCCATCAAAAGCTTGTTGTTGACTGCTTTGCTTTTCCTTTAGGGTTAAATTAAGCTCTGCTAACCGAGAACTAAAGAGGAGATAGAGAATTATCGCTTGTAATACGAAGAGTCCGCTTATCACTAGCAAAAAAATTATATCCATCGGTTCACCTGTGCTTTCTGGTTGATTTGTCGGCCGACAAATCAGTTGGTTAGTTGGTTTGTTGGCTAGTTGGTTAGGATTTTAGGATTTTAAAATAATTGTGAATTTTGAATTGTGAATTATGAATTATGAATTGCATGTTATGTATTGTGTTTTATGTATTAATAAGTCTTACAACGGATTCCTTTTAGGTGTGCCTGCTAGTCTTGGATACATTTTGGGGCAGTAATGCCGTTTTTTAATAAGCAAAGTTACTCTCAGTTCATTCTTGACGGGTAGCAAAGCCTTGCGCTCTTCGATAAGTTCTCCACCCAAAAGTAAAAGTGCCTGCTTGGCTGCAGTAATTTCTTCTTGATAATCTTTTCCTTTAGTTGGAGCAAAGATTCCTCCTATTTTAACTAGCGGTAGAGCATATTCTAGTAGTACCGGCAAGGGTGCCACTGCTCTAGAAAGCACTAAATCAAATTTTTCACGATATTTAGGGCTTTGCCCCATGTCCTCCGCTCGCATATGCAAGAGTTCTACCTCAGTTAAGGCTAGTTCATCAAGTACAACAGCTAAAAAGTTCATGCGTTTCTGCAGAGAATCCATCAAAACTATTTTTTTGTTTGGCCATAAGATTTTCAGCGGAATTCCTGGAAACCCAGCACCAGTACCTAAATCGAGAATATATTCTGCCTGTTCGGCACCTGACTGCTGCAAATAAAGTAATGAATCCCCAAAATGTTTAAGAGCGATTTCCTCATCCTCAATTATCGTGGTTAAATTCATCTTCTTATTCCATTCCTGTAAAAGCTCCCGAAACCTAGCAAACTTTGCTAGTTGTGCGTCACTAAGTTCCATCTTTAAGTCTCTTGCAACGCTAGCTAGCATTTCTTCTGCCTTATTTAACACTTTGTTTCCTCTTTTCCTGCTCTAAATATATTAGTAGTACACTGATATCTGCAGGAGAGATGCCACTAATCCTAGAAGCCTGACCTATGGATAAAGGGCGTAACTTAGTGAGTTTTTCTCTCGCTTCATTAGATAAACCATGCACTAAACTATAATCTAGTTCTCTTGCCAAATGGCGTTTCTCAAGTTTTGTGAAACGCGATACCTGCTCTGCCTGTTTTTTAATATAGCCGGCATATTTAATTTGAATCTCAACTTGCTCTTTTTCTTCCCAGCTCAGTTCCTCTTCACTAGGACAGCAATCTACTAAAGCTTGATACTTGACCTCAGGTCGACGTAATAGCTCTACTAGCTGATTGCCAGTGGTTATGGCTGGGCTAGGAATACTCTCGAGCAGAGCATTTAATCCTAAGGTATTCGGTGTTACTGTTGTGCTCTGCAAACGCAATATTTCCGTTTCAACCTTAGCTGCTTTTACACAAAAAACTTGATAATCAATCTCAGCTAATAAGCCTGTCTGATAAGCCTTTTTCATTAATCTGAAATCTGCATTGTCATTTCGCAATAGCAAACGGTATTCCGCAAGGGCTGTAAACATACGGTAGGGTTCAGCTACACCTTTCATAACTAAATCATCAATTAAAACTCCGATATAAGCTTCCGAACGGTCTAAAAGGAAAGGTGCTTTACCTAAAACCTGTAATGCTGCATTACTCCCTGCTATCAAGCCTTGAGCTGCAGCTTCTTCATAACCACTAGTGCCATTAATCTGCCCTGCACCAAAAAGCCCATAAATATCCTTATAGGCAAGTCTTGCATCTAATTGTGTTGGTAAAAAGTAATCATATTCAATGGCATAGCCTAAGCGTATAATTTCAGCTTTTTCTAGCCCAATTACGCTACGCACCATCTGCCATTGCACATCTTCAGGCATACTTGTTGAAAGCCCTTGTACATAAAGCTCATTAGTCATGAGCCCTTCTGGCTCAATAAATATTTGATGGGTATCTTTATCTTTAAAACGCATAATTTTATCTTCAAAAGATGGACAATACCTAGGCCCTGTGCCCGCAATCATGCCGCTATAGAGAGGTGACCTACCGATATTTTCCTCTATTATGGCTTTGGTTTGCAAAGTAGAGTATGTAAGCCAGCAAGGTACCTGTGGTCTAGCCTGCCAAGGACGGCGGAAAGAAAAACGATATTTTTGTTCCGCTCCCCATTGTTCGGAAACTGCAGCAAAATTCACAGAGCGCTTATCAATGCGTGGTGGTGTGCCTGTCTTAAAACGGCCTACTTGTAGCCCTAGCTGGGCAAGCATTGGTGTTAGGCTAGCCACAGTACCTAATCCGTTAGGACCAGCTGCAGCTGCATATTCTCCTACAATCACCTTGCTAGTTAAATATGTACCACAGGTTAAGACGACGGCTTTCGCTTTAATTTCAGCGCCAGTTGCTGTGTTTACTCCTGTTATATTTCCATTACTGTTTAACAACAGTCCTGTTACTGCAGCTTGTCTTACAGTAAGGTTAAGTGTATTTTCTACTTTCCAAGCCATATATTGTTGATAAGATGCCTTATCAATTTGTGCTCTTAAAGCGTGAACTGCTGGTCCTTTTGCTGTATTTAGCATACGTATTTGCAAGAGTGTGCTATCGCCAGCAATACCCATTTCCCCGCCTAAAGCATCAATTTCTCTTACTAGATGTCCTTTTGCTGGACCTCCCAAAGAAGGATTGCAAGGCATTAAACCAATATTTTCCATACTTAAAGTCAGGAGCAGAGTTTGTGCACCTAATCTTGCACTAGCTAATGCGGCTTCAATTCCTGCATGTCCACCACCTACTACTATTACATCATAAATTCCGGCCGCAAAAGCTTGCATAGTGTAATTCCTTCCCAATGTTCCACGTGGAACATTTAGCGATGTTGTTCTAGTTTCCAATGTTCCACGTGGAACATTTATTTACCTAAGCAAAATTCTTTGAAGATTTTATCTAAAAGATTGTCAGTAAGTGCATCTCCCGTTACCTCGCCAATAGCTTGCCAAGCACTACGTAAATCAATGGTTAAAAAATCTAGAGGTAATATTTCCAATGCTTGATTCAAGTCTTCTAGGTGTAGATAGGCTCTTTGTAAGAGTTCCACGTGTCTAGCCCTAGTTAAAAGCGGAGTGTTGATAGGTGCTACTGTCTGTAGAAGAATTCGGTCTTTAATTTCTGCTAGCAAGTCTACTAAACCTGTACCGTTTTTTGCAGATACCGACAAGAATTCTGCTTTTGGCTGCCAATTGCTCGTTTTGTCCACTTTATTTGCTACCAAAATAACTGGTTTTGTTGTTTTAGTCAGCAGTAGAAGAATATCATCATCATCCTTGGTCATTGGCGTGCTAGTATCAAAAACAGCGCAAACTAGATCCGCTCGCTGGAATAATTCTAAGCTTTTCTCTACACCTAGTCTTTCCACTTGGTCTAAAGTATTGTGAATTCCTGCTGAATCGATAATTTTTAAGGCAAAGCCATCTAGATTGTACCATTCTTCGATTGTATCCCTGGTTGTACCTGGAATGCTGGTGACAATCGCCCTGTTTTCGCCTAAAAGCGCATTCAATAGGCTAGATTTGCCCACATTTGGTTTGCCTATAATTGCAAGACTGAGTCCTTCTCGTAAAATTTTTCCTTTTTGGTAGGTACGTAATAACTCCTGTAGCTGTGCCATGCTAGCTAGGATTTCCGTTCTTGCGTCTTTTACCTGATAATCAGTGATTTCATCCTCAGGAAAATCAAGTGCTGCTTCCCAATAACTGAGAATTCGCAAAAGTTTTTGGTTAATCCCTGTTAGCTCAATTTTTAGTTTGCCTTGTAATTGAGCAACAGCAGCGTCTAGTCCTGCTTTGCTATTTGCTTCAATTATATCAATTATTGCCTCCGCCTGTGTCAGATCCAAGCGCCCGTTGAGAAAAGCCCGTTTACTATACTCACCAGGATCTGCAGGTCTTGCACCTAGGGCGTATAGTTCTTCAAGTATGCTCTGTAAAACAAGATAGCCACCGTGTGTCTGTAGTTCAACAACATCCTCACCTGTAAAACTTCTAGGACCTTGCATATATACAAAAAGAGTTTCATCAATAACTGTTCTATTTATTGGTCTTACTGCATAGCCGTAATAAAGATGATTAGTTTGCAAACGGGCAAAAAAATTTGGCTTGGCAGGCTGAAAGACTGCTTTGCCAAGGGCTAAAGCTTGCGGACCACTTAGTCGAATAATACCTACACCACCTATGCCAGGCGCTGTAGCTATAGCTGCAATTGTTGTTTCCATAGCTCACCACTCATCCTTGTTTGCTATAATATATATCTATTTATTATACCTTAGTTCTATTGCTTGAACAAGATGAGAGATATAAAAAGAGCGCAGTTTTTTCACTGCGCTCTTTTTGTTATTCTTCGGTGTTCTTAAAGTTACTCGCTTGCTCGAAAGGCTTTGAATTAAATCGATTAGTTTTTGCCCTTCTATTTTTCGGGTTTATTACAATGTGTCGGTATGGTTCAGATCCTTCAGAGTGTGTTTCTACTTCTTGATCATTTTGTAAAGCTGTATGAATTACTCTGCGTTCATGAGGATTCATAGGATCTAACACACAATTTCGACCAGTCTTCTTAGCTTTTAATGCCAAGCGTTTAGCTAAAGAAATTAGTGTTTCTTCTCTACGTTCACGGTAATTTTCGATGTCTAAAACAACTCTTACACGCTCAGTTAGATTTTTATTCACCACAAGATTAGTAAGATACTGCAGTGCATCTAAAGTTTCGCCTCGGCGTCCTATGAGGATGCCTAAAGATTCTCCGCTGAAACTCACATGCATAGTTTCTTCTTTCATTGCAATACTTATCTCTACGGGAATCTGCATTTCCTCCATTATGCTATAAAGAAAAGCAGTTATTTGCCGCTCAACATCATTTAATCTATTGCTGGAGGTTTCTGCTGTAACTAAAACCCTAGCTACACGCATTCCTAAGCCTAAAAAACCTTTGCTTCCTTCATCTATCATTTCAATAATAGCCTGCTCACGAGCAATGCCTAGCTTAATGAGGGCAGCTTGAATTGCTTCTTCTGCAGTTTTACCTGTCATTTCAATACTTTTCATTACAAGTAAACCTCCTATTTTTTTTCTTTCTTATCCTCTAATGGATTGAAGGAAACTTCCGTTTCGTCTTGCAGTGGTACATAAACAGGTTGATTTTTCTTTTTCGGTGTATGTTTTTGTACTTCCTGCTTGCGTTTATCTCTTTTAGGCTCATTATATGTTTCAACAGTTCCCTGATTTTCAATGGTTTTTACTGTTGTTTTTTTCTCTTTACTGGACTTGAAAAATTCTTCTTCATCAATTGGTGCTGGTGCTTTAATCAACTTTCTTACCAAGATTTGATCAACAGTGCCTACAATGCTATAAGCAAACCAGTAAATTCCTAGACCTGCTGGGAAAAAAGCAGCGGAATAGCCAATAAAAATCGGCATCACATAAAGCATCGTTTTTTGCATGCTTTCTGCTGAGGCGCTACCAGCTACACTTGTGGTTTTCATGAGGATCTTTTGTTGAGCAAAAGTCGCTACTGCAACTAAAATTGGTAAAATATTAACAAAGGTAAAAAATGCTGGCACACCTAAAAGATTAGATAAGAATAAATCAGGTTTACCTAAATCACTTATCCATAAAAAGCCTGCTTTACCAATGACAGCAGCATTCTCTGCTGAAAAGAATTTACGCATTGCGCCAAACAACGCCCAAATAATTGGCAATTGAATGATTAGTGGCAAGCAACTAGCGAATGGACTCACCTTGTAGTCCTTATATAATCGCTGCATCTCTTCATTCAGACGCTCTGGACTTGCTTTGTATTTTTTTTGCAGTTTTGCTAGGATTGGCTGTACCTGCTGTGTTTTAATCATGGAATTGTGTTGGTAAATGGTTAAGGGAAAGAGTAACACCTTAATAGCAATAGTAAATAGAATGATTGCTACGCCGTAGTTAGGAAACCCTATACTGCTAACGATGCCATAAAAAAACTCAAGTACACCAATAAAAAAGTTTGTTAAAATATCCAATCTTCTCCCGAATAAATCGGGATCACCTCCACTTGGTTTAATCATCGACCCGACAATGCTTGGTCATGTTATTGTCAATCTTTAAGGATAATCTACTCCACCCTTAGCAAAAGGATTACAGCGCAGTAAACGCCAAACAGCTTTTAAGGTACCCTTAAAGGGTCCATACTTCTTAATAGCCAGTACTGCATACTGAGAGCAGGTTGGGAGATACTTGCACCTCCGAGGAAAACATGGTGAGATAAAGCGCTGATAAATGCGCAAAAGTCCCAACAATACAAAAGCTACACACTTCTTAATAATCTTCCAAACCGTTTGCACAAATTGTAGGATTTTCATAACACTCTAGGCTCTTTCTTATTTCTGATTCTAATGCTTGATAACTTGCTTTTGGCAATTCATTACGACCAACAATGACAAAATTCTTCCCATTTGTATAGCTTCCGGCTTGTGTTTTTTCCCATAAACGACAAATTTCTCGCATTTTTCTTTTATAACGATTGCGGATATAAGCCTTGCCTATTTTTTTGGAAATTGAAAACCCATAATGATGTTCTGGGTTTTTAGTAGGGAAAATATAAATCGTGGTATAGATTCCCACATTCTTCTTGCCTCTACGGTAAGCTCGGTTAAAGTCTTTGCTGGATAATAGTCTGTTTTTCTTAGCTAGCAAAATAAACACCTCAAAATAACTCTCACTCATATTTAGTAAAAAACCCTGCTCGTAGCTGAAGAGATTCTTTTCAGCACTGGCAGTGGCTAATTTTTACTAGTTAAACTGATAGTTGTTTTCTACCTTTAGCACGACGGCTACGCAAAACATTGCGGCCACCAGGTGTGCTCATTCTTCCTAAAAAACCATGAACTCTATTATGTCTTTTATTTTTCGGTTGATAAGTACGCTTCATTTTTATGTTTCCCCTCCATTCAAAAGTAATCTTTACTCAAGTCTGCATACCCTATCATAGCTACTAGTTTGTATGCAAATAAATCAGAAATGTGCAGTAGAATTATATATATTTGGTGCTGTGATGTCAAGCGCACTACATGGTAAAAATAGAGCAAAAAAATATTTTTTCAAACATAAAAACCACTAGATATTTTAACTTTTTTCTACTCTACACTAGATATACATATTTTATCCACAAATAGTGTTTTTCAACATCTTAGATATCCACAAAAAATATTTTGTGGGCAATTTACTTGTTGAAGATGTGGATTCATTCTGATATTATACTCTTGCTAGTAAAAATAGTGAGTAGTATCTTGTGTATAACTCTTACGAATTACTGGTATTATCCACAAAATCAATCTTTATCCCCATGGTTTAACTGATAAGCTGTGGATAAATAAGGCGAAGGAGTCCATAATGGCGTCATATCTCACTGAACATGACAACAAGGAATTAATACAAGTTTGGGAACTAATTAAGGCTGAGCTAAAAGCTGTTATTTCTCCAGATGAGTTTGAAATATGGTTAAAAAACACCTCGCTTTTAGCCCTTGACGAGAAACATATGGTAATTGCTGTCAATACACCTTATGTCAAACATCGGCTGGAAAATAATTATTTTTCTTACATAGAAGATGCCTTAATGAAAATTACTGGCCTTCATCCAACAATTAGTTTCCAGCAAGGAATCTCTACTAATATTCCCGAACCTGCCTTATCCCCCTTGCCTGAGTTTTTTTCTGGTATACAAAATAGAAGCTTCGGAGAAGGACCAATAGATATTTCAACGTTAAATAGTAAATATACTTTTGATACCTTTGTCATTGGTGAGAAGAATCGATTTGCTTATGCTGCTTCACAGGCGGTAGCAAACATGCCTGCAAAGGCTTATAATCCTCTTTTTATCTATGGTGGAGTTGGTCTAGGGAAAACTCATTTAATGCATGCAATTGGTAATTATACCAAAGAAGCTAGCCCTAGCTTAAAAGTACTCTATGTTTCTTCTGAAAAATTTACCCATGAATTGATTAATTCTATTCAGAATCGTACTACTGATGAATTTAGAGCAAAATATCGTTCAATCGATGTGTTGCTGATTGACGATATCCAGTTTTTAGAGAAAAAGGAACAAACACAAGAAGAGTTTTTCCATACTTTTAATGAATTAAGAGAAAATGATAAACAGATTGTTATTTCTAGCGATCGTCCTCCTAAAGAAATTGAAACCTTATCAGATAGATTACGTTCTCGCTTTGAGTGGGGACTTATTACTGATATTCAACCACCTGATTTTGAAACAAGGGTTGCTATTCTGAGAAAAAAAGCTGAGCTTGATAATATTTCCTTAGATGATTCGGTCTTAAATATCATTGCAGACCGCATTCATTCAAATATTAGGGAATTAGAAGGTGCGTTGATTCGCATTTCTGCCTATGCAAGTTTGGAAAAAAGAACTATCAATCAAGAACTTGTGGAAGAAGCCCTGAAGCATATTTTAGTTGATAATAAACAAGCTAAAATTACCTATCGTACAATTCAAGAAGTTGTTGCTAAATATTACAAGATAAGACTAGAAGATTTTACATCTCAAAGAAGGACTAAGATTATTGCTTTTCCAAGACAAATAGCTATGTATCTTACTAGAGAATTAACAGATCTTTCCCTCCCAAAAATTGGCAAATATTTTGGAGGTCGAGATCATACTACCGTCATGCATGCTCATGAAAAAATTACTAATGATATGCGAGCTGATAATGAACTTAAAGGTTATGTGGAAGAGATGATTATGCTAGTTAAAAATTATGAATAAAAATATATGCATCTGGCAATTATAGGGTGCATACTTTTTTTTAAGAGCTTGCTTGTGAATACTGTGAATAATGTTAAAATAAGAAGAGCAATTATCCACAGCTAAATCAACAACTTTTATACCCTGTTTTCAAGAGATTAACAATTTACACACATGATTAACAGCATCTACTACTACTACTACTATTTTTAAAAAAGAAAAAGAGGAATGGTGACCACCAAATGAAATTCTCAATAATGCAAAGTTCACTAACAGAAGCCTTAAATCTCTCTCTCCGAGCTATCACTTCAAAAACGACTATGCCTATTTTGATTGGTATCTTGATAGAAGCAAAGGAAGGTCATTTAATTTTCCGCTCAACAGATTTAGATATCAGTATTGAGTATAAAATTAGAGCAGAAATATTCAGTGAAGGAATTACAGTTATTCCTGCTAGACACTTTAGTGAATTAGTAAAAAAACTACCAAATATCCTCTTAGATTTAGAAATACTAGAAAATGGCCAATTAAAAATTACTTATGGAAAATCGGTTGTGCAATTAAATACCTTTAATGCTCAAGAATTTCCACAGCTTGGCAAACCAGCTGATGGTTTATTCTTTACCTTAAAAACTGATGAGTTGGCAAATGCCGTGCATTTTGCTGCTGTTGCTGCTGGTCAAGAAGGAAATAAGGCGATTTTTACAGGAATTTTACTTGATTTACAAGAAGACTGCTTAAATATTGTAGCTACTGATACTCATCGTTTAGCTTATCAAAAAATAAAACTTTTGAAAAAAGAAGGACAGGCAGAATATTGGCGTAATCCAATTATTCCTGCTAAATATTTTGTAGAAGCCTGCCGCATGTTCAGACCTGAAGATACGGAAGTAACCTTACAAATTGGTAAGGGTTATGTTGCCTATCATTTAGATAATCTTTTAATTACAACGAGATTAATTGAAGGTACTTTTCCTGACTATGCAGCGGTTATTCCTAAAGGCTATAAAAGCAGAGTAAGACTATTACGCAGAAGCATTTCAGATGCTTTAGAGAGAGCTTTTTTAATGGCAAGAGATGAAGTGAAAAACAGAGCTTGCTCTGTTAGCTTAGATATTAGCGAACAATTGATTACTATAGATACAAAATCAGCTGAGGTAGGAAATATTCATGAGGAAATTGCTATCTTCCTTGAAGGGGAAGAGACTAAAATTGGTTTTAACCTAAAATATTTGCTTGACGCTTTGAAGGCAATGAAAGAAGAAGAAATTTATTTTGATTTAACTGGTGTGCAAAGTCCAGCTATTTTAAGGCCAATAGAAGCAAGTGATGAGTATCTATTTTTAGTTTTACCAATGAAATTAATCTAAGGAGCCCCAAATGGAAAAAATTGCTATTAGTACAGAAAAACTTAAATTAGACCAGTTTTTAAAATGGGCAAGCATTGTTAATAGTGGTGGTGAAGCAAAAGAAATTATTTTAGCTGGAACGGTGCAAGTAAATGGAAAACTAGCCCTTGGGAGAAACAAATTAATATTTGCAGGAGATATTGTCAAGGTAGGAGCAAACAGCTATTTAGTTGTTAAGGAAGCAGGCTAAAATGCAACTAAAAGAGTTACATTTGGTTAATTTTACCAATTATAGCAAGGAAGAAGTAGCTTTTGGAAAAAAAATTACGATCCTCGTAGGTGAAAATGCTCAAGGTAAAACCAACCTTTTAGATGCTATTAGCTATCTTAGCTCTTTTAGTGGTAGAAGAGGAAGAACTGATGCACAGTTGGTCCAAGAGGGCACTGAACATTTTCAGTTGCAAGGAATTTTTTTGGCTAAAGGGAACGAACATAAATTACAAATTACTTATTATCAAGGAAAAAAGCAGATTATTTTTAATGAACAGGAAATGAAAAAAGTTGGAGAGGCAACTGGTAAACTCCAAGCAATTTTCTTTTCTCCTGATGACCTTTATTTATTTAAAGGAGCACCTGCTATGCGTAGAAGTTTTTTGGATCATGAAGTTATGCAGGCTGCGGGAGATTATTATTTTCATTATGAACATTATCGGAAGAATTTGGCTAGTTGTAATGCGTATCTCAAACAGTGTTTAAAAAAATATGCTAGGCCTGATGATCTTTTGCTTTCCGTCTGGCTGAATAAATTGGCAGAACATGGGACAGCTATAGTTGAAGCTCGCCTTGCTATGCTGAGAAAACTAAGACCGCTAGCTCGCCTTGCTCACCGTAAGATGACTGAGGGTAAAGAGGAGATGGAAATTGTTTATGTTTGCTCACTTGTCTTAGAAGGAGAACAGCTGAGTAAAGAGAGCTTTGTTGCTCAATTAGAAGCCAGCAAAGAGGAAAACAGACTGCGGGGAATGATTATGCAAGGACCTCACCGCGATGATTTAACTCTCTTGATTAATGGCAAATCAGCCAAGGAATATGCCTCACAGGGACAGCATAGAACAGCTGTTTTAGCTCTAAAGCTTGCCAGTCTAGAATCCATCTATGCCCAAACTGGAGAATATCCCTTGCTGCTCTTAGATGATGTACTCTCAGAGTTAGACGCAGGAAGAAGAGAGCAGTTGATGCAATTGGTGAATAAAAAAATCCAAACTATTATAAGTTGTACGGGGTTAGAACTCTTGCAACCAGAGCTTTTGGCAGAGGCTGATATTTTACCTATTAGTCAAGGTAAAATCAGCTTGCAGGTATAATTTAAAAAAGCGTTTGGTCATTGTGAAATAAAATACAATGTGCTAAAATATAAGTTATAAAAAAAGGAGTGAAGATTATGCCATTAGTAACATCAAAAGAAATGTTTAAAAAAGCTTATGCAGGTGGTTATGCCATTGGCGCCTTTAATGTTAACAACATGGAAATTATCCAAGGAATTACCGAGGCTGCTAAGGAACAAAATGCCCCGTTAATTTTACAGGTTTCAGCTGGAGCAAGAAAATATGCTAATCATACTTATTTAATGAAGCTAGTAGAAGCAGCTATTATTGAAACTGAGCTACCAATTTGTTTACACCTAGATCATGGTGATAGCTTTGAACTTTGCAAGTCCTGCATCGATGGAGGTTTTACCTCTGTGATGATTGATGGATCTCACCTTTCATTTGCTGAAAATATTGCATTAACTAAAAAAGTTGTAGCATATGCCCATGATAAAGGTGTTACTGTAGAAGGTGAGTTGGGAAGACTTGCTGGTGTTGAGGATGAAATTAAGGTGGCTGCTGAGGATTCTAGCTATACTGACCCTGACGAGGTAGATGAATTTGTACATAGCACAGGGGTTGATTCCTTAGCTATTGCCATTGGTACAAGTCATGGTGCTTTTAAATTTAAGGATGAACCAAAGTTGCGCTTTGATATTTTGGAAGAAGTAGGCAGACGCTTACCGGGTTTCCCGATTGTGTTGCACGGGGCATCTTCTGTTATTCCTGAGTATGTAGCTAAAATAAATAAGTTTGGTGGTAGTATGCCAGGAGCACAAGGCGTGCCAGAAGCAATGCTGCGTAAAGCTGCTAGCCTTTCAGTTTGTAAAATTAACATTGATAGTGACCTGCGTTTAGCCATGACAGGCACTATTCGTGAATATTTAGCAGAGCATCCAGAACATTTTGATCCTCGTCAATACTTAAAACCTGCGAGAGAAGCAATTAAGGAATTAGTAGCCAATAAAATTATCAATGTTTTAGGTTGCAACGGTAAAGCATAAAACAAATTTTGGGAGGAATGCGCTACGGTGCATTCCTCTTTTTTTCTAATTTATTACAGATTATAATTGTTTTTAATATTCAAATAAAGTAAAATGAAGTTGGTCTTTAAAAGACCTATTAAATAACGCTGAGGCTACTCTACATACTTAGCCACAGTGATTAAAAGAGAGGAGTATGTATGCTCAGGCTTGAGCTGCAGTAGTGTGGAGACCTACTGTAAAGCAGAGAAGCAGCAAGCTTATCTGTAAAGGTACTAGTGCGGAGGCGCTTTTATCAAAGCAAAGAAAATGGCAAAGGTATCGTTAAGAGGAATGTGGAAGATTTATGAGAAGGACATTGTAGCTGTAAACGATTTTAATTTAGAAATCGGCGATAAAGAATTTATCGTGCTGGTAGGGCCTTCAGGCTGTGGAAAATCTACGACACTGCGTATGGTGGCAGGGCTAGAAGACATCACCAAAGGGGAACTGTATATCGGTGAGAGACTTGTCAATGATATTTCACCAAAAGACAGAGATATTGCTATGGTTTTCCAAAACTATGCATTGTATCCTCATATGACAGTGTATGACAACATGGCTTTTGCTTTAACCTTGAAAAAAGAAAAAAAAGAAGTCATCGAGGAAAAAGTACAAGCAGCAGCAAAAATTCTTGGCATTACTGAACTTTTAAAACGCAAGCCAAAGGCACTTTCTGGCGGTCAACGTCAACGGGTAGCCATTGGCAGAGCCATTGTGCGAGATCCACAAGTATTCTTGATGGATGAGCCACTCTCAAATCTCGATACAAAATTACGCAATCAAATGCGAGCAGAAATTATCAGCTTAAGAAAACGGATTAATACTACTTTTATCTATGTAACCCATGATCAAACAGAAGCAATGACCTTAGGTGACCGTATCGTTGTGATGAAGGATGGCTTTATCCAGCAAATAGGTACTCCAAGAGAAGTCTTCCATACCCCAGCTAATCTTTTTGTTGCCAGCTTTATCGGTTCGCCACAAATGAATTTTTTTGAGGATGGCAAGTTGATTAAAACTGCAACTGGTTATAAATTGGACATTTTTGGTAAAGAATATGATGTGCCGGAAGATAAAGCAGAAGTTTTAAGCCTAAAGGGTATAACTAGTTGTGATGTTACAGTTGGAATTAGACCAGAAGACTTTGTTGTTTGTGATAATAGTGATGAGGATGGTAGTTGCATAGAAGCAACACTTGAAATATCTGAAATGATGGGTAGTGAAGCCTATTTACATGTTAAAATAGGTGGACAAGATGCAGTTGTTAGGTCAAAATTACTAGCTGATTTAGAAAAGCTGGAAAAAGTTAACCTAAAAGTAAAATTAGAATACTTACACTTATTTGATAAAGTAACCACCAAAAATTTAGTAATGATTTGTAAATAAAAACAGCGCGGGCGGCCATGGTCGCCCGTTTTTTTGCAGAAAGGAAGCCAGGATGAAACCGAAAAATGAGCGTTCAAATAATCCTCTTGCCAGTTTTTTTGCGATTTTATGGTGGGAGATTTTTACATTAGTAAAACTTAATTTTATTTTTTTACTCTGCTCTTTACCCTTAATCACCATTGGAGCTTCATGGACAGCTCTAACAGCTTGCAATCTAGCCTTAGTAAAAGGTGAGCAGGTGCAGGTGGGTAGGGAGTTTTTAACTGCACTGAAAAAGTATGGATTTGCTGGAATATTGCTGGGATTTATTGCCAGCATTACCTTAGCAAGTGGCGGGATTGCACTCTATTTTTATTTATTATGGGCTAGAGCAAACATGCTTTTTTATCTATTTTTTTTCTTGACACTGTGCATAGAGATTTTTTTACTAGTGAGCTTTGTTTATCTCTACCCAGTTTTAGTAGAGGAAAAGCTAACTGTTATAGCTAGCTGTAAAAAGGCGATTAGCCTTGCGGCAGCTAATTTTTCTACTGGAATAGTTGCAGTAATAGCTGTGGGAATTTTAGTTAGTGTGATCATCTACACCTTTTCCTTTACAGTACCACTTTTATTCTTTTTGGGAATTGCAGTGCCAAATTTTATTTTTTGTTTTATCGCTAGTAGGGCTTTTCCTCCAAAATCAGAGCCTCAGTAATGCTGAAATTATACTTGACAAGTAGAGACTAATCTATATAATTAGTTTGACAATCTAATTAGTTTAACAAGCTAATTAACTGGTCAAACAAGAGCAAATTCCAAATAAAGGAGGTGCAGCAGTGGAAGCATTTAGCCGCCAGCTCAACGATATTTTAGTGGATACTTTCCGAGTTATCTTAAAAGTAGAAGAAGAGGCGATTAAGCAAGCTGAACATGATCTTTCAATTAGTGAAGTACATCTTTTAGAGTCTGTAGGCAAGGGTGAAAATACAGATAGAACAATTAGTGATATCGCTGAGAACTTAGGTATCACTCTACCTTCGGTGACTATTGCCATCAATAAGCTTGTTAAAAAAGGCTATGTAGAAAAGCTTAAGAGCACTGTAGACGGACGCATGGTTTTTGTTGTGTTAACAGAACAGGGTAAAAAAATGGAAGCAGCCCATCGTTTTTTTCATGAACGAATGGTGCGAAATCTTTCCGGAGACTTAAATGATGAAGAGCGTGAATCTCTTTATTATGGGATGGTCAAGCTGAATGCCTTTTTTAAGCGTAAGCTGCTGAAGAAAAAACAATGAGTATAAAAATAACAGGCACCGGTAGCGCATTACCTAGTTTGAGTAAAACGAATGATCAAATAAGCCAGCTACTAGATACCAGCCACGAGTGGATTTTTTCCCGCACAGGTATTGGTTCACGACATTTTTGTGAAGAGGGTCTAAGTAAACTTGCCACAAGAGCAGGGAGTAAGGCGCTAGCAGATGCAAATTGTAGTCCTGCAGACATCGACTATTTACTTTGTGCAACATTTAGCAATGAATACGCCACACCATCTCTTGCCTGCCTAGTGCAGCAGGAGTTAGGAGCAACTTGTCCTAGTCTTGATCTTAATGCTGCTTGTACAGGTTTTATTTATGGCTTAGAAATAGCAACAGCTTTGCTTGCAAGTGGTCGTGCAAAGCGAGTTTTATTAATAGCAGCAGAAGCCATGAGTCACTTAGTAGATTGGACAAAAAGAGATATTAGTGTATTATTTGGTGATGGAGCTGGAGCTGTAGTACTAGAGCGTGGGGAAGACCTACTTGCCCTTACTACTAGTGCAATTGGCAATGCTGCTCCCCTGTACGCTAAAAATCCTCAGGGCAATTGTCCATATCTCACACAAAATGAAGATGATTGTTATATGCATATGGATGGAAAAGAAATTTATAAATTTGCTGTAACGGCTATGGTGCAGGATATTTTGCAGGTATTAGCAATTGCCAAGATTACGCCAGAAGCAGTGGATTATGTTTTACCACATCAAGCAAATATGCGGATTTTAGAGGCCGCAGCCAAGAGATTACCGATTCCAGAGGAAAAGTTTTTAAATAATATGCAGAGTAAAGGCAATACCTCAGCAGCTAGCATTCCAATTTTATTGGATGAGGCTTGTAGCGCTGGTTTAATTAAGGCAGGTCAGCTTTTGGTAATGAGTGCTTTTGGAGCAGGACTTACCACTGGAGCTTGTGTGATAAAATGGAGTAAAAATAATATTAAAAGCGAAAATTAGGAGGAATTAATTATGGTTGAAGAGAAAATTATCGAAATATTAGCAGAGTATAAAGGGTGCCCAATAACAGAAATAAATATTGAGAATAGCTTTGAGGAACTGGGTTTAGACTCATTAGATACTGTAGAAATCGTAATGAGCTTAGAGGAAGCCTTCAATATTGAATTAGAAATCACCGGAGAGTTAAAAACAATCAAAGACGTGGCAGCAGCCATTACAAAATTAATCTAGGGCTATGATGTTGAATTCGGAAATTTGTGCCCTGTTTGGGATTGAATACCCTATTTTTCAGGGAGGTATGGCGTGGATTGCCAATGCCAATCTAGCAGCAGCAGTTTCTAATGCTGGTGGGTTGGGCATTATTTCGGCCATGAATGCAGATGGTGACTGGTTAAGGGCAGAAATTAAGAAAGTAAAAACGCTTACTTCCAAGCCTTTTGGGGTTAATGTAATGTTAATGAGTCCTTTTGTGGAAGAAATAGCTCGAATTGTGGTAGAGGAGCAGGTACCAGTGGTTACCACTGGTGCAGGCAATCCTGCTAAATTTATACCAGCTTGGTTAGCAGCTAAAATTAAAGTTGTACCAGTAGTTCCTTCAGTAGCCTTAGCTAAACTGATGGAACGAGCTGGCGCTACGGCTGTGATTGCTGAAGGTGGCGAATCAGGTGGGCATGTGGGAGATTTAACAACCTTAGTGTTGGTACCACAGGTCAGTGATGCTGTGCAAATTCCTGTGATTGCTGCAGGTGGCATAGGGGACGGCAGAGGCGTAGCAGCTTGTCTATTGTTAGGTGCTAGTGGAGTGCAGTTGGGTACTCGGTTTTTATTGGCAAAAGAATGTGAAATTCATGATAATTATAAACAGAAGCTCTTAAAAGCTTCGGATATAGCAACAATTGTTACTGGCAAGCGCTTAGGACATCCTGTGCGGGCTTTAAAAACAACCATGACACGTAAATTTTTCGCATATGAGTTTGACAGCAACATCAGTAATGATGAGCTGGAACTTTTAGGTGCAGGTGCTTTGCGTAAAGCTGTGCAAGAGGGATCAGAGACGGAAGGTTGCTTTATGTCTGGTCAAATTATCGGTATGTTAAAAAAAGAAGAAAGTGCTAAGGAAATTATCACTTCCTTGATGATAGAAGCAAGAGCAGCCCTTGGAGGTGCGACAAAATGGCTAAAATAGCTTTTTTGTTTAGCGGACAAGGAGCACAATATTCTGGAATGGGCAAAGAGCTGTACGATACCAGTATAGAGGCTAAAAAACTGCTAGCCAGCTTAGAAGAGCTAAGGCCAGGTTTGCTTGCTTTATGCTTTAGCGGTAGTAAAGAAGAATTGCAAGATACCCATAATACTCAGCCTGCAGTCTATGCTATTGATTTAGCAGCAGCAGCAGCTGTGAGAGCATTAGGAATTGAGCCAGTAGCTGTGGCAGGATTTTCTTTAGGTGAACTAGCTGCTTTAGCATTTGCTGGGGCATACAGTGCTCAAACTGGATTAAGTATAGTGCAAAAAAGAGCAGAGCTAATGGCTACTGCAGCAAAAAAAGTACCTGGAGCTATGCTTGCAGTGCTCAAATTAACAAATGAACAAGTAGAAGCATTATGCCAAGGTCAGGAATTATATCCTGTAAACTATAATTGTCCAGGACAATTGGTGGTGGCAGGTAAAGAAGAAAAAATTAGTTATTTGGCTGAAGAAGTGAAGAAATTAGGTGGACGAAGTATAAGACTAGCCGTTAGTGGCGGATTTCACTCCCCCATGATGGACGGGGCAGCGGTAGGATTAGCAGAAGTTTTGGAAAGTTTTACCTTGCTTCCTCTTAACATACCAGTATACGCTAACCTGACAGGAGAAAAGTATGGCACTGATTTAACTAATTACTTAGTTAAGCAAACTAATCATCCTGTACTATGGGAAAAGACGGTTAATGAGCTTTTAGCCCTGGGGATTGATTGTTTTATTGAAGTAGGACCAGGCAAGGTGCTTAGTGGGTTAGTCGCCAAAATAGCGCCTCAAGCTCGTGTTTATAAGCTGGAGAATAGCGCAGATTTAGAGCTTATTAGAGAGGAATTACTCTATGTTAAAAAATAAAACAGCAGTGATTACTGGCGGAGCAAGAGGTATTGGCAAAGCTATTGCCTTGGCTCTAGCGGCAGAAGGAGCAAACATTGCGATAATCTATGCAAATAGTAGTGCAGCAGCAGAGCAGGTTTGTCTAGAAGGAAGTAATCTTGGAATTATTGCCAAGTCTTATCCTTGTAATGTAGCAGATGGAGCACAGGTCAAGGCTACAATAGCCAAAATCTTAGCGGATTTCGGTGGAGTAGATATTTTAGTTAATAATGCAGGTATCACCAGAGATGGGTTACTAGGCACTATGTCCGAAGAGAATTTCTCTGAGGTTATAGAGGTAAGTCTTACAGGTGCTTTTCATCTTGTGAAAAACTTATATGGACACTTCTTGAAAAAAAGAGCTGGCAGAATTATAAATATTTCTTCAATTTCTGGCTTAATGGGTAATGCAGGACAGAGCAATTATGCGGCTGCTAAAGCAGGGTTAATTGGCTTCACCAAATCCATAGCAAAAGAATTGGCAGGAAGAGGAATTACCTGTAATGCTATTGCCCCTGGTTTTATAGCTACAGAAATGACAGAACTATTAGCGGAAGAAAGACAAGCAAAAATTAAAGCACAGATTCCTCTACAGCGTTTTGGCACAGCGGAAGAAATTGCCCACATGGCAGTTTTTCTTGCCAGTGACAAAGCCAGCTATATTACTGGTGAAGTAATCAAAATAGACGGTGGTCTTTATATATAGGAGGGCTTATGCAAAGCTGGGAAAAAAATAGCTGGAAAATGGGTGAGCTTTCTATCCCCCTACCGATAGTACAAGGTGGAATGGGCATTGGTATTTCTTTAAGTGGTTTAGCCAGTGCAGTAGCAGAACAAGGTGGAATAGGCGTTATTTCAGCTGTAGGACTTACTTTTCTAGGTGAAGATAGAAACATTACCAATGAAATTACCTTAGCTAAGGCTAAGACAAAAGGCATTATCGGTGTGAATATTATGGTAGCTTTAGAAGACTTTTCCAAACTAGTACAAGAAGCGATGCTAGCTGGTGCAGATGTGATTTTTGCAGGAGCAGGACTGCCTTTGGATTTGCCTAGCCTCCGCATAGAAAATTGTCAGACCAAGCTAGTGCCGATTATTTCCTCTGGCAAAGCAGCTAGATTAATTGCCAAGCGCTGGCTGGATAAATATAATTATTTACCAGATGCTTTTGTGCTAGAAGGTCCACTTGCTGGTGGGCATTTAGGTTTTAAGATGGAGCAGTTGACAGATGCAAACTGCACGCTAGAAAGCTTACTATTAGAGGTGCAAGAAGCCTTGGAACCCTTTGGCGAAATTCCAATTATTGTAGCTGGTGGCATTTATTATGGTGCTGAAGTTGCTAAGTATTTGGAGCTTGGAGCGAGTGCTGTGCAATTGGGTAGCCGCTTTGTGACAACAGAGGAATGTGACGCTGACATCGCCTTTAAAAAGGCTTATTTGCAGGCAAAAGCAGAAGACGTTTGTTTTATTGCTAGCCCTGTAGGCTTACCAGGTAGAGCTTTTAATAGTGATTTTTTAGCAGCAGTCAAGCGGGGAGAAAAACAGCCACGCAGATGTGATTATAATTGCTTAAAACCCTGTCAAAAGACTAAAGCACCTTATTGTATCGCTCATGCCCTGCTAAATGCTAGGGCGGGTAATCTGGAGGAGGCCTTTGTTTTTACAGGGGCGAGAGGATATTTAGCAGAAAAAATCGTGTCGGTGGCAGAGGTTTTTGCCTCGCTCAAACTAGAATATGAGGCTAGGTGAAAAAGATGAAAAGAGTAGTAGTTACAGGGATGGGTGCTGTAAGCCCGATTGGCAACAATGTAAAAACTATGTGGGAAAATATGCTGTTGGGAAAAAATGGGATTGCAGAAATCACCTATTTTTCTACTGAGGAGTTTAAGGTAAAGTTAGCCGCTGAAGTCAAAGATTTTGATGCTAGTAATGTTTTAGATGCTAGCGAGATTAAGCGTTATGACCGTTTTATTCAATTTGCGCTGGTGGCAGCTGCTGAGGCAATGCAGGACAGCGGCGTACAGGGCACTATGGCAAAGGAACGACTTGGCGTTTATTTGGGTTCTGGTATTGGCGGAATAGATACAATGTATAATGAAACAATTAAGATGCTAGAAAAAGGGCCCCGTAGAGTGTCACCATTTTTAGTGCCGATGATGATAAGCAATATGGCAGCAGGCTTAGTAGCAATCCGCTTTGAGGCAGAAGGACCTAATTTGCCAGTTGTCACAGCTTGCGCTACAGCTACTCATGCTTTGGGAGAAGCTTTTCGGGCAATTCGTCATGGTTACGCTGATGCAATTATTGCTGGTGGTACGGAAGCTGCTATTAATGAACTTAGCATTGCTGGTTTTACTAGCTGTATGGCGTTATCTAAAAGCGAAGATCCACTACGTGCTTCTATTCCTTTTGATTTAGAACGAGACGGTTTCGTGATGGGAGAAGGAGCCGGCGTATTAATACTTGAAGAATATGAACATGCTCTAAATAGAGAGGCTCATATTTATGCTGAGCTAGTTGGCTATGGCAATACCTGCGATGCTTATCATATGACAGCCCCACATCCTGAAGCAATTGGCGGTACCCGTGCAATTAAGGGAGCTATGGCAGAAGGAAACTGTGAGAATTTTAAAAAAATGTATATTAATGCTCATGGCACTAGTACCCCGATGAATGATAAGGGAGAAACCATGGCGATAAAAGCAGCCTTGGGACAAAGGGCTTATACAGATGTTTTACTTAGTTCTACCAAATCTATGACAGGTCATATGCTAGGCGCAGCTGGCGGAGTGGAAGCAATAGCCGCTGTTATGGCGCTGAAAACAGGTGAATTACCACCAACCATTGGCTATAAAATTGCTGATCCAGAGTGTGATCTGGATTGTATTGCCAATATTGCTAGAAGCTCAGCAGTTGATGTGAGTTTATCCCTTTCCTTAGGCTTTGGCGGGCATAATGCCTGTATCGCCTTTCGCAAGCTATAAATTAGGAGGTTAAAAAATGGAAATAGAAAAAATTGCAAGTCTTGCCCAAATCTTGAATGAGGGTGGTTTAACCCTTTTAGAAGTGGAAGAAGGTAATTTACGCATCCGTTTAGAAAAAAATAGCACAACAATAGTAACAGCAAGCCCAACAGTAACACAAGGGGCAGCAAGCTCTGTAAACATTACAAGTCCTGTAGTAGCAGTAGCTCCAGTAGTTGAAACTGGCAAAGCAATTCTCTCACCTATGGTAGGTGTCTTTTATCAAGCAGCTTCACCTACCAGTGAACCATTTGTCTCAGTTGGCAAAAGAGTTCAGAAAGGTGATGTGCTCTGCATTATTGAAGCTATGAAACTCATGAATGAAATCACAGCAGAAGAAGAAGGCACAGTAACAGAAATCTGTGTGGAAAACGGTGTAGTAGTAGAATTTGGCACTAAGCTTTTCCGCCTAAGTCAGGTGTAATAATGGATAGACAAGCAATAGAACAAATTTTACCTCATAGAACACCGATGCTGCTTTTAGATGAAGCAGAGCTAGTAGCAGCAGAAGCGATTGGTAAATATACAGTACGGGGGGATGAATTCTTTTTGCAAGGTCATTTTCCTGGCAATCCCGTAGTACCAGGTGTAATCCTCTGTGAGATTATGGCACAGGCTTGTTGTGTGCTTTTACAGCAGGATCAAGAAAAACCCACAACACCATATTTTACTGGACTGGATAAAGTGAAATTCAGAGCAAAAGTACAGCCAGGGGATACCATTGTTGTAAAGTGTAGCTTAGATAAAAAAAAGCCACCTTTTTACTTTGCCCATGGTACAGCTTATGTAGGAACAAAAGTAGCAGCAGTAGCAGAATTTTCCTTTGCGCTGATGGAGGGATAAAATGTTTCAAAAAATATTAATTGCTAATAGAGGAGAAATTGCAGTGCGGATTATCCGTGCCTGCAAAGAAATGGGTATTGCCACAGTGGCAGTATATAGTGAAGCAGATCGGGAAGCGCTACATGTGAGTCTAGCTGATGAGAGCATCTGTATTGGCAAAGCACATGTAACAGCTAGCTATCTCAATATGCAAGCAATTATTTCTGCAGCAGTAGTAACCAAGGCAGAAGCTATACATCCAGGCTATGGGCTCTTATCAGAAAATGCAAAATTTGCCGCTCTTTGTGAGCAGTGTAATATAAGTTTCATCGGTCCGAGTAGTGCTTTAATTGCTACTATGGGGGACAAAGACAGAGCAAGAAAAACCATGCAAGCTGCTGGGATGCCAGTAGTGCCTGGTTGTGATTTCGTGGAGGACGTACACGCGGCCAAAGCCAAAGCTAGCACTATTGGCTATCCACTTTTAATTAAAGCTAGAGCAGGTGGTGGCGGACGAGGTATTCGTTTAGTCAGTGAGGAAAGCGCTTTTGTGGCAGCTTTCCAAGCAGCATCTCAAGAAGCTACTAACACCTTTGGTGATGGTGGCATGTATGTAGAAAAGTATCTCAGTCCAGTTAAGCATATCGAAATGCAGCTGTTAGCAGATGCCTATGGTAAGGTGATTTGTTTGGGTGAGCGTGATTGCTCCATGCAAAGAAAAAATCAAAAGGTTTTAGAAGAAAGTCCTGCCGTTACCTTGCTACCAGCAACCAGAGCAAAAATGCAAGCAGATGTGATTAAAGCAGCTACTGCAATTGGTTATGTGAATGCAGGAACAATAGAATTTTTACTTGATACAGAGGGCAATTATTATTTCATGGAAATGAACACCAGACTGCAGGTAGAACATCCAGTGACAGAAATGGTCACGGGGGTTGATCTTGTGAAATGGCAAATTAGAATAGCCGACGGCGTACCGCTTTCCTTAGAGCAAGAAGATATCAAACTAGAAGGATGTGCAATTGAATGCCGCATCAATGCGGAAAACCCTAAGCTGAACTATCGCCCAAGCTGTGGCAGAATAGATTTTCTGCATATACCAGGCGGTCCTTGGGTGCGTTTTGATACAGCACTTTATCAAGGTTATAATGTACCTCCTTTTTATGACTCTATGCTAGGTAAACTCATTGTTTATGCAAAAACTAGAGAAGAAGCAATTCGCAAAATGCAAGCAGCGCTAGCTGAGTTAATTATCAGTGGGATTGAATATAATAGTGAATTACAAATAGAATTATTAGCCAGCGAAGCCTTTAAAAGTGGTGTTTATTATACAAATTATTTGGAAACGAGGTGATAGCACATGTTAAAGGATTTATTTAAAAAGCCGCAAAATGAACTTGAGCTAACAGGTTCTGCTAAGGCGCAAAAGCAAGCAATTGTGAATATTCCTGATGAACTGTGCACTACTTGTCCAAGTTGTAAAAAAACTATTTTTTCCAGCGATTTGGAAGACAACCTTTTTGTTTGTCCTCACTGTGGCAAGCATTTACGCATCAATGGCAGACAAAGACTGCATTTAGTTGCCGATGAAAAGAGTTTTGAAGAGCTTTGGGGAGATTTAGAATCCACAAATCTCTTAGATTTTCCCCAATACGATAAAAAACTGCAAGCAGCTAAGTGGGAAAGCAAAGAAAAAGAAGGAGTTATTACAGGTATAGCTACCATCGGAAGCTATCCAGTAGCAATTTTTGTGATGGAGCCTGGCTTTATGATGGGATCTATGGGTACTGTAGTGGGAGAAAAAATAACTCGGCTTTTTGAATATGCCCAAGCTCAAGGTTTACCAGTTGTAGGATTTACTGCTTCAGGTGGCGCAAGGATGCAAGAAGGAATATTATCCTTAATGCAAATGGCGAAAACTAGTGGGGCAGTAAAACGCTTTAGTGACGCCGGAGGTTTTTATCTGACCGTGCTTACAGATCCAACTACAGGCGGTGTAACTGCTAGCTTTGCCATGGAAGGAGATATAATTATCTCTGAACCAGAAGCTTTGGTTTGTTTTGCTGGGCCAAGAGTAATTGAACAAACTATTCGTCAAAAGCTCCCACCAGGTTTAGGCAGGGCAGAATACTTACTAAAAAATGGTTTTATCGACAAGATAGTAGCGCGCAAAGAACAGAAGAATTTCTTGATAAAAATGTTGCGTACCCATCAGCAACAAACAAAAGAGGTGCAAGCCTAATGGAAGCGAAAGTAAGAGTAGCAGCAGCAAAAGCAAAAAATCGTCCTACAGGCGTGGATTATATCACAGGTATTTTTGATGAATTTACAGAGCTGCATGGGGATCGCCGCTTTAGTGATGATCCGGCCATTATTGCCGGTATTGCTAGAATTGGGCAGCACTTTGTCACGGTAATTGCTCATGAAAAAGGCAAAAGCACCAAGGAAAAACTGGCGAGAAATTTTGGTAGCGCTCATCCAGAGGGCTATCGCAAAGCTTTGCGTCAGATGAAGCAAGCAGAAAAATTTGGTCGTCCGATTATCACTTTCATTGATACAGCAGGGGCTTTTTGCGGTATTGGAGCAGAAGAACGCGGACAAGGACAGGCAATTGCTGAGAATTTAATGGAAATGATGACCTTAAAAACTCCAACCTTGGCTATTTTTATCGGCGAAGGTGGGAGCGGTGGAGCATTAGCTATTGCTGTCACCAATGAGGTGTGGATGCTAGAAAATGCTATCTACAGCGTAATTTCACCTGAAGGGTGTGCAAGTATCCTCTGGAAAGATGCAGGCCGTGCAGCGGAAGCTGCAGAGTGCTTGAAGCTTACCTCGGATGATCTCTTAGCTTTAGGAGTTATAGAGCGAATTATTCCCGAAGAAGGAAAGGATTTACAAACTACCTTTAGCAAGCTAAAAGCAGAAATAATGGAGTTTATCGCAGCAAAGCAAAAGTTAGCTATTAGTGAAATAGTAGAGGAACGCTATCAAAAATTCCGCAAGATTAAGTAGAATAGATACATAAATTTGGACGCGTAAAGGATAAACCTCTAGTAAAATGTTGTTGTGGTGACAACATTTTACTAGAGGTTTATCCTTGTTCTATTTTATACTTTAAAATTCACAAAAGTGGGGGTAACCTTTTTAGTTACCCCCACTTTTATTGTTTTAGTTTACTTAAATCATAATTATTACTTTCTTTCAAATGATTTATTATGCAAATGCAAATCATGAACAACGCTAATAAAATTCACACTAAAAACAAATCATACCAAAATATTTTTAATTTGTTTCTGTAAACAGAGCTGTGGAAAGATATCTTTCGCCATTATCAGGTAAGATAACCACGATGGTTTTCCCTGCATTTTCTGCTCTTTTTGCTAGTTCTGCAGCAGCCCATAAAGCTGCACCCGAGGAAATACCTACGAGTAATCCTTCGGTTTTAGCAAGCTCTCTACCAGTCACAAAGGCATCCTCGTTTTTCACAGTGATAATTTCATCAAACACCTTGGTATTGAGAATGACTGGCACAAAACCAGCTCCAATACCTTGAATCTTGTGAGGACCAGGTCTACCTTCAGAAAGTACAGGTGAATCAAAAGGTTCCACTGCAATAACTTTAAGTTGCGGATTTTTTGCTTTTAAGAACTCACCAGCTCCAGTAATAGTACCTCCAGTGCCGATGCCTGCTACCAAAAAGTCTACCTTACCATCAGTATCATCCCAGATTTCTGGACCCGTAGTAGCTTTATGAACAGCTGGGTTTGCTGGGTTGACAAACTGACCAGGAATAAACGAATTTGGAGTTTCTGCTGCTAGCTCATCAGCTTTAGCAATGGCTCCCTTCATCCCCTTAGCGCCTTCAGTAAGCACAAGCTCTGCACCATAGGCTTTCAAGAGATTTCTGCGTTCTATACTCATTGTTTCTGGCATAGTGAGAATAATACGATACCCTCTTGCTGCTGCTACAGAAGCAAGACCAATACCGGTATTACCACTTGTAGGCTCAATGATTACTGAACCAGCATTGAGGAGACCCTTTGCTTCGGCATCATCAATCATTGCCTTGGCAATCCTATCTTTAACGCTACCTGCTGGATTAAAATATTCTAGCTTTGCTACAAGCTTTGCTTGCAAGTCATGCGTCTTTTCAAAGTTTGAAAGCTCCAAGAGGGGTGTTTTACCGATTAAATCGGTGAGACTCTGATAAATTTTTGACATAAAATAACCTCCATTCCAAATATAAGGGATATTAAACAATTCATATATGTTTAATATTAATTCTAATATAATACTTTAGCGATGTTTTGTCAAGTGATTGTAAAAAAAATAATTTTGCTATACTTCATGCTTTCACCAGCAAGATATTCTTGACAAAGAGCTACTAGTAAAATATAATATGTAAACATATAGTATAAGTATGAAATGAGGTCTTGTGATGAGAATTTCAGTTAAAGGGCGCTACGGAATGGCTGCTATGATTAGCATGGCAGAGAATTATAATAATGGCGAGTACATTACGGTTATCAGTATTTCTGAAAAGCTAGGTATTTCTAAAATCTACTTAGAGCAGGTTTTTTCCCTCTTGAAAAGAGGTGGGCTGGTGAATTCTGTCAAAGGAGCGCAAGGAGGATATCAGCTTACCCGCATGCCACAGCAGATAACTGCTTATGAGATGTTAGCTGCCATAGAGCTTTCGCTTTTCGAAAGTACCGAAGAAACAGTGAAAAGCAAGGCACCAGAAATTGAAAAGGCTATGCAGCTAGCGGCTTTTGATGTGCTTGACCAAGCTGTTGAGCAAACTTTACAAAAAATTACCCTAAGTGATTTACTAAACGAAGCAGAAAAGCATAAAAATGATCAAGCTTTTATGTTTTATATTTAGTTAGATAGGAGCAAGAAGATGGAACTTACAACTCTTTGTATACATGGAAATACTGATAAATATGATTGTACCGGTGCCATAAGTGTGCCGATTTTTCAGTCTGCAACCTTTGCTCACCCAGCAGTTGGAGAAAGCACTGGCTATGACTATTCGCGTTTACAAAACCCTACTAGGGAACATTTAGAGAAAACGGTAGCAAGTTTGGAAGCTGGCATTGATGCTCTTGCTTTTTCTACTGGAATGGCTGCTATTGCAGCTGTAATTGAGCTTTTTGCTCCAGGTGATCACATTATTGCTTCAGACGATCTTTATGGTGGTTCTCACAGATTATTTCATAATATTTCCATGAAAAATGGGATTAGTTTTGATTTTGTGAATACTTCAGATTGCAATAAAATTGAGGAAAAAGTTCAACCTGGGACTAAGGCTATTTTTATTGAAACTCCAACAAACCCGATGATGCAGGTTACGGATATTGCTGAAGTTGCAAAAATAGCCAAAAATAAGCAGCTCTTGTTGATTGTGGATAATACTTTTTTAACCCCATATTTCCAACAGCCCTTAAAACTGGGAGCGGATATTGTAATTCATAGCGGAACCAAATACTTAAATGGTCATAATGATACCCTTGCAGGTTTTTTGGTAGTAACTTCACAGGAGCTCTCTGACCGACTTAGGTTCATTTATAAAACAAATGGAGCTTGCCTAGCTCCATTTGACAGTTGGCTTTTGATTCGTGGCATTAAAACTCTGGCTATCCGGATGGAAAGACAACAGGATAATGCTCTTAAGCTAGCTACTTGGCTTGGTACACAAGCACCAATCAAAGCTGTACACTATGTAGGGCTTCCAACTCACCCAGCTTATGAAATTTCTAAAAGACAGGCACAAGGCTTTGGTGCAATGATTTCTTTTGCAGTGGATAGCGAAAAAACTGCCAAACAAATCTTAGAACGTGTAGAGATAATTCAATATGCAGAAAGCTTAGGGGGAGTGGAAACACTCATTACTTATCCGATGCTACAAACCCATGCTGACGTGCCCCAAGCGGAACGAGAAGCAAAAGGAATTAACGAACGTTTGTTGCGCCTTTCGGTAGGTATAGAAGCTGTTGAGGACTTAATAGCGGATCTTGCACAAGCATTGGAGGTGCATTAGTTTTGCTTTCTAAGTTTGATGAAATAATTAATCGTAAAAATACGGATTCTCTTAAGCACGACTTTGCCTTGCAACGTGGGAAACCTGAGGATATCCTGCCACTTTGGGTTGCTGATATGGATTTTAAAACACCGCAAGCAATCATTGCTGCCTTAGTTGACAAAAGCCAACATGGAATTTTTGGCTACTCTGAAAGTAGCCGAGAATATTTTAAGGTACTACAAAACTGGTTTGCAAATTATTTTGACTGGGAAATCAAGCCTGCATGGCTGGTAAAAACTCCTAGTGTAGTTTTTGCAATATGCGCTGCTCTGCGTGCATTAACAGTGCAAGGAGATGCGGTTCTTATTCAAGAGCCGGTATATTATCCCTTCGCTGAGTCAATTTTACTCAATCAACGCAAGTTGGTGGTTAATCAGTTACTTTATCAAGATGGAAAATATCATATTGATTTTGCAGATTTTGAAACAAAGATTCGTGAAAATAGCGTCAAGCTCTTTATCTTATGTAGCCCTCACAATCCGGTAGGTAGAGTATGGACAAAAATTGAGCTACTGCGTTTAGGCGAAATTTGTCTTAAATACAATGTGCTTGTGATTGCTGATGAAATTCATGCAGATTTCGTTTACCAAGGTTATCGACATTTAGTATTTGCTAATTTAAGGATGGAATTTTCTCAGCAGACGATTACTTGCACAGCGCCAACCAAAACTTTTAATTTGGCTGGTTTGCAAATCTCGAACATCTTCATTGAAAACAAAACTTTAAGACATAAAGTACAAGAGGAGATTGCCAAAAGCGGTTATAGCCAACTGAACATTATGGGCATGACTGCTTGTAAGGCTGCTTACACAAATGGCAGAGAATGGCTATTAGAATTAAATGAGTATCTAGCGAAAAACATTGCTTTTGTCCAAAGCTTTCTAATTGCCAGAGTGCCCAAGGTTAAACTTGTGGAGCCAGAAGGAACATACTTAGTATGGTTAGACTTTCAAGAACTTGGGCTGAGTAAATTGCAATTAGAGGAACTCATCATTCATCAAGCAGGTCTCTGGCTTGATGCAGGGGAAATGTTTGGAGCTGGTGGTGCAGGCTTTCAGCGTATAAACATTGCTTGTCCACTTGCCGTTTTGGAAAAGGCCTTGCTCCAGCTAGAAAAAGCTATTAACCAGTTATGAAAGCTTGTATTAAAGGAAGAAGAGACTGTAACCATAACCCCATTTCTAGGGCTACTGTCACAGTCTCTTTTTATATTTCTACTTTTTGATGGCTGGTAAATCTTGGAGCAATGGTTATAATTGGCAAAGGGAAAGGATGCTCGGATAGTAATGCTAGCACAGTCTCAGCTGCTAGCTGATGGGTATTATTTTCTGAGCTTAAATGAGCTAAAATCACATGACTGCAACTCGCAGTTAAAAGCTCTTGCAAAATTTCCCCACAAAAATTATTGGACATATGTCCTCTGGCACTAGCAATGCGTTGTTTTAGATAGTAAGGGTAAGGTCCCCTACGGAGCATGTCTTCATCATGATTTGCCTCGATGATATAAGCTGTGGCATCACGCAAGAGCTCTCTAGCATTAATACTAAGATTGCCTGTATCCGTAACATAGCCCAAGCTTTTATTGCCACAGCGAAAAAGATAACCAACAGGTTCATTAGCATCGTGAGAGGTAGCTACCACAGTTAAGTGAAACTTGCCTAGTTGCAAAGTGCTTTCACTACTAATGGTATAGCTGAGGCCATCGGGTAGTTTACCAAGGGAGTGCATGGAGGTTACGCCTAGCCAAGTTCCCTTAGTAGCAAAAACAGGTACCTGTAACTTGCGCATTAGTACTCCTAATCCGCCAATATGATCACGGTGTTCATGTGTCAGTAAAATTCCCTTGATATTACTTAAAGGAATTTGATGTTCAGTAAAAGCGTGGCATAAAGCTTTGGCAGTAATTCCTGCATCGATTAAAAACCCTTGCTCCTCGGTGCCGATATAAGCGCAGTTGCCAGAACTACCACTTACCAAGGTAAAAAGAACTATTTTATGCTCTTCCATCTGTATTCGTTACATAGTGGCTAGCACTCATTGCCGCTATAGCTCCATCTCCTACTGCTGTGCTGACTTGTCGCAGTGGTTTTTTACGTACATCACCACAAGCAAATACACCAGGTATATTACTTGCTAACTCTTCATCGGTTAATACATAACCCTGTGCATCTAAGGTTAGTTCTATGAGCAACTCACTATTTGGCTTGGTTCCAACTAACACGAAGACTCCATCACATGCTTCAGTAAACTCTATGTTAGTAATTAGGTTCTGTAAACGAATGCTGGTAACTTTTTTATCGCCTTCAATTGCTAGTGGTTTCGTGCTGAGGAGCAGTTTGATTTTATCATTTTGTTTGACATTATCAGCTAGAATTTTAGCTCCACGAAAAGCATCTCTACGGTGAATAAGCATTACTTCGCTAGCAATTTTTGCTAAATATTCTGCTTCTTCTAAGGCGGTATCTCCACCACCTAACACCACTACCTTTTTACCACGGAAAAACATCCCATCACAAACAGCACAGTAGGAGACACCGGCACCAGTAAATTCTATTTCACCAGGAATACCTAATTGTTTTGGTTCGGAACCGGTAGCAATAATTACTGTTTTCCCCTCTAGTTCACCATCATCTGTAAGTACTCGTTTGATATCTCCACTTAATTCTAGTTTTTCCACATTGGCATAATGCGTGTTTACGCCAAAACGCTCAACCTGTAAAGCAAAATTATTCATTAGCTCCATGCCGCCAATTCCTTCAGGAAAGCCGGGATAATTATCAATCCAATCTGTTTTCATTAGCTGACCGCCTAAAGCCCCCCGCTCAACTAAAACCGCTTGCAAACCGCTTCTAGCGGCATAAAGGGCAGCAGTCATGCCAGCAGGACCACCACCGATAATAATCACATCATATAACATTTATTAGCAACTCCCTTTCAACCTAATTCTGGAATAAGATACTTTTTAATCCTAGTATGGTAGCTATAAAAAAGCAAGGATTTTTGAAAAAAAAGAGCTCTCCAGGATGACTGAAGCAGCTCTAAAAGTATTAACGTAAATATGGTAGAGGGTTTCTGCAAATTCCACTAACAATAACTTCAAAGTGTAAATGTGTGCCAGTACTATTACCAGTGCTACCAGCCTTAGCAATTATTTGGCCTTGGGTTACAGATTGACCTGCATGTACTAACAGCTTGGAACAATGACCATAGCGAGTAAGAGCTCCACCACTATGACTGATTACTACTTCATAACCATAGCTTCCACCCCAGCTTGCACTGATCACTGTACCTGAGGCTGCTGCATAGACAGCTTGTCCATAATATGCGTCAATATCAAGACCTGTATGCCTAGAACTGCTCCAAAGACTGCTGCGTGAACCAAAATATGCATTAATGCGGCGGCTACTAATAGGCCAGTTTAGTCCACTAGATCCACTTCGAGAAGAAAGTGCGATGCGGGTTGATTTAACAATAATTTTAGTTGTAGCAGGTTTTATGATCTCTTGGCTCACAAGATTTTTGCCAATCACAAGTCCATCTTTTGCCACCAAATCATATACTATTCGTTTCTCTCCTAGTACACCTGCTTGAAGAGTTTTTTGTGTGCCGGGATCCATGCTACTATCATTTTTGATTTTTGTAGTATAAGGAATACTAATATTTTTATCAACACTGTATTTAATCACCGCATGAATACTAGGAACCATTTGGGTGAGCTTAATTTTTTGTCCAACATGTAAAAGTGGATTATCTTCGGTGAGTTCAGGATTGTTTTTTCTGATTTCACTTTGTTTCATCCCCACTTTACTAGCAATAGTAGAAAGTGAATCACCAGATAAAACAATATAAATTTTGCTTTCTTGTTTGCCAGAGAGTAACTGCTTTTTAGCAGTGGCAGTATCACTTAGAAAATCTGGACCAATTTTAGTGGTATTGTAGACTATCTTATCTGTGTACTCAATACTATTAACAACAATTTTAGCATTTTTGTAGGTTGGGAGGCTAGACTTAGCAACCTCTTCAAGAATTTTTTTAGCAGTAGCTTCATTGTTGAAGAAACCATAGCTTGTACCATTAACCATTAATTCTACTGCTGGAATAACAATATCAATATTCTCTGAAATGGCTTCTTTAGCAACTGAGTAAGCCAGCAACTCTGTTTCTTTAACACGAACACTAGCAAACTGAACATCCTGCTTAAATTCTGCCGTGTCCATACCTGACTCAGCTTGTACCTCAGCTAAGAGTTTTTCAGCATCAGCTGCAGAGGCTACAAGAGCAACCTGTTGTCCATCTACGGAGATGGCAGTAGCTTCTACTTTGCTGAAATAGCCATAGGCAAAACTACCTACAATTACGAGGGCAATTACAGAAATAGCCACAATACCATATTTTGAAAATTTTGTTTTATTTTCAATTAACTTGTACCAAAGCCTTTTGCCATTTGCTAAAAGACCTTGATTCTCATCATCTGCCCAAACACTTTCACGATGCTCCCAAGCTTGATCAATGGGATCAGTAGCTGAGGCTACTGCTTTTTCTAGGCTTATTGCCTGAGATTTTTCTGCAACAGGTGTGTTTTTTTCTGCTTTTGCTGCTGTTGCATTTTCATCTTTATTCTGAGGATTAATCTTATTCTTAAAGAAATTAGCTAATAATTTCTCTTGAGGTTCTGGTACATTTTGTTCTTTAGCAACAATTTTATGGGATGCTTGTTCTTTTTGGACCATGCTCTTGTAGCTAAAAACAGCCCAATCTTTTTCAGGACCACTTTGCTCTATTTCAAAATCTTCCGCTACTTTACGCTTTGGAAAACTATCATCTTGCATGTTGTCCTTACCAGTGTTTTTTGCCACAATATCACTCCTTTAGACCCATATTCACCATGCAGTATACCATAAAATGGAGCATTATAATACTCTTAAATTGGAAAAAACTTGCAACAATCTAAAAATAAATCTAAAAAAGAGCAATAAGCATGCCTATTGCTCTTCGTGTTTATCGTCAATCATCCTAATTTTTTCATTATTTGTACATAGATAGCAGCTTCTAAGCGTTTCTTTTGAATTCTACATCCAAGTTCGTAAGGCGTGAGCAATGTTTGATTAAACTCTTCAGCATTAGCATGACAACCACCTCCACAAAAAAAGCGAGCCCAACAAGCTTTGCAGAGGGGTTTATTATAAATATGTGCTTCTGAAAACTGCTGAACCAAATCGGTCCTTTCAATTCCAGTAGCAAGGGTACCTACCTTAAATTCTTCTCTACCTACAAATTGATGGCAAGGGTATAAATCACCCTCTGGACTTAAAGCAAAGTACTCCACACCTGCGCCACAACCTGTTAAGCGCTTAGGTAAACAGGGGCCGTGATCTAAATCAACATTAAAATGAAAGAAATTCATTTCATTGCCTGAGCGGTAGAGTTCCAAATAAGCTTCTGCTAGCTGATCATATTCTTGCTCAATGGTGGCAAAATCCTCTGGACGCAAAGAGAAATCTGCAGAAACTGGACCAATCACTGGTTCCATGGAAAGATTTTTAAACCCTTCCTTAAAATAATGCAGCACATCGGCAGCAAAATCTAGATTAAAATGGGTATAAGTGCCGCGAATCACATAATCATCCCGGCTGGCGGCAAATTCTTGGTATTTCGGCAAGATCAGGTCATAACTACCAGCATCCGTCCAGGTAGGGCGCATCCGGTCGTGGACTTCCTTGCGACCATCAAGGCTTAAAACAGTACTAATCTCATGTTGATTGAGAAAATTCTGCACAGCAGTTGTTAAAAGTACGCCATTGGTAGTCATGGTAAAATGAAACTTTTTACCTAGTCTGTCTGCCTCAGCTTCACCATATAAAACAACTTCTTGTACCATTGGCCAAGCCATTAATGGTTCGCCACCAAAAAAATCCATTTCACATAAAGTGCGGCTACCAGAATGCTTAAGCAAAAAATCTACCGCTTGTTTGCCAACTTCTACTGGCATCAGCTTGCGTTCACCGCCAAAATCACCCTGAGAAGCAAAACAATAATGACAGTTTAAATTGCAGTCATGGGCTACATTCATACATAAGGCTTTAAGCACATTTTGTTTGCCCCGTGGAAAAATTTCATCATCGACCGCCAAGAGCAGTCCTTGTGCTTGCAGTTCGGCAAGGCTGTCCCGAATTCCAGCCAAATCGGCAACGGCTGGTAAATTATCCCAATTATTCCCATTTACCAATAAAGTTTGCAACACAGCAAAAGTTTCTTCATCTAAAAGGTGCACAGCACCGCTATTCACATCTAAGAGAATTTTGATTTCTCCCTTGTCGATTAAATGTATTTTATCTTCAGTAAATTGCAAAACAAGTCCCTCCTTAAAAAAATAGTTATAAGCATAAGAAAAGGGCGGTTGATTACCGCCCCAAGTTGTCCAATTATTTTTTGCTTTCGCAAGCCTGATTGCCTACCGTGCAAGAAGTCTTACAGGCTGATTGGCAGGAAGCTTGACAATTGCCACAGGCACCAGTTTTTTTGCTCTGCTGTAAGGCAGGAGCAGCAATAGTTATAATATGCTCTTTTTTCATATAATTACCTCCGAAGTATCTATTTTTCGGGCTTATTATAACATGATTTATTATTCTTTACTAGACACTAGGAAAAAATAGGCTATGACTTAATGGAAAGCTACTATCACTTAAAACAACTTAATTAGCTCTTCTAGCTCTTCAGATAAAATTTTTGCATGAGCAAAATTATTATTTTTCAAGGCCAAGGCTATTTTCATTTCAATCGCTTGCTTTTTTTGGTCAAGTTCTAAATAGTCTCTGTCAAAATGACTAGTATAAATCAGCTTTCTGAATTTCTTCATACTCATTTTTCTAATCGTCTTATCTGCAATGATTAAAACATAATCCATGCAGTTTACAATAGAATAGATATCATGGGATATCATGAGAATCGCACCTTGATAGCTTTTGATAGCTCTCTCCAGCGCTATTTGCGAATGAGTGTCTAAATGGCTTGTCGGTTCATCCAGCAGCAGTATGTTTGCTCTACCAGCAGAAATTTTCGCCAGTTGCAGGATGTTTTTTTCGCCACCTGACAAAGTGCTGATCTTTTGCTCAAGAACTTCTTCTTCAAAACCATAGTTGGCAAGATATGATCTAATCTCTCTATAACTCTTAAACCCAGCAGCGAAGAACTCTTCAAATATCGTATTAGACTCTTTGAGTATTTCGCCTTGCAGTTGAGATAAATAAGCCATGCTAACTTCTGTATTTATTTCAATAGAAGCATGATTGTTTTTAAAGATTTCTCGGAGTAAAGTGGTTTTCCCGCTACCATTCGGACCGACAAGGGCAACCTTATCGGTAGATTTAATCTCAAAACGAACATTTTCTAAAAGCACATCCTCAAAATGAACACTATAATCATGGACTTTTAAAACGATGGTTTCAGCGATTACCTTATCTGTCAATAAACTTATATACGGTTGTTTTATATCGACAAATGGTGCTATAGCTTTACGTGCTTCTAATCTTTCTTGAAATTTAACCCTAGCATTGAGATATTTCCCTCTAGAAGCTTCCGAATTGTTAGATGCGATAGATCTTAGTCGATCGGTTATTAGCTCATTTCTCTCGATTTCTTCGCTATCTGCAAGAGCTAGTTCTTGCAACTTGATTTTATGCTGAATTAATGATAAGTTATAAGCGATAAATTTTCCATCAAACTCTTGGAGATCGGTGTTTTCAAGGTGCACAATTTTATTAAAACAGTGATTCAGGAGATATCTGTTGTGGGTAATTATGAGCAATATTCCTTTGTGGGTATTAATTAGATTTTTTAGAGCGGTAAGGTTTTCAAAGTCTAAAAACACATCTGGTTCATCCATAATTATTAAGTCTGGACTAGTGAGCATTTCCTTAATCACTTGAATAAGCTTGAATTCTCCACCACTAAGCTCAGATACCATAAGGTCTGTTTGCTTGCTGAGGTTTGCTAGATTTAACTGCTTCTTAATGTTGCTTTCGAAATCATCTCCATCAATTGCAGCAAAGGCGTCTAACCCTTGTTGGTACTTTTCCAGTAAAAAATCAATATCCGTAGATGTTTCCATTGCAGTACAAATAGCTACAAGTTCATTTTGTAGTTGAATAAATTCTTCCCCGATATACTCAAAAACCGTAATTTCTTCTGTTTTGTCTAGCTCTGAGAACTGACTTACATAACCAATTCGACAACTGGGGTCTATCTCCAGCTTTCCATCGAACAGATATTTTTCTGGCTCTAACAGCATATTTATCAACGTGCTTTTTCCACTGCCACTTGTTCCTATAAAAGCACAATGTTGACCAGCTTCCAGAGAAAATGAAATCTTATTAAATAGATCTTTTTGCGGAAACGAGTAGGATAGGTTATCAACTTTTAACATATTATTACCTCACTTTATCACTAAAAAAGCTTAGAATAACAAGCTTTTTTTCTATTACCTTGCCAATCACAATTGAACAGCTTGTTTTATATAGCAAGTGTTCAGCATAACACTTTTTAAGATTAATTTCAAATATGTTATCTTAAGCTGCGAATCCTGACCCAGCCAAGCAATAAAAAAAGTTAAAAATGCAAATTAAAAGGGGTAAAACATGGTCTGGAGCAAAATGAAGCAACTTCTAGAAAGCTTTCTCTCGCCTACTTTAGCTGGTAGGGTGCAATACTGTGCCTCCAGCTACCGATATTTACCCGATAAAGCAGGGCAAAGTTATATTACAGTAGATAAAAAGCACATCTTTAAGATGCGTGATGCAACGAGCTTAATCAGATGGTATCAGACGGAGCAGGAAATAAAGGACGATGCGGATCTGCAAATTCCGATAAACCAGGAAGAAATTGAAGCGATTAGAAAAGACACTAAGGGGACAGTCCCAGAAGAGCGGCTAAAAGTAATTGCCAGAAAGAGAAAACTAACAGAATATGCCAAAGAGCTGTGGACAGCACAGTCAGCACTAAGCAAATCGGATTTTAGTATTGTAGCAAAGAAGTTTTTGTCTATTTCTATAGAAGAAAGCATAGAGAGTGCTGATATTCTACTGAATATTTTGGCTTTGGTGGACAAACGAGTTGGTAAAAAGCAACTCTTAAACATGATGGAGAAGATGAAGCTGAAACACCCAATTGTACAGTATTTCTATCAACTACGGCTGAGCTTATTGTGACCAGGGGGTTTTGTACTTGTTGAGTGGATTTTGGTGCATGAAGGGTAGCAAGCAAAGATGAAATTTTCCATTAGCGCAGATAGTTGAGGAGCACAACTGTTGCGCTTTTTTATTCTTTACTAGACACTAGGGAAAAAATAGGCTATAACTAAGATGAGTACAAATATGAAAAAGAGAGCGAGCACAGATGGAAAGAGAAATAATTACAATAAAAATAAATGATGTTACCCACGAAGGAAAAGGAGTTGGGAAATATCAAGGCATAGCAGTTTTCGTACCTTTTGCCCTTCCAGGTGAAGAAATAAGTGTAGAAGTTATGAGCAAAAAGAAATCCTTTTGGGAAGCTAAAATAGTCACGATCATAGCGCCTAATCCAGAACGCCAAACCCCAGCATGTCCATATTTCGGGCAGTGTGGAGGATGCCAATTACAGCATGCGACAAGGCCAGAGCAAAATAGCATTAAAACAACTATTCTGCAAAGCGCCATGACTAGAATTGGCAATGTGCCAGAGGAGAGTTTTTTACCATTCATTAGCGCACCACAAGAGTTTGGCTATCGCAACAAAGTTACCTATCACTTAGAATGGCGAGGAGCAAAGTTAGTTATAGGATACTTTGGCTTTAATAGCAATACCCTAATTTCTATTGACCGTTGCCTCTTAGTACCAAAAATATTTGATCAAATTAGTAAGGCTTTTTTGGAAATCCAAGGCAAACAGGAAAAGCGTGCCAGTTTTTCAGAGCTTACCATAAGACAGGTGAGCAATGGACAAATTATGCTCTTAATTACTGGTAGCAGAGCAGATACGGCTGGGGCAAAACAAATCACAGAAGCCTTAGCAAAAGACTATCCAGAAATAGTAAGCTTCTATTATGTTGCTGAGCATAAAGGACTAGAAAGCTACTACCATATTGGTGGCGCAGAGCATTTAACAGAAATTATTGGTGGCTTGGAGTTCCAACTTGATGCACCAACCTTTACCCAAGTTAATTATCAACAAATGCAAACCCTGTATCAGCTTGCATTAGAGCAAGCACAAATTGGGAAAGAGGACTTTGTTTTAGATCTTTATTGCGGCATGGGTAGCATCACCCTACTTGCAGCCCAAAAAGCACAAATTGTGCTAGGCATAGACAGTGTGAAAGCAGCTATTGGTGCAGCTCAAGATAATGCCATCAAGAACAACATCCACAATGTTAGCTTCCATAGCGGTAGAGTAGAGGTAGAACTGGACTTCTTACAAAAGCATGTACCGAAAAATAGTATTATCATCCTAGATCCACCCCGTAATGGTTGCGAGCCAAGAGCACTCGAGGCTATTATGGCATTAGCACCAAAACGCATAGTCTATATCTCTTGTAGCCCAAGCACCTTAGCAAGAGATGTAAAATATTTTCAAGCACAAGGCATGAAGGTAGAAAAAGTGCAAGGTGTGGATATGTTTCCAAATACCGGCCATGTTGAGGCGGTTACTTTGCTTACAAGGAGCAACGCGACGCGGTAGGCAATTAGTACCACCCATGCACAGTCTGCCCGAGAAAATGAGCATAGCGAAGTTTGATTGGTCGCAGACCACTTCGGAGTGTGTGGTGAAGTTAGAAAAGCGATAAACATAGTAATATCGATAGATTAAGCCACTGAGTGTATAAATAACATTCAGTGGCTTTTGTATTTGGGAACATATCTACTGCTCATTCGACAGATTTAGTGAGGTTTATTAATGAAGTAAATGTTTTATAGTTTAACGTCTAAACCTGTATATCTGCTGAAAAGCATTCACTAGTCCATCTAAAATGAAATCACTTAAACCTTCGTCTGCTTGACGATGATTTTCATTAGCTATATAATCTGTGTATAATTAATGTGCCTAATGTTTGAATCATTAACATTAATGGTAATTTGAAAGAAAAAACTTGTTTGATATTGAATGATGGATACAAAAGCAAAGGAGATTATAATACAACAGTGCAATTTAATTCATTCATGGAGGTTTGCTATGAACATGGATATACAGAAATATAATTTATCTCTTTCTGAAATAGATCAAATAATTTGCAGTCTCTTAATGAATGAAATTGATGGGAATTTTCCAGAAATGGTGAGCAAAATCTGGCATGGGAGTCCTGTCTGGTTTTTAGACGACAATCCGATTGTTGGTTATTGTAAACTTAAAAATCATGTCCAATTACTGTTCTGGAGCGGACAGACTTTTAATGAAGAGGGGCTAAAATCTGTAGGGAAATATAAGGCAGCCGAAGTATGGTACACAAATCCTGATGAAATAAATGTGGATCAACTAAAGCGATGGCTTATTAAATCAATTGAAATTCAATGGGATTATAAAAATGTTGCAAAGCGAAAAGGTGTCTTACAGCGACTTAAGTAAGAGCAGGATTTGTTGATAATCTCTATGTGGATATCATAAAAGGTATGGGTGTTGAAGTATTTTTGAAATTAGATTCCGGTTAAGTCATATCATCAGAAAGGAGAATTTAATATGATTACTGTATCTACCAAAGTAAAAGGGTCCTTAGATAGCATATGGGACCATTTTACGAGCCCTGAACATATCATCCATTGGAGTTTTGCTTCAGAAGATTGGCATTCACCTTGGGCAAAAAATGACTTGCGAGTAGATGGAAAATTTACGACGCGAATGGAAGCCAAGGACGGCAGTTTTGGATTTGATTTTGAAGGGATTTATGAGGCAGTTGCACCTTATAAAGGTTATACGTACTCACTTGAAGATGGCCGAAAGATTATTGTCACTTTCGAGGAAGTAGATGGCGGTGTCATTGTTCGTGAAGATTTTGATCCTGAAACTGAAAATACCCATGAGCGTCAACAATATGGCTGGCAATGTATTTTAGATAACTTTAAGAAATATAGTGAATCATTGGCTATATGAAGTAGCCAATGATACAAAAATCAATTGTGGAGGTGTTTATGCAAAAAATTGTACCTCATTTATGGTTTGATACACAGGCTTTAGAGGCAGCAGAGCTCTATGCCAGTTTGTTTGATGATTCAAAAATTTTGAATACAACAACACTCATCGGCACACCATCGGGGGATGCACAGACTGTGAGCTTTCAACTAGCCGGCATCGAATTTGCAGCGATTAGTGCCGGCCCGATTTTCACATTCAATTCTTCAATTTCTTTAATGGTGGCGTGTGAAACAAAAGAAGAAGTGAATCGGTTATATGATGCACTGATAAAAGGTGGAAGTGAGTTAATGCCACTAGATACTTATGATTTTAGTGGGTGGTATGCCTGGATAAGCGACAAATACGGATTGAACTGGCAAATCATGCTGGTTGAAGAGCTACATGCACATAAAAAAATAAGACCCTGCCTATTATTTGGAATGGAAGTGTGCGGTAAGGCACAAGTAGCTTTGGATCTTTATGTGAGTGTTTTTTCAGAATCAAAAGTTGGATATGTAAATTTTTATCCCGAAGGTGGCGCAAATGATATTCGGGCAAAAATTAATTATGCAGAGTTAGAGGTCTTTGATCTTGAAATGGTTCTGATGGACCACGGTTATGGTGGTGACGCAACATTTAACGAAGCAATTTCTTTTATGATCCAGTGCGATGATCAAAATGAGATTGATTATTATTGGGATAAGCTCTCTTTTGTGCCGGAAGCTGAAGCCTGTGGTTGGGTAAAAGATCAGTTTGGTCTGTCTTGGCAAATTATACCAAGTTCTATGGGGGAGTTGTTGTCAGAGGGAACTGAAGCGGAAATTGGTAGAGTGACGAAGGCATTTCTCAAAATGAAAAAATTTGATATTATTGCTCTAAAGAGAGCGAGAAAGGAAGATATATGATTGATTTCACACTTTCAGTTTTACCCTTTATACTTGTTTTTGTAGCAAACTTTTTCCTGAGTTGGATTTACTATTCACCTATAGTTCCTTGGTTTAAAGCCTGGCAAATAGGTGTAGGCGCTGATATCAATAAAACTGAAATGTCGGAAGAAGATAAGAAAAACATGCCAAGACTCATGGGTGGCGCAGTCATTGCATCGCTGTTGTTTTCTTATGGGCTCCAAATCATAGTGCATAGTGTTAATGCTACCGATTTTATATCTGGAGCTTTAGTTGGATTTGTATTATGGATGGGGTTTGTCATAACACATAGCCTTAACACACAATTTGAAGGCAGAAAACCGATTGTTTTAGTCATTAATAATGTTTTATATTTGGCGACTTATACGATCTTTGGAGGCATAGTTGCAGTATTTGGTTAATTTAATTCTCAATCGAATTAAATGCCTTTAAGGAAATTGTCTGGACAACTCTTTGGGACTATCTAACATTCCGTGACTGGGCAAATAAATTTAAAGGAGGAACAATATGAACACAAAAATATTTTTGAATTTACCAGTAAAATCATTAGAAATAACAACTAAATTCTATACAAAATTGGGTTTTGAATTCAATCCAGAGTATACGAACGAGAAAGCTACCTGTATGGTTATTAATGATATGATTTATATTATGTTTTTAACGGAACAGTTCTTTACTTCGTTTACAAAAAAAGATATTCCAGATACAAAGAATATGGCACAATGTATCGTGGCATTGTCGGTAGACTCGAGACTCGAGGTTGACAGACTTGTTGATCTAGCGTTCGAAGCAGGTGCAGGTGTGTATAATGAAACACAGGATCTCGGATTCATGTATTCAAGGAGTTTTAGCGATCCTGATGGACATATGGTAGAAATATTCGTGATGGAAGATTAGCAATTTGGGAGGGAAATAGATAATATTGCTGGAATTAAAATCGACCATTCTTTTTTAAATTATAAAAAGGAATTAATTCGATATGGTTATCAGGTAGGAAAGATTTCTTTAAGAGAACAAACAGTAAATTTTAAAAAGATTGGTTAAGATTAAAGTCGTTCTATAATGGTAAATAAGAATGCAAATTGCAATTTTGATTAGAAATTAAACTTAAATAGAACAACATTTTAAGCCACTGGGTGTATATGATATAAGATACTTAGTGGTTTTTTTATGTGGAAAAATATCAACTAGTTCCAACCATTTTAGAAAAATATAGCAGTTCGTATAAATAACTTGAGAAAGGCTATTTTTGTGATATCATTGCCATATATCCACGTTTAATTTTGTTTTTTGGAACAAAAAAACTAGAGATATAGCTAGTTTGCTAACATCTATACATAATCATATTAAGGGGTGATAATTATGGCAATCGAACAGGCAGCTTACAAGGTATTAATCAAAGAAGGTGACTTTGAAATTCGCGAGTATGAACCAATGATTGTAGCAGTGAGCAATGAAGCTGATTTAAGGGGTGGCGGTGGCTTTGATACATTGTTTAGTTACATCAGCGGAAACAATCAGGAGAAAAAGAAGATTGAAATGACCACACCCGTTTTAAATGATCTTGGTCAGGAGCAAGAGACCATCGCTTTTGTAATGCCTAAAGAGTATAGCATGGACAGTATTCCAAAACCACTTAATTCAGAGGTGCAGTTGCAAGAACTAGCTGGACGTAAAGTAGCTGTAATTATCTTCTCAGGCAATATTAACCCAGTCAAAATTGATGAAAAGAAGTATGAACTATTAGCTTGGTTAAAAGAAAAAGAGATCAGCGTGAAAGGTTTAGTGGAGTTAGCCCGATATAATCCGCCTTTTATTCCAGGGTTCATCAAGCATAATGAATTGCTGATGGAAGTAAATTAAACAGAAAAGGGTGCGAAAAAGCTTGGATAATACGATAATGACTATTGATTTAGGGTTTGTAAAAGCATTTTTAATCAAAGGGGAGAAATATATCCTTATAGATATGGGAGTCCCTAAGTCATTTGAGAAAATAAAGCGTTATATAACGGACAATGGAATAAATGCCAAGGATATTTCTTTGGTTATAATTACACATAATCACTTGGACCATACAGGCTCGATAAGCAAAGTAAAGGAGTTGACTGGTGCACCTGTGTTGATACACAAAGCAGAAGATATGTATCTTTCAAAAGGGGAAACTACGCCTGTTGAAAGCAGAAGTCTATTTGCAAAATTATTGATGAAAATCATGAAAGAACCTGAAATTGAACCGTTTTACGCTGATATCATTGTTAAAGATAATGACATCTTTGACCTGGAGCCTTATGGGGCTCAAGGCAAAATAATTCACACACCTGGTCATACAGATGGATCAATTTCAGTGTTACTGGATAGCGGCAATGCCGTTGTGGGGGACTTATTCAGTGCCAAGAAAACAAAACAGGGTACAAAGGCGAACTATCCGTTTATTTACAGAGACATTAATGTTGTTAAAGTCAGTATATGGAAATTGATAAATCAGGGGGGCAAACATTTTTATAACGCACATGGTGTAGTATGTGATGAAAATGCACTACAGAGATTATTGGAGAAGGAAGATAATAAATGAGCAATGGATCAATATACAATATTTTAGTGGGAAATAGTTTTCTGCCAAGTAACCAGTAGGTCTTCACGACATCATTTTTGTCTACCCAAGGCACGTGGAAGCAGTTATCTTGATGTCAAGGGTTAATAAGTAAGTGCAGTAAGAAGCCAGTAAATAAAGGATTTTCGAGTTTTGCAGGTTATAAACTGTAACTTGAAAACTCCTTTTTTATAGCTCTTTGGGATATATCCAACAAGCTGATTTTAAACATGACAGAGTTGTATAGATGTTGGGTGTTTTCAAGAGGTGGATTTGGATGTTTTGTCGTAACTGTATATTCATGCGAATAATTGAAAATATATTGTGTAAGGGGTTCTCAACAACTGTAGTGGGTTATAAAAAGGAGAGAATAAATAAATGACCAAAAAAGCATATGATTATCTAGTGTTGATTAGTGGTGTGATTTGCGCTTATGTCATGATCAAATCATTATTCTTTATCCAAACAAGACTTGTAAGAACTGACGTGCTTCAAGGAATTATCGTCGGTTTCGGGTTGGCGATTGCCACGGCCTACATTACCGGAAAAATCAAATCCACAAAGGTCAACGGGTGGAGTACCATGTTGGGATGCGGCGCTCCTGAAAATGGCATGTTGATGCGAGCTGCGTGTACCCTAGCCTTTCCTGGCCCAATAAACATACAACAAGAGGCGATGTACTGGACCGCATCTATAGATGGCGCAAAGCATGAACTAGCTGGAGAGCACGACTACATTTTGCACTTTCCGGCGGGTGGACTCCCGCCGAATAATGCGTTCTGGTCACTGACAATGGGGGATGCTAAAAATCGTTTTGTGCCCAATTCAATCAATCGATACAGCGTGTCTGACCGGACAGGGCTTGTGCCAAATGTAAACGGTTCTATGGATATTTACATTCAGAACACCGCCCCGGCAGGTTGGGAATCCAACTGGTTGCCAGCGCCTTCGGGCAAATTCATTCTCTGGTTACGAGTATATATGCCCGGCGAGGAAATTCTGGCCGGAAAATACAAAGTGCCACCGGTTGTGGAGGTGAAATGATGGAACATATGAGATATGAGCATTTGCTGATTTTCGGTTCGTGCATGGTAGCAGTATGGTTCATTGTCATCTACTTTTTACCACGTATGCTTTTGTCTGTATACAAGAAGGAGATCCTCCTTAAAGGGTTTGGAGATGGACCTATCCCAGTCAACACGCTCTATATGCAGCCTCAAGAGCTATTTGCTGACCCTCTTCATGCATCAGGCTCAAAGCTATCGACTACAGGCGTGAACCGTGATACTCTCATCACGATTGGCTGGCTAGACCTCAGTAAAGGAGCGAAAATCTTGCATGTGCCAGACATGGCCGGCCGTTATTACAGTGTACAGTTTACCGATCCGTCAAAAAACACGATTTTTGCCTACATCGGCAAACGCACCACAGGAACTGAGTGCGGAGACTATCTTATCAGCGGTCCAGGTTGGAAAGATGCCTTGCCACAGGTCGTGTCACAAATTTCTTCACCAAATAATTCAGTGCTTGTTATTGGTCGCGTTTTAGTTGAAAGCGATAGCGACATTCCGACTGCCTATGGACTTGCGAAGCAGATACAACTATCCTCGTTAACTCAACCATAGTGTCCCTGTTATTTTTAGGTTTGTACAATTATTTACCTTATCGCAGGACTTCACAAAATCCATCTAAACCCAAACTTAATTAGCCTAAACAGTCGGTGAAGCTTATACTTGGACTAAAAGACCAAACTGGTTAAAGGTGGATGAAATGCTATAAGATGCAATTAATAGCAACAGTTATTAACATACATGGATATGTTCCCAAGAACAGAGAAACCGTTGAAATGTTCCCTTATGCCTCAAAAAAGAAAAAAACCGGTAGATATTTACCGGCAAACGTTAAGGGTTCAGGTCAAGCGGCTGACATTATATTAATTGTCTCAGACTACGTTGAGGCGGTAGTCTTGACGTCAAGGGTGAATAAGTAAATATAGCAAGAAGCCTGTAAATAAAGGGTTTTCGAGTTTTACAGGTCATAAACTGTAACTTGAAAGCTCCTTTTTTTTATCGCTCTGTGGGAATATATCCAACATACTGATTTTGAACATAACAGAGTGATTTAGATGTCGGTGTTTGACGAGAGGTCAGTTTTATCATCAGTGCTTAGTTGGTGGTTGATTTAGATGTTTTTTAAAAATCCGAGGATTTGAGGTAAGTATTGTTTTTAAGGTTGAGTTGATAAAATAGCTGTGTAACATAACAACCAATATAGTAGAAATATGACAAAATGATAGTTAGACATTGAGTGAATTATTGTCTGAGAGACCATTGAATGGCATAGTCGTTGTTGGTCTAATAATGGTATGAACTTGAATAAATAATTTGAAAGGAGGGGGTATTTTGGATAAAGAAACACTAATAAATCGTCTAAAAGCAAAACAGGACTTAAATCTATTTATCGTTGAAGCCATTGCGAACACAACATTCTTAAATTCCTTGCTTGAGATTGTCTTAACAGAAACATCCAGTATTAAATATGTGTGTACAAAAATCATTCGTATAGTGAGTGAGCAAAAGCCAGAACTCATCTATCCCTACTTTGAGGATATTGTCAAATGGCTCCATCACAAAAACAGTTTCATTAAATGGGATGGAATCATAACCCTATCTAATCTCTCAACAGTTGATTACGAAGATAAGTTTATGGCAATCTATCAGGACTACTTTGCTTTGATTCAAGGTTCACAGATGATTACGGCAAATAATGTTATTGGCAATGCATGGAAAATTGTACTTGCCAAGCCTGAACTGGAAACTGACATCACCAGGAGATTGCTAGATGTACCAAAAATTATTTATATGAATAAAGGCGAACCTTCGCCTGAGTGTAATTGCATAGTGTGTGGGCAAGTGCTAGGATGCTTTGAACATTATTTTGACTTATCAGGTAATCAAGTTGCGATTGTCAACTTTGCAGAAGAACAACTAGGAAGTTGCCGAAAAGCGGTGGCAAAAAACGCTGAGAAATTCTTAAGACTCCATTCAAGCAAAAGATATAATCCTTTGAATACAGGTGTTTCCGAGGTTGAATGAGCAGGTTAGATGAAATTGATTGAATTTGAAGGAGAGGATATGTATGAAAACTCTGAATGAGCTTATAAGCGATTACACTTACCATTTGCAGCATGGAGAAATGCAGCTGGCATATAAGGGAGTACTTGATTTCATCGGTAAATTGAGAGCTAATTTCATTAAAAAATATCCGCATTACGACATAAGTAGTATATACCAAGGCTATATGGATATGTCATATTTTTCATTAACGACAAAGCTCTTAAAGGAAAAGGGGCTTAAGATAGCCATAGTCTACATGCACGAAAAAGGACACTTTAAGGTATGGCTTTCTGCCCGAAACAGAGAAATATCCAAACTATACGCGTCTGTATTTTTGGGCAAAAATTTTGATAAGATTACAGTATTTCATGATGATGATAATCAAGATGCCATTATAGAATGTACATTAACATCTTCACCAAATTTTGAGGAGCAGGTATTGTTAACAGATACTATTGAACAGGGTGTCGAACAGTTTATAACAGCTGTAAGTAATCTTCTTATAAACTAAATTTCAATTTAGTAGGGAAATCTACATAACTTCTTTCAAAAAAAAGATTTATGGAGTATAAGATAATATTAAATTATATACAACTTTTTATTATAAGGAGGAAAATATGAAAGAAATTCAATTTTCAATCCAAATAAATGCCTCTAAAGAAAGAGTCTGGGCAACTCTTTGGGATGATATAACATTCCGTGACTGGGCAAATATTATTGATGAAGGCACATATATGAAGGGAGTAATGAAAGAAGGAAGTGAAATCCAGTTTATATCATCTGTAAATGGTTACGGTGTGACCAGTCTAATTGAGAAACTTAACCAGAATGATTTTTTATTACTTAGGCACAATGCAGACACAAAAGAAAGTGGACAGCAGGAACGCGAAAAAGAGTGGACCGGTGGGACAGAGAGTTATTCGCTTACCGAAAAAAATGGAGTTACCACATTAATTGTTAAAATGGATGTTCCACAAGAACAAGAAGAAACGTTTAATACTAGGTTTCCCAGAGCTTTAGAGCGTATAAAAACTCTAGCTGAGTAAGAACGAAAAATAATTTTTGAACTCACACCGCAAGGTTTCGTGCTACTCTTCGCTCCGCAATTTCTCAAAAGACGACTTTTTCTTAATAATCTGCGAAAAGCCGATTGATATATTTTCAAGAACGCAAGGTTAAAATATCACATTAAGACATCAATTCTAATAACTAGAGCCAAGTTTAGTGTATGGTATTAATGTCAAGAATACAAAGCTAAGTATATAAAAAAGCTTATAAATAGTGGGTTTTTGAGATTTGTAGGCCACAAGCTGAAACTCAGAAATTCCTTTTTCGCTCTAGGGGAATATTTTAAAGGCGGAGAATTTACTAGTTAGGTGGTTAGATTGGATGGTATAGCTTAGTGACAGAGTAGGTTATACATCAGACTCTTGCAACAGAACTGATTGGCTGATATATTTAACAAGTAGTCGAATTGGATTTTGACATGAAATAAGCTGGTTTTATAGGGATAATATAGAAATTTATCAGGAAGAAATAAAATGAATAATTTATAAAGCGTATACGAGGAGGATTATGATGAAAGTATTTTTAGTAAATGGAAGTCCACATGAAAAGGGCTGCACTTATACCGCATTACAAGAGGTAGCTAAGACCTTAGAAGAGGAAGGCATTGACACAGAAATATTTTGGATTGGTATTAAACCGCTTGCTGGTTGTATAGCTTGTAGATCCTGCCAAACAGCAGGGAGATGCGTCTTTAATGATAGCGTAAATGATTTTATGAAAATAGCTAAGGAAGCCGATGGATTCATTTTTGGAACTCCTGTGCACTATGCGGCAGCTGGTGGAGCAATCACTTCATTTATGGATCGTTTATTTTATTCTGATGCTCTAGGAAATGGTGGTCAGACATTTCGCCTGAAGCCAGCAGCTGCAGTCATCTCCGCAAGAAGAGCTGGAACAACAGCTGCTTTCGATCAAATCAACAAGTATTTTACTATTCAGGAAATGCCTATTATTTCTTCCCGCTATTGGAATATGGTGCATGGTGCAAAGCCTGAAGATGTTCGTAAGGATGAAGAAGGACTTTATACAATGCGTGTACTCGCAAGGAATATGGCTTTTTTCTTAAGATGTCAAAAGGCTGGTATCGCTGCAGGCATAACATTGCCAATTAGAGAGACACCTGTGTTTACAAATTTTATTCGCGATTACTAAGGTATATAGAATTCTTGAGAAATTACAAAGTTTACAAAACTTTAGGAACTGATACTGTGATTTTTTAGTAAAGGAGCCACGACAAGTGAAAATAGTGAAGCTGAAAATAAAACTAAGTTTTGTATTTTGTTTTCTACTGACAATTATGATAGTAATGATAGTGTCGGGTTGCAAGTCCAAGACCTCGCAGATTAGTTATGAAGAGGCTTACAATATTGGTCTGCAAGCATATACCTACGGATTGCCTTTACTGGAGACCAACAAGACCTTTCTTAGCATGACAGATGCAAGTAGTGGCCTGGTTAATCAGTTCAACCATGTGCGCTCATTTAACGATTCTAACAGCAAAGTTGTTGTAGCCCCTGGGGCCAGCGGGCTATCTTCTATCGCCTGGTTAGATCTCACGAATGAGGCACAGGTGCTACATATACCTAAAGTAACAGCTCGATATTTTGTACTGGCACTCCTTGATCCGTATACTGAGGATATCTGTAATCTTGGAAGCGCTCATAACACTCCAGAAGGAGACTATGTAATATGTGGACCAAGTCAGCATGAAATAATCGTGCCACAAGGTACAAGCCAAATCAAAGTGGATTACAACCGCATCTGGATTATCGGGTCCACACAAGTAAAAGACGTCAAAGACATCCCTAACGTTAACAAAATCCAAGACGGATTCACCATCACGCCATTTGGCAAATATGGAATGGAGCACCAACTCCCGACCATAGAACAGGCAAATATAACATCGAAAAAGTATGAACTTCCCACTGGGTTGGAATTTTTTGACACCCTATGTCAGCTGATGCAACAATTTCCACCTCCAGAAGTGGATAAAGTGCAACTCAAAGCTTTTGAAAGTGTCGGCATCATACCAGGTCTCATCCCGTCTCAGAACTCTAACTTAAGTTCTGAGATAACACGGGGGCTTACTGATGCTGCCTCAGATGGCCCGGAAAAGATTAAGGCTGAGACGAGGGTCGTTTATGGGGAAAGTGCCAAGAAACATAACGGTTATCTTCTTGGTGGATTTGGCACATACGGCACAAACTATAAGCTGCGAGCAGTTATTGCTGCTATTGGGTTAGGAGCACTTTCTTCAGATCAAACCATATTCGCATTGGCCTTCACCGACGATTTAATGCAGCCATTAAATGGTTCAAACAGCTATTTAATGCACATGGCAGAGGCACCTCCAACTAAAGAGGGTTGGTCTATTACTGTGTATGACACAAAAGGGCTGCTTATTCAAAACTCAATTAACCGCAACCAATTCAACGATTCATCTAAATTGACTAAAAATGCTGATGGATCTATTGATATTCTCTTTCAGGCTTTGCAGCCTACTGATGCTACGGAGGCACAAAACTGGTTGCCGGTAACGAGCGGTCAAGGATTCCAAGTGATAATAAGACTGATGGCACCAGAGCAACAAAGTATCAGTGGCATCTTGGATGGCAGCGGATGGAAGCCCCCGGCGCTATCATTGCATTTCTAATTTTCTCGAGTAGGTTATATCGGTATTTATTGGAAGTTTAATGTAGGAGTTCTGCTTCAAAAATAATCTTAATGGAGCAAAAAGAATGTTAAAAAATAGGAAACACATAAAGAAGCTTTTTCTATTATTTGTTACTATGTTCATCGGTCTTATTTTTTCAGCATGCGGAAATAAGCAAGTCGATTATTCAATCGCTGCAAATTGGCTGGAACTACCAGCTGCAATTGACAAGCCTGTTGATATTTTTTTCGTATGTCCGACTACATGGCAGAAGATCAGCTCAGATGAGCCGCGCTTTTGTAAAATTGACGATCCAATCATGATAGAAGGAGCTAAAACTGCACTGAATTCTCAAGCTTCAGTATTCAAGCCCATAGGGAATATTTATGCTCCTTATTACGAACAACTAGATTTATCTCAAGTCGACCGTGAAAAACTAGTTGCTACTATACCGACTTCGGATATCACCGCAGCATTCGACTACTACATCAAACACTATAATAATGGACGACCATTTATTTTGGCTGGGCATTCACAAGGATCAAATGTATTGGCGAATTTATTATCCGGATATCTGAAAGAGCACCCAGAGGTTTATAAAAAAATGATTGCAGCGTATATAATCGGATACCCCATTACGGAAGAGTATCTAGAACAAAATCCACACTTGAAATTTGCGCAAGGACCAGATGACACAGGGGTTATCATTTCATTTAATACACAGTCGCCTGGGGCGGAAGGACCTAATCCGTTAGCTGTACCTGGGGCGAAAGTAATAAATCCAATCACCTGGACAACTGATGAAACACTAGCTACCGCAGAACAAAACCTAGGTTCCATGCTCCTAGATAAGGATAAAAATTTAATCCCTGCTGGTAAATATGCCGATGCGCGTGTCGATAATGCGAAAGGTGTTTTAATTTGTAGCACCGCCGATGTAGATAAACTTGCACCAGGCAATGCATTATTAGGCAAAGGCATCTATCATAGCTGTAACTATGCATTTTATTACTCAAATATCAGACAAAATGCCGCTAAGAGAACAGAGATATTCTTAAAATAACTCAGTGTAAAACAAGTAAAATGAGCTAAGAGTGCAAATATTGATAATATAGTATTATTATGATATGTTGTATCTAAGATAAAATATATAAGGAGTAGTATTATGGGAGTGGTTATAAGACCTTGGTAGATTTATGGAATAATCTAATAAATTGAAAGGAGTTTTGCAAAATGAAAGTAAAGCATAAAAGCCAAATGTTCTCTAGTCGTATTCTAATTTTAAGCATCGCACTATTGATTTTTTTTGCATTGAATTTTGTAACCATCTCTGCTCAAACAACAGCAAACTCAACATTGGTCAAAGTGAAGATTGAAAAAACCAAAATCGTGGTGATAAGTGATATTCACATGGGAGCAGATAACAAATTCGATGAAACCCAAACAAACAGACCAGCACTAACCAGGTTACTAAAGCAGATCAAGAACTCAAATAATGTTGCTGAACTAGTGATAGCTGGTGATTTGATGGACCAATGGGTGATGCCTGTGGACTATTTGTTGCCTGCTAAATTATCTGATTATAATGATATGATAGTAAAAAATAATCAGGAAATTGTTGATGCAATTAACGCCATTATCAAACAGGGCAGTGTTCGTGTAACATACGTGCCGGGCAATCACGACATGCTTTTTAGTGCTACTGAAGCTGAGAGGTTGTTCCCTGGCATTAATCAGGTGAGAGATGCGGAAGGGCTAGGGACATACAAACCAACCTCACAAATCGCCATCGAACATGGACACAGATACAATATATATTGTGCACCCGATCCATTGTCTAATCTTGATATGACCGGTGGCAAATCGATTTTGCCATCAGGCTATTTCTATGCAAGGATAGGAAACACATCTTATTTAGAAGGTCGTCCAACAGCAACAGAAACGTTGTCGGCGATAAATACCACAGGAATGGACCCAACGCAATTGAGTTACAATAATTATTACAATTTTTGGAAAAATTCACTTGCAGATTTCACTATAAAAGAAAGTTTTTCTGACAAAATCATCAAAACAGGCATAGATGGTTATACGCAGACATTTGCTCTTAACGATCTTATTCCATATATCGGTACTAACGGTAAATTTGCAGTAAATTTATTTAATTATAGTGTTGAAAACTGGGCTAAACGTCAGGCAATTAATAATGTTCCAGTTCCTGTAGATACGAATGATGCACTTAATAATGGTGCTTTGGCTTCCTTCACGGATAATCAGGCTCAGAATCAGTATTTTAATCAAGACGCAAGCAAAAAGGTAGTTATTTTTGGGCATTCTCATGCTGCAAAACTTATTGCGGAGAAGAACTTAATAGGAAAAGATGTTGTTTATGCAAATAGCGGTACATGGGTTGATAGTAATGGAAATCTTACAACGCGTACCTATATTACGATTGAACGTGACACGGCCTCAGCAAAAATTACTGTCAACTATAAACAATTCAATATGGATGGTACAAACACATTTTTGGATACAGAAGAAATATCCTCAAAATAAAAGAATGGAAGATACAAGCTTAAATAGTGATAGTTAAAAGAGACAGGTCAAGTGGAAAAAACTAGTCTGAAAAAGCTAAGTCTTGTCGATATGTAACGACAAGACTTAGCTTTTTGTTGTATACAAAGGTATCCTAAACATCAAAAATGTATATCGCCAAAGATAACTGTACAACACCTTGAAGATATTTTAGTGCGCGGCTGAAAACCATAGGGGTATGAGATGTAAGGATTGGCAAGTCGATACATAGTGGTCGGCATCAAGTAGAAAGTCACATAAATTAACGCTTTTAATACTGCCCATAGGTGTTACAATAAGGTTATTAACCAGCTTTGTATCTATTAATCGCAAGGCTTGAATTGAGTAGTATCGCTATTTCATATTATTCATATAATAGATAAATATATTAAAAAAAAAGAAAATGATTTGTTGGAATAAATATCTTGAAAAAGGCAATCTTTGTGATATTATTGCGATATCTCCCCATCTGATTTTGTTTTATAACAAATCAATTGCACAATAATTCAGTGAGGAATTTTGTTTTTAAGGAACAAAAAAACTAGAGATATAGCTAGTTTGCTAACAGCTATACATAATCATATTAAGGGGTGATAATTATGGCAATCGAACAGGCAGCTTACAAGGTATTAATCAAAGAAGGTGACTTTGAAATTCGCGAGTATGAACCAATGATTGTAGCAGTGAGCAATGAAGCTGATTTAAGGGGTGGCGGTGGCTTTGATACATTGTTTAGTTACATCAGCGGAAACAATCAGGAGAAAAAGAAGATTGAAATGACCACACCCGTTTTAAATGATCTTGGTCAGGAGCAAGAGACCATCGCTTTTGTAATGCCTAAAGAGTATAGCATGGACAGTATTCCAAAACCACTTAATTCAGAGGTGCAGTTGCAAGAACTACCTGGACGTAAAGTAGCTGTAATTATCTTCTCAGGCAATATTAATCCTGTCAAAATTGATGAAAAGAAGCATGAACTATTAGCTTGGTTAAAAGAAAAAGAGATCATCGTGAAAGGCTTAGTGGAGTTAGCCCGATATAATCCACCTTTTATTCCAGGATTTATCAAGCATAATGAATTGTTGATGGAAGTAAGACTTTATTTAAATAATGAATAGCCCACTACCCAATTAATATTGATAATAGCTATAATATTCCTTAATAACTTCGGGTTGATGATGAGAAAGGACTATCTATGTTTCAATTTTTCTACTTTATTTTAATCTATTCCATTTTAATTTTCATTTGGAGCTATATTCTAGTTAATACCAAAAAGGATAACATGATTAATCAGTCTTTTCTGATTTTTTTAGGTGTTGTTCTATTTTGGATGACTCTTGATGCGTCAAGCGGTTTTATCATTGAAAACAGCACGCTGAATTTCATAGTCAAATCGCTCTATTTCATACTTATGCTTAATATGGCTGTCGCCTTTTTGAATTTTGTATATCGATTGGTAAATAGAAAATATGATTTACTATTTTATCTGAGTTTGTTCCTGAATACAGCCACTATCATTCTGAGATATTTTTATCCACTCAGTTTTTCAGATCCCAATTTCTGGCGCATAGACAACTTATTTATGGCCACGTTCATGGCTGTCATTTTCACGGTTCCCATGATTGTGGCCATCTATATTGTTATCCGATATTTATACTCTACACAAAAAGCACTCATTAAAAGTCAGTTGAAGTATATTTTGATAGGAATATCCATCGCTACTACTATAAGTGTCTTTTCGGAATATGTGCTCCCTGTATTGTTAAAAAAACCTTCTCAGATTTCATTTATGTATTTAGCTATTCTGATATTCGTCCTTTTTCTATTTTTCGCCGTTATCAAATTCAAGTTCCTGAATGTCACAATCGAAACCATTTATGAAAATCTGTTCTTGTACTCAAATGAAGGGATTCTTCTGATTGACAGGAATATGAACATTCTAAGTATCAATCATACGGCAAAAAACATCCTGAAAAATTTCAGGGATGACGAACAAATGAAAATAAATTCATTGGTTAAAGAATATCGTTTTGAGGAAGATTATTTTCAATTCGAAACGACCATTTATGTAAATGATGAATTACGCTATATTATTATTTCACAATCTCCGATTCAATCTAGTGACAGGAGTCCGTCAAAAATTCTTCATATCACCGATGTAACAAAAAACCACATTGCCTTATCTCGTGAGAAAGAATTATTGATAGAGCAGTCAGTTATTGATGATTTAACAGGATTATATAACAAGAATTACTTTCTTAAAAACTATATGAATGCTTCCGCTACCAATAAGCGGAATTTACAATTGATTTTCATTGATATTGATGATTTTAAAGGCATCAATGACAGTTACGGACATTTAGCAGGAGATGAGGTTCTTAGAACAGTCGCTACTGGTATTAGAAATTCCATCCGCAATAATGAAATCGCAATTAGATACGGCGGGGATGAGTTTTTAATCATCTTAGAAAACATCATGCACAATGATGCAAAGATGATAGCTGAAAGGATACAGGAGAATTTAAGTAAAACTAAATTCAACATGGAGATGAAGAATATAAAAATAACACTCAGTATCGGATTGCACAATGGTAATGAGACAATGACTGATTTGCTTGCTAAAGCGGATCAAGCAATGTATTTTTCTAAGACACATGGGAAAAATAAGGTTACTGTTTTTAACGATAAGCTTGGATAATATTGACAACTCAAGACACCCATGCATAGCCTGACCGAGAAAACGAGGATAGCGAAGTTTGATTTGTCGCAGACCACTGCGGAGGCGGTAGTAAAGGTGGAAAGAAGATAAAATATTATAGCAATAGCTTAAGCTACTGGGTGTATCAATGACATTCAGTGGCTTTTGTTTGCCATGTAGTAAGTTATGTAGAAGTAGTTGCTTTAATCGATATACCGCTATCGGAATAAAATTGACATTATTCCGATAGCGGTATATAATTTTTTTGAGGTGGTATCGATGAAGTATACTAGTACAAAAGAAGCAAGTGAAAAATGGAGAATAAGTGATCGTAGAATTCGAGTGCTTTGTAATGAGAGGCGTATTGAAGGTGCTATAAAAATTGGTCGAAATTGGTCTATACCTGCTGATGCTGCTAAACCTACGGATGCAAGGGAAACTAGTAAGAAAAATTACATTGGATTAGAATTTGATTTCAGTTATATAGATTCACTTAAAGAAGCTATCGACAAACACAGACCTTTTTCCAAAGGACTTGCTAATTCCTTGCAACAGAAACTCATTGTTGAATGGACATATAATAGCAATGCCATAGAGGGGAATACTCTGACATTGTCAGAGACAAAAGTTGTTCTTGAAGGAATTACCATTGGTGGAAAAAGCATGGTGGAACATCTAGAAGCAATTAACCATCGTGAAGCTATCCTTTTTGTTGAAGATATAATTGCTAATAAGGAACCACTTTCCCAGTGGAATATTAGGAATACCCATGCTTTGATACTGAAAGAAATAGACAATACCAATGCTGGCAAATACCGGAGCGAAAATGTAGTAATCAGCGGCGCTGAGCATATTCCACCAAGCCATTATGAAATAAATGATTTTATGCAGCGCCTTGTTGCAGAATATCGTGATGAATGGCAGGCTTATCATCCAGTTATAAGAGCAACACTTTTGCATGGAGAGTTTGTAAAAATTCATCCTTTCATAGATGGAAACGGAAGAACATCCAGACTTTTGCTGAACTTTGAATTGATGAAGAATGGATACACACCTATTATTATAAAAAAAGATCATCGTGCAAAGTATTATGAGGTATTAGATTATGCTCATACTACAATGGATTACAGTCCGTTTCTTAAATTAATTTCAGAGTTAGTTGTTGAATCTGAAGAGCTATGGTTATCATTGCTGGAGTAGTGTGAAATCCCATGAGAAAAATCAAGAAAATATCTGTCAATGAATCATTTAAAAGATAAAATTGATTAAATATGAAAAATAAAAGTAAAGCAAATCAGTGAAAGTCCTCATGGATGGCATATAAACAGTTGGGTAAAGGATTGAGTAATAATATGACCAAAGTAAAGGCTAAGAAAATATTTGAGCAATACAACCCTACATCTGACATCGTCCGTTGCCCAAACGGGAGGGCAAGCGTCCGTAAGCTGCTTGATACTTATGCAAGTGCGGCGGTGAACCTCTATGGCATCATCAGCCGTGATGATTTTCTTGATATTTTTAACAATCGAAATGGTGATCAAACCAGCAATGAGGAGATGTATATTCTCCTCCTACCACTTGTGTTAAAAGAAGGCTGGTACGGTTTTTATAAAGAATACTTAGTGCATTACTCGTTTTTCAATGACTTTGAGCAAGCAGATTATTTACTGAAATACCAAGCGGATAAACCACGCTATCTACCCGAAAAAAACGAATTCCTTGAAAATACAACTGAGGATTACTTAGAAAATGATTACTGGTGGAATGTACGAAATTTTATGTGGGATGTATTCGGCTATAGCAAAGACACCTCGAAAGGCTATGAAGAAGTAAGGGGTTTTATAATATACGGAGATGGTATGCAGAAATTGGGAGCCATACTAGACAAGTATAAGCTTATATTTAACGACGAGAAACAGTTTATGGAGTTTATAAACCTGATTATGCTTGCAAAAAACAACACTCGCATCTGGTAAAACAAGAGCTATACGCCGTCAGAGCTTTTTGAGATTTCTAGCAAACGCGATAATAATATTGTTAAGTTTCCAACATTGCAAAGAGCTAAAGTCGAGCGTAACGAACCATGCTCGTGCGGAAGCGGTAGGAAATACAAGAAATGCTGCGCTATAATAAACGATGAAAAACAGCTCAGTTAAGCTCTGAAGAGTGCAGACTTTTCTATGAGACCTGGTTCGGATTAATGGGCTTTGTCAATGACTGGAAGGGGGTAATCAAAGCCAAAATCAAGCCGGAATATCCCAACGCCGTCAGTGATATGTTGATACACAAAGTAAGAGAAGTGCTGTGGGATAATCAGGAAATGATAGACGAATATATTAGTGACACAGAACTTCCACAAGAGAGAATAGACATTTTGAAGTCATGGAGAACAAATCATATAAAAAGAATGATTATTCTTTTAGAGTATCAGACAGAATACGCCGTTGCAATAACTCATAACGCACAGGGTGAAGATAGGCTATACGGAATAAAAGGGATAAGCAGTTCAATAGCAAACGCATTGCGGCGAGACTTGCCCGCGCAGATTGAAACCGTTTTGCTCCCATTCAAGGGTAAGATTATCTATGACAGCTTTATGAGTTCCATGTCAATAAGCTATGGGGAAGGTGTTAGGGCAGCTTTTCGTGAGATGCATGATAAAGCAATAAAATATGGAATTATTACAAGCTTAGAATAAAACAAAGTATATGAACTTAATCTAACATCTTTCTAATGCTTGGAAGGGTAAAAAAGGTGTATATAGAAAGGGGTAGTTGTATTTACATATAGGTATGTCATAAAAATACACGATATAAAGACTGAATATATTGCTTGATATTCACCAGTAAAAGCAGTATAATTGCTTTAGGTGGTGAAAATATGATAAAAAATACAGCAATGCTAATGGATGAACTAAATAAATATGTAAATCCGACAGCCAAAATCCGTCGACTCGTCGATGCAGGACAATTAATTCCTATTGTCAGAGGGTTGTATGAAACGGATGTAAGAATTCCCGGATACTATCTTGCACCAATCATTTACGGGCCTTCTTATTTGTCGTTTGAGTTTGCATTGGCATACTATTCGCTTATTCCCGAGGCGGTATATAATTTTACGTCAGCGACCTTTGAAAAGAAAAAGGCGAAACAATATACTACACCCTACGGTACGTTTACTTATCGTGATGTACCAAGTGAAGCATATCCTTTAGGTATTGTGCTACACTCAGAGAACGGATATGGATTTCAAATTGCATCTCCCGAGAAAGCACTCTGTGATGAACTCTCTAAAATCGCGCCCTTAAGCAACAGAGATGAACTGGAACATCTGTTGTTTGAGGGTTTAAGAATTGATAAAGCAGAATTCTTCCAGCTTAAAATAATAGATCTTATTGAAATTGCAACCAGTTATCATACGCAGAATCACAAACTACTGCTGAAGTATCTTGAAAGGAGCATGAAAAATGGATCAGGTTATTGAACAAATGCTCAAGCAATACAATACACAGACCTCATTTGATAAAAAAAACGGTATCAAAGAAGTCGTACAGGAAATCGTTCTGTGTGGTCTAAGTAGAGCGAGCTTTTTCAAGACGGCTGCTTTTTATGGCGGAACTGCACTTCGTATCTTTTATGGGCTTGACAGGTTCTCTGAAGACCTAGATTTCTCTTTAAAAGTAACCAACCTTTCCTTTGATATTTCTGAATATCAGTCGATACTAGAAAAAGAAATTCATTCCTACGGACTTAGTTTTAAAATGGAAACAAAAGATAAATCCGTTGATTCCGATATCAAGTCAGCATTCCTCAAAGGCAATACCAAAGAGCACCTGCTGATGTTTTATGCTGATGAGCAACTTGCACGTTCAACCAGTTTTAACGAGATTATAAAAGTTAAAATAGAAGTAGATACTAATCCACCAGATCACGCCACCTTTGAAACCAAATACAGGTTGCTTCCCATTCCATATAGTATCACGCTGTACGATATGCCTTCACTTTTTGCTGGGAAAATACATGCGGTCATTTGCAGAGCATGGAAAAACCGTGTCAAGGGCAGAGACCTATATGATTACGTGTTCTATCTTTCCAGAGGGACAGCAGTGAACCTAGCGCATATTACTGCCCGACTTGCACAGTCTGAACATATTCCTGCAGGACAGAAAATCACGATAGAAGACCTAAAAGAAGCTCTTTATAAGCGGTTTGCAAACATCGATTACACTCAGGCGAAGCAGGATGTCATACCGTTTATTAAGAACCTTAGCGTACTTGACATTTGGAATGCAGACTTTTTTTGCAGAATAACAGAAGGATTAAAAGAAGATACTAAAAATTGACTAGTTTTTACTAGCAGTTGACAGAACAAGCTATACGCCAGTATAACTAATTACGGAAGATAAGGAGGAAGCTTATGTCAAAAGCAAGAAAGATGCTAAGTGACTGGAAGGCACCGTATATTCAGTCGCTAATGAAATTAATAGAAACCCAGAGCAAGGCAACGCTGGCAATGTGGGCGATTGATTATTCTGAGCAAGCAATCTTGCCACTGTGGAGTAAGTACTATCCGGATGATTTGCGTCCGAAAAACGCTTTAAATGCTGCTGGCCTATGGCTAGCAGGCACAATCAAACTGCCGCAAGCGAAGTCGGCAATCCTTGAGTGCCATGCAGCAGCACGCGCAGCTGACGGAAATCCTGTTGCACAGGCGGCCGCGAGAACAATAGGGCAATGCGCCTCCACGATACATTCAGCAAGGCATTGCATTGGGCTTGCTTTTTATGGAGCGCTAGCGGTGGCTTATGACCGGCTGGGGAGTGATGCACCGTGGGAACAAATCCAAGAATTCGCCGCCGAAGAATGCGGGCGTATGGAAACTGCTCTGCATAATATTGCTATAGAAAACGAGCCAAATCCGGCGAAAATCGACTGGAAATGCTGATTATACCCAATATGGGGCTAAAATATTTCAGATAAAAATGATTAGGGGTGAGGCTAAGAATAGCTATACTCAAAAAGAATTGGCAGATGTGAAAAAGCACAGCTAAAATTTGTGGAGGGTACCTCTCACCATACATTCCTTAAGAACAGCATAATTTAGACTAAACATAAACAATACAGCACTCTATGGTCATTCCATAGAGTGCTGTATTGTTTTTTCGCTACAATGTTCTCGCAATTAAAATGAACTGTTTCCACATATGACTTAGGGAGATATTTTGTACTTCAAAAATTAACCTATTTACTAACACGCTATTATGTGATACTATATACTAGTAATAAGTAATACTGAATACAAGCGATAGAGAATAGTGAGGAGGGGTTATGTTGGAAAACCTTACAGAAATGCTCAAAGGCGTGCTGGAAGGCTGTGTCCTAGAAATTATCAGCAATGAGGAAATCTACGGTTACGAGATTACTCGGCGGCTGAACGCCATAGGATTTTCGGACGTTGTGGATGGGACAGTGTATACTATCTTGTTGCGGCTTGAGAAAAGTAAGCTGGTGGAAATTACGAAAAAGCCATCCGATATGGGACCGCCACGAAAGTTTTTCACGCTCAACGACGCAGGGCATGTGGAGCTCCTGAAATTTTGGGAAAAATGGGAATTTGTCGCGTCGAAAATCAACCTATTAAAGGAGGAACAAGCAAATGTCTGAGTTTTTCGATAATTACTTCAATATCAAAAAAATGATTGAGAGTAAGCGCGAGTACAAGCAACAGATGGATAGGGTGAAAGCTCTGCCAAAGGACTATCAATATGTATTTAAGAAAATACAAAGTCACATGTGGATGTTCGCGGCGGGATCAGGCTATGACATGATGAAGATCCATTATGGCCTAATAGAACTTTTCGAAATCGGTGTGGCGGAAGGTAAGCCTGTTTTGGAAGTTACCGGCGAGGATGTGGCTGCGTTCTGCGATGAGCTCCTGCGCAGTGCCAGCACATACACGGAAAACTGGCGCGAGGCGCTCAACCGCGATATTCTGAAAAAATTCGGAAAGTAAAAGAGTTCAAAATGCTAGAAAACTCAATTCTAGTCTTGATTAAGTGAGGCAGTCAATCAACCTAACAGGGACATTATAAGCTATGGATGAATTTTTGACAGAGTGGGAAAATCTCATCATGTTTATCAAGCATGGGCAACTTGCCAATACGCGTTAAGTTGCTGATGATTTGCTGAAAAGGCTCAGCATGGAGGCGATTAACAACAGATTGCGTGATAGTCGACAAATTACAAATTAGCGAAGGAGTATTTGACTGTAAGAAATTTAATATTAGCTAGAAAAAGAGCAAGGCACCCTAAGGTTCAATTCGTAGAGTGCCTTGCTCTTTTTCTGTGTTACGCTGCCTCTTACTCGATTATGCTGTTCTTATATTCAACTGTGAACTGATTTTCTCCAAATGGTAATGGTAAATTATTATTGCATTTATACTATACAAGTGGTATATTACACATATGCAATATAAAGGGGTGAAAATATGTCATTAAAACACGGTATTTTAGGGCTCTTAAACTATGGGCCAACCACCGGCTATGACTTAGATAAAATTTTCAAGGGTTCATTGAATTTCTTCTGGCAGTCACAAACTAGCCAAATCTATCGGGAACTGAGAGCTATGGAAGGACAAGGTTGGATATCGGCTGAAATTGTTGTACAGCAAGACAAACCAAACAAGAATATTTTCACTTTGACTGCTAGTGGAAAGGAAGAATTACAGCGTTGGCTGATGCACGATAGCATCGGAGATGATATCAAAGTTAGAGACCCTTTCTTAGTAAAGCTATTTTTTTCTGGAGAAATTAATGCAGAAGCTAATATAGAAACTATGCAGAGATTTAAGCAATGTTGCCAGTACGCTCTTAAAAAAATCAATGAGACAAAAAAACATGTTGAGGATGCCTATGATGGTGATAAAAACTCTGTTTATTGGGAGATGACAGCTTCCTTTGGGCACTATTATTACGAAATGTGCATACTATGGGCAGATGAATGTATCATGAAACTGGAGAGATTAAAATGAAAATACTTGTCTTGAATGGAAGTCCGAAGGGTGATAATAGCGTAACAATGACCTATATAAAATACCTTAAGATAGTTTTTCCCGAGCACGATTTTAAGGTGAAACATATAGCTCAGTCCATCCATCGATTAGAAAAGGATATGGGAGCATTTGACGAACTGATAAAAGAGGTAAAGCACAGCGATGTTGTTCTCTGGTCATTCCCACTATATTTTCTCTTGGTTCATGGAAACTACAAAAGGTTTATCGAGCTTATCTTCGAAAGAGGACAGCAGGAAGCCTTTGCTGGAAAATACACAGCTGCTTTTTCGACATCTATTCACTTCTATGACCACACAGCTCATAACTATCTGCGAGGGATCTGTGAGGATCTAGAGATGAATTTTGTTAATTCCTATTCTGCAGGGATGCAGGATTTACTGAATGGGCAGGAGCGGGATAATTTGAAGTTATTCATGGATCATCTCGCTTATGCTTTCGAAAATAAATCAGTCACATCAGTAGTTTTTCCCAAGCTCAAACAACCTGAACTTAAATACCAACCAGCACCGCTGCCAAATAAAATTGACCAAGGAAATCAGAAAATCATCGTACTGACCGATACAGAAAGCATGTCAGACAATCTGCGGAAGATGCTTCAGCGTTTCCAAGGGAGTTTTAGTAAAGAGCTAGAAGTAGTTGACCTTGCTAAAATCAAAATTGCAGGTGGTTGTCTTGGGTGTTTGAAATGTGGCATGGATAACCAGTGCGCTTATGATGGGAAAGACGATGTGAGAACAATCTATGAGGAGAAATTAAACAAGGCTGATATTATTGTCTATGCGCTGACGATGAAGGATAGGTACTTTTCCGCAAGATGGAAGAGCTTTCTTGACAGGCGGTTCTATAAGACTCATCAGCCAGGATTACCAGGCAAGCAAATTGGCTATCTGATTTCAGGTCCACTTTCCTATGAACAAAATTTAAGACAGATTTTACTGGCTTCAGCTGAAATTGACCAGGCAAATCTTGTAGATATTATTACAGATGAATTTACAAGCTCAGATCATTTGGACCGAGTTATTTCCGAATTTTCTTATAAGCTTATCAGTAATGGGACCCGAAAGGCAAAGCAACCTAAAACATTTCTTGGGGTTGGTGGCGGAAAGATTTTTAGAGATGAGATGTGGGGCAATCTACGCTTTATTTTCCAAGCAGATTACAAATACTATAAAAGCCATGGCATGATTGATTTCCCACAGTCGAACTTCAGCACTCAATTGATGCATTTATTTATTCCGTTTATCAGACTAAGTCCAATAAAAAAGCAGGTCCAAGAAAGAACAACGGTGATGATGCACAAGGCTCATGATATGGTGCTTAAGCAAGAGGAAGAGAAGCGAAAGAAACCACATAAAGATTAAAAATAGAAACTGATTGAGAGGTGTAAACGATGCTGGTGGAGCAAATTGAAAAGTTGATGGAAAAAGCAGCAAAGAAAACAAAAACACTGCAGTTTGCCATGAATCTTCCAACGCTAGGAATAAACTATGCTTATTCTAACACAATCCTAAGCCAGCACTTTCATAGTGCTAGCGTAGGGAAACTAATGACATCGACCCTAATTTATATGGCGATAGAATCAGGGAAATTAGCAATAGATACTCCGGTGAAAAGTATACTGGAATTAGGTGAACTAAACGAGTTTTTTGTATGGGAGGGTAGAGATTTTCAGGATGAAGTATCTATTAAACAGTTGCTAGGGCATATGTCCGGAATTAATGACTATTTTGAGAGTAAAACCTTCGACGGGTCTCTTTTTACAGATGAAATAATTAACAAGCCAGAAATATTTTGGAAGCCTAATGCTCTATTGGATTATACAAGAAAGCTACAAAAAGCAGTAGCTAAACCTGGGCAAAAATTCTTTTACTCAGATACAGGATATATTCTGCTTGGTCTGATAATCGAGAGAGTATTTGGCATGCCTTTTCATCAAGCACTAGCTACTTATATTTTTGAACCTGCTGGAATGCTGGATACCACATTGTGCTTTTACAGCGATGGCTTTAATCAGAGTGCCTTAGCACCTCTTTATATAAATGGTACGGATACCCATCTCTTCACAAGCTTAAGTTGTGATTTTTCAGGAGGAGGATTGTCAACAACAACAGCTGACTTGCTGAAATTCTTGGAATGCTTACAAAATCAGAGGTTGATAAGTCAGCAATCACTTTTTCAGATGGCGGAATTTAGCCATAAATATCGTCAGGGACTTTATTATGGGGTAGGTATGATGCAAATTAGGTTTGAAGAGTTCTTCTTTTTGCTGAAATCGTTGCCTCGTCTGCAAGGACATCTTGGAGTGACAGGTGTCCATGCTTGGTATGATCATATCACCAAAGACTCATTTGTTTTGAATGTAGGAAATACCAAGGATATGGTTACAAGCTTTAAGCTATTAATTTCGGTTATGCAGCTGGTACAACGAGCGCATAAATAGATACAACTGAAAAACTTGAAAAAAATATTTCAGTGAGGAGCTTTGGAGATGAGTAACTATATCAATCTAACAGAAGAAAACTTGCAAAATGAGCATTTATGTTGTGCGATTGCAGATAAAAAACACCAATGTGGTGTTGATTTGAAAAGACAATGGCTTACTGATAGAATTTCTGAAGGGCACATATTCAGGAAGCTTGATCAGCAAGGTAAGATTTTTATAGAGTATGCGCCACTAGAAACGGCATGGGTGCCGGTCTTAGGTGATAATTATCTGTACATATATTGTCTTTGGATTTCTGGTAGCTTCAAGGGAAAGGGACACGGAAAAGAATTATTAGAATATTGTATAGACGATGCCAAAAGGCAAAATAAGTCGGGCGTTTGTATTATCAGCTCAAAGAAGAAAAAGCCATTTCTATCGGATAAAAAGTTCATGCAGAAATTCAATTTTCAAACGGTTGACACGATCGGGGAAGAATATGAACTTATGGCATTATCCTTTGATGGTAAAAAACCAAATTTTTCAGAAAATGCTAAAAAACAAAGTATCAGCAGCGAAACATTGACGATTTATTACAGTTTACAATGTCCATATATTTCAAATTGTATAGAGCAAATTGAAGTTTATTGCAGGGCTCATGCTGTTCCCCTTGAGTTAATCAAAGTCGACACATTAGAAAAGGCAAAGAGAGTATCTTGTGTCTTTAATAACTGGGCAGTTTTTTATAAAGGCAAATTTGAAACAATTCACTTGCTAAATGAGGGATACCTTAAGAAAATGCTGGATAGAGCTTGAACAAAGAACAAGTTTATGGAGATTATTTCATCAATAGTAAGGAGCAATTAGATTTGCGGAATAAGCGAAATACATTGTTTATTTATCTAGTAGCGGAGGAACTGAAAGAGCAGTAAAAAGCGGATGCGTAAGGGTAAAGCAATTGTCAGTTGAAAATAGGAGGTAATGGCAGCATGAAGCCCTGGTATGAAAAATTATTTGAAAACTACGGAGAAAAATATGACCAAGAGATTTTTACACAAGGGACAATTGGTGAATGCGACTTTATAGAAAGCGAACTCAATTTTGACCAATCCTTAAATATCATTGATGTTGGATGCGGAACGGGCAGGCATTCAATTGAACTCGCTAAAAGAGGATACTTGCTAACGGGCATTGATTTATCAGATGCTCAGCTAAAAAAAGCCAGAGAAAAAGCTGAAGTGAATAATCTCCAAATTGAATTTTTGAAGCATGATGCCAGAAATCTTCCTTTTGAAAACCAGTTTGATGTAGCTATTATGCTATGTGAAGGCGGTTTTCCACTTATGGAAACTGACGAAATGAATTTTGAAATATTGAAAAATGTGACAAAATCATTGAAACATTCAGCAAAATTTATATTTACAACTCTTAATGGATTATTTCCGTTGTATCATTCCATTAATGATTTTCATGGGGGCAAAAACCATGCAGGAGCACACTATAAAAGTGTAACTTTTGATTTAATGACCCTTCGGGATTACAATAGCACTACTTTTACTGATGATGATGGTAATGAGCATCAGCTTGAATGTAATGAGAGATACTATTTGCCGAGTGAAATCACATGGCTACTCAAATCTTTAGGATACAAAAGGGTTGAAATATTTGGAGCAAAGCTAGGTGCTTATTCAAGAGCTGACAAGCTATCAACTGAGGATTATGAAATGCTTATTGTAGCTGAAAGGTAGCAGAAGAAGGCTTAATTTTTACATAGAGTAAAAATTAAGCTGACAGGGATAACCTTATATTTGAATAAAAAGACTAAATTGTTTTTAGAGAAAGGTGCGTAAACTATGCAAGAATATAGTTATAAAAAGATAGATGCCTTTACGGTAGAAAAATCATTAGGTAATCCGGCGGCTTGTATTTATTTGATAGATAATCAGACATTATCAGACGAGGAAATGTTAGGCATAGCAAAACAGCATCAAGGATTTGTTTCAGAGGTTGTTTATTGTAGTAATTCACAGCAATCAGGATTTAACCTAAAATACTATTCTTCTGAGTGTGAAGTTGATTTTTGTGGACATGGAACAATTGCTTGTATGTATAGTCTTCTTAAAAGCTCGCCTAGCTTATTAGAAAAAAACGAAATAACCATACATACAAACAAAAAAGGCACATTAACGGTATATAATAAAATTTCTGAGCAAGATGCAGTTTTTATTACAGCGCCTGAGCCAACATTTTTTGAAAAAACAATACCTTTAGGAGTAATTGCTGAGAATTTGGGATTGGAAACCAACAAAGTAAGCAAGCAGTACCCGATAGATTTGATTAATGCAGGGCTCACAACATTGATTGTGCCTATTGTTACCCTTGCTGATGAAATTAATGTTTTCCCAAATGAACAAAAGCTAAAAAAATTCTGTTTAGATAATAGCCTAGATATTATTTTAATCTTTTCTACAGAGGTACGAGACAATAAAAATATTGCACACACAAGAATTTTTGCACCGAAATTTGGATATTTGGAAGACCCTGCCACTGGTTCGGGAAATAGCGCTTTTGGCTACTATATGTTGAAAAACGGCTTGTGGCAAGGTGAAGATGTCTCAATTGAACAAGGAGGGTTAAATATAGAGTTTAATATCGTAAAATTAGCCATTCTAAATAATAAAATCCTTTTTGGTGGATCAGCAACGGATCGAATTATAGGCAAATATTATTTTTAGTACAAGAATTTAATTAGCAAGTTTAAGAGAAAAGCTTATTTTTATTAATATAAACAGATAACTTAAACAAAAAACATACAACGAATTTACTACAGGAGGATGCATGAAAAACAAAATTTTTTTCCCTTTGATATTGCTCAGTGCTTTTGTCACTGTTGCAGTTGTTTTATGGCTTACTACAGGCAAGATATTTTACTTGTTGAATTTTCTTTACATCGGTGGTTTTGTTGCCATGGGTGCATGGTTAGATGAAAATAATTATAAACACTCAAGATTAATTGTGCAGCTTGGGGTGGGAATTTACATGCTTCTATATCTGGGTGTTATGCTAAAAGAGAACATGCAACTAGAAGGATTTTTCTATTACCTATTCTTAGGTGTTTTTCAAGCAGCGGTTATTCATTATTTTGTAGCGAAAATTGCGGGACCTTTGCTTTTTGGAAGAGGTTGGTGTGGTTATGCCTGTTGGACTGCAATGGTACTAGATTTTCTACCATATAAAATTCCTCAAAAACCTCGAATTGAAAAATTGGGTATTTTAAGATATCTACTTTTTTTCATATCATTTTTACTGGTAGGTGGCTTGTTCATATTTTACAATAAAAACTTAGAAAATATAATGTTTATGCTCTTCATAGTTGGAAATTTAGTGTATTATCTAGTTGGAATTACGCTTGCATTAATGCTTAAAGATAACCGTGCTTTTTGTAAATACATTTGCCCGATTACAACTTTACTTAAACCCGCTAGCTACTTTTCCTTTATGAGAGTCAAACCTATGCTAGATAAATGTATAAGTTGTAATAAGTGCTTAAAGGTATGTCCAATGAATGTGAATATGCTAGATCCAAAGCGTAGCAGAAAAAACGGCACAGAGTGTATTCTTTGTTTAGAATGTGTGAAAACATGTCCCCAAAAAGCATTAAAAGTATAAGAATAACTAAAAATATAAGATGGGATAAGATAATACTTTATTTATTGTTCAAGCAGAAAATCCACAATATTGACCTGTTTGATACCGTTATAACCCATCGGCAGCTCATCCAAAGATAATATGAATTTGGGATAGTTGTCCGCCACTTTTTTTAGCGGGGCTATTTCACGCTCAAAGGTGATTGGGTCGAGAATGCTTGCTGCGACTTGATAGTAAACCTTATCATCGCCGTTTACTGCGATAAAATCGATTTCTTTATCGTCCACCTTACCGATGTTAACTTTGTATCCACGCCTCAAAAGCTCAAGATAAACGATGTTTTCGAGGATATGACTAATATCGGAATTTTTGTCTCCAAGTAGAAGATGTCGCAAACCTATATCCACAAGATAGTATTTTTCGAGTGATTTCAGATGCTGTTTACCCTTGACATCATACCTGCCTGCCTTATATAGAACATAGGCTCCAGTAAGCGCCTCGATATAATTTTCAACTGTTACCGAGGTTGTTTTTCTTCCGTAAGAGGTCAAGCTATCGGCAATTTTTTTTGAAGACACGATATTACCAACATTGTCAAAAAGAAAATTTATGACGCTTTCAAGTAGGGGAATATCGCTAATCCGTTTTCTTGCAACAATATCCTTTAGCAAAACAGTATTATAGATTCCACTCAGGTATTCCCTGCGAATGTCATCATCCGTAATAGCGGCTGTATAGGGGAAACCACCATTTCTGTAATAGTTGTTCCAAGCTTTCCGCTTATCTCCACCTACCAATTCATAGTATTCCGCAAAGGAAAGGGGGAGCATACTGATTTCGATATATCTGCCAGCTAGCAGGGTTGCCAACTCTCCGGAAAGCATCTGAGCATTGGAACCTGTAATATAAATGTCTACATTATCCTTGATAAACAAGCTGTCAACAGCTTTTTGAAACATTGGTACATTCTGAATTTCATCTAAAAACACATAGGTCATTTTGCCAGGAATAAGCCTTTTCGTGATATGTTCATGTAGCTTCCTGTAGTCAAGTAAAGGTTCGTTGGAAATGTCCTCAAAGTTTACCGAGATAATCTGATTTTCCTCTACACCACATTCTGTTAGGTAAGCACGAAACATCAAAAGCAATGTGGACTTTCCGCAGCGGCGGATGCCCGTAACCACCTTAATGATTTTTTTGTCCTTCATTTTTTTTAGCTTTTCCATGTACTGCTTTCTTTGAACCATGACTAACACCTCTCTTTGAAAACAAGTATAGCATGAAAAAATCATAATTACCAGAAGTTATTATAGTTAGATATGAAAAAATACTAGATATTATAAGTTTTAATATCGCGACATAAATAAAATAAAAAAAGACTTCCAAAATGAAAATACTCTGGAAGAATACATCTAAAACTTAAAATCATTAAATCAAGATTAGTCTTGTTAATTTCACAAACTTGTACTAGGAGGTTTCATAATGAAAAATGAAAAAAGAGCTTTTTTGCTAGAACAACGTGAAGAGTTATTCAGAGTGTTGCAAGACCGTTTTGAGAAAAACATGAACCGCCACAAAAATGTTGAATGGGGGAAAGTGCAAGCAAAGCTAGGAGCTAATATAGAGAAACTTTGGTCAATAAGTGAAATGGAAAGAACTGGCGGTGAACCAGATGTTGTTGGTCATGTTAAGGAGACGGATGAATACATTTTTTATGATTGTTCAGAAGAAAGTCCGCTAGGTCGCAGGAATGTTTGTTACGATCACGCAGCATTGGAAGCAAGAAAAGAAAATAAACCACAAAATAGCGCGGTAGGTATGGCAACGGAGATGGGTATTGAGCTTTTAACTGAAGAGCAATATAGGGAATTGCAGAGCATAGGAAGCTTTGATTTGAAAACATCGAGTTGGGTGCAAACACCTGCCGATATTCGGAAACTTGGTGGTGCTATTTTTTGTGATTATCGCTACGGCAATGTCTTCGTTTATCATAATGGTGCTGCTTCTTACTATGGTGTTAGAGGGTTTCGTGGTTCGCTAAGGGTTTAAAGCTTGACTTTTAGTATGAAAATTCGATGAACCGAAGTATGTGTATATTTGTTTAGTAGAAACCTTTGCTAACTTTTTACGTCTTGCTTAATAAGAGGAAAAGAGGTATTAGCTATGAAAAAAGTGTTTTTGCTAACATTGGTAATGTTTTGTGTTGCTTTTTCAATATCTGGGTGTGGTTTCATCAATCAGCCTAATTTGGTTCTGCCAAGTGAAGAAAATACTCCAATTACAGACACAGGAAGTGCTGTGAATTCAATTCAGGAAGATGTTGAGCAAAACATTGGGGAAAACAACCCTGTTGATGATACAACACAAGTTGCACTAACATTTCAACAACGGGCAAAGAAAATATTGCAAAATATGACACTAGAAGAAAAAGTCGGGCAAATGTTTTTTGCTCGCTGTCCTGAAAAAGCTGCGGCAGAGAAAGCTCTGGAATATCATCTAGGTGGCTATGTTTTATTTTCCGAGGATTTCCAAGATAAAACTAGAAGGCAGGTTATTTCTGACATTAAGGGATATCAGAACGCTGCTAAAATTCCACTTTTGATTGGAGTAGATGAAGAAGGAGGAAGTATAAACCGCTTAAGTCTTTATAGAGCATTCCGAGCGGTTCCATTTTGGTCTCCTCAAGATTTGTACAAAGAGGGAGGCTGGAATTTGATTATCAGTGATACTGAAGAAAAGAGCACCTTACTTAAATCGCTTGGTATTAATATAAATCTGGCGCCTGTCTGTGATGTTTCCACAGATAGCTCTGATTTTATTCATGATAGAACATTCGGGCAAGCTGCTGCTCAGACCTCTGAGTATGTAAAACGAGTTGTTGAGACGATGAATTCAATGAAAATGGGTAGCGTACTAAAGCATTTTCCTGGGTATGGTAATAACATTGATACACACACCGGAATTTCCTACGACAAACGGTCATATGAATCTTTTGTAGCATCTGACTTTTTACCATTTGCCGCAGGAATTAAGGCAGGTGCTGGAGCGGTGCTAGTATCTCACAATATTGTGGCATTTATGGATTCGGAGAATCCTGCTTCCCTTTCTCCTGAAGTTCATCGTATACTTCGTGAAGAGCTTGGCTTTGAGGGAGTAATTATGACAGATGATTTATATATGGATGCGATTAGACAGTTTACTGGGGAAAAGAAAGCTGCTGTCATTGCGGTGCTTGCGGGAAATGATTTGCTGGTCTGTACTGATTTTGAGGTGCAAATTCCAGCAGTACTTGCCGCAGTTCAGGATGGAACAATTACGGAAAATCAAATCGAAACAGCTGTTACACGTATTCTTCTCTGGAAGCTGGAGCTTGGTATTACCGAGTAGAATGCAAATATGAGCAAAGGCTGAGTGTTATTTAGTAACCGCTGAGCGTGACGTTGTCACTGCTGAGAGTGGCTGCGCCACGTTGAGTGCTTGCACTTTGTACATCGCGCTGAGAAGATTTTTAAAAGTCCCTCCCTCAGCAGGCGGAACGCCGCTCAGCGTCTATTTAAATATTCATTATACTCGTTTAATATAAGCTTAAATAAGCTTAATGTGTAAAGAAAAGCTTTAGATTAATTATGGATATTTCTACCGATTCAAGATATTAAGCATTGGAGGTACGATTGGCTATGGAAGAAAAACTTATTGCTCCATGTGGAATGAACTGCGGGCTATGCATTAGTTATCTAGCTAAGCAAAATGAGATTAATCAAAAGGGGTTTAAGAGAAAATATTGCGAAGGCTGCTTGCCAAGAGCTAAGAACTGCACATATATGCAAGAGCAGTGTGACCTGCTTGGCAAAGGGCTTGTGAGGTTCTGCTATGAATGCCAAGATTTCCCCTGTAACCGCTTAAAATCTCTTGATAAGCGTTATCGTACTAAGTACCATATGGGCATGATAGAAAACCTGGAATTCATTAGAGAGCATGGTATGGAGAAATTCTTAGAAAAAGAAGAGCAGAAATGGTGCTGTCCTATATGTGGTGAAGCTATATGCTGCCATAATGGACTATGCTTGAAATGTAATCTTGACAAACTGCACCAGAATAAAAAATACCGTTGGGAAGAAGAATAGCTTAAATGGACGGTGAAATTTTTATGCATGATAGATTAATAAATCTAGGTTTTTCAGAGAGATTTATACAGGAAGCGACACTTTACCCTAGGCTTTTTTTAGGAAGAGTCATCGCACAATACAAGAATACCTACAAAATTGCCACAGAAAAATCCGAAGTTCTTGCAGAAATATCGGGCAAGCTTCGATATTCTACAGATGAGTTATCGGATTTTCCTGCTGTCGGAGATTTTGTGATGCTTGATCGTGATGATGAGTTGCATGGCAATGCGATTATTCAGCAAATACTCTCAAGAAAAAGTGCATTTGTTCGAAGAGCTGCAGGAACTGCACATAATGTGCAAATAATTGCTGCAAATATTGATCTTGTTTTTATCTGCATGTCACTTAATAATGACTTCAATCTGCGCAGGTTGGAAAGATATCTTTCAATTGCCTGGGATAGCGGAGCAATTCCAGTAATAGTGCTTACTAAAGCAGATTTGTGTGATGATTTGCCGCTGAGACTTGCTGAAATAGAAAAAATTGCTCTAGGAGTTGATGTTGTCGTTACATCAAGTATCACGGATGATGGATGGGGGGTAATTCATAAGTATCTTTCGCCGGGCAAGACTGTTGCATTTATGGGCTCATCAGGGGTTGGAAAATCGACACTAATTAATCGACTGCTTGGTGAAGAAGTAATTGAAACTAAAGCAATCAGAAAAGACGATAAAGGAAAACATGCAACAACAAGAAGAGAACTTTTTGCTATTCCTGCATACGGAGCTGTCATAGATACCCCCGGAATGCGCGAACTTGGAGTAGAAAATATAAATCTGTCCAAGACTTTTACTGATATTGATGAATTTGCAAAAAGCTGCAGATTCAAGAACTGCCAACATGAAAATGAGCCAGGCTGTGCAGTGAGAAAAGCTATTGATGAGAAATTGATAACAGCAGAGCGTTTACAGAGCTATAATAAGCTTAAAAAAGAAGCGAAATATGAAGGATTGGACTCCAAACAAATTGAAAAAGAGAAAATTACTGAAATGTTTGCAGAATTTGGTGGAGTAAAAAACGCTAGAGAGTATATTAAGTCAAAAAGTAAACATTAGAAATGGATACTTAGAGCAGAGCTTTAAGATAAAATTCATAATACCGTTGCAAAGTTGATTGTGGAGCAGAGAAATCTTCAACTGAACTTTCGAAAAGAGGGAATTAGCTTACAGGAAGAGATTTTACTGAAAATCAATTGGAAAAAGTCAAATTGAAAGCAAATACAGATAATCATAATTCATCAAGTATCAAGCGAGGAATTCTCTGTTTGAAAATCAGTTTGATATTGTTATCATGTTTTGTTAAGGTGTATTTCCAATCATATAAACAGATGAAAGCAATTTTTGGATATTACAAATTCTTATAATTAAGTTATAGCTATTTCTTTGAACTAGTTTTTCACAAGAATTTCACATAGGATGGTTACAGTTTATTTTAGTTGTTTACAAGTCTAAGCTATCGAATATTATTCTGAGTCGGAAGAGGTGTTAGTATGCAACTGAAAATTTTAGTTGCCGACGATGATGTGATTTTTAGAGAACTAGTTTGCGATATTCTTAAAAAAGAAGGTTACTCATCTGAACAAGCTTGTGATGGACAAGCGGCATTAGATGTTTTTTTTGCATGCGATGATTTTGATTTAATTATCCTTGATGTTATGATGCCTATCTATGACGGTTGGTCAGTGCTAAAAGCAATTAGGGAATATTCTGAAGTTCCAATCCTCATGCTGACAGCATTAGGTGATGAAAAACACGAAGTTTTTGGCTTGCAAAAAGGAGCAGATGACTATATTGCCAAACCTTTTGGTTATGAAGTATTTGTAGCGAGAATTAATGCACTTGTAAGAAATGTTAAACTTCACCGACTCACTGAGATAACTTTTGGTGAAATTAAAATAAAACAAGAAACACGAAGCGTATTTGTAAATCAACATGCAATTTACTTAAACCGCAAAGAATATAATCTATTGCTGTATTTTGTAAAAAATAAGGGCAGAATTTTGACTCGAGAACAAATATTAGATAACCTCTGGGGCTATGATTTTGCAGGTGATATGCGTACAATTGATACGCATATCAAAACTCTTCGAGCAAAACTAACCAGTTGTGGTGGAATGTTAAAAACAATCAGAGGAGTGGGCTATATGTTTGAGGAGGATAAACTATGAAGACAATTAAAACAAAAATGTTTATGCTCTTTGCAAGCTTTATGATTGCCTTGGTAATCTGCGGAATTATCTTAAATGTTTTATTCTTAGAACAATATTATATTTATAAAAACAAAAGTATTTTCATCTCAACTAGTGAAATGATTATTGAACAGTACCGCACGGATAAACAAAAAGTTGCAGAGTTGATTGATAACCTTGATCGAGTTGAGGCTATCAGCTGTACAGTTGTGAATAGCGACTTGGAAATAAAATTAAATTCTTTCCCCCAAAAAGCTGGAGTAGAGTCGAAGCGTTTGCCTAATGAAATAGAGCAGCTTATTTTGGCTAATCCGCAACAGCTATTACATGAAAGTGTCTATGTTGTGCAAGAAAAATCCATAGATCAAGCAGCTAAACTAATCTTTTTAACTAGAATGACAAATGGAGACATAATTATCTTAAAAAAATCAATGAAAGGAATTCGTGAAAGCGTTTTTATCGCTAACGAGTTTTATGTTCTAGCTGGATTGCTGATGCTTTTGCTAGGAGGTCTAATAATATTTGTTTTTTCTAGAAAAATTACTAAACCTTTGATTGAAATGAGTAGCGTGGCAGAAGAGATATCCCAACTAAAATTTGATAGAAGGGTACAACTTATTTCTGAGGATGAAATTGGTAGCTTAGCTAGCAGCATTAATAAAATTTCAGAGAAGTTGAGTGGAAGTATAAACGCTTTACAAAGAGATGTAGAGCGGAGAAAAAGTTTAGTACGGAATATTTCCCATGAATTAAAGACACCTATTGGAGTTATCAAAGGATATGCGGAAGGGCTAAAATTTGGAGTGGTAGAGGATAAGCATAAAATTCAGCAATACTGCTCTGTTATTTCGGAAGAATGTGATCGCATGGATAACATGGTACAGGAACTTCTTAACCTTTCCATAATTGAAGCTGGCATGTTTCAAATTAAGTTTTCCCAATTTGAGATGAGCGAATTATTAGAAAAATTAGCTGATAAATTTGAGACTACAATTGCGAAGAAGGGCATTACCTTGAATATAGAATGCCAAGAAAATTTGAATGTATCAGCTGATTACATCTTACTAGAACGAGCTATATCGAATTATTTCACTAATGCCATAAATCATACTGAGGGCAAGAAGTATGTTGCTATTACCGTGACAAAGCGAGTGGATAGGTTGAGAATAGAAGTATTTAATACTGGGAAACAGATTGCAAGTGATGATATCGAGCATGTATGGGATGTCTTTTATAAAGCAGATAAGGCAAGGTCTAGAGAATATGGCGGTCATGGTTTAGGATTATCAATCGTAAGGCAAATAGCTGAGCTTCACGGTGGAACCACCGGTGTAACCAATCTGCAAGATGGAGTTAAGTTTTTCATAGAAATACCAATAAATATTTTACCGCAGCTATAATTTTCACCTTAATTTCACAGAAGTATCGTTTTATATACATAACAAACAGATTTTTCTGTTTAAGCTGTATATTAAAACGAAAAGGAAGATGTTATTATGAAAAACAAGAATTTAGTAACAGTTAGTTTAATCGTTATTTTGATTTTCAGCTCAACTATTGGTTGTTCAGCAGTAGCAGCACAGGAAACATCAACTAGCAATCAATACAGTATTGAACAAGCTATGAGTGATAATGCCCAGCTTTCCACCATTGCCTTTAATGGACTGGCCTTTATAACTGGTAGCAGTGGTGCGGATACCTTTATGCCACCCGGTAAAGTAGCAGATTTTTTTGGATTTCAGTATATGCGAGATGTGGATATAGCTGGATACGGGCATAATACCACTTTTCTGACAAAGGCCGCAAGCAATGTACTTTATCTATTAAACGATGAGCAAAAAGCAAAATTGGTAGCATTAGCTAAAATTCAGTCACCACTTTATGTAAACTTTGCCTATAACCGATACCCAATCATGCAAGCATTTCGTCGAAGCTTAGAAGGCGATTTACCTACTGGATCTAGCGGACTAGATTTGCAAGCAGTGGCAGAGTATACCTCAGGTCTTTACACAACTGATGCAGAGCTAAGCTATAACCGTGCAATAGTTGTAGGAGAAATCATTAATTCCTTTACTGCTGAACAAAAAGCTTATCTAGCAAAAATGGAATTTAACAATTATGCAACATGGCCTGACGTAGCAGAAGATGAAACGATGAAAAAAAGCATGAGCAATACGGAATTCGTTGCAGTGATGACATATGCCAGTGAATTATTTTCCTGGTATAAAGGCAGTGTTACTGCAGATGTCTATTTTTGTCCTGAACGCCATGGGACTTACTTTGGTGGTTTTTATATGAAGGATTATCCTGCTATGAATAATCCGGACTATTTTATTAGTACAGCAATTACTGGGGATAGTGGAAAAGAGTTTTTAAATATCCTTGATACCACACAAAGAGCGTCAATTACAGGAATCATTGAAGAACAACGCGCTTGGCTGACGGAAATTGCTGAAATCAGAAACACAGTTTCGATAGAGCTTCGCAAGGCTATCACCGGAGGTACTGTTGATAAACAAGAGGTATATACACTGATCGAGCGCTATGGAGAGCTAGATGGACAAATGTCGGCACTCTATGCAACAAGATTTTCCGAGGTGAACAAAACACTAACAGAAAGTCAAAGAGCTCAGCTTGTCATTCTAAGAAATCTAACAGTAGTTCCAACTGGAGCTTATCTATTTTCAACACCAGTAGCTATGCCTGAAATACAAAATACTGATTTTATGTTTGGAGTTGGAACTGCACCGGAAGATGCAGGGCATGCAATTGCTCCTACAAGTTTTAGTTCAGCTAGTAATGCTGTTGGATCTGGAGTTAAACCTGATGTTAAACCAGAGGATAAATCTACTCAAAAAACTCCATTGACCGTGAAAAAGCAGGATATTAGAGCAACACTTAATGGGAAGAATATAATCTTTGATGTTCCACCAATTCTAAAAAACGGAAGAACCTTAGTCCCTATCAGAGCAATTGCAGAAGCATTAGGGACTATAGTTCAATGGAATGAAAATACGCAAACCGTAACCATTACCAAAGCTTCCAATGTTGTAAAGATTATAATGCAAAATATCAATGCTCAGTTAAATGGAAAAGATATTGAATTAGATACACCAGCAGAGATTAATGCAGGAAGAACAATAGTACCACTTAGATTTATAGCAGAAGCATTTAACTTAGATGTGCAATGGGATCAAAAAACTATGACGGTGATCATGCAGGATAAGTAAGGGAGGGGGCGTTGCTCAATGAGAAAGATAGTTATGAGCAAACTAAAGCTCACCTTATTAGTTGTGGGCATGTTTGTGCTAATTAGCTCAGCATTTGTAGGCTATGCTTTAAATACCAACGATAGTTTTGATGGGAGTATCATTCTTGGGAGACCAAATAACAATTCTATAACTGCAAATATAACTTCAAATTTGGGTGAAGAAGTCTACTTAGTTTGGGGTGCTAGCTCCAATAATTATAGCCAAAAAAGCATTATTGTAGCAGCATTAAATAGTAAGCCAGCTGTAATAATTATGAATGGGCTATCTGCTAATAAAACCTATTATTATCGCCTATTCTTTAAAGATTCGAGCATAGGAGCTTTCAAGAATACACAAGAATACAGCTTTCAGACACCTAAAACACTAGGAGAAGACTATACATTTGTAGTTCAATCTGACTCTCATTTACTGAATAAGGCCGATAAAGAGCTTTATGCAGCATCAATGCAAACAATTGCGGGGTATAAGCCTGATTTTATGTTTGATTTAGGTGATACATTCTTAAATGATCAGGATATGGATCTTAATAATCCCAACTCCGAGAAGATTATTCAGACATTTTTTCAGCAACGTTCATTTTTTGATATCGTTACTAGGAGTGCACCTTTATTTTTAACTATAGGTAATCATGAGGGTGAATATGGCAATAATTTGGACGGAACCAACACCAATATGACTGTTTTATCTACCTTAGCAAGAAAAACATATTATCCTAATCCAAAACCTGATGGATTTTATAGTGGAAATTCCCAATCTGAAAGTTTTGTAGGACAACCAGAAAATTATTATGCTTTTCAGTGGGGTGATGCTCTATATGTTTCTGTAGACCCATATAGGTATTCCTCCGTAGATCCATATAATGACAAGGATGCCTGGGAATGGACGTTAGGTAAAACTCAGTATGATTGGTTTCGCAAAACCCTTGAAAGTAGCAGTGCAAAATACAAATTTGTTTTCTCTCACCATGCAATCGGTAATCTTAGGGGTGGGGCGGAAATAGCCAAACTTTATGAATGGGGAGGCTATGATAAGAATGGAGCATATTTATTCGATCAAAAAAGACCAGGCTGGGGCAAGCCCATTCAGCAGATTATGAAGGATACAGGTGTTACAATCTTTTTTCAAGGGCACGATCATCTTTTTGCTAGTGAGAATGTTGATGGGGTTATTTATCAAACATTACCCAAACCTGCAGAAAAAATTCCGGATAAGCAAGATAACTATGCTGCATACACAAGTGGAGCAACTTTGATGAATTCTGGTTTTCTAAAAATAGATGTAACTAAAGAAAACGTCAAGGTGGATTATTACCGAAATTATTTTGTTTCTACAGGAACACAGACTGGTAACACAGGCATAGTGTATAGCTATACAGTTGATGAAAATCATCAAGTTAATATCTTGAAAGCAACAACTGACAATCTTAGCACTTATGGCAATGGTTCAACAAGTATAACGGGTACTAAGAAAAAAAGCGCTAATTTCACAACGCAATCTAGCATTAAAACTAAGCAAATATTTGTTGCGATAGATGGAAAAACAGTAACCTTTGATGTAGCTCCCTACCTTGATCTTTATGGGCGGACACAAGTCCCTATAAGATTTATTGCTGAAGAGCTTGGCTGTCAAGTGCTGTGGCAGGAAAATGGCCAAGCAAATACAGCGATTATCAAGAAAGGTAGTAAAGTAATTCAGCTAAAAATTGGAGTGAAGACAGCACTTGTTGATGGAAAAAGTATAGTACTTGATACAGCAGCTTCTCTCAAAGAAGGGAGAACATTTGTGCCTCTAAGGTTTATTAGTGAAGTGTTGGGTGCCGAAGTTGAATGGGATAATTTAAGCTATAAAATTAGGATAACAACAGTAGCTAGTAGCAATACAGTCTCAAGTATAAATTATAATCCCAAAAATACAGGCGAAGCTTTTGTCTTTACTATTCAAGCAGACCCACATCGTGACGAAAAAAGTGACTTAGCACTTTACCAGACTGCTCTAAATAATATTTTGGCAGATAAGCCAGATTTTCATCTAGATTTAGGCGATACCTTTATGAGTGAAAAATTTACCAAAACTGCTGCAGCATCTGAACAGAGATATCTAGAGGATAAAGCCTATTTTTCTAAAATTATGTCAACAATGCCACTATTTTTAGTTAACGGTAATCATGAAGGCGAAAATGGGTGGGAAAGGACAAGCGGAACAAGTGACATCGCAAACTGGGCTTCTACTAATCGGTTGAAATATTTTCCCAACCTCATACCTGATCAACTTTATACAGGAAGCTCTGATGGACAAGGAAACTATTATGCGTATAATTGGGGCGATGCACTTTTTGTTGCGTTAGATCCATTTTGGTTTTCAACAAAAAAAGCGCAAAGCGATGAAGATGGTTGGAGCTATACCTTAGGAAAAACGCAATATGACTGGTTGAAAAAAACCCTTGAAAATAGCTCAGCCAAGTATAAGTTCATCTTTATCCATAATTTAGTTGGTGGATTTGGGAAGGATGCTAGAGGAGGAGCTGAAGCAGCTAAATTCTTCGAATGGGGAGGATACAACTTTGATGGTACATATGGATTTGATCAAATGCGTTCTGGCTGGGGGGTACCTATCCATCAGCTCCTAGTAGATAATCAAGTAACTGCAGTTTTTCATGGACATGATCATTTTTATGCTAAACAAGAATTGGATGGCATCATTTATCAGCTAGTACCACAACCAAGTCACCCTGGCAGTGAAGTTCGCAATGCAGCAGAATATAGCTATATAAAGGGAGTTTTTTTACCACCAGCAGGGCATATAAGAGTTTCAGTCTCAGAGGAAGAGGTACAGGTGGATTATATTAAGGCTTCGCTACAAAGTAATGAAAATGGAACAATTGCTGATTCCTATAAAATTCAATAGTTAGCAATACTAGCTGAGTATGCAGTGAGAAGTTTTTGTAGAAAAGCAAGAGTATTATCATCGAGCATAAAACAAGTAAATACGAAATATAGTAGCACACAATTCAGAATATACAGGCTAAAATCTGATAGGGTGCTACTATATTTATATTTAGTAAGAGGAGTAACTGTGGAATGTGAGTGAAATAAATTAGCTAAATAACACAAATTTATTTCTGCAAACATCAACTGAGTAATTTTGTAAAAGAAAGTCTGCTTTTATGACGAGGTAAATGGAGAAATGACAAGTCCTAAGATGCCAATAAAAGCTCTTAAGATTCTAGACCTCATTTTTGCTAAACTCGTGACTTCTATTGATGTCTAATTCTTTTGTTAGCATATAACTCATAATTCCAACAAAAATCATCAAGATGCCAGCAATTATCATCCAATTGCTAACTCCGATGAGTTCAGCTATTGGTCCCGCAATAAACATTCCAACTGGAGCCGCAAAACTCATGACACTTGTAATAAGTGATAAGACTTTCCCTAGATTTTCCGGAGGAACAGTCCGTTGAATATACGCGGTAAAAGGGATATTGAATCCCGAACCCGTTGATCCCATTAGAAAGACTAAAATGCAAAATACCCAAAATAAGTTTGCTGGTATTAGACCAGCAATAAAAGATGTTAATCCAAGTAAACCTGTGAAAATAGATATCATTAGAAATTGCTTTTTGAGTCCCCCGGTTAGGCTAATTATTATTGCTGCAATTAGCATACCTGATGAAAATAAGGTTTGAATCAAACCATTATGCCATGCAGTTCCGAAAAAATAGGTTCTAACCATCAAAGGTAAAAGTGTTCCTAGTGGTACAAAAACAACGGTAGATATTAACATGGGGATTGAAAGCCTCAACAAAGCCTTATTGGATTTTATTGCAAGTAAACCTTGCTTCATATCTTGTGCGAAATTTTTTCTGTTCGTGTGATTTGAGTGTACATGTGAAGTTTTTATAACAATTAGCGATGCTATTGCTAAGCAAGCACCGAGAACATCAAGTAGCATTATCCATTGTAGATGTGAAATGCTCATTAATAGCGCACCAAGCATGGGTCCAAACATCATACACGCAGTGTTGATCGTCTGCCCAAAGCCGCCTGCTTTAATCAACTCATCCTGAGGCACAATTTGTGGAATGAGTGCTTGTAATGCAGGTTTATGGAAGGTTTCTCCCAAAGCCCTCACAAACAAAACAACATAAACGAGGGTTAATGATCTGATACCCATAAAAAACAGCATGCCTAAAAACAAACTGGATGCCGCTACCACAACGTCGGCAAGGATTATTATTTTTTTACGGTTAAACCTATCAATCCAAACTCCAGCGAAAAGACCAATTATTGCTTGAGGCAAAAGCCCTACAACGCTGGCAATTGTAAGAGCAAGTGCAGATCCTGTTTCAATGGTAATCCACCAAATAATCGAGAACTGAACGGCGCTGGAACTTAATAGTGAAAATGCTTGACCAAAATATATTGTAAAAAATGACTTGCGCCAGTTTTTTAATTGTTCCATATCATTACCCCTGAAGACTTTCAATTATGACTTTAGCACAATCCTTTGCACCATTTTCTGTCGCAATATTTTTGCCTAGAGTTTTTGCATTCTTGATAACATTATCTTTTAAGGCAAAGAGAATTGCAGAAGCTAGTTTGGCAGAGGTTAGTTTTTTACGGTAAATAGGCTTTGAGCCAACACCTAAGTCATATGCCCTATGCGCCCATGCAAATTGGTCATTGGAAAATGGAATTATGATACTCGGTATGCCTGCCTTAAAGCCAGCCGCGGTAGTTCCAGCACCGCCATGGTGACAAACAAGTGAAACACGCTCAAAAAGCCAGCTGTGGGGAATGCTATTAATTGCTAGGAGATTGTCAGGCAGATTTTGTATGTCACCCATTCCACATATAATCCCTCTCTTGCCAGATATATTGAGTGCGTCTATGATGATCTTGACGGTTTCGACCTTGTGTTTGCTATCAAAAACACTCCCGAATCCAATATAAACAGGCTTTTCACCCTGCTTCAAGAAATCTGATAGTTCTGCGGATGGTGTATAGTCCATGTTTTCTTCCACAAACCAATAGCCATATTGATGTATATTGGTGTTCCAGTCCTGAGGCCTTGGAAATACAAAATTACTACACGAGATGATGGCGGGGTGATTTTTGTCCACTCCTTCAAATGGACTACCAAAATTCTCTGGGAGTTTACTGTATTCTTTTCTGAAAACTGCTATAATGCCAGTCTTCCCAGCCATCCATAACATGCCTTGTAATAGCTTATAACTCATTGCTTTAGGCATTTTAGTTTTACCGTAAGCAATCAAGGAAGCAATTTCTTTAGTTTTATGCATGGGAAATGGAGCGGCTAATATTGATGGAATTCCGAGTTTTTCTCCAGCAAAAAAACCAATAGCGCAGCCAGGATGGTAAACAATCAGCTCACTGCCTTTGCATGCAAAAAACATTTCAGCGGTTAATCCAATCACATATTTTTTCATTTTATTGAAGGTCAACAGCATTTTTAGGGGATTGTCAGACGATTGTGCATCCCGAAGCAATTTAGGGTCAATATCGGCGGATTGATAATCAGTTGAAAGTGCATAAAAATCAATACCATAGCCTTTGATAAACTCTTCAAAACTTTTACCACCGACTATTTGCACTGATTTTCCAAATTTTTGTAGTTCTTGGGCAAGTGCAATATAAGGTTGAAAGTCACCACGTGAACCTGAACAAAGTATAGTAATCATGAATTTGCCTCCTTGAAAAATCCAACATCATGTTGTATGATTTAATTATAAAGTGTAAGTGAATAATCATCAACCAACAATATCGTGACTTTTGTTGGATTTAGCAAAGAGGTGACTTGCTCATGAATAAAAGGGCAGAAATTACTGCGCAAACAAAACAGAATATCATTGATGCCTTTTGGCTTCTTTATTGCGAAAAAAGAATAGAGAAAATCACGGTAAAAGAAATTACAAATAGAGCGGGTTACAATAGAGGAACCTTCTATGAGTACTTTTTAGACGTCTATGATGTACTGGATGAAATTGAAAACTCGTTGATACCATCTCTTAATGAGTTGCCTCCCGTTACCACACCGACAGGAACAATTGGGATGCCAATAGATGTATTTCTGATTATCTGGGAAAAAAACGCCAAGTATTATTCGGTTTTGCTTGGAGATAAAGGTGATCCGGCTTTTGCCAGCAAGTTAAAGAATTCTATAAAACCGACAATTATGAAAGCCCTTGAGGACAAATCCAACTTCGATTTAAGAGACTTGGATTATATTTTGGAATATACGCTTTCTGCTATGATTGGCGTTATGAGTTATTGGTTCAGGAAAGAAGACGCTCCTTCTAGGGATAATCTTTTTAGACTAATTCATAAGTTGATGGAAGATGGAATAATGAAGTATCTTCTATTGTAGTTGCATGCTAAAAATTTTTAAGTAAAGGATATCATTATGTTGAACTATAATATTACAAGCATAAGTGAAGCTCTAAATACAATAGCTCTTTTATTGGGAGTTATGCTTTTAAGAAAACTCATTGTTAATTGCATTTACAATGAGGTGAAAAGAGCTAATCTGGTGGGTTAGCCGGATTTTACAATAGGTCTTGTGTAAAGAAAAAACAGCTGAAAAAAGGCTACTTAGTGCTTTCATATTATGTTAAAATTATAAGTACAAGAGAGTAAATGTCTTGCGTAAAAGTATCAATATAAACTGTAGAAATATAGGAGGATTCTAATGAAACCATTAAACAATCACCCCAATGTTAAGCATCCCAAAGAGCTTCTACATTTGGATCTAAAGGGCATAGCTAAGTTTAATTACTGGATTGCAGTGAAGATTACCAACGGTGTCGGTACAATGTGGTGTGCTTATGCTTTCTTCCTAATTGACCTTTTAATGTTACCGCCAGTTATTAAAGCTAACAGTGTAATGGTATGGGTAACTTATATTGCCCAAACTGTGTTACAGCTAGTACTCTTGCCAATAATTATGGTTGGTCAGAATGTTATCCAAGCTCAAAATGAAGCCAAAGCCGACACAGACCATAAAACGTTGACTTATCTTGCCACATTACAGGATGAGCAGATGCAGGAACTGAAAAATCAGACCACAATATTATTGGAACTAGAAAAAATTTTACAGAAGAAATAATAGAAGGAAGGGTTACAATAAATGCTTGAAGATTTGCTATTTATATTTTTTCGCTGGGAGAAAAATTTAGGACTAGCTGAAGTTACCTATGAAGCTAGAGGAGATAAAATGACGGCAATAAAATAATAACAGGGTGAAGAGATGAAAAAATATCTTATCTTTCTGCGTGGGATAAATGTAGGTGGAAAAAATAAAGTATCAATGCGAGAATTGAAAGAACTCTTGGAGCATAACGGTTTTCAGAATGTATTTACCTATATTAATAGTGGCAATATAATTTTCTCTAGTGATAATTTTGATACTGATTTTTTGAAGAGGCAATGCGAAGCTTTACTGCTAGAGAAATTCAAGCTAGAGCTTTCTGTGATGGTAATCTCGGTTGATGAGTTTTTCGAAGCAATAAGAAATGCTCCAGCTTGGTGGGGTATAGACAAAGAAGCAAAACATAATGCAATTTTTGTGATACCTCCAACTACTGTGGCTGAAGTGTTCGAAGAAGTAGGAAAATACAAGCCAGAATATGAACAAGTAGGATTTTTCGGGAGCGTGATATTTTGGTCTGCCGCATTAAAAACATTTTCCAGAACACGTTGGTCAAAAGTAGGTGGTTCAGCTGTTTACAACAGCATCACAATTAGGAATTTTAACACTGTTAAAAAGCTATTGGAGTTGTGTGATGCAATGAACAAGTAAAAAGCACCCTAACAGGACTAAAACCTGATTGGGTGCAATTTTTTGGTAATATATAGCTAGTGCTAATGCTAGTTTTTTATGACTTATGCTTCTTCTACAGGAGTAACCTCTTCAGGCTCTTCTACTATGACTTCCTTAATAGCCTTGATGATGGCATATGTTTCATTTTCCATATCAAGTATTTTTAGCGCTTTAGGTAAATCGAAATCACCGGCCGTAATTGTATCCCCCAAGGCTTTTTTGGAGATATCAACCACCACCACATCAGGCATGATGAGTGCTTTTCCTGAAACTTCGATTTCAGGCTTATATACTTGTACCTGTAGCAAGTTGTGTTCCAACTCACCCTGCCCATGATAGGAAATAGGTAATTGCATTTTCACCTCTTTGTCTTGGGAGACCAATTGGATAGTAATATGCATTAATTTACCGTCCATCGGGAATTTTTGGACTTCTTTAATGAAGCCAAATTTTTTATCAGTACCTAATTCCACCCAAATTTTGGCATTCGCACCGTGTTTAGCGATGATTTTATGCAAGGCTACGCTTTCGAATTGAACAGAGGTAGCAGTTGCGCCATCCCCGTTTAGAACCCCTGGAATAAAACCTGCATTTCGGACTTTTTTTGGATTCTCGCTTCTGGTGATTGCTTTTAAAACGGACTCTTCCATAAAAAACACTCCTTTTGGCTTTATGCCATTGCTTAAAAAATTACCAAGTTACCCTTTAATTCTATACCTATCTTAGCCAAAGTCAAGTTTTGCCAAATTAGGGAACTAAACACAGCTTAAAAAATAGTGCTGCAAAACTATAAAGAGAGCATTTATCTTTTTGAAATGGACCTGAATCCGCTAAATGTATCCTAGTAATATCGTTACTTTGATACATTTTCATTCTAAGTGCAACACCTACCGGAAATAATTTTTATAAAATACTTCCTCCGGTGTTCTCCAACCAAGACGTTTTCTTGGTCGTTGGTTAATAAGTGCAACTACAAGTTCTAAATCATCTTGTGTAATATGAGCAAAAGATGTTTTCTTTGGGTAGAACTGTCTTAGTAAACCGTTAGTGTTTTCATTAGTCCCTCGCTGCCAAGGCGCATATGGATCACAGAAATAAATTCGAGCTTTTAACTTCTCTGCTAAAATTTTGTGCAAGGTGAATTCCTTGCCTCTGTCTACAGTAAATGTTCGACAATATTTCTTTGGTATCTTGGCAAAAGACTTAATAGTAACTTCAGTAAATAATTCACTGTTATGCTTTTCTATCTTTGCTGCAATGAGATAACCTGACTTGCGTTCTACATGAGTTGCTATAGCTCCGGTCTTTCTCTTACCTAAGATTGTGTCGCTTTCCCAGTGTCCCAAGCTCTTGCGATTTTCTATGCTAGCTGACCTTTTATGAATGCTTGTGATGTCTTGCATCTTTCCTCTCTTATCATTCTTCTTGTGGGTTTTATACTTATTCTTAAAACGCATTTCTTTTTTGAGAGGAGATGGCAATATATGATTATCTATAGCTCTATATATGGTGCCATAAGAAAAGCTAATCGGAAATGCATGAAGCTTTGAGTAGCCTGATATCTGCTCTGGAGTCCATTTTATCAACATCTTCCCTATTACAAATTGCATAGCAATAGGATTAGATAAAATACTCTTTTTACAACTCTTTTTACGTCTTTTATTATACTGTTTTGTTGCATAACTGGCTCTGTAACAGCCATCAGGCTTAATGTTTCTTCTGAATTCTCTGGTTAAAGTAGATGCGTGGCGACCAAGTATAAGTGCAATAGCCCTAAAACTTAATCCATTAGAACGCATAATCATTGCAGATTCTCTTTCTTCCGTGGTAGGATGTCTGTAGTGACTCATATGTTGAACCCTCCTATGGTTGTGTGGTAACTCCCATATTACAAGGTTTAGCTCCATGAGTCACTTCTTTTTAACAAGTGTTGCACTTGAAATGTAAATCTATTTTTATAGATTAATCGGAGTATTCGCAATAATTTCAGTAAAAATTTTACCAATCTTGGGATCGAATTGTGTTCCTAAATTCCCAATTATTTCTGCTATTGCTTCCTCTTTCGAAAACGCAGTGCGGTAAGTTCTTCTACTAGTCATAGCATCATAAGAGTCCACAACGGTTAGTATTCTGGATAGCAGAGGTATTTCCTCACCTCTCAGCCCTTGAGGATAGCCTGTACCATCCCAACGTTCGTGGTGACAGAGAATATATTTGGCTATAGGAATCAATTCCGAAGTAGCCTGAGCAATTCGATAGCCAACTTCTGGGTGCTTTTTCATTTCAATCCATTCTTCTTCAGTCAGCTTTCCCGCTTTATCCAAAATATTCCGATCTATGCTCATTTTGCCAATATCATGTAAGGTAGATAAGAGTTCAAGATCACTTAGCTGATCTTCGGTTAAGGACATGGTTTCACCTAATCTTTTGGACATAAGCACTAAACGCTCTGCATGTTCCTCTGTTTCTTGACTTTTTTCGAACATTGTTGTTTTGATAGAGGCAATAATTGAGCTATGGGTACTTTTGCTTTCTAATAGCTTGTGCTTAGTCATGAATTCTTCAGCATTTCTAAAAACAAGATCGATAGATTCCTCCTCGGCGCTTTTTGTGGCGTGACCTAAAGAAATGCTAGGACAAATATTGCTTTTATCCAAGCAGTATTTTTTGCAAGTATTATAAATTCTGTTACAGACCAACTCTGCTGTCTCGGGGTTTGTTTGCGGCATAACTATGCCAAACTCATCCCCTCCAATTCTGGCGATAATATCCTCTTCCCGGCAACATTTCCGCAAAATATTAGCAATTTCAATTAGAACTTCATCACCCTTAGTATGACCGAAAGCATCATTAATCAGCTTAAGTCCGTTGATATCCCCCATAATTATAGATATTGGTAACTGTCTCGCAGTATCAAGACGTTTTATTTCTTCTTCAAAGAAAAGTCTATTATAGAGTCCAGTTAAAAAATCATGATAACTTATATGGAGAATCTCGTGCTCTCTATTTTTTAGCTTGGAAATATCATGATAATTAAGTAAAATTCCTTTAATATGAGTATTATGCAGCAGATTTGTTGCTGTTAATTGAATATAACTATAAGAACCATCTTTATTTTCTAGCTTATATTCCGCAGTACTTACCAAAGCATTTTTCTGTAAAACGGTATAAAACTCTTTCTTGAATTCAGCTAACTCAGCTGGATGAATTTTTTCCCAAGCATGTTTACCTTTAAGCTCATGAGGACTCCAGCCAAACAATTTTTTGATGTTGGGACTGGTGTAGGTAATCATTCCACTAAAATTAACAATGGAAATTACATCTGAAATATTTGCAATCATTTCTTTGTGTCTTGCTTCACTATTAGCAATAGCCGTCTGTGCTTTGTGTAATTTTTCTAAATTTTTAGCAGTGGTCATAGCTCTTTCAATAGAATTGGTTAAGCGCCCTAGATTGTCTTTTAAGGCATAATCTGCAGTGCCTTGTTTTAAGAGCTCGACAGCAGTTTCTTCGCCAATGCTACCGGAGACACAAATAAAGGGAGTTTTTGGGCACAAGGACTTTGCAAGACTGAGGGCAGCAAAGCCATCAAAGTCTGGCAGGGCAAAGTCGGAGAGGATGATATCAAATTTATTTGTGGATAAAGCCGCAAGATACTCTGACTTGTTGGCAACAACCTGCATCTGAATAGCATAAATAGAAGCATCCCGCAAATACTCTAAAACAAGCTCAGCATCAAAGGTGGAATCTTCCAAATAGAGAATTTTTAAATGTAAAGATGACTTTTTATTTGCATTCATAGGTTACTCCTCATACTTCTGGTAGCTCGTTAATAATTGCCCAAAATACACCAAGCTGTTTTACAACAGTAGCAAAATCTTGGAAATCAATAGGCTTTACAACATAAGCATTAAGTCCTAAATCATAGCTCATAATTAGATCTTTTTCTTCTCTAGAAGAGGTAAGCATAACAATAGGTATATGTTTGAAATTTTTATCTTGTTTAACAATAGCTAAAAATTCTAGGCCATCCATTCTGGGCATTTTTAAGTCCAGCAAGATCATCCCTGGATTACCTGGAGTACGGTTCTTGAACTGACCTTCACATCTTAAGTATTCCAGCGCCTCAACTCCATCTTTGACGTTAATTATGGGATTGAGAATATTACTTTCTTTCAGTACTTCTGTTGTCATTTCCACATCCAATAAGCTATCCTCGGCATAAAGAATAGTGCGCATTTTCATCATAATTCACTTTCCCTTCTTTTCCCTAAGGAGAAATAAAAAGTTGCGCCTTTTCCGACCGCGCCTACCGCCCAAGTTTTGCCACCATGCCGGGTAATAATTCTGCGGATGGTTGCTAGTCCAATTCCCGTACCTTCATAATCCTCCTGAGTATGCAATCTTTGGAAGACCTCAAATAATTTGGACACATAGTTCATATCGAAACCTGCTCCATTATCTTTTACATAATAAAGAAGCTCTTTTTCCTTTTCTTCAGCTCCAATGGTTATTTGGGATAAAGGTTTTTTCCTACTAAATTTTACAGCATTTTCCAAGAGATTACTCCATACTGACTTTATCATTTCATAATCTCCATAACAAGCAGGTAAATTTGCGACAGACCATCTTATCCTTTGCTCGGTATCCTGTTCTTTAATTGGCCAGATTAATTCATTTACTAAAGCATTGATATTGAGCAATTTTTGGTTCATAGGAACTCTACCGTTTCTTGAAAATTGTAGCAATCCATCAATTAAATTTCCCATAGTCTTGGCTGAACTAGCAATATTATCCAGATACCTGCGACCCTCATCAGGTAGTAGCTCTAGGTATTTCCGCTCCAACATCGAAACATAACCAGAAATATGCCTTAAGGGCGCTTTGAGGTCATGGGATACGGAATAGGAAAATGCCTCCAGTTCTTTGTTGGCGGATTCTAATTGAGATGTTCTTTCTAATACACGATATTCCAATTGACTGTTAAGTTCTGCAATTTTTTCTTCTTGGAGGATACGGTCAGAGACATCTCGTGCAAAAGCAGTAGCGCCAACGATTTCGTGTTGATCATTAATAACTGGATTATAAAAGGTTTCATAATAGCTAACTGCTACATCTCCATATTTTTGAATGGTAGAATGGGACTTGCCATCCAGTGCCAAATCATAATTAATTTTAGCATTTATTCTATCTTCATCAGAGGTAATAGCTTCCAAAAGATTCATATCTATTTTGACATCTTTATTATAGGCATATTTCATGGCATCATGATGGGCTTGGTTAAAGTAATAATAGTTGTAGTTCTTATCGATGGAAAGAATAATCATATCTTTGGGGCTTTCCAAGCTGGATTTTAAGAGCAGTTGAGTGTTTCTAAGCTCTGAGGTTCTTTGGGCAACTAATAATTCTAGATTGTTTTTTAGGAAGAGCAACTCGTTTTCAAATTTACGGGTATTGGTGATGTTTCTAGCTGCAGCAAATACACCAATTATTTCGCCCTTTTCATCTTTGTAGACTGCTGCATTATACAAAACAGGCATAGTAGTTCCATTTACATTTTTTAGGTCAAGTTCATAATCAACTATGCTGCCGTACTTAAAAACAAGCTTATAACCAGCCTCTGCTTTAGCTGGGCTGACAAAATAACTAGAAAAATCTGTACCAATAATGCTTGTGCGTGGTAAGCCGATAGCTTGTTCCGTCGCAGCATTGATATCAGTAATTACTCCATCTTTGCTGATTGTTACGAGGGGATCCAAGCTAGTTTCAAGCAAATTACGATTGTAACGCTTGGCTTGATTTATTGCCTCTTCAATTAGTTTTCGTTCGGTAATGTCCATGACAATGCCAGCAATGTTGATAGCTTTGCCACTTTCATCGAATTGGTGTTTGCCACAGGACCAAATCCATCTTATTCTCTTGTCTGGTCTGATTATTCTGCATTCGAAATTCCAATTTGCAATATTTTTGAGCGCCATACCAAAGGATTCTTCCACGTAGACTTTATCCTCAGGTACTACATGCTCGAGGAATATCTCATAGCTCCATTCTTCTGAAAATACATTGTAGCCAAAAATTTTATCATGTATTAAAGAGCGCATTGTAGCATGGGTTTTAAGATTCATACTCCATTCACCCATTTCCGTGCTCTCGAAAATAAATCTTAAGCGTTCCTTTTGCTCTAGCAAGGCTTTTTCGTTGGCTAAATAAACCTCGCTCATGCGTTTTTGCTGTGCTTGTAATTCTTGTTTTTGTTGTTGTAACGCTTTTAATGTTGCTCTCTGCTGGATAGTCTTTAATGCGGACTCCCCTAGCATGCTAGTTAAGCTACTGAAAAAATCCAAATAGTGGAAAATATTCTCCTTGCTATAAACTTTACAATCAGCAAGAGCAGTTAGGTATTCCTCTTGCTTAAAACCTAACTCTGCTGCTTGTTTGCGGAAAAAGTCCTGTTGAGGTGTTTCAAAAAAGAACTGGCCAATAAATAAATTGGCTATGTGGATGTCAGCAATGATGATAGGAGTTGCCGCATCTACCATCCCATTTTCACAAGTATAAACAGCATATTTTTCTTTTTGTAGCAGTTTGTTAGCTAAAAAGGTATCACTTCGTAAACACCTAGCAGCTGAAATACTATTTTTTCTGTGAAATTCTGTGCAAATACTTTTCCAGCCAATCCCAAAGAGAATATTTCCGTGTAAGTCAAGGATAGCATTGGCTAATCCCGTAGCAAGATAGAACTGCTCTAGCAGCTCAGATATTTTTTCAAGGTCTAGTAGTTCTTGGAGACTGGGGCTGTTTGCTAATTCCTGCAAGGCAGAGGTAGTTAATGGATTGTCCACTAGCTTTTTCATACATTCCACATCCAATCCAAATAATATGCTGCTTACTTATGCAAGTAAAATTTTGGAAAAAGTAGGGATAATATTAGCTTTTTTGTGAAGAATTCCTATAGAGACATATAAATTAATTACAGTATATGCTATATTTTGAGCTAATTCAATAGCCTAATTTTGGCCATCTTCAGCAAGTTTAGCAAGAAAAAATCCTCACTTTTAGCATTTGCTTTGTTATAAAACAGTCTATATTGTAAACCGTAGATAGCAGTGCTAAAATGAAGAAAATGACAAAGACTAGTTTAGGTAGCTAGGGGTTATTTATGGTAAGAGAAAATCACATGTGAGGTGTTCAGATGTTAGCTCAAGTAGAACGGCTTTTACAAGAAAATAAGCTTTGTGTTTTATGTACAGCTGGAGAAAATAAGCCTCACTGCTCTTTAATGACCTACATGCCTGGTGAAGATCCAAGAGTTCTCTATATGGTAGCTAGCAGAGAATCGAAGAAATATCAAAATATGCTGGGTAATCCTGATGTTAGTTTACTAATTGATAACCGTAAAGGCCTAGGGTTAGAAGAGCAAAAAATATCTGCTGTTAGCTTGTCAGGAATTTATCAGTTGGTGGATTCTGCAGAGCTTGTAGAAATTGGCATAAAGTTTACCAAAATGTATCCGGAATTAGCAGAAATCATTAATAATCCCAGCAGTGCTTTATTTGCAGTCAAACTGCAATCATTTTTATTTTTAGCAGGGCCGGTGGATTCATACAAGGGAGATTTTTTTAGCTTACCCCCCTTGCTTTCTGAATTAGGGTAGTATGCAGTTCTATTAATAGCCATATTTGCACATGCTTATTTATTTTGTCATTTTAGAAAGGAGCAACCATGGAAAAAGAGAAAATTTCGCCAAAATCAATTGATGAATATATTTTACAGTTTCCAGCTGAAGTGCAGGAAAAGCTTATGCAAATAAGAAAAACGATTCAAGCAGCGGCACCTAGTGCTACGGAGAAAATTAGTTATCAAATGCCTACCTTCTTTTTGCAGGGTAATTTAGTACATTTTGCCGCATTTAAAAAGCATATTGGTATGTATCCAGCTCCTAGTGGAATTATGGCTTTTCAAGCTGAGTTAGCAAGATATAAATCTGCAAAAGGCTCAGTACAGTTTCCGTTAGACCAGCCGATTCCTTATGATTTAATCAGCAAGATAGTACAGATGCGAGTGGCAGAAAATATGAAAAAAGCTGAATTGCCCCATAAGCCTAAAGATTAATTAACTCGTAGCTCAAGAATTATCTTATCAAACAGCAGAAGAGAATAAGTCAAGCAAAATACCACTTTTTTATACATAAATGTCTAAATTTTAAGCAAGGAAAATTAGTTATTCGGATGTATATAGCTTATAATTGATAAAAAATATGATATAATGAATCAAGCATTTCATTGTATAGGAGGTGGTATTTTTGTCTATAAGGATTGGCATTTGTGATGATAACCAAGAAGATATCAGAGTTCTTACCAAAGCTTTATATGATTATGATGCTACCTTGCAAATTTCCGCTTTTAAGTGTGGAGAGGCACTGATTGAAAATTGGTTGGAATATAACACCATTTATGACATTCTTTTCTTAGATATCTATATGCCTAAACAAAGTGGCATTGAAGTAGCTAATAAAATTCGTGAAAAAATGAAATATACAAAAATTATCTTTATTTCTTCAAGTAAAGATCATTACTCAGATGCATATGATGTTTTTGCATTTAACTATTTACTTAAACCCTTAAACTTGAACAAGTTAAAGCTTGTTTTGGAACAAGCCTTAAATGATATCTCTCAGGAAAGACGTGAGCATATTACAATTAGTTATAAGGGTAAAAACTTTCGTATCTTTTGCAGAGATATTCAATATATGGAGAGTAAAGATAAACTTATTTCCTTCCATCTAGCAAATAAAGCTATTTTACAATGCTATGGGCAGCTAGACGATTTATTAGAAAAGCTTCCCAAAGAAAGCTTTATCCGTTGCCATCAGAGCTTTTGTGTAAATATTTATTATATTTCGGAAATGGGAGATAAGCACTTCCGTGTTGATCCAGTTGTGATTGGCATTTCTAAAAAGTACCTCAAGTCGGCAAAGGAAAAGTATTTTGCCTATCTTTTCACTAATTTGAATCAGCGAGGCATGTGATGATAAAAGCTAATCAAAGAAAATGGTTTCTTTTCTATGGTTTTCTCTTAGCTGCTATCCTACTAGCTTTGCCTCAACTGAATACTATTTTTTATCATGAAATTACAGCAAAACCAAATGTGCAAAATGGGGAGATAGAACTATCTACTGAAAATCCTAACCTTGAGAAGATTTACTTAGATGGGCAGTGGAAGTTTTATTGGGAAAACTTACTTATTACTGAACCAAAAGTAAACACCCAACAAGAGCTAATGATGAATGTCCCAGACTCATGGTCAAATTATCAATTCGCAGGGAAAAATTTATCAACAGCAGGTTTTGGTAGCTATAAACTCAGCCTTTTAGGGTTGGCATATGATAAAAGTATTACAATTTATTTACCCAGTTATGGAGGAGCCTACAGAGTTTTTATTGACGGTCAGCTTACATCTACAAGTGGTAATGTTTCCTCAGATATTAGCAAAATATTTACCATACCTCATGCAGATTTATATCCTGTTAAGCTTGCCGTGGGTTTATCCCATGAAGTAGTGATTGAAGTCGCAACTACTCGTTTTTCAGGACTATATATGACGCCTGTTTTAAGCGATTATCAAAATACTGTTAAAGAAAACAATTTCAGAAAAGAAACAGAGCTAGTTTTATTTGGGATACTCTTATTTGCATTTTTTAGCTTGTTGGCAATGTATGGAGTAACCATACGCAGAAAGCTTAATTCAATTTGGTTACCGATGATGATTTTTTTTATAATGATCAGGATTATGCTGACAGCTGGTTTTTATGACTTATGGCAACCGGTATTATTTGCTAATCTTTCTTATGAATCAACAAATGAATTGATGTTCCTCACGACTTTTGTCCTTAAATATTTGGTGATTTTTCTAGTGCAAGAACAATGTGGGATAGCTTTTAGCAAAAAAGAAAAATTAGGATTTTTCATTTACTATCTCTTGCTTTATATAATTTATCTAGTAGCACCACAGGATATTTATAATAATTATCTTTCCTTAATAATTCCGATGCTAACTTATGTATTGGATTTATATATACTGCTTAAAATATATCAAAATTGGCACATGTTGAGGAAATTCGGGCTGATTATCTGGGTAGGGGTTGTTTTATTAATCATTGGTCTGACTGTAGATAGCTACTACCTCAATGGAAAAATATATTTGAATATTGCCTTATTACTTCCACTTTCTTTGACCATATTTTCTATTATTATGAGCTGGGTTTATGCTATGCGTATGGGAGATTTTTATGATGATTTTATGGAATCTTCATTACGCTTAGAACTAATAAATCGTCAATTAACAATGCAGAAGGATTATTATGAAGGGCTAAATGAACAGATGAAGGAAGTTAGGGAAATGAAACATGATATTCGCTACTTTATTGGAGTGATGAGTCAAATGGCCGCAGCGGGAGAGTTAGCGGAATTGCAGCATTTTTTAGGCGAGTATGATCAAAAAACAGCTAATGAGCAGCTACCAATTTTTTGTGAACACCAAGTGGCGAATTCTATCATTGGCTATTATTATCTCCAAGCAAAAAAAGCGGAAATTACTATAGAGAGTAAGTGCAAGCTTGATAAAATAAGTTTTATGAGCGATAGTGATATATGTATCATCCTTGGCAACGGTTTAGAAAATGCCCTTGAAGCCTGTAAACAAATGCCATTAGCAGAAAATAGATTTGTTTCATTAGAAATAGCAACTGTGAGTAAACAACTCCTATTTAAAATTAGAAATTCCTATTGCGGAGGCTTAGAAATCAATAATGGCAGATATATTTCTTCCAAGCAGGATGAGTCCCACGGACTAGGTATTAGGAATATTGAGAAGATTGTAGAAGCATATGGAGGATTTATAAAAATAGAACACGATGACAAGGAATTTATGCTTTTTGGAGCTATTCCGGAAAATAAGTAGCATATTTACATTCACAAGGAGCTTACCAAAGTAGTGGTAAGCTCCTTTTTTATACCAATTTCGCCAATTACCAGGCTGATTTCGCTATTCATAAGATTTTTTTGTATTTTATTACTATAATAATAGCAATATATAATTAGCGCTTTAGGGAGATGAAGAGATGAAATTAAGAAAAAAATTATACTTCTATATAAGGATTCCCTCGATGATAAAGCGAGCGTTGGTAATAGCAGGTAAGCGAACTTGGCAGGAAAAGGGCTATACTTTGCAAATACAACAGCTTGTAGGAGGCTTAAAAGAGCTTATTCAGCAGAGGAAGCTCATCAAGCGATGCTTTTTTTATCTTAAGCTTCCCTCTTATCTCATAGGTGCATTACTGATTGCTACAAGAAGAACTTGGCAGGATAACGGTTACACTCAGCAAGTACAAAAGCTTAAGAGGCTTCCTCATAAGCTTATTTTGCTTAGTCAGCACTACCTTAAAGCAGCTAAAGAACATATAAGACAAGCTATAAAGCAGCAAGCAACTAGTGGGTCAAATCAGTTGAGGAAAGCTCGGCAGCAGCGTTTAACAGAGCAGATTTCAACTACCATCTCCATTAGAAGAAGCATCAGCAAGGTATTATTAGTTTGTATTTTAGTATCGATGCTAAGCCCAACCTTCGGAGGAGAAAATCTAGTTTACGGCGCCAATGCATGGGACGGAACTTTCCCTACCGCAAACACGGTTTATGCATTTAGCGGTGGAGATGGTACTACTCAAACTCCATACTTAATAAGTACTCTTGCTGATCTTGCTCAACTTTCATCGAATGTTAATTCAGGGATAACTTACGGGGGCATTTTCTTCAAAGTAACAAATAATCTTGTTATGAATGATGGAGTATTTAATGAGAATGGTGAATTTACCAAGACTGGAGACTCAAGTACAAGCTCAGCTTTAGAGTGGAAACCAATAGGCACAACAGAATATAAGTTTAAAGGTATATTTGACGGTGATAACCATACGATAAGTGGCATGTATATCAACAAATCCACTACAACAGCAATAGGTTCTTATCTGGGTCTATTTGGATTCATTCAGAATAGTACAATTAAGAATATTGGTTTAACAGATGGATATATTTCTGGATACAATTATGTTGGAGCTATAGTTGGTTCGGCTTCTGCGGGTACTGTTAATGAGAGTATACTTATCCAGAATTGCTATAACACTGGAACTGTAAAAGGTAACCTAGACTTTGGAGGTATTATAGGATATTTAAGCGTGTATAATGGGACGGGTATGATTGAAAAATGCTATAACACAGGAAGTATTTCTGGAAACTTAGCTGCAGGTGTCATCGGAAAAGCCACTGAGAGCGGAAATCCTGGCGGAACTATTATAGTAAGATATTGCTATAATTCTGGTGAAATTACTTCTTCTAATTCATATATAGGTGGTGTTATAGGTTTTAATATTGTAAGTGAAGGTATTGCTAGAGTTGAATACTGCTACAATACAGGAAATATGAATACAATTATTAAAAATGCTTCGCATGCTGGTGGTATAATGAATGAAAATTGGTGCTACGGGACAGGATATGCAACATTAGCTAATTCCTATAGCACAGGAAGTGCAAGCTATGGTGATGGTGTAATAGGAGCCTTAGCTACTAAATGGTGGAATACAGGATGGAGCGGTTGCAGACAACCAATTATTGTTTCAACTTACTATGATGTGAAAATGAGCCCAAGGGCAACCACAGCAGATAATGGAGTAGCTATTACAAGCATGTCTGGCTTAAGTATGCAGGGAAATTCTTCGTTTGCAGATGATACCAAATGGATCTTTACTGAAGGTCTTTACCCTCGTCTTGCTGGTATGGAAGATACTGATGCAGCACTTGTATCGGCAGTTCCAGTTTTTCTAGCAACTGGAGATTCAGCCGCAAGTGTTACTAAAGATATTACTTTGGGTCAGGCACAAGGTGTTACTTGGACTTCAAGCAATACCAATATAATTAGTATTTCTGATAACTCTATAGGGACAGTAAGTCGACCAAGCGTTGACACAACTGTCAGACTTACTGCTTCAAAAAATGGAATAAGTAGAGTCGTAGAACTTACAGTTCAAGCACCACCACTTATTACTGGCATTATTAAAACAACAGTTGATACATTAGGCACAAGTTATGAGGGTGACAGTCTTGAATTAATCATCGGAGGTACTACCAAAACAGCTATTACTTCTATAGAAATTACTGGGGGAATAGTTACCTCTACGGATTGGGGTTATCTATATACCAATAAAGCAGCTTTTACAAATCTCACCAATTTTAAGGTAGCAGATACCATAACTTCTGTAGCTAATATAGCTGGAACTACTACAATATTTCCTACTGCTAAATTAGAAACAATCTATATTGCTAAAGTGGCTAGTATTGGGGATAAAATGTTTTATAACACCACAGCGCTGAAAACAGTTAGTTTACCGGATACAGTGAATATCGGAAGTTCTTCCTTTTTCGATGGGGCACTAACTTCAAAGCTGACTACAGTTTATCTGCCAAAAGTTATCTCTGTGGGGGCAGATACATTTAGGAATAATAAAAATCTCGTAACCGTTGATATTGCCAGTGCTACTAGTATCGGCAATTATGCCTTCTACGGATGTACATCTTTGACAGCGATAACTGCTTCTAAAGTTATAACCCTTGGAACAAATGCTTTTGAAAATTGTGCAAAACTCACTGCAATTAATATGCCATTACTGACAGAAATATCAGATTATGCATTCTCTGGAAATTCAAGTCTTGCTTCGGCTGATTTTCCGAAGGTCTTAAAGGTGAATCAATATGCTTTCAAAGGTTGCACTAGCTTACAAGCGGCAGTCTTCCCTAAATTGCAGACAATTAATCAAGGTGCTTTTGAAAATTGTACAAGTTTTAGCGCAATTAGATTAGGCTCTACTCCACCAGCCATTCAATACAATTCAGCATTTAACAATAATCCTACTGGGGGAGTGATAACTTTTGTTGATGCAGATAATCTCGCATTGACGGGAGCTGCTCTTTTAACAGCGCAAAGAAATTATGGCTTGGTATCAGATCTGCCGAATCGGAGTGACCTTCTATGGTATGGTTGGGATGCTGGTAAACAGGCACCTGTAACCGCCAAAGTGAAGACCACAAAAAATCCTGAGGGTATAGTTGTTGGCTCAACCTCACTATTTATTATCATGCTCGATACAAGCTTAAACACCTCTCTGACCTCAATTGAAGTAAGTAGTGGCGTCATTACAGCACAGGACTGGATTAACTTGAATGGTCAATACAAGTCGCAAATTTTCGCGGCTCTTGAGGAATTTAACATAGCGGACACAGTTACCTCAGTAGCAACTATTCCTGATGGAATGTTTAATTATAATACAACCTTAAAATCAGTAAACATGGCTAAACTAACTAGCATTGGTCAATATCCTTTTGCACACTGTTCGAAGTTAACTTCTGCCATATTTCCTGATGCTACAACAGTTGGCAATCAAGCCTTCTTGGGTTCAACAAGTTTAGCCTCCATAAGTTTACCACTTGCTACAAGCTTAGGAACGAGCGTGTTTAATGGATGTAAAAGTCTACTTTCCTTGGAACTGCCAGTAGCAAATACTATGGGTATAAGTACCTTTGAAGGCTGTAGCCAACTAACAACTGTAACCTTACCAGCGATTACATTAATTCCAGCCCGTACATTTATAAATTGTACAAGTTTAACTGATCTTGCTTTGCCAGAAGTATTAACGATTGCCGATGGGACATATTATTCGGACGGAAGTTTCAGCGGATGTAATAGTCTTACTAACTTAAATTTACCAAAAGCAACAAAAATTGGAGATTACGCTTTTTATGGAAACACGGCTATTAGCACAGTAATAACACCAAAAGTTACAATCCTTGGGCGTAATACTTTCTATACTTGCACTAGCTTAAGTTCAATAGAAATGGATAAAGTAACTAGCATGGGTATGGCAGTTTTTGCCGGATGTTCGAAGTTGGCGACAGTTGATTTTCCACAATTTGCAAGCACTATACCAACCTATGCTTTTCAGAATTGTGCAAGTTTAGCTTCTATAAGCTTGCCAAAGGCTATAGGGGTAGATGATTACGCCTTTGATGGCTGTGCTAGTTTAGTAGATATAGAGTTTCCACTTGTCACAATAATAGGAACTAATCCTAGCACATTATCCCTTGTTTTCAGAAATTGTACTGGATTGCAAACGGTAAATTTCCCAGTAGCTTTGACGATTCAGCCATATGCATTCCAAGGTTGTACAAGCCTAACTACAGCAACATTTCCAAAGCTCACCAACATCAAGGAAGGCTCATTTAAGGGATGTAATAACTTTGCAAGTTTGAAATTACCAGCTACACCTCCATATGTAGCTCTAAACTGGTCAAATCAGATTTTTGGAATTATATTGGATGAAGGTACAGTAAATAGGCAATTAACTTTTGTTGATGCAAGTGGAGCTGATTTAACAGGTGCGGCATTAACAAGTGCCCAAGTAACCTATAAGGCCGTAAATGCTTCTGATGGACATATAATTTTAAGAAATACTACGGATAATCTTTGGTTTAACTGGAGTATCGCAGCAGGGGAAATATCGACTATAGCTTTGACTTCAGTAACCATCAGCGGTACTGCGCAAGTAGGACAAACCCTTACGGCATCAATTGCACCAAGTGGAGCTACAGCAAGCTATCAATGGAAAGCAGGCAGTAGCATTGTTGGAACTGGTGCTAGTTATGTAGTGAAAACAGCAGACCTAGATAAAACTATCACCGTGGTAATAATAGGCACAGGAATTTATACAGGTACGGTAACTAGTGCAGCTACAAATTCAGTGATAGCCGCTCCAATAGTTACTAAAACTGGAGTTTTTGGGGCAAAGTTTAGCCAAAATCAACTCTTTGATGTGCAGAGAAGCCCAGCTTTTCCAACAATTGGTAAAAATTTTAGACTTAGTGGCATGAAGGCAGCATACACCCAGAATTTCCCTACTACTATAAGCTGGGCGACTGGCGACTATGTGAAGTTCGAATATGTAAGCACAGTCTCCGAAGCAGGCGTGACAACGCAGAATGCTATTATCAATTCGTTAAATTGGTATTATAAAGACGCAGAAAAAATCAAGAATGCTGCTTTGGTTAAGGAAATACAATATACTAGTACCGGCTCGATAAAGGCTATCATATCTGATTTTGGATTGATTTGGGCAATTGATAGTGAAGAAGGATTCTTATACACAGCCTTAAATGGAGCGTTCAAGAGTTCAGGGGGCTTAGGAACATTTGTTTCCTTTACGTCTTATGTTTATGGTTCAAGCACATCCTATCTTCCAGATTCATCTGACCCTTTAGCAAAAACATCAATTGAAGCTAAGACCTCAGTTGCAGCTATAAACGGTGATCTTGCAGAAGATAATCAAGACGCAAAATTTGATATTAGTGGAAAAATAGTCAAAGAAGATGGTACAACTCCCATCGGTGGCGTGGAAATTATCATAACCTATCCAACAGGAGCCACAAATCTTTATTCGGATATTACTGACGATGATGGTTATTTCAAGATTCCAGTTCCGATTAAACCAGCAGATGTATTAGATGTTGCCGATTATCTAATAACCATAAAAGAACCTGATAAAGACCCTGTATCCTCAATTATTAAAACTTCAGGTGGCGGAATAGGTGGCTTTGGTACAGATGACATTACCAGCAGTGGTGGTGTAGATAGTGGATACCTCGATGACTCAGAAATGATCATCATCAACTATCCACCATCACTTGATGGACCAGGTGGTATTCGGGTCATAGCTCCAGAAGTAGTCTCAAACTACAGCTTAAGCTTTAATACAAATGGCGGAGCAGCTATCCCTACAATTACCATAGCTTATGGGGAAACTATAATCCTACCAACTGCAACAAAGACAGGCTTGAGCTTTATTGGTTGGTATACTGATAGTCAGTTAACAACCCCGTGTGCTCTTAGCACCATGGGTGCAGTAAATATTACCCTCTATGCAAAATGGGAAATAAAAACATACACCGTTGGGGGAAGTGTGACAGATGTAAATGGTAATGTAAGTGGTGCTAGCATTAAACTTATGTCAGGTAACAGACTAATAGCACAAGCAACCAGTAATGACAGTGGTGTATTTAATATCAGTGGAGTGTCGAGTGGTAATTACAATTTGGTAATCAGTGATGGTGTAAGTAAAATCATCACCTTAATGTTAGCCGTTTATAATGATGTTGCAACTGGGAGCATACAATTACCAAGTGGAAATAAAAACAGCGTAGTAGAAGTGAAAGCTAATGCACCAGATATTTTAGTAGATAAGCTGAATGACTTTTTTGCTAGTAGCGATTTTACAACTACGGATAGCAGCATAGTAAATGAGGGCGGAACTGTAGAAATTAAGCTGACAGTTGAATTAAAGCAGGAAGGTGCTGCAAATGCAGAGAGTATCTTAGCAGCAGCGGGTCATAGCAGAACTATCGGGATGTTTCTGGAGTTAAACATCAGCAAAATAGTTACAGCAAGTGGCAGCTCCATCCAGGAAATTACAGCCATTGAGGAGCTTGACCAACTCTTAACCATTGATATTCCTTTAACAGAATCCCAGCAAGGTAAGGAAAATTATCTAGTTTATCGTTATCATGGAGGAGCTGTAGAAACACTTACAGCAACAGCCAATGGTAATGGTGAATATCTAGAAGTAAGTGCAGATGGAAAATCTATCAGATTGTATGTCAAGATGTTTTCTACCTATGCCATCTCCTTTAGTGGGACTAGCACTCCAAGTTCTCCAATTGCAATGGATTGGCATACCAGTAGTGAGCCAATTATCGCCGTTGATGAGACAAGTGATATGTCCGGCGGAGTAGTGACAATAGGAGCAGATAAAAAAACTATTACAATTATTCCGGCAGCAGGTTATTTAATTGCTGATCTTTTGGTGGATGGAAAAAGTGTAGGCGCAAGCACAAGCTTCGTCTTACAGGATAGTAATAGTCATAAAATTAGTGCGATATTTGTAAAATTAGGCACAATCCCCTATTATTTGAGGGATGATAAAAGATATTATATCGGTTTCTCGGTTGTTGCAGGAAAGAGCTTAAAATTCACAGCACCAATTGGAGTAACAGTTTTATTTGAGCAAAAAATTAAGGGCTACACAGATACAGCAAAGCACTGGGCAAAAGACAACATCGATTTTGTGGCACAGAGGGATATCTTTGTAACTGAAACAAGTGAATTCAAACCAAATATTGGGATAACCAGAGCAGAATTTATTACACTCTTAGGCAAGCTATACGAAAATTCTTATGGAATCATCAAAGGTGAGAGCGAATTTTCTGATCTAGCCATCGATGCTAGCTATGGAAAATATGTTGGATGGGCTTACACAAGCAAGCTTATTCAGGGCAATGGAAAAGGGGAATTCATTCCAAACAAACAAATTTCCCGTGAAGAAATGGCAAAAATTATCTATGATTTTGCCAAATTCCTTGCTAAAGCGCCACAAGTAGCTTGGATGATTAAGCTGAACTATGTAGACAATGCAACAATCTCCCAGTGGGCATTAGAATCCACAATTTATTGTCAACTGACAGGGATTATGAATGGCCGTACGGATGGAAACTTTGCGCCAAAGGACAATGCAACTCGCGCTGAAGCTGCAGCAGTTTTGGAAAGATTTATTGAGGATGTAATGAAATGAAGCCAAAAGTTCTGAAATATTCAGCGGAAATGGGGTATTGATTTGGAATATCGGTTCTATTCAGCAGCTAAGAATACAAATTACATCACAGAAAGACACAGTAAAAGCGGAATTGCATACGCCTCCATTGAGCAATTTCAGGAGCTTTTTCCAAGGGGCGGCTATGAGATTATTGGAGATATTGGAAACTTTCAGAAGAAAGTATTTGCTCAGGATTTTATTTTAACAGATACAGGTAATCGAATTCCTATTTTTCCAAGGGGAAGCATTAGAAAACCTTTTGAATGGATTGTTGGCTATGCAGCAGTAGGCGAAAAAACCTTTGTAGCAGTGGTCAAGAGTATAATTCCCAGCTTTTTTAAGGGGTAAAATACTCACGTAGAGTTTTTTAGGATTTGTTAGATTGTAAGCTCAAACTAGTGCTAGTAGAAAAAATGCCAAGCATATTTTTCTACTAGCATTTTTTTCTAGAAAAAGTTTATAATAGTAAAAGCAACTAGTACAGCTAAGTCCAAACAAATTATTTTATATGTCCATTGCTAGCTAGTATAAATTTATTTAAGGGAGCACAGATGAAAATCTTACAACCAAAATTATCTAATGAATTAAAGAAAAATATCAGTTTAAGCAAGGCAATCAAGCAGGCAGTGCAAGAGTCTGCAGATGATATCTGCAATCTGCATTTTGCAGATAGTTTGCTAGAAAATCTGCAATTCAAAAATTTGGAGTTTAGCGATTGTTGCTTTACTAATTGCAGTTTGCTGAACTCAGAACTTACTAAAATAATTTTTGTGGATGTAATCTTTGAAAAATGTGATTTGGCTAATACAAAATTTTTAGAGTGTAGCTTCCAGAGAGTAGAATTCAAGAATTGCAAGTTAATTGGTGCTGATTTTGCAGATGCAGTACTGAATAACACGCTTTTTGCACAATGCAATTGTAAATATATCAATCTCTCAGCTACTAAAATCAAGCACACGATTTTTACCGAAACTGACTTATCCCAAGGTAGTATCCAAGCAAGTCAACTGAGCTTGACTAACTTTTTGCAATGCAATTTAACAGAAGTAGATTTACTTGGTACAGCTTTGCAGGATATTGACCTTACCACAAGTGAAATTAGTGGTATTAGCTTAGCTGGACCCGAACTAAAAGGCGCGCTAGTTTCTGTTTATCAAGCCAGTGATTTAGCGCGGTTTTTAGGGTTAGTGATAAAATAATATAAGCCAAGAGTGTTTTTCACATTAGTCGGCGGTAAAAGTGGCATAGAATGCATAAAGTCGGTTGACTTATGTGTAAATGACGTGTTGATTAGGGCTAGAGCAACAAAGTAATAAATATTTTAATAGCATTGCAAGGTAATTACAAGAAGGCCCATATTAAGCATATGTGTGATTGACTTTTTAATACAATAAGCGTAGGATAATTATATATATTTAAACCTCGCTAGTTAGAGAAATAAGGTGGCATATGCAAGCACAAAAACTTAATCAGAGCGGGGCAACAATGCTAGAAACGGTCATTACCATGCTGATTATTTCTATGCTTGTTTTAGTTTCCCTGGCTTCTATGATCGGACTTGTGCCAGGTTCAAAAACAAGAGTTTGTAGTATTAGCCGTTTGGAGATGCAGCATTTTTATCGCACCTCAGTTATAGCGGTTGATCCTCAAGTATCGAGCCAAGCATTCAAAATTTTTGTAGAATCAAAATGGGGAGAAAAATCTCCCTGTCCTGAGGGTGGAATCTATACTTATTGGACAAACAAGAGTTTAGATAAAAAAATAGAACTAAAAATTCTTTGTAGCAAGCACATTAGTCTTAGTGATAATCTAGCAATTCTGATGCATGATTGGGAAAGTCTAGCAGGTGCAAGCTTAATTTACCAACAAGATGGCACTGAGTTTCCTAGCGCATGGAATATTCAACTAGAAAAAATCTTGACAAATAATGATACGGGGATAAATAGTTATGGTCTGCAAAATCCTGTTGCTGTAGCAATAGGAACAGTCAAAGGCAAAGCAATCGTCAACAAGAGAACGATGAATTTGCCAAAAGCATTCTGGCATCCAGTGGTTTTTATCACCAATAATGCAAGTTGCAATTATAGTGCTATTAATAGCTACAACTATCTTCAGCGTCTAACCGGTTCCCTGATTTTTTATAAAGCGGATAACAGTAAAACAATTGAGTGCTTCTATTTAGATGAAACGGGGAAAAAGGGCACATTGCATAGTTTTAGGATGAACTAGTTGGCTAGTTGGTTTGTTGGTTAGGAGTTCAAAGCGCACCATAGCTACATGGATAGTAACACCAGTAGCAAAAGGAGGAAGTCATGTCCAATCAAAAAAAGCCAGACAGTAAAGTGGTGCAAACAAAGCTCACGAAAGAGCTAGTGATAAAAAAGCAAGGTTTACTCAATTTTCCTATTGTGGGGATTGGGGCTTCTGCTGGTGGTTTGGCAGCTTTTGAAGCCTTCTTTTCTGGTATGCCTGCAGATAAGGATATGGACATGGCCTTTGTGTTAGTGCAACATCTAGCACCAGACCATAAAAGTATTTTGACAGATATCATCAGCCGCTACACCAGGATGGAGGTTTTTGAGGTAGAGGATGGGATGATTGTTAAGCCAAATTGTGCCTATATTATCCCACCAAATCGGGATATGGCTTTTCTCCATGGCAGATTACAATTATTAGAACCCCAAGCTCCAAGGGGACAGCGCTTGCCAATTGATTATTTCTTTCGCTCTCTGGCTCAGGACCAGCATGAACGAGCTATTTGTATAGTATTTTCAGGTACTGGCAGCGATGGAACCATAGGGCTGAGAGCTATTAAAGGCGAGGGAGGCATGGTTATGGCGCAAACTCCCACATCCACAGAATATGATGGGATGCCTAAAAGTGCTATTGCCACGGGTTTAGTTGATTATCAGCTGAGCCCTAAGGAGATGCCGGCACAGTTGATAACCTATGTAGAGCATGCCTTTAGTATTACCGAGAAGCCTGATCTAATAGTACAGAGCAAAGCGGAAAATTCCCTCAAGAAGATTTTTATCTTGCTGCGTGATCAGATTGGTTATGACTTTAGCAATTATAAGCCTAGCACCATTAAAAGGCGCATTGATAGACGCTTAGCAGTGCAACAGATTGAAACACTTGATGAATATCTGAAGTTTATCTTGCAAACTCCTACAGAAGTGCAAGCTCTGTTTCACGACCTTTTAATTGGGGTGACCAATTTTTTCCGTGATCCAGAAGCATTTATCATGCTGGAGGAGCAGGTTATTCCCAAGCTTTTTGTAGATAAGCCCAGGGGATCTACGATTCGTATTTGGTGTGCCGGCTGTTCTACAGGTGAAGAGGCATATTCGCTGGCAATCCTCATCCAAGAGCAGCTAGAAAAAATTAAAATGAACTATCAAGTACAAATATTTGCAACAGATATTGATGCCCAAGCGATTTATGTAGCCCGCAGTGGCACTTATCCTGCTAGTATTGCCCTAGATATTTCCCCAGAACGCTTAGCCCGCTTTTTTACGCTAGATGCAGATGGTAGTGTCTACCGTATTCATAAAAATATCAGAGATATGTTGATTTTTTCCGAGCAGAGTATTATTAAAGATCCACCTTTTTCCAAACTAGACCTCATTAGTTGCCGAAATCTGCTAATTTATTTTAATGGTGATTTACAAAAGAAGCTTATTCCTTTATTTCACTATGCTTTAACCCCAAATGGTTTTCTTTTTCTAGGCACTTCAGAAACAGTAGGTGATTTTGAACAACTTTTCACCACCCTAGACCCAAAATGCAAGCTCTATCAGCGCAAAGAAGATTTTAGTGGTGCTCAGCGAGTAGCACTAAATAAGTTCCTTGCTCCAATCTTAGCACAAGAAAAAAACTTTGCTAATAGAGTTAGTAAGGCGGTGCTTGCGGTAGCGATACCTCTGCGGGAGTTAGTAGAAAAGGCGCTTTTACAAGAATTTATTGCAGCAGGTGTTTTGGTAGAGGCTAATGGTGATATCCTCTATCTCCACGGACGCACTGGCATGTATTTAGAACCAACTCCTGGGGAAGTAGGCATTAATAATATTTTAAAAATGGCACGGGAAGGCTTGCGTTATGAGCTGACTACTGCGCTACATAAAGCTACAATTAGGAAAGAAGTGGAATTTATTCAGGGATTACAGGTTAAAACCAATGGACACTTTACAAGTGTCAACCTAATTATCCGACCAATTATTACTAATGCGGGTACTAATAATGAGAAGACCTTATATCTAGTCATTCTTGCAGAAGGCAGTGCTACGGAACTACAAATTTGGGAGCAATTAGCAATTAGCAATGCTCCCTTGTTGGAAAATGATAAACATATAGTAGCATTACAGCAAGAACTGCGTGCCAAAGAAGAATATCTGCAGAGCGCAAATGAAGAGCTAGAAAGCTCCAATGAAGAGCTGAAATCCTCTAATGAAGAGATGCAATCAGTAAATGAAGAATTGCAATCTACAAATGAAGAGCTAGAGACATCCAAAGAGGAATTGCAGTCTGTAAATGAAGAACTAGCTACAGTTAATGCTGAACTACAAAACAAGGTTAACGACCTCTCCCAAGTCAATAATGATATGAATAATCTTTTAGCTGGTACCAATATTGCTACAGTTTTTGTAGATTATCAATTACGCATAACGCGTTTTACGCCTTCTGCTACGAAGATTATCAATTTGATTGCGAATGATATAGGGCGACCTGTAGCACATATTGTCTCGAATTTAGTAGGCTATAACCAGCTCAGTGCAGATGTGCAGCAAGTATTAGATAGCTTAGTACCCAAGGAGCTACAAGTACAGACAATTGAGGGTAAATGGTATAGTATGCGGTTGCAGCCTTATCGCACCATGGATAACGTGATTGAAGGTGCGGTAATGACCTTTGTGGATATCAGCGAGATTAGAAAGGCTGAGGAAGCTCTAAGAATTTCAGAAATTCGCTATCGCCGGCTTTTTGAGACTGCCCGGGAAGGCATTCTGATTCTAGATGCGGAAAACGGCAAGATTCTGGATGTTAATCCATTTTTAATTGAGCTTTTGGGCTTTTCTCAAGCGCAGTTCTTAGAAAAAGCTATTTGGGATATAGGGATTTTCAAAGATATTGTAGCAAACAAGGAAAATTTTGCAGCCTTACAAAAAGAAGAATATCTGCGCTACGAGAACCTACCACTAGAGGCTGCAGACGGACACAAGATTAAGGTGGAGTTTATCAGTAATCTTTATCAAGTAGGCAAACAGAAGGTAATTCAGTGTAATATTCGGGATATTATAGAAGTGCAGAAAAGTTAAAAAATCATAAAATATGGTACTGCTTTACTAAAAAATTCATCTCTAGGCAAGGAGCTTACGGTACTAAATAGCAATACAGAGTAAAATTAAGATTATCCTACTGAGGAGATCGCGTTATGAATAATAAAACGCCAAATGAAAAACATGAAACGGAGCCAGCTAAAAGTCTAGCCAAAAGCAACGAAGTACTCCTGCGACAGCGAGCAGAAAAGTTTGAGCGTGAAAAAGCGCGAGTCTTTCCAGCTAATACTGAGAGCATGACTCCGGCAGAAATAGAGCATACCTTCCAAGAGCTGCAGATTTATCGGATAGAGCTAGAAATGCAAAATGAGGAATTAAGGAAAACCCAAGCAGAGCTGGACAAAGTGCGAGCTCGCTATTTTGACCTCTATGAGCTAGCACCAGTGGGGTATATGATTATCTCCGAAAAGAGTATGATTCTAGCAGCCAATCTTAAGGCTACTAGCTTATTTGGTTTGGCAAGGAGTAAATTGCTTAAACAGCCGCTTTCTCGTTTTATTTTACCAGAGGATCAAGATATCTATTATCATTTTCGCAAAGAGCTTTGTGAAGGACAAGAGCCTGGGGAATGTGATTTAAGACTTTTGAAAAAGGACGGGACTAGTTGTTGGGTAAATTTGGCTGGTACAGCTACAAAAATTGATGGCGAGCTAACCTGTAGGCTAGTTTTAAGTGATATCAATAAACGCAAACAAGCAGAAGCTGAGTTAGTAGAGAGCGAAGAAAGATTCCAATTGCTCTTTAATAAAGCACCACTAGGCTATCAGTCCCTTGATTTTGATGGCTGCTTTTTGGATGTTAATCATGAATGGCTGGATATGCTTGGTTATAAGAGCGAAGAAGTTCTTGGCAAATGGTTTGGCGATTTTTTATCTCCTGCCTATCAAGAAGGCTTCCGCCAAAGGTTCCCACTTTTTAAGGCACAGGGACATATCCATAGTGAATTTGAAATGGTACATAAAAAGGGTGATAAATTATTTATCGCTTTCGAAGGAAAAATTGGCTACGATACTAATGGGAAGTTTAAACAAACTCATTGCATCCTAAAGGATATTACTATAGAAAAACGTTTAGCAAAAGAACTGAGAGATAGCCGTGCATTAATGCAAGCAATTATAAATAGCACAACTGATGCTATTTATGTGAAGGATATGCTTGGCAGATATATGCTATTTAATAGTGCTGCAGAAAAAATTGTGGGGAAAAGTGCTGCAGAAGTATTGGGTAAGGATGATTATAATATTTTTCCAGCTGCAGAAGCGAGTATGGTTATTGAAGGAGACCGTAAGATATTAAAAGAACAGAAAGTATCTACATATGAGGAAATAGTAACAACTGCTCTTGGTAATAATGCTAATTTCCTGAGTACAAAAGGGCCAATCTATGATGATAATCAACAGCTTACTGGTTTGTTTGGGGTGGCAAGAAATATCACAGATATTAGGCTAAAAGAAGCTAATCTAAGAGAAAGTGAAGAAAAATATAGAAATATTTTTACTGTAGAAAGTGATGCTCTATTTATTATTGACATTGAAACAGGCACAATTGTAGATGCAAATATGGCAGCTTGTAGTCTTTATGGATATTCGTACGAAGAGCTTTTGCAATTAAAGAATACTGATATGTCTGCAGAGCCAAAGCAAACAAAACAAGCAACGCAAAATCTGCAGGATGGTCAAACTACCATCCCCCTGCGCTGGCATAAGAAAAAGGATGGTACAATTTTTCCTGTAGAGATAGTGGCAAATATGTTTATACTGAAAAACCGAAAAGTCCACATCGTCGCTATACGGGATATCACTGAGCGTGAACAAGCAGAAGCAAAGCTAAAAATCAGTGAAGTTGCTCTTAAAAAGCAAAATGATCTCTTTTCTTCACTCCTCAAAATTATTCCTGTGGGGGTTTTTATGGTGGAAGCTCCTTCGGGTAAGCCGATTTTAGCAAATGAAGCCGCTAAGCAGATTTTAGGTAGAGGAATTTTGCCAGATGCAAGCACCGATAATCTTTCTGAGGTATATAAGGCATATAAACTAGATAGCAAAGAACATTATCCACCAGAAGAAATGCCAATTATCTTGGGTATGAAAGGTGCAACTTCCCATATTGATGATATGCTAGTGGAACGTCCAGATGGTACAAAAACAGTAATTGAGATTTTTGGTTCTCCTCTATTTGATGAGCAAGGGCAGATAAAAGCCAGTTTAGTTAGTTTTTTAGATATTACCGAGCGCAAGCAAGCAGAAAAAGCCTTGCGACAAAGTGAAGAAAAATATAAACTGCTTTACACTTCCATGGATCAAGGTGCAGCTCTCCATGAAATAATAACTGATGCAGATGGCAAGCCGATAGATTACATCTTTTTAGATATAAATGCTAGCTATACTAGGCTCTTAGGTGTCACCCGCGAGGCAATCGGCAAAAGAATTAGAGAAGTTATGCCCGAGGTAGAACAGTACTGGATTGATGTATTTGGAAAAGTAGCCCAAACTGGGGAACCATCTTATTATGAAAATTATCTTGTCACGACAGGTAAGTATTACGCTACCTATGCTTATAGCCCGAAGAAAAATCAATTTGCAGTACTTGTGTCAGACATCACAGACCGCATTAAAAAATCAGAGGAAATTCTCTATTTAAGCTACCATGATCAACTTACTGGTCTCTATAACAGGAGATTTTATGAGGAAGAACTAAAAAGATTAGATACTGAAAGAAATTTACCTCTAACTATTGCCATGGGTGATGTTAATGGGTTGAAATTGGTAAATGATAGTTTTGGACATACCTTAGGTGACGCGCTCTTACAGAAAGTTGCGGAAATACTGAAGGTAGGTTGCCGAGCTGATGATATTATTGCTCGTCTGGGTGGAGATGAATTTGTGATTATCTTGCCAAATACCGATGTAGTAGAAGCAGAGCAAGTCATCAATCGCATCAACGACTTAGCAGTAAAGGAAAAAGTAGGCAATTTAGATATTTCTATTTCCTTTGGTTATGAAGCTAAAACGAAAAAGCAGGAAGATTTGCAAGAAGTATTTAAGGCTGCAGAAAATCATATGTACCGAAATAAACTCCATGAGAGTTCAAGCATGCGTAGTAAAACGGTAAATCTAATTATGAGTACTCTCTATGAAAATAATCATCGTGAAATGCATCACTCTTTGCGGGTTAGTGAGCTGTGTGGAGCCATTGCTATGGGACTCAAATTGGAGCAGGAACAAGTTAAGCAAATTAAAATAGCAGGACTAATGCATGATATCGGGAAAATCGGGATAGCGGAAAAAATCCGCAACAGTGCTGAACTAAATCAGGATGAAAGAAACGAAATAAGAAGGCATTCAGAAATCGGTTACCGTATTTTAAGCTCAGTCAGTGAATTTTCAGAAATTGCTACTTTTGTACTAGAACACCAAGAGAGATGGGATGGGAATGGCTATCCAAGAGGTCTGCAAGGTGCGGAAATTTCTCTGCCTGCTAGGATTATTACCCTTGCTGATGCATTTGATGCCATGACAGGTGAGCGAACTTATGGAAAAGCATTGGATAGCTTGGCAGCTATCGCAGAAATTAAGCGTTGTGCAGGCACACAATTTGACCCAGCACTGGTGAAGGTCTTTATTGAAGAGGTGCTGGAGAAAGGCGTGAACAATTCATAATTCACAATGCACAATTCACAATTTTAAGAATAGTTGGAAAGTTGGCTAGTTGGTTAGGAAGGGAAATTCACAATTCACAATGCACAATGCACAATTATAAAAATAACTGCGCATACTAGGAACACAAGATTTTGTTGAGGAGAAATTAGCCTCATACAAGATTTTGTGTTTTTTTGTTGATAATTTGGAGGGTAAATCCACAGCTATATGAACTAATGCACCTCTCAGCGCTACGAGGGGAACGAGTAGCACTCAGCAGCCGTAGGCGCTCAGCAGCGGTAACCCGCGCTCAACAATTTACTAGAAGCTACAACTAAATAGTGTAGTACCTTTCATTGACAATGAGAGCGTAAATAGATACAATCAATACGAACACATGTTCGAATAGAAAATTATTTTTCGTATATTTGACCATGTAAATTACGCCAGCAGAAGCTAGTTTTTGAGAGGAGGAAACACCATGAGATTATGGCTGCGCCAGAAGCGCAAAGCAAAATTTTTAAGCCAACAGCAAGTGGCAACAAGGATTTTTGTTACCCAACAGCACTATTCAAAAATTGAGCAGGGATGTGAGTGTAGTGTGGATACTGCTAAACGCATTGCTTCTATTTTAGAATTTAATTGGCAAGAGCTTTTTGAATAACAAGTCTACAAATAAGAGTTGTTATACAAAAGACGAAGTGTTTGATAAGCTATAAATACAAGGCGAGGCGCCCCTTGCAAAATAGCGATGAAAGGAGTGAATAATCATGGCAACAAGCTTTAAGAGTAAAGCGATTAATCTGCGTATGCAATATTTAGAGGATACTGAAACTAAAATGCGTACTAAAAGTTATGCTAATGTGAAAGGTACAGCTACTGATACTGCTATTTATGCCACAGCGCAAGCTTTAGCAGATTTAAGTGCTGATAGTATGCAAATGATCGATACTACAACAGTTGAAACTATCACTGCGTAGTGGTAAGAGTTACATACATGGCAAATTACAGGAAAGGAGGAAATACCAATGGCAACAATTATAAGTACTGCTGTGAAGATGGGCTTTACCGATGCAGCAGCTGGCAAGAAGCTAATTTCTGTGAGTAATGCAGATCCAACTGTGGAAGATATTACGGTTAATGCTTCGATGAACACTATTCTGACAAATAATGTCTTTGACAATAATGGCGAAGATTTGACAAGTAAAGACTATGCTAAGGTTGTAACAACAACTGAGAAAGATGTAGTTTTAGCTTAAAAATATTGAGAACCTCACTCTTTGGGAAACCAAGGGGTGAGGGTTTCTTTTATGTTGTAAAGGGATAATGTAAGTAATATTCAATAATAAATAGTCTTGCTAAAAGATTAACAAGCAAAGCCCTAGTCATGGTAACTGGCTTTTGTTACAATGCTTTTGCAAGTTATTTGAAGAGAAAAGAGGCTATTTGATGGAGCAAACTTATGTAATGTTAAAGCCTGATGCTTTAACAAGAGGATTAACTGGGGAAATTATTGCCAGAATTGAACGAAAAGGTTATAAAATATTGGCGGCAAAAACTATGCTTTTAAGTGAGGAGATTTTAAGGGAACATTATGCTCATTTGGTGAATTTTGGTTTTTTTCCATCACTGCTTTCCTTTATGATGTCGGGTAATGTCTTAGGGATGGTTGTTGAAGGTCCTAGCGCTGTGTTAGGTATGAGAATGCTGATGGGAGCTACTAAGGTTGAAGAAGCTTTACCTGGGACAATTCGTGGTGATTATGCTTTTTCAACCACGGAAAATCTTATTCATGGTTCGGATTCAGTTGAAAATGCCCAAATTGAAATTGCTAGATTTTTTGGCAAATAAAATTGTTCTGGCTAATGAAAAAATTACTTTGTAAAATTCTCCTCACTTCTGTGGTACTGCTACGATATTTGTTGTATGATATGGTCATATATTGCAACAGTTTATAGAAATTTGGAGGGTACGATGTGCTACAAGCAGGGTTGGTTTTAGAAGGTGGAGGTATGCGTGGCTCCTATTCAGCAGGCGTATTAGATTATTTTACGGAACGGGGCTTATACTTTCATCATGTAATTGGTGTTTCAGCAGGAGCCCTCAATAGCCTCTCCTATATCACAGGACAGATGGGTAGAAATTTAACAGTAAGCACGCGTTTTTGCAAGGATAAGCGCTACTTGAATCCCTGGGGCGTCTTATGGGGAAGAGTTTTTAATTTTGATTTTATGTTTGGACAAGTAACGAAAAAACTGGTGCCCTTTGATTATGAAGGCTTTCATCAGTGTAGAGAAATTCGCTCTACTGCAGTGGTAACTAATTGCTTGACTGGTAAGGCGGAATATTTAGATGTACGAGATGTAGAGCAAGATAGGATGATTTTACAGGCTTCTAGCTCCCTCCCTTATTTTGCGGAGATGGTTAAAATAAAAAACCAATACTATTTAGATGGCGGGGTAGCAGATAGTATTCCTCTGGATTATTCCTTGCAATCTGGCAATCAGTTTAATGTGGTGGTACTGACGAGGGAAGAGGATTACCACAAAAAGCCTAGCAAGTTTGCTTTTGTGGCTAAATTAAGATACAGAAAATATCCGCAGTTAGTTTCTGCGATGCAAAACCGCTACCAGTCTTATAACCAAGCGTTAGCCTTAGTGGCAGCAGAGGAGCGGTTAGGAAATGCGGTGGTCATCAGACCAAGTAAAAAGCTCAAGGTATCTCGTTTTGAAAGAAATGCAGAAGTGCTGCAAGCGCTGCACCAGTTAGGTTATGAGGATGCCAAAGCAAAATACGCAGAAATAAGTAGCAAAAAAACATGGAGGCAAATTTAATGCAAGAAAATCAAGCAGGCAAGGGTTATTTATTAGTTATTGGTGCGACGTTCTTTTGGGGATTTCAAGGAATTATCAGTAGTATTGCTTTAGCTGCAAATTATCAGCCACTAGCTATTTCTGCTTTTCGTTTATTCTTCTCATTTCTGATGCTTTTTATTGGGGCAATCATTTTTAAACCTCAGATTTTAGTTTTAAGACTTAAAGATATCCCCTTTTTCCTCACCTATGGAGTTTTAGCCATGGGTATTTTTCACACAGTTTATGTTTATGCAATTCTTTTAGCTGGGGTATCTGTAACTAGTATGCTACTATATACAGCACCAACCTTTGCAGTTATTATTTCTAGGGTGCTGTATCAAGAAAAAATAACTTGGCAAAAAGCACTGGCAATTTTCCTGACGCTACTCGGCTGCTTAGCTATTAGCCTACAAGGACTCTTAGTTGCTGATATTAACATTTTGGGTGTGGGTTTTGGACTAATAAGTGGATTCATTTATGCTTGTTGGTATATCTTAAGTAAAAAAGGCGTATCAACGTATGGTGCTTGGAAAACAAATATGTATGGGATGTTTTTCGGATCATTATTTATTTTTGTAATTGCTATACCGATGGGACAAATCACAACTAGAGTACTTGAACCAAAATTTATCTTACTGATTGTAAGTGCGGCGTTATTTACTACGGTAATTCCCCATCTCATGTTTACTAGTTCCCTAAAATTTATTGAGGTGGGCAAGGCAAGCATCATGTCAAATTTGGAGCTTGCAGTTTCGATTATTATGGCTACGGTAATCTTACATGAAGTGCTGACCCCAGGAAAAATTGCTGGCATGACCTTTATCGTCAGTGCAATTCTGATTTTAGTTTGGAAGGATTTACAAAAAATGAGGAAAGTAGCTTAGTATTAATACTAAGTTTAAGTGCATGGTAAAAGGCAAATTAAATATTCTAATTAGCATAATTTGATAGCTCAATAAGCCAGAACATGGGTGGATAGAAAGTGGAAAATATAAAATATAAACTGACACTGCTTTCGCAGATTGCCAAAGAATTAAATAATAGAAATCTTACCTGGGCGATTGGGGCATCGATGTTATTATACTTCAAGGGAATAGTATCCGAATTTCAGGATATTGATATAATGGTTACCGAAGATGAAATAGCTATAGTCAAAGAAGTTTTACTAGCTTTTGGCAAGCTGCAAGCCCCTAAACCAAATGTCAGTTATAAAACGAAACACTTTTTGGAGTTTCAAGTAAATGGTGTGGATATTGACATAATGGCTGGCTTTGTTATTCTTAATGAAGATCAGGAACACCACTTCCCATTAAAGAAGGAACATATCCAGGATTTTACTGAGCTTAATGGCATTAGAATTCCTTTACAGTCTCTTGCAGAATGGCGCACTTACTATCAATTGATGGGAAGAACTGAAAAAGTTAATTTGATTGATGCTTGGCAGCAAACTCATGTCTACTGATAAGATTTTGTGGATTTTCTTAAGTTGATAAATATCATATGCATGAAAAGATAGCTACATTCAGGTCGAATGTAGCTATCTTTTTTGGTTATCATGTAGCCAAGAGGAAGCATCTATACATGGCAATGCTACAAAAAAAGCATAGGAAAAATGCTTGCTTTGAGGTATGATATGAAAAGAGGATAAAAGGTACGCATCAAAGAAGAGAGATGAGAAAGATGACGGTTCAAGACTTAGCAAAATTAATTGATCACACCTGTTTAAAGCAAACTGCAACAGTAGAGGATATTGAGCTTTTGTGTGATGAGGCTTGGCAATATCGCTTTAAGTGTGTTTGTGTTAATCCATACTTTGTGCCAAGAGCTTTTGCTCAACTTAATGGTAGCAATGTGGATGTCTGCTCTGTAATTGATTTTCCCCTTGGTGCTGGCGCTTTTGCACAAAAACTCCATCAAGCCGAAGAAGCCATCGAGGATGGGGCAAAAGAACTAGATATGGTGGCAAACATTGGTCTGATTAAGAGTGGACTATGGCGGCTAGTACAGGAGGATATTTCTGGCATGCGTTCGCTTTGTTCGGAGCAGATTATTCTCAAGGTGATCATAGAAACAGGTAGTTTAACGTCTACGGAGATTGTTGAGGCTTGCAAATGCACCCAAGCAGCTGGAGCAGATTTTGTTAAAACATCTACGGGTTTTATGGGAATAGGTGCCACGACAGATGCTGTAAGCTTACTGCGTAAAACTGTTGGCAACACCATGGGTGTTAAGGCAGGTGGTGGCATTCGTGATTTAACAACTGCCTTAGCTATGCTGAGAGCAGGTGCTAATAGAATTGGTGTAAGTAATAGCTGTGCAATTTTAAGTGAGTTTACTCAGTAAATACAGGAGGAAATAATGCGGTTTTTAAAATCTTTAGTAGTTGCTTTTTCCATGTATTCTGCTCTTCCCATGCCGCAATTTGCTTGGGATGAAGAAAATATGCAATATGCTATGGCATTTTTCCCTGTGGTGGGCATAGCCATAGCTGGCAGCATGTGGGGCTACTTTCAGCTAGCCCATTTCTTACAGCTAACACCACCACTTTTTGCAGCTTTGGCACTTGTTTTAATGGTAGTGCTATCTGGTGGTCTGCATCTTGATGGTTTTTGTGATACAGCAGATGCGCTCTATTCGCGTCGCGAGCAGGCAGAAAAGCTCAGAATTCTCAAGGATCCTCATGCTGGACCCTTTGCAATTTTTTCTTGTGTTCTTTTACTCTTACTGCAGTTCGCAGCTTTTCAACAAATGGTGCTGAATAATAGTTCTCAACTGGTCATTATCTTGATTTTCCCCTTGGTGCGTTCTCTCAGTGGACTTTCGGTACTTATTTTTCCTAAGGCCCGCAAGGATGGTCTTGTCCATACTTTTGCGACAGGTGCTAATAAATGGGTAGTTGTTTGGCTGGGAATACAGTATGGGCTGTGCCTTTTTGTACTTTTACAAATATCTCTGGTAATTTGCTTGTTGTTTGCTATTAGTTCATTACTATGTTTTGGCGGATATTATCTCTTAGCAAAAGGAGCTTTTGGCGGCACTACTGGAGATGTAGCTGGTTTTTTTCTGGAAATTACGCAAACGGTGCTTTTGCTTATTGCGGTGATTGTGTAAGACAGTTGGATAGTTGGTTAGTTGGATAGTTGGTCATAAAACCAGTTGGACAGTTGGCTAGTTGGTTAGTTGGATAGGAAGGGCAATTCAATTCATGATTTTAAGAATAGTTGGAAAGTTGGTTTTGTAGGGAAGTTGGATAGTTGGATAGTTGGTTAGTTGGATAGAAGGTCTTATAGTTTTAAACAACTACTTATCCATTGATTAACTACCGCTTATCCATTGCCTAACAACCACTTATCCATTTCTTAAACATCGATTGGCACCAGGTTTCCTAACGAACAAACCAACTAGCCAAAAAACAAACCCATTACTCCATCCTTAACAACCGTTTATCCATCTCTTGGTATTATGTTTTCCTAACCAACAAACCAACTAACCAACAAACCAACTAAAAAGGGGTGGAATTTGTGAAATTAATTATCGGTGGCGTTGCTCAAGGCAAGCTGGATTATGTCTTACAACGCTACGGGCTAACTCCCAAGGATATTTGGCCGGGGGTCGACCTTAGTAGCTTAGAGGATTATAAAATTATTAATAATTTGCAATTACTAGTGGCTAAAATGCTAGAAAATGGTAGAGATGCTCAAACGGAAATTTTAGCTGCTGTCAGAACGAATCCCCATATAATAATTATTGCGGCAGAAATTGGATGTGGAATTGTACCGATAGAACAAAAAGATAGAATTTGGCGTGAGGTGCATGGCCGTCTTTGTTGTGAATTGGCAAAGGAAGCTACTGAGGTAATCAGAATATTTTGTGGCAGAGGTATGGTGATAAAGTCTTGAAGCTATATTTAGTAAGACATGGAAAAACACAGGCAAATATTGAATTCCGCTATTTAGGCAGCACTGATCAAGAGCTAGCTCCAGCAGGAAGAGCTGAGCTTGAAACTAAGCTGACAACAATGCCTCAAGCCCAGCGGGTATATGTTAGTCCAATGCGAAGAGCAAGGGAGAGCGCAGAGCTTTTATTTCCTCAGCAAATAGCCAAAGTTATACCAGGCTTGGAGGAATGTGCTTTTGGTGCATTTGAAATGCGAACTTATGAAGACTTGAAGAACGATGCTGCCTATCGCAGCTGGATTGAGTCAAAGGGGAAAAGTGAGATCCCCCAAGGCGAAAGTGGAATGGCTTTTCGTCAGCGCACAGTGCAGGCATTTAAGCTGATTTTAGCAGAAATGCAAGCTGATGATATCGAAGTTGCAGCAATTGTTGCCCATGGGGGAACAATTATGACAATTATGGAAGCTTATACAGCAGATTATGAATTTTTTCGCTACAAAATAGGCAACGGGGAATATTTGAGCTTAGACATTCCCAGGCAAAAGGAAACGGAGTAAATTATGCAGCTAACTATTGCGATTGTGTGTGGTTTTATTTTAGATTTAATTATTGGTGATCCTCAGTGGTTTCCCCATCCTGTGCGTTTTTTTGGCTGGTTGATTGCGGGTGGTGAAAAGCTTGTACGGCGCATTTTTCCGAAAAGCCCCAAGGGCGAATATTGGGGTGGTGTGTTTTTAGTAATTGTACTTTCTTATCTTTGCCTTAGCTTGGTATTGGTCTTAATCGCACTTGCTGCTGCTTGGCATGCTTATGCGCTTTTTGCTCTGCAGGTGCTCCTAAGTTATCTTTTTGTGGCGACAAAAAATCTCCAAGTTGAGAGCATGTATGTTTATCAAGAACTCAGTAAAAATGACCTTACAAGAGCGCGTTACTATCTTTCTAGGATTGTGGGTAGAGATACGGAACGCTTAAATGAGGAACAAATAGCTAAAGGTGCAGTGGAAACTGTGGCTGAAAACACAGCGGATGGTGTAATTGCACCGCTCCTCTTCCTTATCTTAGGAGGCTTGCCTTGGTGTGTGCTATACAAGATGGTAAATACTTTAGATTCGATGATTGGCTATAAAAATAAGAAATATTTATACTTTGGTCGTTTTGCTGCACTAATGGATGATGCTTTGAGTTATTTACCTGCTCGTTTAAGTGCGGGATTTATGCTCTTATCCACAGCTCTTTTAGGCATGAATGCTAAAGCAGCAGCGAAAATTTATTGGCGTGATAAAGCTAAACATGCTAGCCCTAATAGCGGGCAAACAGAAGCTGTAATGGCAGGTGCCTTAAATATCACCCTTGGTGGAAATAATTATTATGGTGGAAAACTGGTGACAAAGCCTACTATAGGTGATGGAAAAAGACTCGTAGAAAAGGAAGACATAGTTAAAGCTAACCGTCTAATGCTCTTGACTGCAATCCTATTTCTGTTAGTAGGAGTAGCAGTGAGGGTGGTTTTTAAGCTAGCTTAGGTATACTTGGTAAGATTTGCTAGTAAGAAATTTAGTAGATTTTTTGAGCGGAAGAACACTAACAAGGTGACCATGTTTGGTGTTCTTTTTCTTTGTTATTTGTTCCAAATTATTATATTGTATTATAGCTATGATTGTATATAATGAGATTAATATTAGTAGGGTTAGTTAAATTGAAATATGTAGTTATAAATAGGCAAATCAAGAAGTCTGATTAGAAAAAGGAGTAGGCTAAATGCTTGTATTTGCAACTTTATATTTAATCTCTGCGTTTATTTACTTATATATGGGCATTTTTACTATTTCTAATGATTCCCATAATCCTGTAAATAGGATTTATTTGCTTATTTGTTTTATTATGTTTTCCTGGGCAGGCATAAGTGTTTTGCTTATTCTAGCTCCAGATGCGCTTATAGCAACAAAATTTCGCCAATGCGCTGTATTTGCTTGGGGCACCTTGTATAGTGTGCTGTTACATTTTTTTATTACCTTGACTGGTAAAAAAAAGCAACTTAAAAATCCCGTGGTACTACTTGCTATTTATCTTCCGGCGGTATATGCGATTTATCTCTATTTCTTCCAGCAACCTGAAACAGCGGCATCTATTATAAAAACATCCTTAGGGTGGGTTTATAAAAGTTTACCTAATCAAGGCTGGGTATGGGACTATTATTTAACAATTTATTATTTAATCAGTCTGCTCATTAGTGTAATTTTGCTATGGCTGTGGGGTAAGAAATCACTAATTAAGAGAGAAAAAAAACAAGCGCAAATCATGATTATAACCATTTTAACTGCTATTTTGCTGGGATCTGTTACGGATATTATTTTGCCTAAAACTAATTTAACTTTACTTCCCCCAACAGCGGTCATTTTATGCTTAATCCCTATTAGTGGTATTTGGTATGCTATGAAAAAATATAGGCTGATGAATTTAAATTATGAATCGCTGTCTTTAGATATTTTAAGATTAATTGATGAAGGGATAATAATTCTTAATCATGAAGATACAATCGTTGATGTTAATCAAGGGGCATTAAATTTACTTGGCTATCCTAACAAAGGAAGCTTTATTGGAGAACACTATGGTGTTATCTTTGCTCCAGAGCTGGATTTTTCAGAACAAACTAGCTTAAATAATCAAAAATTTGAACTAAAAACTGCTAAAGACATGAAATTGCCTGTACTCATGCAATATTTGACGCTGAATGATCAGTTAGGTGACAAACTTGGCTCGCTAATAAGTTTTCAGGATATTTCTGAGATTACGAGTGTGCAAGATGCTTTAGAAGCTGCAAAAGATAATTTGGAAATTTTGGTAGCTGAACGCACTAACGAGTTGGTTTTAGCCAATACTGATTTGGAAAATGAAATTCATATCCGCATGGTTGCGGAACACAAGATAAAAAAATTAGCATTTCTGGATACTTTAACTAATCTTCCCAATAGGCGATTATTTGATGATAGACTGGAACAAGCAATTCTTAAAGCCGATAGAAATCAAAACAATTTAGCACTTTTATATCTGGATATTGACTCGTTTAAGCATGTAAATGATACCCTTGGGCATCTAAAGGGTGATAAGCTTTTAGTTGAGATAGCATCTAGACTGAAAAAATGTATTAGAAAAACCGATACGCTAGCTCGTGTTGGCGGTGATGAATTCATCATTATTCTACAAGATATTAAAGATACTTCGTACATAAGAATGGTTGCAGATACAATTTTAAGATGCTTTACAAAACCCTTTATCATTGGTGAGCAAGCCTTAAATGTGACCACTAGCATTGGAATTAGTATTTATCCTTTTGATGGTCCAGACTTTGAGACGCTAGTTAAAAATGCCGATGCTGCTATGTATAAGGCGAAAGATGGCGGTAAAAATAAAATTGAGCTATGTACGCCGGACTTAAAAGAAAGGCTTAATGAAAACATTAGGCTGACCAATAGCTTATACTATGCAATTGAAAGAAATGAACTGGAGTTATATTATCAACCGCAAGTAAATTCTAGAACTAATCGAATAGTTGGTGTAGAAGTCTTACTGAGATGGCATCACCCAGAATTGGGAATTGTTAGTCCAGCTGATTTTATTCCTATTGCGGAAAGCAGCGGCTTGATTATACCTATTGGGGAATGGGTATTAAATCAAGCTTGCAGGCAAAATAAACTTTGGCAGGATTTGGGCTTTGAGCAGATTCCAATTTCTGTAAATGTCTCGGTAAAACAATTTGAACACGGTTTGATTCTGGCAAATGTGCAGGAAATATTATTAGAAACAGGGCTGGAACCAAAATATCTTGAGCTTGAAATAACTGAGAATATTGTTATGAAGGATATTGAGTCAATTACCAAGATGCTGATAGAACTCAAGATTATGGGAGTTAATTTGGCAATCGATGACTTTGGAACTGAATATGCCTCCTTGAATTATCTTAAAATTCTACCAATAGACAGAATTAAGATAGCAATGACCTTTATTCGGGGTATTTGTATGAACTATAAAGATGAAGTCATCACTCAAGCAATAATTTTATTGGCGCAAAACTTGAATATTGCTGTAATAGCAGAAGGTGTAGAAAAGATTGAACAAATTGAATTTTTAACGCATTCTATGTGTGATTTTGTTCAAGGCTATTATTACTATCAGCCGATGCCTAGGGAAGACTTCGAAACCCTTTTACGCTTAGACTTAGTAGTGGATAAATCAAAACTAGATTATACGCAAAATATGTTTTACTTTTAACTATCACAATATAATAAGTTAAACCCCGCTATTCAAGACACTTAAAATAAATGTCTTGGCTAGTGGGGTTTAGTTTTTATATAGCTATTATGGAAGAATTTACTCAGCTAGGCTACAACCATCCTTGATGGCTCGGCGCAACTTGTTGTTTTGCAGAGTGAAAAGCAGCAAGGTGATCAAGAAGGAAAAGATATCCGCTGCTGGCATGGCATACCAGACACCATCTAAACCAAAGAACAGTGGTAAAATTAGGTAAAAAGGTAGTAGGATGAAAAATTGCCTAGATAAGGTTAGCGCCATGCAAATCTTTGCCTTACCAATATGTTGAAAGAAATTTGCCATAATAATCTGAATACTAACAGTAGGTAAAAAGAAATTATAAATTCGTAGTCCTCTAATCCCATACTCTAGCAATTTGGGATCATTATTAAAGAGCTTCATAAACATACTAGGGAAAAGCATGATGAGCCCAAAGGAGAGTACGCCTACAGTAAAAGTTGAAATTAAAGCTGTCCGTAGCCCAGCTAATACTCTTTGATAATTGCCCGCTCCATAATTAAAGCCAGTAATTGGCTGTATACCTTGGTTCATGCCCACTATAATCATCACGAAGATATTGCCGACGCTAGTTACTGCGACCATAGCACCAATTGCCATGTCTCCACCATAAGCCAGTAGTTGGTTATTAGCAAAGACGCTGACAATGCTAGCAGCAATCTGTAAAGCAAAAGAGGATACACCAATACTTAAAATGCTATAAATAGGTGCTAAACTTAAGCGCATATTTTTCTTTAATAAGCGCAAGGTGGATTTTCCGCTAAAAAAATATTGCAGCACGAAGATAGCAGAAACAATCTGAGAAATAATTGTAGCAATAGCTGCCCCACGCACGCCGAGGTTAAGACCGAAAATAAAAATTGGGCATAAAATAATGTTTAGCACTGCACCTACAAGCATTGTAAAAGCCGCTCTTTTAGGATCGCCACTGCCACGAATAGGATGATTCATTGTGCTAGCAACCATATTTGGCAGTATCCCTAAAATAAAGATAAATCCATAATCATATGCATAACTCATGGTATTGGCTGTAGCACCAAAAATTATTAGAAGTGGTTTTAAGAAAATTAGTCCGAGTATTGTTAAGGCAAGCGAAAATAGTAAACAGAGGGTAAAAGCATTGCCTAAAATTTTTTCAGCCTCTGCTTTACGTTTTTGACCTAATTTTATAGAAATTGCCGCTGTAGAGCCAATGCCAATCAGCAGAGCAAAGGCTAAAATAATATTCACCATGGGAAAGAGCAAGCCAACACCAGTCATGGCATAATTGCCAATTTCTGGGATTCTACCGATGAAAATCCGATCTACAATATTATAAAGAGCTGAAACTAAAAGACCGATAATTGCAGGTATGGAAAACTTAAAGAACAATTTACGGATATTTTCTGTGCCTAAAAAATTTGCATCCTGCATTTTTTCACCTACTTAGTATTCTATCAGATGATTATACAGCTAATCAGAGGTTAGAGGAAGAAAAAACTTTTGCCATTGGTTGGGATACAAGGTAAAATGAGCATAGAAAATTGAGGAAAAAGAGGATTACCCATGAAGATAATGTTACAAATTAGCATAGTTTTTGGTATTTGTTGGTTAGGAGAATTGATTTCAGCACTATTACCATTTCCTTTTCCGACAAGTGTCTTAGGCATGCTGCTAATATTTTTAGCACTACAGCTAAAAATATTACGAGTAGTACAGATGGAAACAACAATTAACTTCTTCTTGAAAAACATGGCTTTTTTCTTTATACCTACTAGCGTGAGTATCTTGAAATATTACGGCATTCTCAGTCAACAGCTCTGGCAGTTTGTCTTAATTTGTCTATTATCCACACTGATAACTTTTAGCTTTACTGCCGCTGCGGTAAGTCTAGTTTTAAGATTCAGCAAAAAGGGGGAATACTAGGATGGAAGCAATTTTTTCATCTCCTTTTTTTGGCATTACACTTTCAATTTTGGCTTATCAGGTAGGACTTTTATGCAAAAAAAAGTGGCAACTTGATATAGTTAATCCCTTGGTGATAGCAGTGACGATTATAATTATGGTGCTAAAAATATTTGATATTTCCTTTGAGCAATACAATGCGGGAGGTGCTTATATTAGCTTAATGTTAGCACCTGTCACAGCGGCTTTAGGCGTAGCGATTTATCAGCAATGGCAAACATTAAAGGATAATTGGTTACCAATCGTCGTTGGTGTGGTGGTAGGTTCTTTAAGTTCAGTTTGGAGTATTAGGATACTTTCACAGATGTTTGGCTTGCAACCACAATTAGCCGTTTCTTTGTTGGCAAAATCTGTTACTACTCCGATTGCGGTAGAACTTTCTCAGCAACTAGGTGGCATAGAAGCGGTAACGGTTGCTGGTGTAATTTTTACAGGTATTTTTGGAGCTGTTTTTTCTCCCTTGCTGATTAAATTGCTAAAAATTAAAAATCCGATTGCTCGAGGAGTAGCTATTGGTACTAGTAGCCATGGTTTAGGTACTAGCAAGGCACTGGAAATTGGCAAGGTGGAAGGTGCTATGTCCGGTATAGCTATGGGTTTGGCTGGAGTTGTAACGGTAATCATTATCCTATTGCTTTAATGTAGAAAGGAGCTGGTAAAATGAGGCTTTTAGCAGTAAATGTAGAAGGGGCAGAAATAGCAGAATTAACCAGCTTTTTACCACTTTTGACCCAAGAGAAGAGGGAACGCTGTCTGAAATTTCAGCAGAAGATAGATCGGTGTCGTGCTATTGTTGGTCACTTACTTTTAAGCTACGGCTTAGCAGCTAATGCTTGCTTGGAACTGGAGTTAGGCGAATTCGGTAAACCTTATCTACGTGCTTTTCCTATGCAAAAATTTAATCTTGCACACGCAGGTGCCTGGGTTTTTTTAGGGCTGAGCTGTGAAGATATCGGCGTGGATATAATAAAGGTGGAAAAAACTAACCTAGCATTAGCTGCGCGTTTTTTTGCTAGTGAGGAATATCAGCAACTAGTGGATTTGCCGGAAAAGGAGCAAGATAGAGGCTTTGCCGCACTATGGGCCTTAAAGGAGAGTTACATAAAAGCTTTGGGTATTGGTCTCAGTTGCAAACTTAATTCCTTCGTAGTGAGCTTAGGTGAACCGCCACGTATTCTAGTAGGTGCAGATAAGAATTTTAAACTGGCGCTTTTAGAAATTGCACCAACATATTTGGGAGCTGTTTGTTGCGGTGAAATTCCACTTGCTTACCAAGTTGAAAGAGTAGAGCTGGCGGAGCTGATAGCCCATGGCAGAACAGTGCTTGAGGGATTGTAGTAACTAGTAGCTGAGCAATTTTTATGCTATAATTTAAAATATATTGTTGAGAAGGCGGTGGAACTGATGCCTAAAAAGGTTTTAATTGTGGATGATGAACCGAACATCGTGGAATTAGAACGCTATTATCTAGAACAAAATGGTTTTATTACCGAGGTAGCCATGAACGGTAAAGATGCATTAGCCATGATTAACGCAGAAGATTGGCAACTAGTGCTTTTAGATATCATGCTTCCTGGGATGGATGGTTTGGAGATTTGCAAAGAGGTACGCAAAAAGAGCGGGGTACCAATTATTTTAGTTAGTGCTAAATCTGAGGAGCTGGATAAAATTCTTGGTCTAGAATTTGGAGCTGATGATTATATTACTAAGCCTTTTAGCCCTAGGGAGCTAGTAGCAAGGGTCAAGGCCGTGCTTAGGCGTTTTGAAGGTAGAGAGCATGGCGCGCTAGATGAAACGGTAAAAAAGAAAATAGTCAGAAGAGATGTAGAATTATTGCCAGACTATCATGAAGCCTATCTACAAGGACAGAGGTTAGAGCTTACGATGACAGAATATCAAATTTTAGCACTCTTGATGGAGAGCCCAGGCAGGGTTTTTACTAGAGATAACTTGCTCACTAGCATTTGGGGTGGAGATTATTTTGGAGATAATCGTACTGTTGATGTGCATATTAGGCACCTGCGAGAAAAACTGATGGAAATAGCTGTAAATGAAGAATACATTCAAACTGTACGGGGGCTAGGCTACAAATTTAAGGAGTAAATGATGAATAAAAACATTCGTAAAAAACTGACGACTACTAATTTACTCTTGATTTGTGCTGTTGTTTTATTAAGCTGTTTGCTCCTAGGCTTTGCCTTTAATAAAAGTAATGAGGAAATATATGTACAAAATCTCTTGAATCAAAGCTATATTATTGATCAAATGCTGACTACAGAAATGATGAGTAAGGATCAGGCGGAGTTAAAGACTTTAATGCAAGGCTTCGCAAAAAAGCTTGGATCAAGAATTACCATTTTTGATTTAGCAGGAAATGTACTTGTGGATTCTCAAGCGGATGAAGGCTCCTCGGAAAATCACAGCACACGCCCAGAGGTAATCTCGGCTTTGGCAGAAGGCGAAGGAAGAGATATCCGCATTAACTCATCTACTGGCACTGAATACTTATATGTTGCTAGAAGAAATACTGGTGGAACAAAGCTACTTGGTATTATTCAAATGTCTTTGCCAATGAGTAAGGTAAGGACGATACCTAATGTTAGTTTGGAAGCAATGCTACTAAGCTTAATTTTAGCAGGTGCATTAGCAGTTATTAGCAGCTTTTACTTTGCCAAGAAAATAACCGTACCCTTAGCAGAGTTAACAAAGGCAGCACAAAAAATTGCCAAAGGTGATTATGCTGTAGGCATACAAGCTGAGCGGGATGATGAAATTGGTGAGCTAGAACAAGCTATACAAGCTATGGCTAGCAGTCTCCAGCAGAGTAGAGCTACTAGCCAATTTGGAAAAGAACGTATTGAAAAGATGCTTGCATATCTTGTAAGTGGAGTTATTCTTATTGATAGCCAAGGTGATATTGACGAAATAAATATCAAAGCTGAGCAAATTTTAGGTCTTAGAGCAGGACAGGCGAAAGGTAAGTCATTTTTGTATGCTTTTCGTGAACCACAGATTGAAGAAGTACTACAGGAAGTTGTGCAGACAAAAAAACTCATTACCATGGAATATAAAACACAACGTGATGATAAATATTATCTCTTGTATTTTGTACCCCTGCCCTTAGAACAAGAGGGACAAGAAGTTTTGCTGATGCTCCATGATATTACGGAGCTGAAACAGGTAGAACTGATGCGTACAGAATTTGTTGCTAATGCTTCACATGAATTTAAGACACCGCTAACGGCAATTAAGGGTTTTTCTGAAGCGCTATTAGAAGGTGCAGCAGATAATCCTGCCACTAGAGCACGTTTTCTAGGGATTATTCTCAGTGAAACAGAAAGGCTGCACCGCTTGATTGAGGATCTCTTAAATTTGGCAAGAATTGAAGGGGCAGAGCAATATTTTACGAAAACAGAAGTAGATTTAGCAAAGTTGCTCACTCGTGCAGTGGAGAGCTTTTTAGTAAGTAGCAAGGCTGCAGGCATTGCAATCAAGCAAGAGCTAGCTACAGAGTTACCAATACTATGGGCAGAAGAGGATTGGCTCTATCAGGTTTTCTTAAATCTCATTGACAATGCCCTTAAATATTCAGAGGCAGGTAGTACTATCACTATTAAAGCCAAGCAGCTGGAACAAGAGCTTTATGTTGAGGTGGAGGATCAAGGGGTAGGAATTCCGCCGGAGTCCTTAAATAGAATTTTTGAACGTTTTTATCGAGTGGATAAGGCTCGTTCACGAGCTGTAGATGGAACAGGGCTAGGGCTAGCAATTGTCAAACATGTAGTTGAGAGTCATGGTGGCAAGCTTGGTATTAAAAGTAAAATTGGGATAGGAACAACCATTTGGTTTACCTTACCCTTAGGTAAAAAATAGTAAATTGTGAAAGGGTGACTTTGTGGATGATGCTAGGAAAAGATAAAGTACTAATATTTGATGGAGCTATGGGAACAATGCTCTGGGCTTCAGGCTTAACAAGCGGAGAATGCCCAGAAAGCTATAATCTGCAAAAACCAGAGGTTGTTGCAGCCATTCACCAAGCCTATCTAGATGCAGGAGCGGAAATTATCGAAACAAATACCTTTGGAGCTAATAGACACAAATTAGCCAAATATGGCTTAGGTGAGCAAGTTAAAGAACTTAATACGGCGGGAGTACAAATTGCCAAGCAAGTGGCAGGGAAAAAAGCTTTAGTTGCTGCTTCTATTGGTGCTACGGGGTTACTGAGTAAACCAAGTGGCGACACTAGCTTTGATGAGTATTATGAATTATTTTTTGAACAGATATCTGCTTTAGCTGACGCAGGTGCAGATATGATACTTTTAGAGACAATGTCAGATTTAAGCGAAGCAAAGGCTGCAGTAATTGCAGCAAAAGCAGTGTGTAAACTACCAATTGTCTGCCAAATGACCTATGAGGAAAATGAAACTACCTTAATGGGGCAAAGCCCTGAGTTAGTTGCACAAACGTTAGCACTCTTGGGTGTAACAGCAATTGGTGTCAACTGTAGCAGCACGCCAGCTCAAATATTACGGATTATCGAGCGTTATGCTGCGGTAACTAACAAGCCATTAACAGCACTGCCAAATGCTGGTATTCCAGAGATGGTGGGTGAAAAAACAGTTTATAAGGCAACTCCTGCAGATATGGCAGCTTGGGTAGCACCAATGGCAGCAGCAGGTGCAGTAGCCATTGGTGGCTGTTGCGGTACAACTCCAGCGCATATTGCAGCAATGAAGCAGGCGGTAGCTAAGGTAGCGTTAGCTCCAAAGCGACCTGAATACATTGATGCAGTGTTGACTGGCAAAAGAAGTATTTATAACTTAAGTAAGGGAAGCAAACCGCTTATTGTCGCAAATCTATCCTTTGAACAAGATGCTTTGCTTTTACAAGATTTACAGGAACAAAAAACTACTGCGGTAGGAAAACTAGTGAAGGTATTAGCCCAAGCGGGGGCGGGTGCAATCCAGCTTTCCTTTAAAAACATGCCTGAAATTTCCTTAGCTTATATTGAGGAGCTAATCTTAAAGGTGCAAAAATCCTGTGATTTGCCCTGCATAATTGATACTACAGAAATAGAGCAAGCGGAAGCGGCACTAAAATGTATTCAAGGCGTTAGCCTTTTACGTATTAATATTTGTCAAAGCGAACAAACAGAAAAATGGCTTGCTTTAGCAGCTTGCTATGGAGCTGCAATTCTAATTGATGCGGAGCTAGTGAGTCTCTTCCCAGATAGCCGTTTTCAAAAACAAAATATTTATCATATTTTACGCTTAGATGGAAAAAAAGCTCTACCAGATAAAGCATGGGCAGATAATACCATGAGCGAAGATCCTGAATTAAATCTTGCTCTGGATATGACAACCTTGCGTAAGGGGAGTATTTATTCTACTTATGAGCAGTTGAAAAAACTTAAAATGCTTTTGGTCATTACTGATTATCATAGTTTTATGGAGGAAAAAAATGCTTGAAATGCAAGCCTATGCTAAAATTAATCTTAGCCTTGATGTGCTAGGTCTGAGGCAGGATGGCTTTCATGAAGTGGAAATGCTCATGCAAAGCGTCAGTCTCCATGATAAACTAAGCTTTACTTTAGCCCCTGAGCTGAGCCTAACCAGCGATAATTTGCTGCTTGCTAATAATCAAAGCAATCTAATTATGCAGGCAGCGTTATTATTACAAAAGCGCTTTATGGTGCAAGCTGGAGCAAGTATACACTTGCAAAAGAGAATACCTCTGGGAGCAGGTTTGGCAGGAGGTAGTGCAGATGCAGCGGCCACCTTACAAGGACTGAATATTTTATGGCAGTTAGGACTTAGTCAAGAGAAACTGTTGGAGTTAGCAGCTAGTCTTGGCTCAGATGTACCATTTTGCTTGCTAGGCGGCTTAGCATTGGCTAGAGGTCGTGGGGAAAAGCTTATTGCAATGCCAGCTTTGCCAGCTGTGAAATTACTCTTGATTAATCCTGGTTTTAGTATTAGCACACCAGCGGTTTATCAGGTCTGGGATAGCAAGTCACCTGTAAGTACGCACACTACAGAGAAGATGCTTTTAGCTATGATGCGAGGTGAAAATCCTTATCTTTTAGCAGAAAACGAATTAGCTTGGGCAGCAAGCGTAGTTGAACCAAGGCTACTGGACTTTGCCAAACAAATAAGCACACTAGGAGCTAGAAAATCCTGGCTTAGTGGTAGTGGTCCATCCATGCTACTTTGGGATGAACCGGAAATATTGGAGAGTATTTACCAAAAAGCCTTAACCCACTACCCACATGTGTATATGTTAGAGAGAAATCTTTAGTTGCGCAAAAAAAAGCTGATGAAAGCAGGAATTCTTGTTTTTATGGCGAATTATCAACTATACAAAAGCATTTGCAAAAAGGGGCGCTAAACATGACGATTACTGATGTAAGAGTAAGAAAGCTGAATCAAGAGGGCAGAATGAAGGCGATTGTTTCTATTACATTCGACGATGCTTTCGTTGTACATGATGTGAAAGTTGTGGAAGGTCAAAATGGCCTTTTTGCCGCAATGCCAAGTCGCAAGACTGCCGATGGTGAGTATAGAGATATTGCTCATCCAATTTCTTCTGAAGCAAGAGCAATTATTCAAGAGGCGGTGCTCAGCGCATATCAAGATGCATGTACTGCAGCTGCAGAGGTTGTGGAGGCATAATTTAATTTATTTCTTGAAAAAGCAGGAATTTTGCATATAATGGAGAATATACTATGGATGCATAAATTTTGTTGCATCTAGAGATTTTTTAAGGAGGAAACAGAAACATCAAGTCTTTTCTGTTAGACTAAAAACTCTACAGTACAAAGTCTTTTCTGTTCGACTAAAAAAGCTACAGTAAAAAATAATCAATCAGTCAAGGGAGACTAAAGGATGAAAAAGTTATTAAGTGTAGCATTAATTTTGGTTTTAGCAGTAAGTATGTTTGCAGGTTGTGCAGCAAAAACTGAAACACCAGCAGAAACACCAGCAGCAACTACAGAAGCAGCAGTAACTCCAGAACCAGCACCAGTACCAGTTAAAGTAGGCTTACTATTATCAGGTCCTGTAAATGATGGCGGCTGGAATGCAACAGCATACAATGGCTTAAAAGCTATTGAAAAAGATTTTGGCGCTGAAATTTCTTATCAAGAAAGCGTTAAAGCATCTGACTATGAAGAAGTATTTCGTACCTATGCTACAAATGGATTTAATGTAATTTTTGGACATGGATATGAATTTGGTGATGCAGCATTAAAGGTAGCTGCAGAATTTCCAGAGGTTAAATTTATTGTTACTTCTACCAATATTAATAACGGTACGAATGTAGCTTCTCTTAAATGCTCTAACTTGATGCAAGGTTTCTTATCAGGCGTAGCAGCAGGTCTAGTGACAAAAACAAATGTAGTTGGCGCAGTTGGCGGCATGGAAATTCCACCAATCTTTGATGCTCTCAGAGGCTTTGAAGCAGGCGCAAAATATGTGAATCCTAAAATTACTGTGTTAACAGCTATGACTGGCAACTTTGAAGATGCAACAGCTTGCAAAGAAGCTGCACTTTCAATGATTGAGAAAAAAGCTGATATCGTAATGCAAGATGCAGACCAAGCTGGCATGGGCGTATTTGAAGCAGCTCAAGACAAAAAAATCTTAGCTATTGGTTCAATCGGTGATCAAACTAGTATTGCTCCAACCGTTGTTTTAACAAGCGGTATTGCAGATTATGTGATTGGTTTTGATTATGTTTTCAAATTAATCCAAGATGGCAAATTTGAAGCTAAATTCTATGACCTAGGAATGAAAGAGGGCACAGTATTCTTAGCTAACAACCCAGCCTTAGAAAGCAATTTCTCAGATGCAGCAAAAGCAAAAATCAAAGAAATTTCTGACGGAATTATTGCAGGTACCTTTGATGTTTATGCAGAATCAGATAAAATCTTAGGCCCAGTAAAATAAATTTGTAATTAAAAAATCCTCCAAGCAACTCTGCTTGGAGGATTTTCTTTATGCAATTTTGCTTAAAGAACTTTGTAAGATTGCTACTATTTCTATTTCCTTAAAATCTCTTAAGAGTAGATCTTTCGGTAAAAGTTCCATGATTTCTTTAGCGACAGCAAGGATGGTTCTGTCTGGCAAAGGTGCGAGTTGCGTTTCGCCATAAAAACTCATACGTAAATCTAGCTTTTCTAACCATAAAGCCTTGAGAGCAGGTAATGTCATGCCTGGAAGCCTATAGGTATCTAAGGCATCTGTAAGTCGCACAAGATGTTTTTCAGCAGGAGCAAAGAGTAAACCAGTGTAGGCAGGCAAAAGATGCATACCAACAAGTAAAGGAGGGAGACCTGTTTTCTTAGCTAAAACAGTGGTCATCACACAGAGTGGTCCACAGTAATCAGCTAAAAGCTCTTGCAAGGTAATAAAGGTTTCCAATAGTCTAGCATCATCTTGGCGACCTTTGGCAACTGCTGGTAATTCTTGCCAAATTGTAGCCAAACCATCTAAAACTTTTGCCTTGCCTGCTGGCTGAGGAGATAAAAAGAAGTCAAAGGCAGGCAATAAAAATTGCCAACATTGTTCTAATTGCTGTTGATTTTTGCATGGGTGGTTTTTTTTGCTAGTCGGCAAATGAAAAACCTCCTAAAATTTATTTATGCGTAAAACACTTTACTGAATGAATTTTATAGCCCTGTGCTTGCAACAAATTGGCAGCCTCTTGATCATTTTCTTTGTCAATTAGTATAATCACATAGGTTTCACCTTGACTATCAGTAGAAACGGCTATACGCCTGATATTTACCTGGAGCTCCGCTAAAAGATTGCAAATGGCTGCCATAATTCCTGGATGATCTTCATCGATAGCGATGGTGATGCGAGTTCCCTTACTCTTTGTACCAAATAGATCAAGGAAAGCATCAAAAATATCCTTTTCAGTAATTATACCAACCAATGCTCCTTGTTCAACAACAGGAAGCGTGGAAATTTTTTGTTCGTTCATCAAGAGTGCAGCTTCTTCAAGGAAAGCTGTTGGTGTAATGGTGATTAGCTGTTGTTTTTTGGGGATTGCTTCACCAACTGTAATCTTGTCTAAAAGATAATTAAGCTCGTACATACTCAGGCTCGTCGCTTGGGATGGAGATACCCGTTCTAAATCGCTTAATGTTACTAAACCAATAAGCTTTCCACTATCAGTAACTGTTAGGCGTTTGATATTATTATTCCTCATCAAATCAAAGGCAGCAGAAATTGTAGCATTTTTTTCTACGGAGATGGGATTTTTTGTCATACTATCAATTACAAACATAGTCATTACCTCCTAGATAATTGTTAAATTAATTATGGCATAAATTACCGGTGCTGACTAGTAATTTTTTGAAGAGTTAGCTATGCTCGATGTGTTTTTCTTTTTTCTGCGGAAAAGAGCGCCAAGTACTAGCTTGCTTAAGCTGGAGCTGAGGGCAATAGCAATTGCCATTACACAAATAATATAAAAGGTTTCAAAACCAGTAGCTTGCATTTGGGAATATTTGCCCTGAACCATAAAAAACATGGTATTATAAAGACCACCACCAGGTACAATAGGTACTACTGCGACGGTTATAAAGATGGTAGAAGGCATTTTCAAAGTATATGCACTAAGTTCACTGAGAATCATCATGACGGTGGTAGCAAAGAAATATGCGGTGATTTTACCACCAGCAAAATAGAGTGGAACTATCAAGAAAACCAAATAGCCGAAGGCACCAATGATAGCAGCAATAGGTGCTGAACGCTTCGGTGTGCTAAGGACTGGAGCGAAAAAATAAGCAGCTAGAAAACAAAGGACAAAAGCTCGCAAGAGATTAAACCACACTGAACATCACCCCCCCAAAAAGTAGCCAAAGCTTCAGCATGATACCTACGCCAACTCCTAATGCTGCAGCAATAAGCAGTGCCTCTGCTCCTCTAGCTACGCCAGATATTAAATCACCTTGTATAGTATCACGGATGGCACTTGTAAGAGGCAAGCCTGGTAGCATGGGCATAATTGCACCAATTATGATTTTATCCATGGCTCCAAGTTGAAAAACATTGGTAAAGATTAAGGCGATAAGCGCGGTTAAAGCTCCAGCTACGATACATTTAATGAATTTTGATAAGCCTGAGTTATCAAAAGCAAAAGTTACCAATTGTACGCATGCACCAGCAAAGGTTGCTATAAAAAAATCTGTGATTGTTCCGCTGAAGAGTAGCGCAAAAAATCCAGAGGATAAAGCAACTGCAAGGGTTAACCAAATTTTGGAAATACCTTTAGTAGCTTGAACCTTTGCTAAGCACTTTTCCGCTTCTAGAAGAGAAATTTCTCCATGAGACACTTGACGAGAAATACTATTAACTAATTGTAATTTAGCTAGATTTATGCCACGTTTTTTAATACGAATAATGGAGGTATAATCTGTATAATCATGATGAAGAGTTATAATTACGCCAGTAGGTAATGCCATAACTTCTATTGGTGTAGTTAAAAAAGGCTGGCAAATATGTTGAACCGTTTCTTCAGCTCGAAAGGTTTCAGCTCCGCTTTCTAGAATTAAGGCAGCAGCAGTTTTTGCTACTCGAATTAATAGCTGGATATCTGTCTGGGGCATAATTTGTGCTCTCCTTTAAGCTTTTCTTTCAGTATAACGAGAATAGCTGAAAAGAGCAACTACAGAGAGATAGTTTAGCTGAAAAGATGATTTTTTTGCATAAGGGCAGGAATTTACTGAAAAAGAGCGAATACTTATAGGGTAGTAGCAGAAACAATATATATTTAAGGAGTGCTAGAATGTTTATCAAAGGGAATATAATTCATACCCCAACAAGAGAGAAGTTTGAAATTTTCCCCAAGGGATATTTGGAAATAGCAGGGGGTAAGGTAGTTGCGTTACACCTTTCTCTACCTAAAGGAGTGTCACAGGCAGAAATAATAGATTATGGAGAATTGCTGCTGATTCCAGGTTATGTAGACCTACATGTACATGCACCGCAATATCCAAATATGGGAATAGGTCTGGATATGGAGCTCTTGCCTTGGCTTAATACTTATACTTTTCCAGAGGAGTCGAAATTTAAGGATTTGCAATATGCTAAAAAAGTCTATAGCCGCTTTGTACATGAACTTTGGAAATATGGAACCACTAGGTCAGCAGTTTTTGCAAGTATGCATACTGAGGCAACAGATTTGCTTTTGCAATTATTTCAAGAATCAGGCCTAGGGGCATTTGCAGGGAAATCCTTAATGGATCGTAATTGTCCAGAATATTATGTAGATACAACTGAGAATGCTTTAGCTGGGGTAAGGATTTTAGCAGATAAGTATAATCAACCAAATGCCTTAGTTCAGAGTATTATTACTAATCGTTTTGCCCCTATTTGCACAGATGAGTTACAGTTAGGCATAGCTAAGCTAGCTTTTGACTATAATTTGCCAGTACAATCACATCTTAATGAGAATTTTGGTGAAATTGCTTGGGTGAAAGAACTATATCCAGATGCGCTTAGCTATGCTCATGTTTATCATCACTTTGGTCAGTTTGGACAAACTCCTACAATTATGGCACATTGTATTCATAATGAGGAATCAGAGCTAGAGCTGATGGTAGAAATGAGCATCTATGCCGCACATTGTCCTCACTCCAATACTAATTTAGGCAGTGGAATTATGCCTGTAAGAGAATTCTTAAATCGGGGAATTAGGGTAGGGCTAGGTAGTGATTTAAGTGGGGGTCATAAACTTGCCATGAACGAAGTGTTAGTTCACGCCATTCAATTATCAAGGTTAATGTGGGGGGCTAGTAATAAAAAGCAAGCAGCACTTACTTTAGCAGAAGCTTTTTACCTTGCTACCAAGGGAGGCGGAGAATTTTTTGGAAAGGTTGGTAGCTTTGAAGCAGGTTATGAGGCAGACTTTTTGGTTATAGATGATACCGGACTAGGTATGCCAAATACTAGTATAGAGCAAAGGCTGCAGAGGTATCTATATGTTGGAGATGACAGAAATATTATTAAGCGTTATGTTAGAGGCAAAGAAGTAGCAGAACCAACTATTTATTAAAAACCTTTGGAGGTGGAAAAGATGTATCATAAAATTTTAGTAGCAGTGGATGGGTCGCCTTGTTCTGATAAATCTTTAAGTAGTGCAATCTCGTTAGCAGCTCAGTTTGCAAGTCATTTGAGCTTGGTACATGTGATTGATAACCCATTGTATATGCAAATGTTTGGTATTTATAACAATTATGCCTTAGACATTGGGGAAGAAAGCTTTGCTGAGGGCTTAAAAGAATCGGGTACTAAGCTTTTGGAATATGCAGAACGGATGGCTTTAGAAAAGCTTCCAAGAGAGCAGGTGACAACAAACCTTACCTTTGGACATCCGGCTGATAGAATTTGCGAGGTAGCTGTAGAAGAAAATGCTGATCTAATTATTATTGGTTCTCAAGGCATGCGTTCCTTAGAAAGAATTTTATTAGGCAGTGTTGCTAGCTCTGTAGTTTATAAAAGCAAGGTAAGCGTTTTAATTGCAAGATAGGCTAGTGGCTTTTTAGTTCTGCCTGTGGTAAAATGGCAGTAAATTCTGGAGGAACAACAATGTATTTTACCGATATTAAAAGGCTTACAAGCTTTGGCAAGGTGCTTCTAATAATGCTAGCAGAGTTAGTGCTGCCTTTATTTATGCAAGGTTTATATACAGGGATGAGCTGGGCTTTTGGAATTCAAGTACAATTTCCTTTTTCCTTAATAATCTGGTCTAGCTATCAAAAACTATTTCCGGAGAATATCTGGAGCTTTATCAATTTATTAGTACCAGTTGTAATTTTTGCCATAGCTTTTTTTGCTTATACTACATTAAGCTTATCAAGGAATAGCAAAAAATATCCATATTTGCGCTTTTTTCTTATTATGCTAACTACTAGTTTAACTGCTTATGCATTTTTACAGCTAGCGAGCATAGGGAATATTTTGAGTGCTTCAAGGACTGGCTTAGCAGTTCCTGCAGCCTACTTAAACTGGCATATATTCTTTGTATTAGGTTGCCTAGTTGTTGTTTTATTAGGGTTGTTCAATTTACATAAGCTTTGGCGACCATATTTTATTGCTGGCAACAGTTTAATTTTCCATAAAGAACCAAATTTACTCAGCATTGTTTTAGGAACATCAAGTAGTATACTGTGTTTAGTTGTTTTTGGTATTGGTGCTGTGCAGTTTTATCAAGGCAAGGAAGAGGGTATGGTGTTAGCGATTTATGGAACTATTGTTTTAGTTTTACTTAACTTTCTTTTACGTATTAAGTGGATAAATTACTCAGTGCAAGAATATTTGCAGGATTGGCTTCTTCCTACATTTATTGCCTCATTGCTTGTGGGGGGCATGGGGTATTTCTTTAATAATGAATGGTTATTGCTTGCTCTCTTCACTTTTGTTGTGATGACGGCAGTTGCAAAAGATATTTAAGGAAAAGAGGAGAAGTATAATGGAACTATTGGGAAGTAAGACAGAGCAGAATTTAATGGCAGCATTTGCAGGAGAATCACAGGCTACAAACAAGTATACTTACTATGCTTCACAAGCAAAAAAAGAGGGCTATGAACAAATTTGTAAACTTTTTGAAGAAACAGCTGGCAATGAAAGAGAACATGCAAAGCTGTGGTTTAAACAATTACATGAAGGAATTCCCTGCACGGAAACAAACCTAGCAGATGCGGCTAAGGGTGAGCATTTCGAATGGACAGAAATGTATAAGGGTTTTGCTGCTACTGCAGAAGCTGAAGGCTTTACCAAAATTGCTGAGCTTTTTACAGGTGTAGCTAAAATTGAATCTGAGCATGAAGCTCGCTATTTGACCTTACTGAGTAATCTGAGAACAGACAAGGTGTTTAAAAAGTCTGGCAAGGTTGTATGGCATTGCTTAAACTGTGGACACTTGCACGAAGCTGACGAAGCACCAGAGCTATGTCCGATCTGTGCTCATGCACGGGGCTATTTTGAAGTAAGAACAACCAACTGGGAATAAGCTAAAAACCGACACATTGTGTCGGTTTTTTTGTTGGACTTTTTTACTTTATTGTACCTGCTGATTCTCTGATTAATAGCTCCATCGGAAGCATTTTTTCTATACCAGGCTTATTTCTATCATTTAGCCTTTGTAAAATAGATTTTGCAGCTAACTTACCAAGAATTGCTGCAGGGTATTTTAAGGTAGTTAGCGCAGGTACCATAAATTCTCCTGTAGAAAAATTATCAAACCCAACTAGGGACAAATCCTCTGGAATTTTCCTTCCATATATATAAGCAGCCCTTGCACCACCAATGGCAAGCACATCACTGCTGGCGATAATTGCTGTCAATTCCAGCTTTTTTTCTAATAATCTTGCCATTGCCTGATAACCACCGCGCATTTCCCAACTACTGTAAGCTATTGCTAATGGATCAAGCTCTAGCCCCTCCTTAAATAGTGCTGCCTTAAAATATTGTACTCGTAGTTTACAGCTATCAGTTTGTAAATCTCCTGCCAAAAGACCGAATTTGGCATGACCTAAATCTTTTAAGTATCCAACTAGTTTCAACATTCCTAAGGCACCATCAACTAAAAAAGCATCTAAATTGGGGACTATTTGCTGTCTATCAATTAGAACAACGGGCATTACATTTGCCAGCTCAGCAATCTCTTCTTTTGTTCCAAGGCTAGAAATCATAATAATTCCATCAACCATTTTTTCCCTAACTAGTTTAGTTATATGCTCTTCTTTTTCTAAGGTCTCAATGGTGTTAAATAGCAATGTATCAAAATCATGCATGTCCAATTCTTCCATAATGGCAGAAACAATTTTTGCCGAACAGTCATTAATAATATTTGGGACTAAAATCCCAATAGTTTTAGATTTTTGCATTCCAAGGGCTTTGGCAATAGGGCTGGGAATGTAATTTGTCGCTTTAATAGCTAACTCTACACGCTGCCTTTTATCTGTTCGTACACTTTCAGGATTATTAAGCACTCTAGAGACTGTAGATACAGATACGCCTGCTTGTTCTGCTATTTTCTTGATAGTCATCGGTCTTACACTATTAAACATAAATACACCCCTCAACTTACCATTTATATCATCTATATGATTTTTATTTTATTCTAACATATTTTTGCCTATTAAGGAATTAAACAAAAAAAGAAGGTTCACCTTGTAGGATTCCCTTCTTTTGCTGCTACTTAAGTTTTTTTAGTACAAGTGCCTCAAGTTCATCAATTGTTAGTACGGTATCTTCAATAGCATATTGCTCCCCTAAAGCATTTGCTAATTGAGTTATCTGCGGTGGAACCACATAGGATTTTTTTAATATTTCTGGTTGCCCAAAAACTATTCTTGTAGGTCCATCTAAAAGGACTTCTCCCTTACAAAAAACGATAGTTCTTTCGGCATACTGAGTAACTAAGGCCATATGATGTGTTACTACGATTACAGTTCTGCCCATGTCATGAAAACGTTTGGCAATATTCATAATTTGATGGCAACCTTTTTCATCTTGACCGGTGGTTGGCTCATCGAGAATGATTACTTCTGGTTCCATAGCCATCACTGATGCAATTACGACCTTTGCTCTATCTCCAGCGGAAAGTGCTGGTGGATATCTTTTTTCTAATCCTTCTAACCCAGCAAATTCAATGGCATAAGCTACCCTGCGCTTGATTTCTTCTTGAGGAAGCTTTAGATTTTTTGGGCCGAAAGCAATTTCATCATAGACATTATCAGCAAAAAGTTGACGGTCTGGATTTTGCAAGACAAAACCAACTCTAGTTGAAAGCTTAGCCACAGAAGTTTCTCTGGTGTTGCAATCTAGGATATTAACATCTCCACTGGTTGGCTTTAGGAGTCCAATGATATTTTTTAAGAGTGTAGATTTACCTGCACCATTTTGACCAATAATGCCTACAAATTCTCCTACCTTAATATCTAATTGAATATTTTCTAAAGCTATAAAGCCATTTGGATAGGTAAAGGAAAGATTTTCGATTTTAACAGCTGAATTACTCATGTGTTTGCTCTCCTTTAACCGCAGCTTTTTGCAGCATTTCAATCCCATCTTCTAAGAGAATTGGAAATTTTCCAAGGTTAACACCGCAGTCTTGTAGTGCTATGAAAAGTCCTGACACCTGAGGTACGGTTAAAAATGCTTTCGCTACAACTTCCTTATTACTAAACACTTCTGCTGGGGTACCATCTGCTAAAATTGCGCCTTGATGCAAAACTATTACTCTATCTGCAAAGCGCGCTATAGCCTCACTTTGATGGGTGGCAGTAACTATAGTCATATTGTATTCGTCCTTCAAACGGCGTACAGTCTCAAAAACTTCTACAGTGCCAATGGGATCTAACTGTGAGGTTGGTTCATCCAAAACCAAAACCTCTGGTCTCATCATAATAGCTGAAGCAATAGCAACTCGTTGCTTTTGTCCACCAGAAAGCATGGTTGGATGCCTTTTTTCGTACCCATTTAGCGTTACTACGTCCAGCGCCCATTTAGCTGTTTCTAAAATCAGATCTGGGTCCATTTCGATATTCTCTGCCCCAAAAGCAACTTCATTAAGCACGCTAGTTGTGAAAAGCTGAGTTTCAGGATCTTCTAACACAATTCCAATCTTTTGCGTAAGTATTGCTAATTCATGATCTTGTGTATCTAAACCACATACAGTTACATTACCTAGCATCTTCCCTCCTTGGCTTTGAGGAATAATGCCTGAGAGTAATTGGCACAGGGTGGTTTTACCTGCGCCATTTTCTCCCATAATTGCTACAAATTCTCCTTTGTAAATCTTTAGGTCTAATCCCTTAATTACATATTCCTCTGCACGAGGATAACGATAATAAACATCATCAAGTTTAATGATTACTTCCCTTTCATTCATATCCTTATCCCCTTTCTAGAGTATAAAATTAAGACTAATTAGTCCAACCACTATTACAGCTAAAATAACAAAAGCGATATTATCCTTAGTTCCATAATTTAACTTGTCTATATATGTTCTGTTTTTGCGGCATCCAAAAGCTCTAGCATCCATTGCTACCCCCATCAACTGGGCTTTTTTCATAGCTCCAATTACCAATGGAACTACAAGGGTAGGATAAGCTTTTAGTTTTTGTGGAATGTTTCCTTCTTCAAAAACTGTAAAAGCCCGCAACTTTTGTGCGTCCATAATTGTGCCAATTTCCGCTTGTAGCGTAGGTACCATATTGAGAGCAGTTGTTGCCATGTAGGCAGCTTTGTATGGCAAACCCATTTTAACCAAGCCTAAAGCTAAAACATTTATTTCTGTAGTCATTGTTACTAAAGGCATTAAACAAATCAATGTGAGCAAGCGAATACTAACTAAGAAGCCCATCCGCACGCCATTTACGCTAATCTTACCTATACCACCAATCACTGGAATAGTATTCGGAATTAATGGATTTAAAAAATATAAGTTTGGTTCTCCATTAAGTATAGGTCGGAAAGGATTAACTATACCGGGCACTGCTATTTGAAACAAAGCCTGAGCAAGAAAGATAAAACTAACTAAACCTAAAAGAATCTTTAACATGCCTGTAAGCTTACGAATAGGGATCCCTGCAATTTTCCAGCAAATAAACACCATCACAAACATACCACAAATAACCCAAGCATTTCTCACTGTAAAAATTACCAAAGTTATCGCTAAGAGCATGATAAGCTTAAAACGAGGGTCTAACTTGTGGAAAATAGACTTTCCATCAATGTATTCAACTACACTCACTACTAATAACCCCTTTCATCAATTACTTATTCATACGTTTAGCTTGCATTTTTGCGTCCAAATCATCTTCAACTTCTGCTTCATCAAATTCTGGACCAACAAAGATACCTATTTTTGGCAAACCAATTAGCAGTGGAACTCCAATAATTGCTGCTCCAATAGCAAAAATACTTCTTTCAAAAGGCACCATAAATACTAAAAAGGTATTCCAAAGATCACTTGGAGTTTCAAATAAAATCAAAGTGAAAATATTACCGACTATAGATCCGGCAATATAGCAAGGCCAAGCCATTAAGAAGATGCCAAATGCTTTTAAGAGTAAATTCTTATTCCCAAATATTTTCTTACCAAAAATACCACCAATTGGCACCATAATCAAACCAACCAGATAAATAAGGCTGAACACTAATAATTCTCTTGCCTGTGGCAATGTAAACCATATTGCTGTTTCAATCAGGATGACAATTGCTGGTACCCACCATTTTTTTCGGCAAATAAAACCAGCACAAAAAGCGTTTACAGTATTTACCGTGAATGTAAATAACCCAAGAGGAGCTGAATGCGGGGCAATAATTGAGCCAATAAAATCACCTATTCCTACAGATAATGCCCCTGCAAAAGGACCAAACATAATTCCTGCTAGCGGTGCTAAGGCATATCCTACACTGAAGCTTCCTCCTGTACCAAATACCGGGAAGGTAGGTAGTAAGCCCGCTGTTGCCATTAATGCTGCCCATACCGCGATTAAAGCTGAATGCACTTTCACTTTTTTACTAATAGCCATTTTTAATTCCTCCATCATTCTATTTTTATTTAAAAATATCTAATGACTTATTCCGATAAGCCTTCAGATAATCTCTACAATTATCATCTTCCCCTGTTAAAGCCTGTAAACCTCTAAGCATAGCAGCTGATGCTTTGCTTAGCTCAATGAATATTGAGTCTTGACCAATCGCTGCCGCCATACTTATAAAGTTGCAATTTAGAATATCCATCTCTGGTAATCCAAAGGAAATATTATTCAAGCCGCAAATATACTTGTAGCCAGGATATGCTATTTTGATTGCACTAATGCTATCCAAATAATATTTTGCATTTAGTTTGTCAACTGAAAGTGGAAATACCAAACAGTCCAAGTATATATCTGACCTTTTAAAATTGTATTCCGCAACCATTGCTTCGACCTTTTCCATCATAGCTATTCTTCCAGCCACATCACTAGGCATGCCATTTTCATCATGTAAAAGTACTACAAGCTGGGTATCATATTTTTTTGCTAAAGGCACAATAGCGCTTATTCTTGTTTTCTCTAAGGTGGTAGAATCAAGTAGGGCTCTACCATGCCGATGAATCTTCAGTGCTGCTTCGTGGGCTAAAGGATCAGGTGAATCGATGCAAAGAGGAATCTTAAAGTTATCTTGGATTGTCTTAAACATCCAAATAATATCTTCAACCTCTGTTTCCCTGGAGCCACAATTAATGGCAAGAGTATTTGCACCCCTTTCAAGTTGCATTTCTACCAATTCTAATAGTTTCTTTTCGTCTCGCTCATTTAACAGTTCGTTAATACCTGATACACTAGTATTTATTGTTGCGCCAACTACATAAATTTTAATCACCCTCTCAAAGCATCTTTTCTATTTGGTATCGATATTGAAACCGATACCAAATGTTTGCAATGTAAATATTCGACAAGTTTTAGTAAATTCCTGCTTTAAAAAAGAAAAAAATAAAAAATTTATTAAAAAAGAGATAAAAGGTTAAGTAAGCAAGTACTATAGGTTTAAACAATTCTATTGTAGCAAGAGGACCACTATGATAAAATTAAACGGGTAAAGTATTTAAGGGGGAAGTGAATAAAGTGAGGAACTATCTTAAAACAAGAAAGCAAAAACGGCACTTGTTGTTACGAGCAATTATACTCATATTGTTCTTCGTCTCAGTACTAGCTAGCTCTATAGCCATTAATGCCATGCAGGTGCTTTTGCAAAGTGTACCAGAATGGAGTTTGGAAATGACTATTCCTAATGCAACTACTTTCATTTATGATAACCAAGAACAGCTGTTTGCTAAAAGGCATGGTGAAGAAAATAGGACGCTAGTTAACTTTGCAGCTATTCCCCTACAATTAAAAGAAGCTTTTTTAGCTATTGAGGACAAAGATTTTTATCAGCATAACGGTATTAGCTATACAGCCATTATCCGTTCTCTCTTAGCAAATCTGAGAGCAGGTCGTACAGTTCAGGGGGCAAGTACTATTACCTTGCAACTAGTTAAAAATACCTATACAGCTGTGGAAGACAGGCAAACCAAGGAAATGGCAAGGAAGATCACGGAAGCGCTAATAGCCTTAGATTTGGAAAAAAATTATAGCAAGGAACAAATTTTCGAGCAGTACTTAAATATAATTCCTTTCGGTTCAGGGACTTATGGAGTGCAAGCTGCTGCCAAAACATTTTTTGGTAAAAATGTAACTGAGCTTAGTTTGCCAGAGTCTGCGCTAATAGCAGGACTGACTCAAAGACCAAGCGCATTTAATCCCTTCCGCAACCCAAAAGCAGCTTTAGAGCGTCGCAATGTGGTGCTTGCAAATATGTATAAATATGAGTATATAACAGAAACAGTATATAATAAGGCAATAAAGTCGCCATTAGGTGTACAAACTGCGGCTGAGGGGACTACTGAATCTGCAGTACAAGAAAGTTCCAGTGCTTTTTTAGATGCAGTTTTGACTGAAGCTGAAGGGATTTTAGCAAATTTAGGCTATCCAGAAGCTTCTCTTTATACTGGAGGTTATAAGATATTCACTACACTTGATCAAGCGGTGCAAAATAAGATGGACGAAATCTATGCTGATGAGAGTTTCTTTCCAAAAGATCAGAACGGGAAGAATGTTGAAAGTGCTATGGTGCTTTTGGATCATACCAACGGAGAAGTAGTCGCCATGGCAGGGGGTAGAAATTATACTGTAAATCGTGGTTATAACAGAGCGACTCAGCTTATTCGTTCACCAGGTTCCACCATTAAGCCATTAGTAGTTTATGGTCCAGCAGTTGAAAAGGGTTTAAGTCCAGATACAATTATTGATGATATCCCTTATATCAAAGGTAATTATAAGCCAGCAAATTATGACGGAAAATATCGTGGACCTGTAACCATGCGCACAGCTATTTCACTTTCCTTAAATATGCCAGCCCTACGGGTATTAGAAATAGTGGGAATCAACAATGGCTTTGAATTTGGTAAAAGAATGACACTACCTTTAGTTGATAGCGATAGTAACATTTCCTTAGCTTTAGGTGGGGTTACCTATGGTTTTTCTCCATTAGAGATGGCAAGAGCTTACGGTATTTATGCTAATAGAGGAGTGCTTAGACCAACTCATCAGATACGTAAGATTACTGATGCGGAAGGAAATGTGCTCTACCAAGCAAATAGCCAAGGAGAACGCATTGTCAGTGAAAATACTGCCTATGTCATCTCGGATATGCTGAAATCTGTTGTGACTAGTGGAACAGGGAAAAAAGCTCAAATGTCTGGCTGGGATGTAGCTGGGAAAACTGGTACGGTACAATTGCCAGCTCAGATGAAAGATCGCAGGGGTAATGCTGATGCTTGGTTTATTGGTTATACAGCAAAATTTACTGCAGCAGTGTGGATGGGCTTTGATAAAACCACGGAAGGCAGCTATTTACGCTCGGTCTACGGTGGAGATATGCCCGCTCGAATTTGGAAAAATGTGGTGACATTTGCTAGCAAGGATTTGAATCCTCTCCGTTTCACTCCACCCGTTAATCTCAATTGGGGTAAAACAGAAGACTTCCATGTAGTAACACCTGAGGAGCTTGCAGCATCTGCCGCAGCAATAGCTTTATCGGAAGCAGCTATTACAACATCACCTGAAGCTTTGCTGCCACCAGGCAAAGGAAAAAATGATAAAAATATCATAACAGATATTCTCATTCCATAAAATAGGAGCCTCCCAATAGTTTGGGAGGCTCCTATCACTTTTTAGAAAAATCAGTTTGTTTTTTAGTTTTATTTTTGTTGAAAAATTGATTCATAGACATTGCTATTAGCAATGTTGATCTCACCATAAAGTTTTGCGCCTTCTTGAATAGAAATTGCCTCTGCCGATACCTTGCCTAAAAGAATAGCATGTTCCTTCAAGGTAATTGTTTTTTCAACTGTAATATCACCTTTCAATTTTCCATCAAAAAGCGAATCCGATGCTAGAATATCCCCAAAGACAACTGCACTACTGCTAACAAATACAGAAGAAGATGACTCGATATTTCCTTGGATATTACAAGCTTCTAATTCAATTTTACTACCTGTTATATCTCCAACTACCTTGCCAGAAATTTTAATATCACCTTTTGCTTTAATATTTCCAATTAAAGTACCAAATATTTCTACATGTCCATCTGAGATGAGTTCACCTGAGATAGAAGTTCCACTAGAAATGATTGTTGTTTGCATTGGTCCAGAAATATTTTCCATTTCAGTGAGCTTAGGAATACTACTAGATAAAGATTCCAATGAATTTTCCTGTTCTTGAGGTGAATTTTTATTGTTTTGCTTTTTATCAAAAAAATAATTACCTTCTTGATTAGCAATTTCCTCACTATTGGTAGTATTAAGTACAGGAAGGGTAGTTTTTGGTGCAAGGCCCTTTTCTTTAGTTTTGAAAAAATCATCCTCACTAGATTCTTCAAACATTTCCTTCATTGCTTGCTTAAAATTCTTCTTCATGTTCAAAATATAGCCTCCTCATAAATTAGGGTAAATATGCAAAAGAAACAGGCACAACCGTATTATCTATTGGTAAAAATTTATATCCAGATGTTTTCAATGCAGTGATGGTATTTTCGAAAAAAATGGAGTAATAAAATGGGTTTTCTTTATCATGCATTAAAATAATACCATGTTTGGTTTTCGCAACATTCTTCAAGATATTGTCTTTGATTAAAGACGGTGAGGAATTATCAGTTGCATCTTCAGCAGAAATATTCCAATCATAATATGTAAAACCTCTTCTAGTCATTTCTGCGATGATTGGTTGATAAATATTACGGTTATAGGTGTTGATGCTACCACCTGGAAATCGAAAAATTGTTGGTTTTATACCTACCTCATTGTATATTAAATCGTATGATTTTTTAAAATCAGCTAAATAACTATCAACTGAAAAATAAATGGTTTTGTAATTATGGCTATAAGTATGAATTCCGATAGAATGTCCTTCGGCTATAATTCTTTTCAAGATAGGTATATTTTTAGAGATTTTATTGCCAAGAATAAAAAAAGTTGCTTTAATATTTTGTTTTTTCAACTCATCTAAAATTTTACCGGTATATGATGAAGGTCCATCATCAAATGTCAGGTAAAGTGTTTTTTCATCAGGAAGAGTTTGAAGCGGCATTTGGCAATAGAGTTCTGGATATTTTGCTTGATATGGGAAACTTGCCTGTTGGTCTAAGTTCATTAAACCCTGAGTAGCCGATTCTGGAGCAGGTGTTTCAACAAATAAAATTCGAGGTTTTGTTAATAAAAAATCATCTTCAGAGGCTAGAGTTTTTGCGGAAATCTCGTTGCTTTGATGGATGAAGCCAAATAAAAGAATTATAGGTACTATACATAAAATTACTATAAAACAAAAGATAAGGTGCTTAAAAAACAGAACGCTCCCAATATAACCATGCTTAGCATTAACTTTGGTATTATTAGTGGTGTTATTAATGCTGAATAATTTACTTATGATAGGTGCCACCTTTCGTATTTCTTAAAGAAAAGAAATAGTTACTTGATAATACTCGGTAGCATTAATGAAAGTGCCTACTAAGTTTAGGATAGAATTTTTTGCAATTTAACCTAGAAAAATATACTTAAAGAATAAAATAAAGCTTTGGTAAACAGTATGCTTTGATAATTTTATGTCAAAAAATTGGATTTTCTCTAAAAGCACGCTAAAGAGAAAGTATAAAGAAATAAAATTACACTATTAACAATAACCTTAATATAGAAGAATGAGCTTGTCAAGTGAAAATCAAATTTTATGCTAGTAATATAGCTATTTCACTTTCTTTATTGAAGTATTAAGTAGCTATTTGTTCAAGAGGAAAAGATTATAATTTAGGTATTCATAGAATTTCATTCCATAAAAAGAGAGCGTACCAATTTTTTTGGTACGCTCCTTATTTTTTAGTATAGCCAGTGTTCCTTAAATACATCTAAGGCAAAAAGAAAATCTTCATAATTAACTGAAGGTGCGATGGAATGATCACTAGAAAAAATATAGCGAGCACCAAGTTCTTTCATGCCTTCACAAATTCTGATTATTTCTGCTTTGATTTTCTCGCGATCTCCACTTTCAATCAGGCGAATGTCCAGACCACCGATAAAGACAAAATTATCTTTATATTCTTTAGCAAAGGCTAACAAATCACAACCAGCCTTAATCTCAATAGGGTTGAGAGCATCAAAACCAGCTTCAGCTATTAAAGGAAGAGCCTGTGCAATATTTCCACAGGAGTGAAAAATTACTGGGATATTATAGCTGTGGATGAAATCAACAATTTCCTTATAATAAGGTAGGAAAAGCTTGCGTAAGGTTTTTGGTGAGCAAAAGAGCCCGTTTTTATATCCTAAATCTTCATAGAACCAAACACCATCAGGCACGCCTGCCTCCTCAAAAAGTAGCTTGAAGTGAGCAATATAAAAATCGGTATATACACGGTTAAAATCATGTATCCAGTCAGGTTCTAAAAGCATGCTTTCGAGCATGCAGACATCACCAAGCATTTCTCTTTGCAATTCCCAAAAAAGTTTGTGACCGTAGTAAGCAAATTTACCAGCTGCTCTATGCCTTGCTAATTCTTTTTTATCATGCTCGATGCTCATACGAGCACGGTCAACATCTAAGAGGTGGGGACGATATTTAGTTTCCCAAATTTCTCTAGAGGTCATCTCAAAAGCGATATGCTCTGGTGTGCCACTTTTAAGTTTCCAGTTTTTTACGGTAGCTCCACCGCCATTTTTACTGATGATACATTCGTCAGTTTCCTCAATAACTTTATGATAATCCTTTAAGGGCATTTCGTTAAAAAAACCACCTACACCTGCCATATCAAATGGGAAAACCAGATTTACATCGTAGCGCTCTTCGTAAAACAAGCTAGGATCTGGGTTCGTTTCTGTAATATGGCCTTCATCTCTCCATCTCATAAGAGTTTCATGCCAAAAGCTGTCCTTAATTCCCATACGGGGAACCTTTTCATTGCGTAGCATACTGCTGATTAGCTCTCTCGAATTCATCTTCTTACTCCCTCTTGTGTTTTTTAAGCTTATCATATAAGAAGTACTAGTAAAAAGAAACAAACAAGATTATAATTAATAACACAAAATGTAAAATGTGAGGTGAAAGTATGCTGATAAAAACAGAAATAGAGCAGCTTCCCATTGTTAATATGTTAGGAATATCCAACTGTCACAGAGGATGGCAGCTATATTCACGCAGGATTGAAGATTTTGAATTAATACTGCTATTGCAAGGCGAATGCCATTTTGTGCTAGAGAATAAAGAAACTGTTTTAAGGGAAAATGACTATTTTATCCTGCTGCCAGGAGTAGAACATAGCATTTTGCCAATTAAGGATGGAGCAAGCTTTTATTATTTGCATTTTTCTTTAGCAAATTATGAGCTATGTGAAAAACTTACTCTTAATAATGATTTTTTCTCTGAAAGCAAGCAGCTTTATCTTGCTGTTAGCGGAACCTTGGAGCAGGAACAATGGGTAGTAAAAGCTTTATGGGAAAAAGCCTTGCAGGAAAATTTAAGACAGGGTCAAAATAGGCGTTTGCTGTTAAGCGCAATACTGCTAGAAATTCTTTGTTTTTTTTCTAAGGATGCATATAGTAAGCAAATAGGGATAGCAGCCAAGACTACTTATTCTAGTGCTTATTCGAGCATGATTAGAGATGCTATCTTCTATATTCAAAGCAATTTAGGCAAAGAGTTAACCACAAATGGAATGAGTTCACTTTTTAAGGTTACACCTCACTATTTTATTCGTGCATTTAAAGAAAATCTAGGTATGACGCCACTGCAATATATTAACTATTGGAAAATTGCCAAGGCAAAGAGTCTAATTAGCATGAATGAAATGAGTTTACAAGAAATATGTTACGCACTACATTTTGAAACTCCCCACTATTTTAGCCGTCTGTTTCGCAAAATAGAAGGAATAACTCCAAGCGAATACAAGAAAATTTGTAAAATATAAAAGCCTTACTTTTATATATAAAATATAAAAGTAAGGCTTTTATATTTGCGATTATTATGATAGAATATAAAAAAAGTAGCACTTTAATATATAAAATTAAAAAGATGCGATTTATTTCTATTTATTTTCAGAGTGTAAAAGATTTCACGCGGAGGTAATTTAATGCTTGCTACAAAAAACAAATTTGAGGGAAAAGTTAAGGGTAATCGCATTATTTGGGAGGGTGAAGGAGAGGTTGCTTGGTTAGAGCCTTATGGTAAAGATGCATTACGTTTTCGTAGCTCCAAGAGCCTCAGAATAGCGGAAGGGTTGAATTGGACTTTGCTTAACCCTGAAGCAAATGATCAAACCAAAATTAAGGTGTTTGCGAATAGGGCTACTATTGAAAATGGAAAAATCAGAGCTGAGGTTCTAGGTGATGGAACGGTTAACTACTTTAATGTTCAAGGTGAAGCTCTTTTACAAGAGTCTTGGATGGATTTTCGTAGTGGGATGCCTCCTATGCGCAGGGCAAGAGAATTCAGTACAATTTCTAGCGATGTTTTTGAAATCTCTCTCTACTTTAAGGCAAATAAGGATGAACATTTTTATGGACTTGGTCAGGACCCTAATGATTGTTTTGACTTAAAAGGGTCTACGGTAGAACTGTTGCAAAAGAACACTAAGTCTACTATTCCTTTTGTTTATTCTAGCAAAGGCTACGGGTTTCTTTGGAATAATCCAGCTATCGGAAGAGTTGAGCTGACCAATAATCACACTATGTGGCAAGCAAAGGCAGCAAAGCAGATTGACTATATCATCATGGTGGGAGCAACACCGGCAGGAGTTTTAGAAAAATTTACAGAAATCACAGGACGCGCTCCTGTTTTACCAGAGTGGGCGGCAGGATTTTGGCAGTGCAAGTTACGTTACGAAACCCAAGCAGAGCTTTTAGCTGTAGCAAGGGAATACAAAAAGCGGGGGATACCCCTTGCGGTGATTGTTGTTGATTATTTTCACTGGACACAGCAAGGAGAATGGAAATTTGATCCTAAGTATTGGCCAGATCCTAAGGGAATGGTGAAAGAACTTGATGCTATGGGTGTGCGTTTAATGGTTTCAATTTGGCCTACTGTAGATCCGCGCAGTGAGAATTATGCAGAAATGACTAAGAAAAACTTCTTAATTCGTGCTGAAAAAGGTTTGTCAGCCTTCTTTATGTTTTTAGGACCAGAGAGTATTTATGATGCTACACATAGTGGAGCAAGAGATTTTGTTTGGGCGAAGGCTAAGAAAAACTACTATGATCTTGGCGTGAAAATGTTTTGGCTAGATGAAGCTGAGCCAGAAATACGCCCCTATGATTATGATAATCTCCGCTATTATCTAGGAAATGGTCAGGAAATGAGCAATATCTATCCATATATGTATGCAAAAACATTTTATGATGGCATGAAGGCAGAAGGGGAAACGGAAATTGTTAATTTGGTGCGGTGTGCTTGGTTAGGCTCTCAGCGGTTAGGGGTAGTTTTGTGGTCGGGAGATATTGCCTCGACCTTTGAAAGCTTAAGAAAACAAATGAAAGCTGGACTACATATTGCCATGTGTGGTATCCCTTGGTGGACTACAGATATTGGAGGCTTTCTCTTTGGGCACCCTGATGACCCGGAATTTAGAGAGTTAATTGTACGCTGGTTTCAGTTTGGGGTGTTTTGTCCTATCTTCCGCTTGCATGGCTTTCGTTTACCTTACAAAGAGATGGATATCAACGACAGTTTGGCATATTGCCACTCTGGTGGACCAAATGAAATATGGAGTTTTGGGGAAGAAGCTTATGGGATTATCAAAGAAGTGATTAATGTAAGAGAGCGTCTGAAACCTTATATTATTGAGCAGATGGAGCTTGCCAGTGAAAAAGGTACTCCTGTGATGCGCCCACTATTCTTTGATTTCCCTGAAGATGAGGCGACCTATACTATCGGCGATGAATTTATGTTTGGACCTGAGCTGTTAGTTGCTCCTGTAACTCTTTATGGAGCAAGAACAAGAGTAGTGTACCTACCAGCGGGGACTAACTGGGTAAATGCTAAAAATGGGAAAAAATATGCTGGGGGACAGAGTATCACGGTAGATGCGCCCCTTGAGCTAATTCCGCTCTTCTTCAAAAATTCAGCGCACTTACCAATTTATTGATTTTCAAATCTTTTTAAGAAAATATTAAAAAGATTTGGATAATTAGCAGGAAATTAGATATTTATGTCGAATATACATATGCATAAGAAATATCAAGTGGAAAAGATAGGAGGAATTATGCAAGAATATTTTCCGAGTATCAAAAAAATAACATACCAAGGCTCAGGCAGTAAAGAGCCATTTGCTTATAAATTCTATAACCCCCAGGAAAAAATCGCAGACAAGACTATGGCAGAGCAATTGAAATTTGCTATGAGTTACTGGCATACTATGTGTGGCGGAGGGAATGATCCCTTTGGGGATGCAACTATCGACCGTAGTTACGGTGAAAAAGAGGATATGCCAAGAGCGAAAGCCAAAGCAGAGGCAGCCTTTGAATTAATGGATAAGTTGGGAATAGGTTATTTTTGTTTTCATGATTTAGACTTAGCACCAACAGGAGAGAATTTACGGGAATTAAAAGCCAATCTACAAGAAATGACAAGCTTTATAAAACCATTAATGGAAAAATACAAGATTAAACTCCTCTGGGGCACAGCAAATTGCTTTTCCCATCCACGCTACATGCACGGAGCAGGAACCAGTCCAGAAGCAGATGTCTTTGCTTGTGCAGCAGCCCAGATAAAAAATGCCATTGATGCAACCATCGAGCTTGGTGGAACAGGATATGTTTTTTGGGGTGGACGCGAAGGTTATGAAACCCTCTTAAACACTGATATGGGTTTTGAACTGGATAATTTAGCTCGTTTAATGCATTTAGCTGTAGATTATGCTAGAAAGCAAGGCTTCAAGGGAGATTTCTATGTAGAGCCAAAGCCTAAGGAGCCAACCAAGCATCAATACGATTTTGATAGTGCTACAGTGTTAGGCTTTTTAAGAAAATACGGATTAGACAAGGATTTTAAGTTAAATATTGAAGCTAATCATGCCACCTTAGCAGGACATACCTTTCAGCATGAGTTGAGAGTTGCCAGAATTAACGGTGCTTTTGGCTCAATTGATGCCAATCAAGGCGACTACCTTTTAGGATGGGATACAGACCAGTTTCCAACTAATGTTTATGAAGCAGCATCTTGCATGTATGAAGTTTTACAAGCAGGTGGCTTCACCAATGGTGGACTTAACTTTGATGCCAAAGTTAGGCGAGGCTCCAACACCTATGAAGATATCATGCTAGCATATATCGCAGGGATGGATGCTTTTGCCTTAGGACTGAGGATTGCAGCAAAACTAATTCAAGATGCAAGAATTGAGCAATTTGTTCAGGCTCGTTATGCAAGTTATCAATCCGGCATCGGAGCAAAAATTTTAGCTAATGAAGTTTCTTTAGAAGAACTAGAAACATATGCGTTATCCTTGGGAGAAATTATCCCAGCTAGTGGCAAACAAGAATATTTAGAAAGTATTGTAAATGCCATTATGTTTGATTAAGCCGCACAGATAATTTGGCTTTATGGAAGACAAAATAAAAATAATTTTTGGAGGTAAGTAAGGATGAAAAAGACAAGCAAGTTAATCGCAGCAATTTTGATGGTAGTAATGCTCTTCAGCATGGTGGCGTGTAGCCCAGCTGCTCCAGCAGCGGAAGAACCAGCAGCAACAACAGAAGCAGCAGTTACACCAGAACCAGCAGCTGAGCCAATGGAATTCGATATGATTTATACTAAAGATGATATCGCAACTCCGATGGCGGAAATGGTAGCAGCTTTCCAAGCAGAAAACCCTAATATCACTGCAAAGGTAGAAGTATTAGGTGCCAACTCTGATCAAGTTATTCAGTCTCGCGATGCAGCTGGTGATTTGCCAGATGTTTTCCCAGTATATAACATTGGTGCAGGCGGTCTTGACAGCTGGATTAAAGCTGGTAAAATTCAAGATATCAGTAGCTTAAAAGCTTTCCAAGCTTTACCACAAACTGAGAAAGATCAAGTTACAGGCGCAGATGGTAAAGCCTATTCCTTAGTACTTTCCACTACAGCTTTCCCGGTACTCTATAATAAAGACCTCTTTGCTAAAGCAGGGATTACAGCAGTACCAAGAACCTTTGATGAAATGAAAGTAGTTTGTGAAAAACTAAAAGCTGCTGGCATTACTCCTTTTGGTGTAGGTGCAAAAGATGGCTGGACAGTATCTAACCAAATTTGGCGTGCAGGTTTAGATTATGCTTTCCCAAAACAATGGAATGCTGATCGCTATGCAGGTAAAGCATCATTTATGGATTACGGCAAAGATATTTTCCCATATTTGGATTTAGTTTTAGCAAATAGTAATACTAAAGTATTAGACACAGATTATATGACACAATTAGCTTTAATGGCAGAAGGCAAAGTAGCAATGTTAAATCAAGGTCCTTGGGCATATACTAATATTATGGGCATGTCTCCTGAAATGAAGGATACCTTTGGTGCTTTCCCAATTCCTTTCGGCAACACAGCATCTAGAAATAAAATGTATACCCAGCAAGAGTTAGCATTTGTTGTAAGCTCCAAAGCCAATCTTGAGGCAGTAGATGCTTTCTTCAGCTTTATGGTTACTGGTAATGGTAAAGATATCTTTGGTAAAGGCTTTAATGTACAAAACCCATATGGTATTGCTATAGCAGGTAATCCAGTACTCACCGACATTCAATCCTATATTGATAAAGGTGAATATATGTTTGACTTCCAAGACAACAATAGATCTACTGATTTCTTCATGGTTGACTGGACACTAATGCAAGAATACATTGGTGGTAAAAAGACCCAAGATCAAGTTTTGGTAGCAATGGACAAAGCTTGGGATGAAGCACAAGCAAAAATGAAATAGATAAATGAAGAGAATAGTTCTTCAATAAGGAGTTGAACATTATGTTGAATAGTGTTCCTAACAAAGAGAAGGAGAAGGCCCTAGCCTTCTCCTTTCTTAAACGGAACGGCAATGTAAAACAGAGAGAAAACAGGCTGACATTTCTGATTTTTGTGGCACCTATCTTGCTCTTATTTACCTTGCTATTTATCGTGCCACTAGTACAAGGTATCTATTATGCCTTTACTGATTGGGACGCAGTTAATCCAGTATTGAACTTTGTGGGTCTGAAAAATTTCGTAAAAATCTTTACAATCGATTCGAATTTTATTCCAGCTATGGGTAGAACTTTTTATTTTGTTATTTTTAATGTTTTCTTGTCCAATATCATTGGTATGCTCTTTGCTATTGCTTTTACTAATGATTTTCGTTTTAACAATATCTTTCGTTCGATGATTTTTATCCCCAATGTTATCAGTATGGTTATTGGAGGGTTTATTTGGCAGTTTATGTTTTTGAAAGTTATGCCTCAGGCTGCGGCTAATAATTCGCTACTAGGATTTTTAGATCAGTCTTGGCTTAGCGATTCTAATATTGTCATGTTTTCAATTGTTATTGTTTCCTTATGGCAAGGGTTAGGCTTTATGATGACCATTTTTATTGCCGGCTTACTAGGGATTGATGGTTCTTTAATTGAAGCAGGCACCATCGATGGAGCAAGTGGTTGGCAATCATTTTGGAAAATCAAGCTACCGGCGGTGCTACCTACAGTAGCTGTAGGTGCTTTTATGAATATTGCAGGCAGTTTTAAAATTTTTGATACGGTCTTTTCTTTAACTAATGGCGGCCCTGGTCGTTCCTCTGAGGTAGCGATGCTAGAAATATACAGGGAAGCCTATGCTTATAAGAACTTTGGCTATGCCTCTGCTAAGGCTGTGCTTTTAGCTCTAGTAATTATCATTTTCACTATTATTCAATTAAAACTAACCTCGGACAAGGAGGGCTATTAAGATGAAAGCGAAAACCATAAAAAGCGCTCTTCTAACTATTGTCATGGGAATAATCGCCTTGCTTTGGATAATTCCTGTTTATTATTTGGTTATTAATGCTTTTAAGCCCTTAAAAGATGTGGTTATTCGCACAGGTGCATTTCCCACAACCTTATTTTTACAAAATTTTATTGATGTATGGAAGATGACAGATTATCCTCTGCTCTTTGCTAATTCATTTATTATTACATCTTGTTCAGTTGCCTTGATAGTTTTATTTAGCTCCATGGCAGGCTATAAGCTAGCTCGATCTAGTGGCAAGGTAGCAAATTTGACCATTCTCTATTTTTTAGTAGCTTTAGTAATACCATTTCAGTCAATTATGATTCCCTTAGTAAAGCTCATGAGCCAATTGCATTTAGCAAATAGTAAAATTGGCATCATTATTCTTTATACTGCTTTGCAATCACCCATGTCTATTTATCTCTATTATGGTGCAGTAAAATGTATCTCGCCATCCTTGGAAGAGTCGGCAACTATTGACGGTGCTGGACCAATCCGCACCTTTTTTAGTATCATTTTTCCACTGCTCTCTCCCATGACTAGCACTATAGTTATATTGAATACCTTGTGGTTATGGAATGATTTTCTTTTACCTTTGGTTTTGATTTCTGATGCAACGAAAAAAACCATTCCATTAGGCACCTCTGCTCTGATGTTTGGTTCCTTTATGAATAAATGGAATTTAGGGATTACTTCTATTCTCTTAGCTACCATCCCGATGTTAGTGGTTTACTTGGTACTGCAGAAATATATTGTGAAAGGTATTACAGAAGGTTCTGTAAAAGGTTAATAGTAATTTGGATAATAGAACACGCTTAACCAATTATTGGAAAAATGCTCAGGGAATTGAGCGTCCCATGTTTCAACTTCGTTACGAGACATATGATAAAGACATCACCCCAGAAATAGCTATTAAAAATAATGCCCTTGATTTGCAGGATCAATTGAGGCGTAACAAAGAAATGTTAGCTTATGAGCATGACTTTGTGTCCAAGCTCTTTCCTTATTATGGTACCACTGCCTTTGCTTCAGCTTTTGGTGCGGAAATTTCTTATATCAATGGCGCTGATCCAGTTTGCAATACAGTTGTACATAACGCCAAGGAAGCAGCTCGCCTGGTTTTACCTCATGTAAATGGGGGTGATTTGCAAAAAACGCTAGATAAGGTGGAGTATTTTTTAGAACAGACAAAGGGTGAATACCCAGTTAGTGTCTCTGATATGCAAGGACCCTTTGATACTGCCTGTCTCCTCTGGGAAAAAGAAAACTTTCTCATGAGCTTGATTGATGAGCAAGAAGCGGTTCATCATGTCATGAATTTAGTGACAGAAAACTTTATTGAGTTCGGACAGAAGCTAAAAAATATGATTCCTGATTTTGTTCCCATGCATGTACCAAGCGTTTGGGCACCAGCAGATTATGGCATCAGTTTAAGTGAAGATAGTATTGTGATGATAAGTAAGCGAATGTTTAAAAATCTTGTACAGCCATATTTGCAAAGAATATCTACTGCCTTTGGCGGTCTTACCCTTCATTCTTGCGGCAATTGGCAGCAACACTTGGCGAGTGTGAAAGAAATAACTGGCCTGAAAGCTATTAATTTTGGTGTGGGTGAAATGAAAATGGAGGATGTAGCAGCTGTTTTTGATTCAGAGGATAATGCTGTGAAGATTACCATGCATACAGGCTTAAATATGCCGAGAGTATATTCTGGTAATATTCAGATGATTGAACACGGCTTAGAGACTTTTAAGCATCATGATAGATTGTTTTTTTGCTGCTGGGCGAATAATTATAACCCTTATCAGCCTTGGGAAGTAGCTAGCTATGAAGAAATGGTTAAGTATATATATTCCAAAGGATTTACTTGGTAAAATTATAGGGTTAAACGATAAAGGAGCACAAGCATGAAGAAGAAGTGGTGGCAAGAAGCGGTAGGGTATGAAATATACATTAGAAGCTTCCAAGATACGAATGGCGATGGCATTGGAGATATACAAGGCATTATTAGCCGTTTGCCCTATTTGCAGGCGCTTGGAGTGGATATGCTTTGGGTAACACCTTTCTATCAATCACCTTATGATGATATGGGTTATGATATTTCAGATTATGAAAGTGTAGCACCAGAATTTGGAACGATGGCAGATTTTGAGCAACTAGTTCAATCTGCGCATCAAGCAGGAATTAAAATTGTGATTGATATGGTGCTTAATCATACCTCTGATGAACATCCTTGGTTTATTGCATCAAAAAGTAGTAAAGATAATCCTAAAGCAGACTGGTATTGCTGGGATGATGGAAAAGATGGGCAACCACCTAATAATTGGATTTCAGCTTTTGAAGGTTCTGCTTGGACTTATGTACCAGAAAGGGAGCAATATTATTTACACCAGTTTTCCCGCAAACAGCCAGACCTTAATTGGCGCAATGAAGAAGTAGTAAAAGAAATATTTTCTATGCTCTCCTTTTGGTTAGACAAAGGCGTAGATGGCTTGCGTCTAGATGTGATTAACTCTCTCTTAGAAGATGTTGAGCTAAGGGATAACTATTTTATAGCTACAGGTGAGTTAGTAGATTATGAAAATACCTCAGATGAAATTGCCTTTAATCCAGACATAGTACAGGACAATACTCGCAACCATCCAGATACTTTTGCAATGATTAGACGCATGTGCAAAGAAGTATTTGAGAAATACGGTGACGTCTTTACCGTAGGCGAGTGCTGGCCGTGTACTCCTGCAGTAGCAGATGAAATCGTAGGAGAAAATGGGCTTAGTGTAGCTTTTAATTTCGACTATCACCTCTTGGGTAAAATGGAGGTAGCCAATTTCAAAGAAATTATCCGCAAGTGGGAAGCATCCCTAGAGTGGAGACATACAGGTAGTTGGAATTGTTACTATTTAAGCAATCATGATATGCCACGCCAAGTTAGTCGCTTTGGTTCAGAATCAGAGAGAATTGAATCTGCTAAAATGCTGGCAGCCTTTCTTTTAACAGCTCCAGGAACTATCTTTCTCTATCAAGGAGAAGAGCTGGGGATGACTGATGTAAGATTTCCAAATATTAAGGGATATCAAGATATCCAATGTGTTAATCTTTATAAACGGTTAGTGGAAAGTGGTAAACCTGAAGCAGAAGCTTTTGCTGAGATTCAAAAGATGTCTAGAGATAATGCTCGCACACCTATGCAGTGGGATAGTTCAAAGCATGCTGGTTTTACTACAGGTAAGCCTTGGCTAGATGTGAATAATAATTATCAAGAGCTTAATGTAGCACTAGCTGAAGCTGAAGAAGATTCAGTACTAGCAGCTTATAAAAGCTTAATAAAGCTCAGAAAACAATATAAGACCCTTGTTTATGGCAGTTATGAGGAGCTATTTCCTGAGCATGAACAGCTCTTGATTGTGCAAAGAAAAGATGAAGTGGCCACACTGATTACTATAATTAACCTAACAGGGGAAATAGCTAATTTACCAGAGCTACCATTTAAGCTTGCTGATGCGAAAAATTTGTACCCTAAGGAGAGTGTAGTGAAGAGCATAATACCGCCTTTTGCTGCATATGTAATGGAGCTTTAAGGAGCAAGATACTAAGCTATAAAAGGGTGATACAATGATTAAGCAACAAGATAAGGAAATAATGTACACATTAGCATCGCGTTTAGCAGAGATTGCCGCAGAGCCTCTTAATCTGCACAAGAAAAAAGAGTGGATTGTGCATAATGCCATGGGCAAAACTAGCCCGAGAGTGGTAGTATTTCCGGAAAATTCTTGGCATGAAATAATTCCCGAGCAGAGCTTACAGATAGAAGATGAGTTTTTACGGGCAATAGAAAGAGACTTGAGGGAAAAAATCTATCATTGGGAACATTTCAAGGACGATATGGTTTTTGAACCAATTTACCGTATGCGAGCAGTCTACGATGATCATTTTGAATGGGGCATGAAGCCGGAAAAAAAATATTCAGGAGTTCAGGGTGGCGCTTATGAGATGGTGGCTACCTTGAAAACGGAAGATGATTTTCAGCGCATGGCGGCACTAAGCCATAACTGGGACTTTGATGATGCAGAAACACAGAGGAGACAAGAGCTTTTAACAGATATTTTTAAGGATACGCTACAGGTAAAGCCCTGCATCCCTTTTTATACTAGTAGTATGATATTTCAGCTAGTTCCTTTATATGGGTTGACTGAACTGATGATGGATTTAGTGCTGAAACCAGAACATATTCACAAAATTATGGAGTTTATGAGTAATTCTCTCTTACATGCATTTAAAAAGCTAGAAACGGAAAAAAGAATTATTTCCAATAATAATGGAATTTTCTTGCCATCTGGTAGCTTAGGATACACTGATGAGCTAAAACTTGAGGAAGCGGAGGGACCATTTAGCTTACAGGATTTATGGGGATTTGCAGATACGCAAGAGTTTACTGATGTCAGTCCAGCTATGTGGCGAGAATTTGTATGGCCCTATCAAAAAAAACTTTTAAAAGAATTCGGACTAGTGTATTATGGATGTTGTGAGAAGCTGGATAAAAAGTACGAGGATATTTTAGCACTTCCCAATATTCGCAAAATTTCCGTAAGCCCTTGGAGTGATATTCACATTGCTGCAGAAAAAATCGGGCGCAAGGCAATCTATTGTCGCAAGTTTAGCCCTGCAGAAGTGATCTATGGTTTTGAGGAAACAAAAATAAAAAGTAGCACCAAGGAACTATTAGAAGTTTCCAAAGACTGCAACCTAGAGATTATCTTAAAAGATTTGCATACCTGTGATTATAAGCCTGAAAATATTACTCGCTGGATTGAAGTAGTTCAAAGCGAGTGCAAATAAAGGGGTAAGATATGAGAATTGATGCTGGAAATAGTAGGTATATCAAGAAATTAAACCGCTTAAATGTGCTAGGCTTGATTAGGCGTAGCAGGGTAATTTCTCGAGCAGCCATAGCAAAAGAAAGTCGGCTGACCGCTACTACTGTAGCCGAAATTACCAAGACCCTCTTAGAGCAAGAGCTGATTTTAGAAGACGGAGCTTCTGAATCAACAGGGGGTAGACCATCTGTAAATTTGGTGATTAATCCCAACGCCCGCTATGCTGTTGGCTGTGATTTTGAGAGCGATAATGTAACTACTACCATCTTGAATTTTTTAGGTGAGCAGGTGGCTTTAATGCGCAAGCGTTATGAGCTCTCTGAAGCACAAGATATTTTGGAGGCAATAGCCTCTTCTATCAATGAAATAATTGCTAGTTGTGATATTCCCAAAGAAAAAATTCTCGGGGTAGGCATTAGTATTCCTGGACTAGTAGATTTAGTAGAGGGAAATATTTATTTTCTCACGCATTATAGTATGGAAAATATTGAACTGAGAACCTTTATTGAAGAGCGGACAGGCTTGGAAACTTGGGTAGTGAATGATGCAAACTCGGCTGCTCTTGCTGAATGTGCTACTGGATTTGGCAAGGAATATGATAATTTTGTCAGCGTGATTTCCCGTCAAGGCGTTGGTGCAGGAATTATTATAAATGGCAAGCTCTTTCAAGGGGCATTAGGTGTAGCGGGAGAAATTGGTCATTTAACGGTAGAGCTAAATGGACCAAGGTGCAATTGCGGCAACTATGGTTGCCTAGAGGTGATGGCTGGAACTAAGGCAATCGAAAAAAGAACTCGGGTAAGGCTTAAACAAAATGGTGGATCTAGCTATTTCAAGGAAAATGAAGACTATGATAAGGTTACACTGCCAGAAATAATTAAGGCAGCAGAACAAGGGGATAGCTTGGTACTTGAAGTATTGCAGCATGTAGGTAACTATTTAGGCATGGGTATTGCTACAGTAATTAACTTTTTTAACCCTCAAGCGATTGTGCTAGCAGGAGATGTGGAAAGCTATTTTCCTTATATTGAAGATGCTGTGCAAAAAGCCATAGAAGCAAGAGCTATGAAGGTACCAGGTAAGTTTTGTAAGCTTTTACTTTCCCGCTTTGGTGATGATATAACAGCAATCGGCGCTGGGGAACTTGTGCTTACTGGCTATTTTGAAGGGCGCTGGAAGGAAAGGAAGCTCTAGAAGTGAAATATTTACTAGGTATTGATTTAGGCACCTCAGGCTTAAAAACTATCATTATGGATGAAATGGGCAGGGTAGTAGCCAGCTCTTTAATTGAATACTCACTAGCCCAGCCAGAATCTGGCTGGGCTGAACAAAATCCCGAGGATTGGTGGCAAGCAGCCTTAAAAAGCATCAGACAGGTGCTTGAGAAGTGCGGCATAGCGGCTAATGACATTAAAGGAATTGGGCTCAGTGGTCAAATGCATGGGTTAGTACTTTTAGATAAACAGAAAAAAGTGCTGAGACCAGCAATAATTTGGTGTGATCAGCGGACAGCAAAAGAAGTTGAGGAACTTACTCAGCTAATTGGCAGAGAAAAAGTTATAACAATTACTGGCAACCCAGTAGTAGCTGGGTTTACTGCTGCAAAATTACAGTGGGTAAAAAATAATGAACCACAGATTTATAATGAGATTCATCAGGTGCTTTTACCGAAGGATTATCTTAGAAATTGCTTAACCAATAATTTTGCTACAGAGGTAAGTGATGCAAGTGGTACAGGTTGGCTCGATGTAAGAAAGCGCCAGTGGAGTGCGGAGCTGCTAGAAATTTTAAAGCTTCCACTAGAGTGGCTACCGCAAGTATACGAATCCCATGAAGTGAGTGGTTATCTGACAGAGGAAGCCGCTATTTTAACTGGGTTAATTGCTGGCACACCAATAGTAGGTGGAGCCGGCGATCAAGCAGCGGGAGCGATTGGTAACGGTATTGTTGCTAGCGGAGTAGCCTCAGTGACAATTGGGACAAGTGGGGTAGTGTTTGCTAGTACGAATGCAGTGAAAATAGATCCCTTAGGTAGAGTGCATACTTTTTGTCATGCTATACCCAATACCTGGCATACGATGGGAGTAACCCAAGCAGCAGGACTCTCTTTGCGCTGGTACCGAGATCAACTTGGCGAGGATGTACGAGCGCTTGCGGAGCAAACTGGGCGAGATGTTTATGAATTAATGTTTGAGATGCTTAAGGATGTACCTATTGGTAGTGACAGGTTAATCTATTTACCATATTTAATGGGAGAGCGAACACCCCACCTAGATTCTTCTGCTAGAGGAGTATTTTTTGGTCTGGCTCTGCGTCATGGGAAGCCGGAAATGCTGCGAGCAATTGTTGAAGGAGTAAGCTTTAGCTTGCGGGAATGCTTGGAAATCTTGCAGGATTTAGGGATTGATTGTAGTGAGCTGAGAGCATCAGGTGGTGGTGCAAAATCCATGTATTGGCGGCACATGCTAGCTGATTGTTTTGGGATGAGCATTAATACTGTGGGTGTAGAGGAAGGACCTGCATATGGAGCAGCTATTTTAGCAGGAGTAGGCACCGGAGTTTTTACTAGTGTGCCAGCAGCAGTTGAGCAAATTGTGAAAACCAAGGAAAAGATTATTCCAAATATCGCAAATAAATTGAGCTATGATAAGTATTTTCAGCTGTATAAAAAACTTTATCCAGATTTAAGGGAAAGTTTTCAAACACTGGCGGAGTTATAAAACTTGGCTAAGGTTGTATCTTGCCGCTGCTTAAGCTATAATAGCAGATGGAAATACTAAATACTTGGAGGTATGAAAATGAGTAACCCAATAGTAACAATGGAATTAGAGAATGGGAAAAAACTGACAATTGAGCTTTACCCAGAAGTTGCACCGGCTTCTGTAAATAACTTTATTTCCTTGATTAACAAAGGATTTTATGATGGTAAGATCTTTCACCGTGTAATTCCTGGTTTTATGATTCAAGGTGGTTGCCCAGAAGGCAGTGGCATGGGCGGACCGGGCTACCAAATTTTTGGAGAATTTTCTGGTAATGGGTTCAAAAATGATTTGAAGCATGAGCGGGGAGTACTCTCCATGGCTCGTTCCATGGCAGCAAATTCTGCTGGTTCACAATTCTTCATCATGCATGCTGATAGTTGTCACTTAGATGGTAGCTATGCAGCTTTTGGCAAGGTAACTGCAGGTATGGAAGCAGTTGATGAGATTGCTGCTACTGCTACAGGCTCCCAAGACAGACCAAAAGTAGAACAAAAAATTGCAAGAGTCACAGTAGAAACCTTTGGCGAAATTTATCCAGAACCAACAAAAAGCTAAATTTAGTAAAAGAATAAGAGCCACCTGCAAAAAAATGCAGGTGGCTCTTGGTTTTTTATATTATATTTCTGCTCTAATTAAAAAAGTAAATGTTGATGTTCTTTAAGCCTAAGTATGATGTGAAGAAGTAACGGATTGAATCATAAAATGAACATTAACAGAATTAGGATAAATTGTATTATGGTCATTTACTGTCTGAAAAGTATAGCTTTAGTAGAGCTGGGTTTGTGTCATGCCTAACTAGAAATACAGTTTGTCAGGTAGATACCAAATAAAAATATGCACCATATGAATAGACAATTTACTTATTGAAAGAATATTTCTCCCAACACTTGCTTAACTACGTACCTACTCAAGACTTTTATTTTTACTCATTTCTGTTGGAGTTATTTTCTTTATTTTTTTAAAAATGCGACTAAAATAATTTGAGTCACTAAAACCTACAGCTTGAGCTATTTCATTGATGTTCATATCAGTATTCAAAAGAAGATTCTCTGCTCGAGCTATTCGGAAATCACGCAAATATTCAATAAATGTTTGGTTGGTAAATTTTTTAAATAATCTACAGAAGTGGTATAAGCTAATATTTAGGTGCAAGCATATTTCGCTTAAGCTTATATCTTGTGTATAGTTTTGTTGAATATACTCTAGCACCTTTCTAATTCGTTTAGAATTTTTCTTTCTATTCATGGCTTGTTCTAGCGTTAAAACATTAATTTTTTCACCTCGGAATAATAGGATGAAAAGTTGGAATATCAGAGACTTTATTGCAAGCTCATATGCCGTTTCCTTAGCATTATATTCGCTGAGGATTTTTTTTATTATTAGACTTGCTTCTTGATCTTGAAAAAGCATATTTTGAAACGTAACTGTATTTTGTAGAATTGGATCGATATATTTTTTCTGACATTTATCATTATTAGCACTTTCAACTAGAGATAAGTTAACTATAAGACAGTAATAGCTAACATTACTACCTAAGGTTTTCCCGCTATGAAACTGGTTACTATTAACAATAAGCACATCACCTTTTTTTGCTTCAAATGTTGTATCGTCACACTCTATAATAGCACTTCCATCAAGAAAAAATAATATTTCTAAATGCTCGTGCCAATGTAAAGAAAAAATATTTCTATTACTAGTACAATCATATTTACGTATTTTTATGGGAAAGTTTACATCTGGCATATCCATAGCTTCTTTAAGTAAATATTCCTTCAAGGAGATACATCCTTTCTAAATAGCAAGATTGTGCTACACTTCAGCAAGCTAATCCATGTAAAAAATCCAAATTATAATATAATAGAAATATACCATAATTCAAAACAGATTGAAAGGTTGAAAAATATGAAAAAAATTAAAGCAATATTAATTGGTGCCGGTAATCGAGGTACAGAATGTTTAGCGTCATATGCTATAAACAATCCACAGGAGCTAGAATTTGTAGCCGTCGCTGAGCCAAACAAAATCCGTAGAGATTTATTTGCAAGAGTCCATAATATTCCACATGATATGTGTTTTAGTAGTTGGGAACCACTTTTAGAAAAAAAAATTGAAGCAGATACAGTTCTGATTTGTACCCAAGATAATTTACATTATTTGCCTGCTGTTTCAGCTTTGCAATGCAACTACAATGTACTTCTTGAGAAACCAATGTCAACATCACCAGAGGAATGTGTATCCTTAATAAATATTGCCGAAAAATCAACCGGCTCCTTAGCCATTTGCCATGTGCTACGTTATACACCTTTTTTTACTAAGCTGAAGCAACTATTAGATAGTGGTACTATCGGTGATCTTGTTTCAATTGCACATAATGAAAATGTTGGATATTATCATTATGCTCATAGCTATGTGCGAGGAAACTGGGGTAATAGAAAAAAATCTAGCCCCATGATATTAGCAAAAAGTTGTCATGATATGGATCTCTTGCTTTGGTTAGTTGGATCAGACTGTCAGTATCTATCCTCATTTGGTAGTTTATCCCATTTCAAAGCACAAAACGCTCCCCCGAATTCCCCAAAGCATTGTTTAGATGGGTGTGATTCTAAAGTGGTGTGTCCCTATTATGCGCCAAAACATTATCTGACATCCATAGTAGATTGGCCAAGTACAACTATAAGTGAAGATAGTTCTCTAGAGGCTCGTACCAAAGCCTTGCAAAAAGGACCATACGGCAGGTGTGTATATCATTGTGATAATGATGTAGTTGATCACCAAGTAGTAAATATGGAGTTTAAGAACAAGGTAACTGCAACTTTTACAATGTGTGCATTTACAAATGAAGTTTCGAGAACCATCAAAATAATGGGTACAAAAGGGGAAATTAGAGGTGCAATTGACAAAAATGAGCTTGAGATAACTACCTTTTTAGATGGGACAAAGCAAATTATCTGCTTAATAACAGATGATAGTGGACATAATGGTGGTGACTTTGGGCTAATGCGTAGTTATGTTGCGCAATTACAAACTCAAAACAAAGAAGGCTTCCTAACCTCTGGCAAAGTATCTCTTCAAAGCCATTTAATGTCTTTTGCCGCAGAAAAGTCACGTCTTGAAAGCACAGTAATTGATTTAGGCAACTATCTCTTAGAATTAGCATAATTTAGAGACTTTACCTTCTATAATATTAATCATTGGAAATGCTAGTTATCTATATTATTTATTCCAATTTATTTATGGATTAATACAAAGGAGCAGTCATGAAAATAGTTAGAGCAAAAGACTATGAAGGCATGAGTAGAAAAGCCGCAAATTTAATTTCAGCACAAATCATCCTCAAACCAGACAGCGTGCTAGGTCTAGCCACAGGGAATTCCCCCATAGGAGTATATCGCCAGCTAGTGGAATGGTATCGTAAAGGGGACTTGGATTTTTCGGAAATAAGCACAGTAAATTTGGATGAATATTATGGACTAAGCAAAACAGATATCCATAGCTATGCCTACTTTATGGAAGAAAACCTCTTCACTAAAACTAATATTCTAGCAGAAAACACTCATATTCCCAATGGCTTAAATCTTGATGAACTAGCAGAATGCTCAAATTACAATCAGCTGATACAAGCATTAGGTGGAATTGACTTGCAGCTCTTAGGCATCGGACATAACGGACATATAGGGTTCAATGAGCCAAACGAAGCATTTGAAAAGCAAACCCATTGTGTGAAGTTAACAGAGCGAACCATAAAGGCAAATGCTAGCTTCTTTGCAACACAGGAGGATGTACCCAAAAAAGCTTATACAATGGGCATGAAAAGCATCATGAATGCCAAAAAAATCGTACTCATAGCACACGGAGAAAGCAAAGCAGAAATACTAGCACTGGCATTTACCGGGAAAATAACCCCAGAAGTACCAGCTTCAATTTTGCAATTGCATCAAGATGTAACAATAATAGCAGATGAAGCAGCATTAGAATTACTACTAAAAAATTCAAAAGAATCCAAAATTTAACATATGAGGTGCAGAATATGCAGTTGAATACCAGAAAACCAAACTTTGAGAATATATTAAAAGTCTTGCGTAGAGAGCAACCTAGCAGACCAACATTATTCGAGCTTTTTATGAATACACCCCTATATGAAAAACTAGCAGGACACCCATTAGCTAAAGAAAATGATGGCTATTATGGGAACGACTATATGCAACTAGTAGTCGAAGCATATAAAGCAGCAGGTTATGATTATGCTACCTGTTATGCATGTAATTTTAGATTCAAACCTTACAACGAAATGACAGGAGCAACCATATCCTTAAATGATGATATAGTATTCAAAGATAGAGCTAGCTACGCAGAATATCAGTGGCCAGAGCTAGCTGACAGTGATTTTTCTAGACTTGAACGCATTAAAGCCTACTTACCAGAAGGCATGAAGCTCATGGTTATGGGACCAGGAGGAGTATTAGAAAATGCAATCTCATTAGTAGGGTACGAAAATTTATGCTACATGCTATTTGAGGATCCAGAATTAGCACAAATTGTTTTTGATAATATAGGAAGCAGACTAGTGCAATACTATGAAAAAGCCTTAACCTATGAAACAGTTGGTTTTATCATGTCCAATGATGATTGGGGCTTTAATACACAAACATTTTTCAGTCCCAAGTTAATGCGCAAATACGTCTTCCCTTGGCATAAAAAAATAGTAGCAGCAGCCCACAAACAAGGAAAGCCAGCAGTACTGCATTCCTGTGGCAATCTCAGTAAAGTAATGGAAGATATAATAGAAGATATGCAATACGATGGGAAGCATTCCTATGAAGATAATATCATGCCAGTGGAAGAATTTTATCAAATATGGGGCGACCGAATAGCCATACTAGGAGGACTGGATCTTAATTTTTTAGTAAAAGCAACCCCAGAAGAGATCAAAGCAAGAAGCAAGAAATTACTAGCTTTAACCCAAAAAGGTGGCTATGCCCTAGGCTCAGGCAATAGTATCCCGGAATATATACCAAGTGAAAATTACTTAGCCATGTTAGAAGCAATAGAAGAATAAA
>JBAXCZ010000002.1:0-121925 GCA_037141195.1 Clostridia bacterium
CAATAAGAGCTAAAAATGGAAGAGGAACTATTCTACTAAAACTGTAGGATAGCTCCTCTTTTGTTGCATAACAATAGGTATTTAAGAGAATACTGGCTAAGAAAGTCAAATACAAATCGGCTTGCTTGTAGCCAGTAGGTGGTGCATTAATACCTATGTAGGGTCGATTCGTGAATCGAACACATATTTTTTTGGGGTTAATTTTTTGTCTAATATATAAAGTTTTTGCAAGCCAAATGCAAATCGGATTTCAACTACGCTTGCAGGTAACACCAAGCGTTTGACTACGGGCAGATTGAAAATCGCGTTGCTCAAACAGTCAATCTGCTTTTCCTGCGTTTTCACTGGGTGCTACAACTGCCAGCTCCATATGACGCCTGCTTTTGCATATAAGCTTGCTTTTAAGGACTTAAAGAATATAATAGATGAATATAAGGATGGAAAAATTGATTTCTAAAAGACAACAATTCTCATGCTGCTTTTACCTCTTACTTCGAAACATTTTGCAAAGAATACAAGTCTAACAACAATAAGGAGGGATTTATATGCGGATATTTAGAAAACTTATTGCTATAGGTCTTAGTATTGTTCTTTTAACGGGGTGTGCAAGTTTGTCAGGGTTGAACTCTGGCAGCAAAGGTTTAGTGAAAGCAAATGTGGTTTTTGCTGAGACTAAGGAAGCACAGCCACTAGCGGTTATAGAAGATCTCAGGGATAAGCGGGTGAAACGTGCTAATGCTCTTGGCTTGGAGCTGTTAGGTCAGCTGGCAGCAGCTAATCAAGATGGTAATATGCTATTTTCACCTACAAGCTTGGCTTTTGCTTTAGCAATGCTACAAAATGGCGCTGTGGGTCAAACAGAAACTGACATTCTGGGAGTAATGGGTGAAGATAAAGCTACACTTAATGAAGACTATCAAGCTTGGATGCAATACTTGAATCTTCTTTCTCATAAAGCTGATAAAGATATACCAGAGCTGAAATTGCAACTTGCTAATTCGCTATGGGTTAAGGAAGGTCTCTCGCCTAAGCAGAATTTTGTCGATACGCTAAGTGCTTATTATAATGCCGAAGTATATCAAGCGGATTTTAGTAAGGCTGAGGCTGTCAAAGAGATGAATGGTTGGGTGGAAGCTAAAACTAATGGTCTCTTAAAAGACACTTTCAAGGAACTTGATCCCATGTTAGTGGCGATTTTAATGAACACGGTCTATTTCAAGGCTTCTTGGATTTCAGAATTCGACATCAAGAATACAAAAAAAGAGCCATTTTTTCTGACGCCAAGTGACAAAGTTGATGTAGCGTTCATGCACCAAACAAACACTTTTGCATATTTTGAAAATGATCAGTTACAATTGGCTGGCTTACCTTACTACGGTGGAGCAACGATGTGGGTGGCCTTGCCAAAAGGCAATGCTTCCCCTTTAGCGGAAACTTTAACCTATGATAAGCTTGCTACTTGGATTGCAAGTGCTGGGACTAGTTCTAAACGCTTAGAGCTAAGTTTTCCAAAGCTAGATTATAGTGTGTCTAATCCTCTAAGTGATATCCTGAAAAAAGCTGGCATGGATGTAGCTTTTTCTCCAACCGATGCTGATTTTTCAGAACTTGTGACAGCTCCAGGCGAGAATGTTTTTGTGAGCCAAATTTATCAAAATGCTAAAATTCTAGTAGATGAAGTGGGTACAGAAGCTGCCGCGGTAACTGTGGTGGAAATGGGTACTACTTCGATGCCTGTTGAACAGGAGCCTATAATTTTTAACGCCAATAAACCATTTGCTTACTTTATTATGGATGATCGCACAGGTTCGCTACTATTTACTGGTGTTGTGAGAAACCCTAATAAATAGTAATTTCTAAATTACTATCAAAATTAATCCCCTTCTTTGGTGAAACAAAGAGGGGGATTTTCTTGTATCTGAGTAGAAAATTAAGAACACTAAGATATAAAGAGCAAGGCATTATATGCTTGTACGAATGGATATAAATTTGATACAATAAGAGCGGTATTAGTTTGGTATAAATTTTTGGCTAGCAGGTGATTAGCACTATATTGATACGGTTTTGCTAGAAAAATATGAGGAGCTGAAAAAATGAAAAAGCTAGTGAGAATGATACTGATCTTAATGCTTACTTTAAGTTTGTTGGTTGGTTGTTCAAGTGGCGAAGCGGCACCACAATCTGCTGAAGAAGCACCTGTTGAATCACCAGCAGAAGCCTTGGATATTGCAGGAAAATATACAGGGACGATGACATTAGGAAAGACTCAAATTGTTTATAACTCAGATGGAAATTTGAGTAGCGAGCCATACGCTGCTGAAGGTAAAAGCGAATGGGAGGGTGAAAGTGTGGAAGTGAGCTTTGAAGTGCAAAAAATTGATGATAGTACACTTAAAATAACGACTCTTGGAGAAGATACAAGCTCAGCAATGGTTTATCAAGGAGCTTATGATATAAAATCAAACCAGTTTACTTCTAAATTTCAACAAGAAGATGCCCCTAGCCTGGAAAATACACTAAGCTTAAAATTTTCGGAAATAGAGGGAATAATTAGGGTTGAGGGAACACTGAATACTGTTAGTAGTGCACCTGAACTTGTAGGTTTAGTAAATGAGATTGCTATAGCGATGCAAAAGGTAGAGTAGAATAAAATGAAAAAGTTGTTTAGCTAGCTAGAATAAAATATCGTATTGGTATTGTAAATAGTTTTTTAATATAGTATTATACAAGTGTAAAGCTTATATTAGTAATTGTTATTGATATAAATAATAGGAGGCGAAGAAATGCATAAAAATGTTTATCTCTTCCTTTTGGCACTTTTTTTAGTTCCCTTAGTCTCGGGTTGTGGAACAGGTAATACTGATACTGGTGAGGTGCAAAATCTTACAGGAGTGGAAGTGCGGGAATATAAGGGGCAAAATTTATCTTCAATTAATGATTTTCGGGAAAATTCTATTGAAGGACCACAAAATGTGGATATTAAAACTTACAGCTTAAAAGTAGATGGTTTGGTAGCAAAGCCGATGGATTTTAAGTATGATGAAATTCTAAAAAACACTAAGTATACCAAGGTTGTAAGATTGAATTGTGTGGAAGGCTGGAGTGTAGATATTTTATGGGAGGGAATTTTACTGAAGGATTTGCTTGATCAGGTAAAAGTAGATAGTGCTGCAAATACGGTAATATTCTATGCTGTTGATGGCTATTCAACTTCTTTGCCTTTACAAACAATTCTAGATAAAGAGCTAATTCTTGCCTATAAGATGAACGGAATTGTGCTACCGCCCGAAAGAGGATTTCCATTTCAACTGGTTGCTGAGGATAAATTAGGATATAAATGGGCAAAATGGATTAACAGAATTGAGCTATCAAGTAATAAGGATTATTTAGGCTATTGGGAGCAAAGAGGATATAGTAATGAAGCTGATATCCCAGTGAAATAAAAGTTACATATGGAGAAAAGAGGGTACAGTATGAATATAATGGCGAAAATTGATAAAATATCAGCATGGCTGTTATTAATTTGTTTTCTACTCTATATGCTTTCTGGTTTTGATACTCTTCGCAGAATCTTAATACCAAATATTTCTTCGTTTTTGCATCTGAAATATCTCTTTATTCCGGCGCAGTTAGCTTTTACTTTCCATTCTAGCTATGCAATAAGTCTGGCGTTAAAAAGATGGAAGCGTTGGAATACTCTTTGGAAAAGCATCTTAGGTATCTATATAATACTCAATATTTGCTTGTTGGGATATTTTTTAGTTTTGCAGTTTTAAGTTTATTCTCTTTTGGGATAATTTATTTACTAAATAATATTAGTTGAGGTGAAGTGTTTTGCAGGAAATTGATGGCATAAATGTTCTTGCTGAGGAAGTTCGGCTTGTGTTAACGGTGGCTAATGTTTTGGAGCTTTGGTCTAAAACTTACAACACCAATGGTAAACCAGATTGGTCGCACCTTTTTCCTTATTATCATCCTGAGATTGTTTTTCAAGATTCAATTCAAAGAATTGATGGATTAGAGGATTTTAAGGAGATGTGTGCTAGACTTACTAATCGATGTAAGGAATTAAGGATGGATATCAGTGCAATTGCTCAAGCTGAGAATACTATTCTGATGGATTGGAAGATGACGATGTCTTTTAGAAAATCCCCTAGTACGCCGATTTATGGTTGCACAAAGCTTACGCTTCATGAAGATGGTAGAATAATAGAACAAAGAGATTATTATGATCTCTGGGGCGATATTTTTAATGGCGTTCCTTATTTCAAAAAAGCATACAGGAAGTTTATGCGCAAATTCTTTGGATAAAGAGGAGAAACAGATGAAAATTAAGTTGCCAGATGAATTAGTCTTTTTGCAGAGTGGTAAGGCTGAACAAAAAAAAAGCTCCACCTCAATGGTAGGTAAAATTTGTGTAATAACGGGAGCAACTTCTGGTGTGGGTTTAGCAGCTACTAGTGAATTAGCTAAAGGTGGGGCAAGTATTGTGATGGTCTGCCGTAACTTAGCAAAAGCTGAAAAAATTAAAGCTGAACTTACGGCTACTTATCAAGTTGATATTGAGCTTGTAATTGCTGATTTTAGCCGATTAGCGGAAGTGAGAGCTGCCGCTGCTATTATTAAAGCTAATCATCCCATAATTGATGTTTTAATTAATAGTGCTGGTATACATGCTACAAAGCGCACCTATAATCAAGATGGTGTAGAAATGGTTTTTTGTGTTAATCATCTTGCTGCTTTCTTATTTACAGAGCTTTTGCTTGAGCAAATAAAGGCTAGCCAGCAAGGTCGCATTATTCAAGTAAACTCTGAAGGGCACCGTTTTAATGGATTAAACATTACTGATCTTAATTGGCACAAGCGTATTTATACGGGGTTGCGTAGCTATGGTGCTTCTAAAACAGCACAGTTGCTTACTGTTTGGGAATTTGCAGATCGCTTAAAAGGAAGCAGTACGACTATCAATGCAATGCATCCAGGCGATGTAAGAACTGGCATTGGTAGCAACAACGGCTGGCTTTACAAGCTTTTTTTACACAATGTTATCTGGCTTTTCTTAAAAGACGTGAAGATAGCAGGGGAGGCATTGTATTATTTAGCTGCTGATCCAGCAATGAAGGTTGTAAGTGGGCGTTTCTTCAACCTAACTACCGAAGAAAAACCAGCTACCCATGCGATGGATCGCAATATGGGAAAGCTGGTTTGGGATATTAGTAGAAAAATGACAGGAATTATTGAAGCTTAGGCTTTTATTTTAACTGTTTTTTTATTTTGTCTGCTGCGAGTTTTCCAGTTAATACAGAGATAGGAAGCCCAGAAGGACTAAAAGTCCACTGTCCTGCTTGATAAATATCTGGTATGGGGGTGAGGATAGATTTAGCAATACTTGGCAACTTGCTTACTGCAGGGATAAAGCTATTGGTAAATGCCCAACCTGTAATTGCACCATCAGAATTGCCAGTTAGTTTTTCTAAGCTGAGTGGTGTAGCAGAAAACTGGTCAATGATATTGGCTTTTAATTCAGGGAAAATACTCCTTGTCAAAATATCTATCATCCAGTCTTGACTGAGTTCCTTAAATTCTTCATACCAGCCCATATCTGCAATATGCTTCACTAAGGAATATTCCATTAGTGTGCTAATAATCAAGCCTGTTTTGCCAGGTGGTGCTAAAGTTTCATCTCGCATTACAGGACAAGATATTTCATAGGTTGTGAGTGCATAATACTTTTTGACCCAGGCTATAATAGCAGCTTTATTATCAGTATATGAAAATTTTGTAAGTTTAGTTTCATTGGTTTGCAAGTCAGCTATTTTTAAGGTGGAAAGACCTACTTTAGCAGGTGTATAAAAGAAATGTGCGCTACATATTTCTTCAAAGTAGCTTTTAGCTAAATCAACAGTTACGAAGAGTGTTAGGATGGAGTCTCCTCCAACTTTATCTGCGAGTTCTGCTTGCTTGGTCTGAACTTTAGCTTGAACTATTTTATTGCTTAAGTCTGTGATATCCATCTTTTTATAAAGTGTCTTTAAGTCAGCAGCCCAAATGAGCTTTTGATAGCCATAGATATTACCACTTGCATCTGTCAATTGTTTTAGTTGCGGATTAATTTTAATAATTTCTGTATCTGTTTGAAGTTCACCTTTATTATCCAAAATAAACTTTTCCATTTGTTCAATAAGGCTACCAGTACCGCCTTTTGGGTATTGATAATCGAGGTAGAGACTAAAGTAGCTTAAGGCGAAAAATGCTGGGGTTTTTTGGAAAAAATGCTGTGCTATAATGTCTAAGAGAACTTGGTTGTTGGAAAATTTTAGTAAATATTCTTCTATGGGAGTGTTTAATTTAATGATTTTATTAATAGTTAAGAGATACTTAAAAAGCCAAGGCAAAATGGTTTTATAGAGGTATTCTTGGTCTTTTTTTAGGTCTAAAAAAAGTGGATTATCAATCCCGTAAAGGATATCCATGTAATGCATTATTTTTTTAATTTCACTGATAATATGCTCAATATCAGCAAGATTATCTGGAAACTGACGATTTAAGAGAGCTTGATATGCTTCTAAGCTATCTTTGGATTGCAAAATAAGCACATCTTGTTCAATGCCAATGGAAACTGCATTTTTAATAAAAGCTATTTCTAAGCCCAATTGTCTAAGCATGGGGAATACTATCCCAGAATTTTCAATTGCACGAATGCCACCATCAAAGGTAAAGCCTTTATAATCAAAGGAATTAACTAGTCCACCTAATTTATGTGCTTTTTCACATACTAATACCTTATAACCATCTTTACTTAGAAAAGCCGCAGAAGTTAAACCTGCTATGCCTCCTCCGACTATTACTACATCATAGTCCATATAATATCCCCTTTTCTATAAGTAGATGCTGTGAATATTCTACCAACAATGCTAATGAAAATCAATATAAACAAATTTTCAGGCAATTTCTTGAAGTAGCGGTAAAAATATTCGAAATATGCAAGATTTGTCAACATCAAAGTGATATAATAAATTGCGTGATTTTTAAATTTACTAGCTATCGTATTAGCTAATAAAACCATTACAATGAATAAAAGCGTTTTTAGAAAATGTAAAAATAATTATTTCTAGCCTAAAGCTGATACAGATGTAGTGAAAAAGCTTTTATTGGGCGCCCAATGGGCGTCCTTTTTGGAGCATGAGATGATAATTGCTTGCTAAGATAATAGGACAAACCAAGTTTGTCCCTTACCGAAAGAGAGGACGACCGCAATATGTGTGGTCTATGGCGCAAAAAAATGAGAATAGGATTAGATATTGGGTCAACTACAATTAAATGCGTTGTCTTAGATGAAGAAGATAAAATTATTTTTTCTTCTTATGAACGTCATTGTAGCCAGATTATGGAAAGTGCAGCAAGCCTTTTGCAGCGTGTTGAGGCAGAGGTTTTACAGGGTAGAGATGCTAGTTTGGCAATCAGTGGCTCTGCAGGTATGGGCTTAGCTGATAGTTGCAAAATCCCCTTTGTACAAGAGGTATATGCTACGCGAATTGCTGCGGATCGCTTTGCAAAAGGCACTGATGTAATTATCGAATTAGGAGGAGAAGATGCCAAAATTCTCTTTCTCCAAGGCGGTTTAGAGGTGCGCATGAATGGTAGTTGTGCAGGAGGCACGGGTGCTTTTATTGACCAAATGGCAACACTCTTAGATGTTAGTTTAGAGAAAATGGATGAGCTTGCTTTAGAAAATGAAAAAATCTATACAATTGCTAGCCGTTGTGGTGTTTTTGCTAAAAGTGATATTCAGCCTCTTCTAAATCAAGGGGCTCGTAAAACGGATTTGTCTATGAGTATTTTTTATGCTGTTGTTAATCAGACAATTGCTGGACTTGCACAAGGACGACCTATTACTGGCAAGGTGCTATATTTGGGTGGACCACTTACATTTTTTTCTGGTTTGCGACAAGCTTTTGATAATACACTGAAGCTTACAGGAATTTGTCCTACTAATTCTTTATATTTTGTTGCGATGGGAGCAGCTTTCGGAGCAACTGAAACCATTGGGTTAGCTACGGTCATAGATAAATTGCAAAATTATCAGGCGGATAAACCGTTTAGTAGCATGCCACCTTTATTTAAGGATGAGGCTGAATATGCTGTTTTTGCTGAGAGACATGCTAGAGCTAGTGTGCCAAAAAGTAGTCTTGCAGATTATACTGGAGGGGTCTATTTAGGCATTGATGCAGGTAGTACTACTGTGAAAACTGTTCTTATTGGAGATGCTGGCCAGCTCTTAGATTACCGCTACGAAACTAATAGTGGCAATCCAGTTACTTTTATTTTAAGCTATCTGCGAGAGCTTTATGCGACTCAGCCACAAATTAAAATCTTAAGCAGTGCTGTTACAGGCTACGGTGAGGAAATGATTAAGAATGCTTTTCAAATTGATTATGGTGTAGTAGAAACTATAGCTCATTTTACGGCAGCCAAGGCATTTATGCCAGAAGTTGATTTTGTGATCGATATTGGTGGTCAGGATATGAAGTGTTTTAAGATTCGCAAGGGAGCAGTGGACAACATTTTCTTGAATGAAGCTTGTTCTTCTGGCTGTGGGAGCTTTTTACAAACCTTTGCTAATGCTATGGGCTATAAAATTTCTGATTTTGCTAAGCTTGGTCTTTTTGCACAGCAGCCAGTGGATTTAGGTAGTCGGTGTACTGTGTTTATGAATTCAAGTGTGAAACAGGCCCAAAAGGACGGAGCTTCTACAGAAAATATTTCTGCTGGCCTTTCAGTTAGTGTGGTTAAAAATGCTATTTACAAGGTTATCCGCTCTGCTAGTACTGAAGAGTTAGGTAAACATATTGTGGTACAAGGTGGTACCTTCTATAATGATGTTGTCTTAAGAGCCTTTGAGCAAGAATTACAGCTTGAGGTTATTCGTCCTGATATTGCTGGTCTGATGGGTGCTTACGGTGCAGCTCTTTATGCTAGTGCTCAGCAGGTAACTGCTTCCAATATTTTGACTAAAGAGCAGCTGAATAATTTTAGCCATCAAGTTAAGGTAGCGAGTTGTGGACTCTGCTCTAATAACTGCCGCTTAACTATCAATAGCTTTGATGGTGGCAGGAAATTTATCGGTGGCAACCGTTGTGAGCGACCTGTGACAAAGAAAATTGCAGATGATAGTTTGAATATTTATAGTTATAAGCTAGGGCTTTTACAAAGCTATCAGCCAATTCCAGGCACAAGAGGGAAAATAGGCATGCCCTTTGGTCTAAACCTTTATGAGCTTTTACCTTTTTGGCACAGCTTTTTCTCAAGCCTGGGTTTTGAAGTGGTGACTTCTAAGCTATCTGATCGCAAGCTTTATCTCTTAGGTCAAAGCAGCATTCCTAGCGATACGGTTTGTTTTCCAGCAAAGCTTATGCATGGCCATATAGAGCAGCTGATAGCTGAAGGTATTGAGAAGATTTTTTATCCTTGTATGTCTTATAATCTTGATGAGGGTTTAGGAGATAATAACTATAATTGTCCAGTGGTAGCTTACTATCCTGAGGTGATTAAATCAAATATGCCTAATATTAAGCAAGTGACTTTTATTGGTGATTATGTGGGCTTGCACCGAGCAAAGGATTTTCCTAAGAAAATGCAAGAAATTCTAGCAAAATATTTTGAGGGCATTAGCTTAGCTGAGGTGAAAAAGGCAACAAAAGTTGCCTACCAAGCAAATATTGACTATTTAGCTATGGTGCGCAAGCGCGGTTTGGAAATAATTGCTGAGGCCAGAACCCAGCAAAAGCCAATTATTCTCTTAGCTGGTCGTCCCTATCATATAGACCCTGAAATAAACCATGGTATTGATAAGCTAATTGGTAGCTTTGGCATGGCAGTTGTGAGTGAGGATGTTGTGAGTGATAAGCTGACGAAAAAATTAGAAGTGGACGTTTTAAACCAGTGGACTTACCATAGCCGACTTTATACGGCAGCGGAATATTGCACACAGCAAAAGGATATGAATTTTGTGCAACTTGTAAGCTTTGGTTGTGGAGTTGATGCGATAACCACTGATGAATGTCGAAAGATTTTGGAGCAAGCAGGCAAAATTTATACACAAATTAAAATAGATGAAATAACCAATTTGGGAGCAGTAAAGATTAGACTCAGAAGCTTGTTTGCTGCAGCTGGACAGAAGGGTGAAAAGTAATGAGTAAACCAAATTCTATCGATAGAGTAGTTTTCACAAAAGCAATGCAGCGTACTCATAAAATTTTAGTGCCGAATATGGCTCCAATTCATTTCCAAATTATTGTTAATGTTTTTCAGCATTGTGGTTACGAAGTAGAATTACTGACTAATCAGGGACCTAATGTTGTACAGGAAGGGTTAAAATACGTACATAACGACACTTGCTATCCTGCACTCTTGGTAATTGGACAAATGATTGATGCTTTGCGAAATGGCGACTATGACTTAGAGCATATTGCTTTAATGATTACCCAAACCGGCGGTGGATGTCGTGCCAGCAATTATATTCATCTTTTACGTAAAGCTTTGGAAAAAGCTGGCTATGGACATATTCCTGTAATTTCTTTAAACCTCAGTGGTTTAGAAGCTAATCCTGGTTTTAAGCTTACCTTAGGCATGGTGAGAAAGTTAGTAGCAGGTCTTGTGTATGGAGATATGCTAATGCTGCTATCAAACCAAACCAGACCCTATGAAATAGAGGCTGGGGAGACTGATCAGCTACTGGCTTGGTGGATTACTGAGTTATCAGCGCTACTTAACCAAGGAAAGTGTTATGCTGCAAGACATTTACAACCTAAGCTCTTAGAGATTGCCGCCAGCTTCGCAAAAATAGCCCTTAAGCAAGAGAAAAAAATCAAGGTGGGTATAGTAGGAGAAATTTATGTTAAGTATGCCAGCCTAGGTAATAACAATTTAGAAGCATTTTTAAGGAAACAAAATTGTGAATATATGGTGCCTGGCATTATGGGATTTGGTCTTTTTAAAGTTGATAATAGGCTAGAGGATATTAAGCTTTATGGTGGAAATCCTCTTAAATATGCTGTTGCAAGTTTGCTCATGTGGTACTTGAGTAAAATGGAAAAAGCTATGCTTGAGGCGCTAAAAGTTTATCCGCAATTTATAGCACCTTCGACTTATCAACATATGAAATCTTTAGTAAAAGATGTCATCGGTTATGGTAGCAAAATGGGCGAGGGCTGGCTTTTAACTGCGGAAATGTTGGAATTAGCAGAACAGGGCTATGCGAATATCGTATGCACTCAACCTTTTGGTTGCTTGCCAAATCATATTAATGGTAAGGGGATGATTCGCCGTATTAAAGAAATAAATGCCAATGCTAATATTGTGCCAATTGATTATGATCCTAGTGCTACTAAGGTTAATCAGGAAAACAGGATTAAGCTCATGTTGGCAGTTGCATTAGAAAATGAACATAACTAGTTTTTTGGCTAGACTTAAATAAAAAAATAGCGTAAGCAGAACGTTTTAAGTTCTGCTTACGCTATTTTTTAAACTGCTATCGTATTTGGACGTTCAAATTGCGAGTTGTATAAATTCGAATAGAAGCCGTTTAGTTCCATTAAGGTTTGGTGATTACCCTGTTCAATTATATCGCCCTCATTCATGACAAGAATTAAATCGGCATCCTTAACGGTAGAGAGTCTGTGAGCGATTACGAAGCTAGTACGACCGTGCATAAGATTATCCATTGCTTTTTGAATCCGCTGTTCGGTTCTCGTATCTACAGAGCTCGTTGCTTCATCTAGAATGAGGATAGCGGGATCTGCTAAAATTGCTCTAGCAATCGTTAAGAGCTGTTTTTGTCCTTGGGATAGATTGCTAGCTTCTTCATTTAAAATTAAGTCATAACCACCAGGCAGGGTTTGGACAAAGTGATGTACGTAAGCTGCCTTTGCTGCTGCAATTACTTCTTCATCTGTAGCATTTTGTCTGCTATAGCGAATATTTTCCATAATAGTTCCATTAAAAAGCCAGGTATCTTGTAAAACCATGCCAAACATCTTCCTTAATTCAGCACGATTAAAACTTTTTGAATCATGACCATCAATCAGAATCGCTCCACTATTCACATCATAGAAGCGCATTAAAAGTTTCACCATGGTAGTTTTCCCAGCTCCTGTAGGACCAACAATGGCAATTTTTTGTCCATCTTGAATATCAGCACTGAAATCCTCAATAATAATCTTTTCAGGTGTGTAGCCAAAATGCACATGTTGAAAAGAAACATTACCTGCAAGATTTTCTATTGAGGTAGGGTTTGCTATGGCTTGCTCTTCTTCTGCTTCTGCTAAAAATTCAAAAACTCGCTCGGCAGCGGCTATGGTTGATTGCAGTAAATTAGAAACTTGAGCAACCTGCATAATTGGCTGAGTAAAGCTTTTCATATATTGAATAAAGGAAAGAATATTACCCACGGTAATAGTGCCAACAATTGCTAAATAGCCACCCACTATAGAAACAAGTACATAGCCAATATTGCCAATAAAACCCATGATAGGCTGCATCATACCGGAGAAAAATTGTGATTTCCAAGCAGAATCATAAAGCTTTTTATTGCTTTCGTTAAATTCTGCTAATACTTTTGCTTCAGCATTAAAAACACGAACAATTGTATGACCGCCATAAACTTCTTCAACCTGACCGTTAACTTTACCTAGGTTTGCTTGTTGATCCTTAAAATATACTTGTGATTTTTTAACTATTGCTCCTACGACTAGGACTGAGAGGGGTAGGGTAAGCACTGCTATTAAGGTCATTTGCCAACTGATTGTTAACATCATGATGAAAATACCTACTATGGTAAAAAATGAAGTGACCACCTGGGTTAAACTTTGATTTAGGCTTTGACTCAGGGTATCAATATCATTTGTTATACGAGAAAGCACTTCACCGTGAGTGCGAGTTTCAAAATAATTCATCGGCATCCGGTTGATTTTCTCTGAGATTTCCTTGCGCATTTGATAGGTAAGCTTTTGGGTAACACCTGTCATGGTGAATCCCTGCACTAAAGAAAATATTGAGCTTACTACATAAAGACCAAGAATAAAGAGTAGCGTATTACCAATGCCAATAAAATCAATTGTGCCGGTTCCGTTGAGCTTTGCCATTGCCCCGGTAAAGAGTAGGGTAGTGGCATTACCTAAAATTTTCGGACCAATAATTGAGAAAATTGTACTACCAATAGCAAAGATAAAAACAATAATAAGAGCAAAACGATACTTATTAAGATAACTTAAGAGGGTTTTTAGGGTGCCATTGAAGTCTTTTGCTTTACTTACTGGCATGCCCATCATGCCCATGGGGCCACCACCCATAGGACCTCGTTGAGGTGTTGGTCTTTTTACATCACTCATTTTCTAGTTCCTCCTTTGAAAGCTGTGAAGTGGCAATTTGAATATAAACCTCACAACTTTGCAGTAACTCCTTATGTGTTCCTTTACCCACAATATTGCCATCCTCTAAAACGATAATTTGTTCGGCATGGATAATTGTATTAATACGTTGTGCTACAATTATCACGGTGCTTTCAGCAGTTTCTGTTTTTAAGGCACGGCGTAGATTAGTATCTGTTTGATAGTCTAGGGCAGAGAAACTATCATCAAAAATATAAATTTCTGGTTTTCGGGCAATTGCCCTAGCAATGGCTAGACGCTGCCTCTGACCACCAGATACATTAGTACCATCTTGTGAAATTTCTCTCTGATATTGATCAGGGGTGCTAGAGATGAATTCTTTTGCCTGGGCTATTTGTGCAGCTCTTTGCATAGCTTCATCAGAAATACTATCATCACCAAATTTAATATTTGAGGCGATTGTACCAGAAAAAAGTACACCTTTCTGTGGTACAAAGCCTAGTTTGGACCGCAACTGATGCTGTGTAATGTGACGAATGTCTACTCCATCAAGTAAAATAGCACCTGCGGTTACGTCATAAAAACGAGGTATCAGATTTACTAAAGTTGATTTGCCGCTACCAGTACTGCCAATGATTGCTGTTGTTTCGCCAGGACGAGCTGTAAAACTAATATGGCAAAGGACACTTTCTTTGGCATCTGGGTAACAAAAATTAACATCCTTAAATTCTAAATATCCTTTTTGTTCTGGTTTGATGCTTGCAATTTCTTGAGGATCGTGTACAGAAGTTTCTGAATTCAACACTTCGCCAATACGTTTAATGGAAACGCTTGCTCTAGGAATCATGATGGAAACCATAGAGAGCATGAGGAAGGACATAACTATTTGCATGGTGTATTGAATGAAGGTCATGATATCTCCAACCTGCATTGCTCCATTATTGATGTTGTGAGCACCAACCCACACAATCAAGATAGTGACTCCATTCATAATTAACATCATTGCAGGCATCATGATTGTCATGGAACGATTAACAAAAAGATTAGTAGCGGTTAATTCCTTGTTGGTATCATCAAAGCGTTTTTCCTCGTGTTTTTCTGTACTAAAAGCTCGAATAACGGGCAAACCATTAAGAATTTCACGTGAAACTAAGTTTAAGCGATCAACAAGCTTTTGCAGCTTGGTAAATTTTGGCATCGTTAAAGAGAAAAGCACAGTAACAAGAGTTAGTATGGCAGCCAAGGCAATACCAATAATCCATGCCATGGAGTTATTCATACGGAGCACTTTGGTAATACCACCTATGCCAAGAATTGGTGCATAGACCACAATTCTAAAGAACATAACTACGAGCATTTGTACCTGCTGAATATCATTAGTGCTTCTGGTAATTAATGATGCTGTAGAATATGTATCAAATTCACGATTGGAAAAATTAAGTACATTGTTAAAAATACCATAACGCATATTCATACCTAGGGTAGCTGCTATACGAGCAGCAAGCAAGGTAACTAAAATGGCGGCTATCATGCTTAAAAGAGCTAGTCCCAACATCTGTAGGGCTGCAAAAAACATAAAGAGCATTTGTGAAGGTCCTAAATCCATATCCATGGCTTGATATTCAAGCTTTACTTGATTAATTGCCATTTGTTTTAGTGTGCTTGCTGGCATAGCTGTTAGCTTCTGCTCAAAACTAGCTAGCATCTTTGTTTGTGCAGCAGCAGGTAGCTTAGCTAGGATTTCAGTTAGGCTAAGCTTAGTAAGCATTGCAGAAGTTGCGGGCATTTGTGCTATTAAAGCTGTTTTGATTTGGGCGCTAGTTGTTGGATTTTCTATTGCTGCTAAGACTACAAAGGCTTTAGAGAAAATGGTATTTAGTTGATCTAAGGTAGTTTGGTTTACAGTGTTTAAGATATAAATATCCTTAGTAGCAAAAACAGGATATTTCTTTACTAAATCTGCTTGCTCCATGGGTGTAACTGTAGTGGAGGAAACTAGGCTGTAATTATTGAGAATAAATTTATCATCCTCGGTTACAAGTAAGAGTTTTTCCATGGTTGGAAGCCGGAGTGCTTGTGGTGCTGCATATTCAATACCACTTTGTTGAATGCCAATATTGACGATGCGGGAAGTATAGTCAGGCAAGCTAATATCACAAACGGCTTGTACAATTACTAAGCCAATAACTATAATAATAGGAATAAAAGATTTTTGGAGATATTTTAAAATTTTTCTCACGCGTATTGCTCCTTTCAATGTATCGAATCAGCTAAGAGGATAGCTGCTAGATTTGCCACAATTCATTAAACTCTTCTTGGCAACTTTTGTCAACAAAAGAAGAGGTATCTTCATAAAAAGTTCATAATCTAAGCGGAAAATATAGCTTGGGTATGCTATTCTAATTAAGAACTAGCAAATGAACAAAATGGTACAAAAATAGCAAGTTTAGATTTGGAAGCAAACTATGTTGGATGAACTAGCATAAAAGAGATGAGTATTAAAAAAACATGAAAAAATAAAGTGAAATTTACATTTAATGTGCTATAATATTTGTGATTACAGAATTCGCTTGTGAATTCATAAATAATAATATAGGAGTGATATACTTATGAAAAATGTGCGACATTTACTTTGCATTAATTGTGGGAAAACTTTTCAACCAACACCCGGACTGTATACTTGTGATGTTTGTGGACCAAAGCTGGGTATCTTAGATGTGATTTATGATTATGCTTACATTAAAGCAAGCTACAATAAAAAATGGTTTGCTGAAAATAAAGATAAAAGTATTTGGCGTTATGAGCCATTTTTACCGTTAGAGGAAAATGGGCCAAAACCAAAATTGAGAGTTGGGTGGTCTCCACTTTATAAAACAGCAGCTTTAGCCAAGGAAATTGGGCTAGATACACTTTATATGAAGGATGATGGTCAAAATCCTACAGCCTCTATGAAAGATAGAGCATCAGCTATAGCGGTAGCTAAAGCTTTAGAGGAGGGTGCAGAAGTAATCGCTTGTTCTTCAACCGGTAATGCGGCTTCCTCAGTCGCAGGTAATGGAGCTAGCGTGGGCATGAAAACAGTGATTTTCGTTCCTGGCCGTGCTCCTCAAGGTAAAGTTGCACAGCTGCGCATCTTTGGAGCACAAGTAATTAGTGTACAAGGGTCGTATGAAGATACCTTCAAATTATCTGCACAGGCTATTGAAAAATATGGCTGGTATAATCGTAATGCGGCAGTAAATCCTTATTTAGTAGAAGGAAAGAAAACTATTACAATAGAAACTTGCGAACAAATGGATTGGCAAGTACCAGATTGGATTGTTTTTTCTGTAGGTGATGGTTGTTCTATCGCTGGTGCATGGAAAGGGTTTAAGGATTTATATGATGCGGGTTTTATTGATAAACTCCCAAAAGTAGCTGGTATTCAAGCTGCAGGTTGCTGTCCGCTTTATAAATGCTGGAATGAAGGAAAAGGCGAGAACTGGTCTCCAGATGAAGAAAATACAATTGCAGATAGTATCGCTGTTGGTGTGCCACGTAATGCTGTAAAGGCTTTGCGCGCTATTAATGAATCGAATGGAGTATGGGAGATAGCAACAGATGAGGAAATACTAGATGCAATGCGCCTTTTAGGTAGATCTAGTGGCATTTTTGGCGAACCAGCTGGAGTAACTGGTTTAGCAGGTTTAAGAAACCTCGTAAAAAAAGGTGTGATTAAGGCAAACGAAACTGTAGTTTGCGCTGTAACAGGTAATGGGTTAAAAGATGTTAATAATGCGATTAAAGCGGCGGGTGAGCCTGTGAAGGTTGATCCTAATATCAACATAGAAGATTTATCTAAAATTTTAGAGGCATAAGTAAAAAAAGGTGAAAGCAATGCAATGCTTTCACCTTTTTTCTACAGGGAGAGGATATTGATGATCAAGCTAAGAGAACCATTAATTGGGGCAATTCATTCAGAAAAAACAGAAAATGCCACAGTAAAGGTAGCACAGCTGATAGAAATGCAAGATAGTTTTGCAGATATGCAGAATACTTATAGAGCTGCAATTCGAGAAATCAGCACTAAGCTAGAAATCCTTGATGATGAATTCCAGTTTAAGTATAAAAGAAATCCGATTCATTTTATGCAAAGTCGTCTCAAGAGTCCGCAAAGTATCTTTGGTAAACTGCAACGCAGGCAATTAGAGGTATCTGTAGATACAGCTAAAAATAATTTAACAGATTTAGCTGGTATCAGGGTAATTTGCCATTATATTGATGATATTTATTTAGTGTCAAGGCTTTTGATTAAGCAAGATGACATTACCTTAGTCAAAGAGACCGACTATATAAAAAATCCTAAGCCGAACGGTTATCGTAGCTTGCATCTTGTAGTCAAGGTGCCTGTATTTTTCTCTGATCATACCGAAAAAGTACCTGTAGAAATTCAAATCAGAACTGTTGCAATGGATTTTTGGGCTAGTCTTGAACATCAATTGCGTTACAAAGCAGCCGAACTTGTTGATGCGAATATTGTGCAAGAGTTAAAAAAATGTGCGGATACTATTGCTGCGACAGATATAAAAATGCAAGAAATCTATCAATATTTGGAAACCTTAGCAGATGTAGAAAAAAATTAAACAAATGAGTTATAGTAGTAATGCAAAAAAAAAGTAGCAGCTGGTTTTTATGAGACCAACTGCTACTTTTTTATGTGGAAGTGTTTTTTTGATAAATTAAAAATAACCCTTTTAACATTAGGTCTGCATCATAGATTACCTTGTGTTCACAAAAATCAACCAAGAGGTGGGCTAGCCCTCCAGTAGCAAGAACTGTGGCAGGGCTACCTAATTCTGCTTCAATGCGGGTACACATTCCGTCTACCATGGCAGCATTACCGTAAATAATTCCACTTGTCATACTGTCTACGGTATTTTTCCCAATTAAGCGTTTTGGTGCTTCTAAGCTAATGCCTTGTAGTTGGGTAGCCTTAGCGGAAAGTGCATCCATGGAAATTGCAATACCAGGCATAATTGCACCACCTAAAAATGCACCTTTTGCATCGATGACGGAAACTGTGGTAGCTGTACCTATATCAAAGATGACAATTGGCTTGGTATATTCGGCTAAGGCAGCTACAGCTGATACTACCAAATCGCTACCTAGTTGAGCTGGATTATCGATAATTATGTTTAGTCCAGTTTTTACGCCAGGGCCAACGATTAAAGGATCTTTGGATGTGATAAAATTTACTGCTTCTTGTAATACATTTTTTAGTGGGGGCACAACTGAAGAAATAATTGAACCTGTAATAGCTTGAAAATCTATTTGATAAAGTTGTAGAATTTGCTTAATTTCGATTGCATATTGATCTTTGGTTTTTTTGAAATCTGTAGATATGCGCGAAACAAAATAGATTTTGTTTTCATCTACACATCCAAAAACTATATTTGTATTCCCTACATCAATAGTTAGAATCATCTATTTACTCCTTATTTAAGATTGGTAGCATAATGCTACAAATAGCAACTGTGAGCAACCCAGCTATCAGCGCCTCTGGTATACCATTGATGGCAACAATAGAAATAATCACAGAAAAAAGCGTTTGAATGGGTACTGCCATTACAGTGGCAAAGCTTGCACCAAAAAATACATAAACACCGCCAAGTACCAAGATAGTGTTTGTTAGAGAACCAACTATACCGGCAACTAGTAAAGCCAGCTTTTTATTGCGTCCTTTAATCAATTGGTACATATAATACGGTGTGATACCTATTAAAATTCTAGGTACAAAACAAATAACTAAACTCCAAAAGTTACCACTAGTATTCCCTAAGGTGTAAAAAGGCGTAAAAATGAAGGAAGTAACTGTAGGTTCAAGGGTACTTTTTACTAAACTGCTCAACCCAAAAATAAAGCCTAAAAAAGCTCCATACTGAGGACCTAAGAGAATACTACCTAGAATTACAGGTATATGAATAGTAGTGGCGTTCATAAAGCCTAAGGGGATATAACCAAGGGGTGTTGATGCTAGGACAAGGATAATTGCACTGAAGAGAGAGAGCTGAACTAATTTTTTTGTTTTCATTATTTTCCTCCTGCTACTGCTCCATTGATGGATGCAATGCTTATTTATGCTTAAATTCTAATATAATTCTAGCGAATTTACAAGAAAAAAAGCTTAATTCCATAAAAATGTTTTGTGGAATTAAGCTTTTTTAAATTTGTGTATGTAGATTTTAAAATTCAGGTGGAAGCTGGAGCATTTCTTGATAGTTAAAGACTGGTCCATCGACACACATATAATGAGATCCTACCTTGCAATGACCACACTTGCCAGTCCCGCACCGCATATGTGTTTCTAAGGAAGTAAGAATATCCGTTGGCTGCATCCCTAGTGCAAGTAAATCCTTGGCTACAGCCTTAATGCGACGTGGGGAAGCGCAAATCACTGCAGTGGTATTTGCCCAATCAAATCCAAGCCCGGGTAAAAGATCATTGATATATCCAACATGAGCATCAACTTCATTGGTAGGTTTAGCTAATGGGTAAAATATTTGCACTCCAGCAATCTTTGCCCATTCCTTCAAATCATCTTTGTAAACGACACCTTCGTATTTTGTAGCACTAGCCATAATGGCAACTTTGCCAAATTCTTGACGATTTTCTAAAATTTGTACAATCATGGTGCGCACTGGTGCAAGACCAACTCCACTACCTACAATTAAAATATCTCTGCCTTTAATTGTTTCATAAGGGAAGCCAGCGCCAAACGGACCGCGCAAACCTACTTCATCACCGACCTGCATGCTGTGCAGGGCATCAGTTACCTTACCAGCTTTTTTCACACAAAAATCAAATTCATCTCTTTGACTAGGACCAAAAGGAATAGAAATAGCAATTTCTCCTTGACCAAAAACTGTTATCATAAAAAACTGTCCTTTGAAAATATAGCGTTCATGTAAACTAGGGTCTTTATATTTGAAGAAAAATCTTTTGATATCGGGTGTCTCTTCATCAATACGGGTAATAATAGCTATTTCAGGTTTATAAAGATTATCCATTTGTGGCCTTTGTTCAATAATATGTCGTACGGGTTGGATAATTTGCTCAAGTTCTTCGTCTGTGCCTCCATCTGTATAATAATCAGCGGTTAATTCACTGGCTATTTTTACAATATTAATATAGGTGGGGCAAACGCTAATGCAACGGCCACAACCTACACAACCTTTCATTGCAAAGCGTTCTTCAATGAGGGATAATTTGTCTAGAATGCGAAAACGAACCCTAGATGTTGCGCTACGAGTGTTATGCCCACCAGCATTTCTCGTAAATGAATCACTTTGGCATGAATCCCAGTAACGTACACGACGGCCAGAATTATCATCAATATTTTCCTCAACCACGTTAAAACAAGTGCAGGTAGGACATACGTTGGTGCAGCCTGTACAAGAAATACAGCCATGTGCTAATGAGTCCCATAGTTTGCTATCATAAGTTTTTTTAAGGATACCTCGAATATGGCTTAGATCAATTTCAATTTCAAATTTATTTTCCGCTAAGCTCTTTAAGATAGCTTTATCTTTTGCCCCTTGCTCAGAATCTATGGGGGAGAGGTAGGCTAAAATCATAGTTAGCAGAGCTTCGCCAAACTGACTTGCACTTTCAACCAAATAATAATCCCTAACCGGCGTTAAAAGAATATCATATCCTTGTTCTGCAAAGGGACCAGTTTGGGTAGAGGTGCAAAAACAATTTTTACCAGGTTGCAGGCAGTTAACAGCAACAATTGCAGTTAATTTGCGACGGTCGGTATAGTTAGTATCTTCAAATTCCTGAAAATAAAACTTATCTGTATATGCAACACCATACGCATCACATGGACGCACACCAAAAAGCACACGACTAGTAAGTTTATTAGGATCAGGAGTTTTTACGGTAATTTCTTTTTCTGTTTTATTCCATTTAAAAAAGTTTTCTTTTTGCTCAAAAAGATATTGCTTGACTGGAAGGGTTACATTGACATAATCAGTGGTGAAATTTTCTTCATCAAAAATGGAAAGCACAACGTCTCCATCAACTTTTTTGGGGGCGAAAACTTCATATTCATCGTTCCAAATTTTCAAAACTGTCAACAAATCATTTTTTAATAATTTTCTCATGTTATGCCTCCTCCACACGTACGGCACATACCTTGAATTCAGGTATGTTCGTAACAGGATCTAAATTTTTATCGCTGATAAGCTTATTAACTGGGCTTTCGGCAAAGTGAAATGGCATAAACACTACACCTTGCTTAATATTCGTGGTTACAACCACATGGGCCTTAATGCTGCCTAAGGCTGAGGAAATGCTTACCAACCAGCCATCTTTGACTCCAATAACTGCTGCGTCATTAGGATGCATCTCAATAAAACTATGGGGAGATTCTCGATTCAAAGACCAAGCTCGGCTAGTCATAGTTGTAGTATGATAATGATGCATTACCCGCCCAGTAGTTAAAATTAAAGGAAATTCCTCACTAGCCTGAGCAGCAGGGTTTTCATAATCATTAACAGTTAATAACGCTTTGCCACGGATGAATTTATCTTTATGTAAATAAGGAGTGCCAGGATGATTTTCAGCTGGACATGGCCAGCACAAGCCTTGATGCTCTGCTAAACGTTCATAGGTAATACCTGCATAACTAGGCATCAACAAGCGCATCTCATTAAAAATATCTTCTGGATGCTGATAATCCGCTACATAGCCCATGGCTTTAATAAGCTCAGTTAAAATCAGCCAGTCGGGTTTGCAACCTGCAAGCGGCGGAATGGCTTCTCTAATTCGTTGAACACGGCGCTCTGTGTTGGTAAATGTGCCATCTTTTTCAATGAAACTGGCGCCAGGAAGGACGATATCGGCTAATTGAGCAGTTTCGGACAAGAAAATATCTTGTACTATAAGGAGCTCTGTATTTTCTAAAGCATGGCGCACGTGTGCTTGGTTAGGATCGGAAATTACTGGATTTTCACCAATGATATAGAGCGCTTTAATTTTTCCTGCAGCAGCATCATCAAGCATTTCGCCTAATTTACGGCCAGGCTTATTGGCAAAATCACCCCAAATAGGTGAAAAACGATCCATTGCTAGTTGAGAACCAGCAGGAGCATAGCCTGGCAAAATCTCAGGTAAGCAACCAACATCACAGGCTCCTTGTACATTATTTTGACCTCGCAAAGGATTAACACCTGTTGCAGCACGGCCAATATTTCCAGTTATGACTGCTAAGTTACAAAGAGCGGCACAGTTTTTAGTGCCGGTAACATGTTGTGTAATACCCATAGCATATAAAATGCTTGCTTGTTTTGCGTTGCCGTAAACCCTAGCAGCAGATCTAATGAGTTCAGCATCTAAGCCTGTAATTAGAGCTGCTTTTTCTGGTGTAAAATCTGCAACCGAAGCTTTTAGAGACTCGAATCCTTCAGTTCGTTCAGCAATAAAGTTGGCATCTATTAAGCCCTCTGCAATAATTACATGAAGCATAGCATTTATTAAGGCCAAATTTGTTCCAGGAGCAAGTGGAAGATAATAATCAGCTTCGTAAGCAATTGGAATTTTGCGTGGATCAGCAACAATTAATTTTGCACATTTCGTTTTTATAGCATCATACACTCTTGTGGCAACTAAAGGATGCTGTTCTGTTGTATTTGAACCAATAATAAAGATAACATCACTATCTGCAATTTCACTGATACTATTGGTCATTGCCCCACTCCCAAGTGCGGTAGCTAAACTAGCTACAGTTGGGCTGTGTCAGAGACGAGCACAGTGATCAATGTTTGCGGAATTCATCACTGCACGCGTAAATTTGCTAAAAAGATAGTTTTCTTCATTTGTGCAACGAGCTGAGGCAAAGCCGCCAAAAGCCTCTCCGCCAAATTCTTGTTTAATTTTGGTAAGTTTTTCTGCAATAAAGCTATAAGCCTCAGACCAGCTAATAGGCAAAAAACTGCCGTCAGACTGTTTTAAGAGCGGCTGTTTTAAACGGTCTTTATGTCTAACAAAGCTAAACCCTTGCCAACCTTTTACACAGAGTTTACCTTGACTTACGGGATGGTCATTTTTTGGGGTTACGCCCAAAATTTCCCCGTTATTGACTTCAAAATAAAAATTGCAGCCGCAACCGCAGTAACCACAAGTGGTTAATATTTTTTTCAATAAAATACCCTCCTTTAAGAAATAAACTAAAGCTATGAAATTCACTTGCTTATATTAGCTCATATAATATAATATAGTAATAGTAAGAATCTTACAAATAAAATAGCTAAATGTGAGAAATATCACAAAATATACCAATAAATGGACAGCGAGTGGGAGTGAAGATTTTTATGGAAGTTATAAGCCTGCATATGAAAATTTGGTTAGAAGCTGAAGGAGAAAAGATTTTAGGTAAAGGACCAATTGAGCTCTTAAGGTTAGTAGATGAACTTGGTTCCCTAAGGCAAGCAGCTATGTCACTAGCTATGTCCTATAGTAAAGCTTGGAATTTGATTGTGAAGATGGAAAAGCGTTGGCAAATGGAAATATTGGCTAGAAAAACAGGTGGACAAGGTGGAGGAAGTTCTAGCCTTACAGAAGAAGCTAGAAAATTAGTTATTCAATATGAAAATTTTGAGCAGGAAGCAAATTCAGCAGTGGTAGAAATATTTGCTCGTCATTTTCCTGAGCAAAGTTCTTTAATAGAGGATAAAAAACATATATCCACAAAATAAAAAAATAAATAAATAATAATTTGACAAAGGTAATTTCTTGTGTTAGTATAAACATATTCTCGCCGAAAGGCAAAAGTTTGGAGGAAAGTTATAATGAAAAAAGGTACAGTTAAATGGTTCAACAGTGAAAAAGGTTTTGGTTTTATCGAAGTTCCAGGTGAAGCTGATGTATTCGTACATTTCTCAGCTATTCAAACAGATGGTTTCAAGACTTTAGACGAAGGTCAAGCCGTGGAGTTCGAAGTTGTTGAAGGTAACCGTGGTCCACAAGCAGCTAACGTTTCAAAGTTATAATATAAATATAATTTTAGAATAAGCATGCGATTAAACCGCTTAGGCAAATGCCTAGGCGGTTTTTTATATGCAAATTTACTGAAAAAAAAACAATTTAAGGTATATAATAATACTTAAAAATAAAGGAGGGTGATTTAATTATGAAATTCAAAAAAGCTTGGAAAATAAGCTTATTTGTTATCTTGGGGTTAGTAGTTATGCTTACTGGTCTTTTTCTTTTATATGTATCAGATTATTCTAGAGCAGATCAGGTGGCACTTGATGTGCTAGCTAGTGGGCAAGTGGAAAGTTTTAATCAAGGTGAATATCTTGTGTTTGCAGCAAAGGAGGGCGGAGTAGCTAGCAAAGATGGATTGATATTTTATCCAGGCGGAAAGGTAGAATACTCAGCTTATGCTCCCTTGCTTCAACAACTAGCTGAGCAAGGGATTACCAGTGTGCTTGTGAAGATGCCATTTAATCTAGCTGTCTTTGGTATAGATAAGGGTGCAAAAGCACTGGAACTTGCACCAGAAGTCAAAAATTGGTATATCGGGGGTCATTCTTTGGGTGGTGTTATGGCTAGCAGCTTTGCAGAAAAACAGCAAAATGCTTTAAGTGGAATGATTTTTCTGGGAGCTTATTCTATCTCGAAAGCCTCGTTACCAATTTTGGAAATTTATGGGAGTGAAGATAAAGGACTGGATAAGACAAAGCTAGCTAAAGTGTCAACTAAAATAGAAATATTAGGTGGTAATCATGCATTTTTTGGAAATTATGGAACACAAAAGGGCGATGGTACAGCTACAATAACTAGGGCAGAGCAGCAAAAAATTACAGTTGAGGGTATCGCAAATTTTATCAAGGACACAAGTGCAAAAAAAATGAAATAATTTATTTGACAAATGAGAAAATTAATTATAATATTAAAACGATATTAAAATAATACTAAATAAACAAGGGGTGTAAGCATGGAAAACGAAAAAACTAAAGTAAAGGAACAATTACATTATGAAGAGCATGAATTAAGAGCTTTAAGTGGAATGGGTATGCTAATTATTAATATCCTTTTAATGATTGCTGCAATACCTTTAACTGTGATGGGGATTGTGATGCTGGAGCAAACAGGAAGTGCTTGGGGGCTGATATTATTTATTGTCAGTATCCTATACCTTTCAATTATTGGGCCTATTCTTTTTGCTGGAATTAAAGTTTTGAAACCTAATGAAGCATTAGTATTCACTCTCTTTGGCAAGTACTACGGGACACTTAAAGGAGAGGGAATGTTCTTTGTGAATCCATTTGTAGTTGCTTTTAATCCTGTAGCAGAGAGCGCGCAAGTATCAACAACAGAAGTTACAGTTGCGAAAACTAACATGCAAGCAAGAGTAATTATAAACAAAAAAATCTCTTTAAAGGCTATGACCCTAAATAATGAAAAACAAAAGGTTAATGATCAATTAGGAAACCCAATTATTATTGGCATTGTAGTAATGTGGAGGGTGGTAAATACCGCGAAAGCAGTATTTAATGTAGATAATTACAGAGAATATTTATCGATTCAGTGTGATTCTGCACTAAGAAATATTGTCAGGCTCTATCCTTACGATGTTGCTAGCGAAGTTGATGAAAAATCTTTGCGTGGTAGTAGCCAAGAGGTAGCTGCTAGTCTTAAAGAAGAAATCCAAGCAAATGTGGAGATTGCTGGCTTGGAGATTATGGAAGCTCGTATTACACACTTAGCTTATGCACCAGAAATTGCTGCTTCGATGTTACAACGACAGCAAGCATCAGCCATTATTGATGCTCGCAAGTTAATAGTTGAAGGTGCAGTTAGCATGGTGGAAATGGCTCTGGAAAAGCTTAGTGAAAATAATATTGTTACCTTAGATGAAGAAAGAAAAGCTGCAATGGTGAGTAATCTCTTGGTAGTTCTTTGTGGGAATAAAGATGCTCAGCCAATAGTAAATAGCGGATCGATTTACTAGACAGTTCTAATTTATGGGGAGGCGAAGCAAATAGAGAAAAAAGATAAAGATAAAAAACAATTATTGCTGAGGCTTGCTCCCTCCTTGTGGCAGGAACTAGCTAAGTGGGCAGAAGATGATTTTCGCTCTATTAATGGGCAAATTGAATTTTTGCTCTCAGAGTGTGTGGTACAGCGCAAGAGAAAAGATAAAGAAAGCATGACTAAAAAGTAGATAATATTAAAAAAACCAAAAGGCGTGTCCAAAATAATTGGGTACGCTTTTTGGTTTTTTTCGTTAATTTTAGGAGATATATGAGTTTTTATAAAAATACTTGTCAAGTAAGAAAAAATGCGGTAAAATATAAATACAAACCGGTATGTTACATACCGAGAAAGGTTAGGCGAATATGAGTAAAAAAACGGATATTATTGTAATTGGAGCTGGGGTAGTAGGCGGAGCCATTGCTTATTACTTAAGTAAAATGGGAAAAAAGGTTTTAGTACTGGAAAAAGATGACATAGCAGCAGGAGCATCCGGCGCAAATCAGGGGCAAATTTCCATTACAGATAGAGAATTTGGTGTTGAGCTTGACTGGTCTATAGAGTCATTGAAGCTTTACTTAGAATATGAAGAAAATGGTGAATTTCAGACAGATTTTGAAAAAACAGGTGGCTTGTTTTTATTTTACGAAGAAGAAGATTTACAAAAAGCGGAGTTGGCAATGGAAGGCCATCTCAAGCAAGGCTTAGACATAAGATTTTTACGTGGTGAAGAAATAAAACAGCAGGAGCCACTACTTAATCCAAAATTGGTAACTGGGGCAATCTACTCCGCAGATGAAGGCAGAGTTAACCCGCTGACAATTACGCTTGGGCTGATGGAAAGAGCTAAAAATATGGGTGCTGAGTTATTAACAGGAGTAGAGGTAGAGGACTTTGTAATAAAAAAAGCTAAGATTACAGGTGTCAAGACTAATAAGGGAACATTTTCGGCAGAACAAGTTGTTGTAGCCACAGGGGCATGGACAAGGGAGTTAACGAGTAAGCTAGGACTTGACTATAAAATATTCTATAATCGAGCAAATGTAATGATTACTCAAGCAGTTCCAAACTGTATCAGAGGTCCAATAGTACCAGGTGGATTTGTCACTAATAGCTTAACAGAAGATAAATGGACCTTAATTGGAGCTATTCAACATAAAAATGGTACCATAGGCATTGGACAGGATACAATAAAATTTTCTGACTATAATAAGGGTGTTGCATATGAAGGCGTAACAACTATGGCGAAGATTTTCACACAACATTTTCCTGATTTAGCCGATATAGAAATACTACGAATTTGGTCAGCAGTAACCCCATACATGGAAGATAACAAACCACTATTTGGCTATTCAGAGCGCTATCCAAATCTTTTCCTAGCAGCAGGACTAAAAGGAGCATTTACAATCGCCCCAGCGGCAGGCAAGACAGCAGCAGAAATAATAGTAACAGGTAAAAGCAAATACGATTGTGCCGAGTATTCACCGGCACGATTTGAATAGGAGGAAAAAAGATGAGGATAATACAGCATCCAATCTTAGGAGAATTAGCAGAAGTTGAGTTAGTAAAAATCATAGTAGACGGCCAAGAACTAGAGGCAAGAGTAGGCGAGCCAATCGCAGCAGCCTTATTAGCCGCAGGCATCAAACAATTTCGCAAAACAACAAAAAATCATGAACCCAGAGGAATATTTTGTGGAATAGGACAATGCACAGATTGTGTAATGGAAGTAAACGGCAAAGCGAATATCCGTACATGCGTAACCTTAGTAGAAGAAGGAATGATAATAAGGACACAAGATGGGCTAGGAAAGTGGGGGCAAGCAGATGCATAAAGTAGAGTGTCTAGTCATAGGAGGAGGCCCAGCAGGCTTAGCCGCAGCCATAGAAGCAGCAACAAAAGGAGTAAAAACCCTAGTAATAGATGAAAACCCCCTACCAGGCGGGCAACTATTCAAACAAATCCATAAATTTTTTGGCTCCCAAGAACATAAAGCAGGAATAAGAGGCTTTGTCATAGGACAACAGCTCCTAACAGAAGCAGAAGCAGCAGGAGTAGAAGTAAGCCTCAACACAAGGTGCTGGGGAGTATTCGACAATAATGTCATAGGTATAGTTAGAAACGGAAAATCCGAAAAGATAGTAGCAAAAAAAGTAATCATTGCCACAGGAGCATCAGAAAACGCCCTGAGCTTTCCGGGATGCACCCTACCAGGCGTAATGACAGCAGGAGCAGCACAAACCTGCATCAACGTACATAGAGTACTACCAGGAGAAAAAGTAGTAATGATCGGCACAGGCAACGTAGGACTAATCGTCGCCTATCAGCTGATGCAAGCAGGAGCAGAAGTAGTAGCAATAATAGAAGCAGCACCTCTAGTAGGAGGATACGACGTCCATGCCAATAAAATCAGGAGAGCAAGCGTACCAATATACCTAAGCCATACCGTAATAGCAGCAAAAGGTCAAGGACAAGTAGAAAAAGCAGTGATAGCACCAGTGAATAATCAATTTGAGCCAGATACGAGCCGTGCATTCGAACTAGCATGCGATACAATTTGTATAGCAGTAGGACTAACCCCAAGAATCGAACTACCACAGATGGCAGGAGTACCAATAACCTATCATGGAGTATTAGGAGGCTACATGCCTTTGCATGATGAACAACTTAAAATAAAAGAAAACTTTTTCGTAGCAGGAGACATAGCAGGAGTAGAGGAAGCCAGTACAGCCATGGAAGAAGGGCGCTTAGCAGGCTTAGCAGTAGCCATAGAGCTAGGATATGTAAAAAAAGCACAAGGGCAAGCAAGCATAAATAATATTAAGGAACGCTTAGCCAAGCTAAGATCTGGACAATTCGGCAGCAAAAGAGCAACAGCAAAAGCAGAAATACACGCAAAGGAGAGAGCATGCAATGGAAGTAACTAAGAAAATTGGATTCAAAGCAAAAATAAATTGCATACAGCCAATCCCATGCAACCCATGCGAAACAGCATGTCCCTTTGGAGCAATAAGCATCGGAGAAGACATAACCAATCTTCCAGAACTAGAGCTAGAAAAATGTAAAGGTTGTGGCTTATGTGTAGTCGCATGTCCAGGAATAGCCATAACAATGGAGAAAATCACAGGAACAGCATTTGATAGCGTAACCATACCATTTGAATACTATCCAACACCACAAGTAGGAACAGAAGTAAAACTAGTTAATACAGGTGGAGAAATAATAGGCATAGGAATAGTAGAAAAAGTATGGCAGCCAGACAAAAAAGATCCAACCCAGCTCCTACAGCTACAAGTAGCAAAAGCACTAACAACAGCAGTAGCAAGCATAGAAAGGAGCAAATAGCATGGAGCAAGAAACAATTATTTGCAGATGCGAAGAAATAACAAAAAGCGAAATCCTAGAGGCAATAAAAAAAGGAGATACCACCGTAGACGCAATTAAAAAGCGTACCCGTAGCGGGATGGGACTTTGCCAAGGCAAAACCTGTGGCCGCTTAGTAGCCCAAATCATCGCACAGGAAATAGGTATCGCAGTAGCAGATCAGCCAGCACCAAGCAAAAGGCCACCTGTTGGGGTAATTAGCTTAAAAGAATTAGCTGCTTCAGATAATTAAAACTATCTTTTCTTCAGCAAGTAACATCTTCATGACGGTTAACTAGTAAATAAACTATGCACGCACATGAGAAAGGATGGCCAAATGGAAGATATGCAATTTCTTTCAAAAAACGAAGCTGTTTTTCAGTTATTACGTCGTCAAATAATTACTGGGGAATTAGAAAAGGGGAAAAAATATAGCGCAACAGAACTATCTATTTTATTGAATGTAAGCAGAACACCTGTAAATTATGCAATCCGCTTGTTAGAGGAACAAAGCCTCATCACGGTTTATCCCAATGTTGGTTTTGAAGTAAAACCATTAGAATGGGTAAAAGTTGAAGAACTAATGGATATTAAATGCCAAATGGAAAAATTAGCACTTAAAAGAATTATATTATCAGCTTCTAATGAGCAGATTTTAGGCTTGCGAGTTATGAATGAAAATATTCGTTTGGCTATTGAACAAAATAATGCTAGAAAATACTATAGTAGCACTCAGCAATTTCATTTTGAGATTCATAGGTTGGCAAATACTCAACTTTGTTTGGATTATTTAGAAAAGTACTGGGACTACGAAGGTTGGTATGCTGTAAAGACTGCCGAGAATAAGCATGCTTTGCTGGAAATTTGTGATGAACATGAACAGGCAATTCAACTACTCTTAGCTAGAGATACAAAAGCTAGTTATGAGCTTAGTGAGGAACACTCAGTTAATTGTCTTAATTTACTAAAATTAAATATTGAAAAGGTTTTTACGGTAGAATAAGGCAAAGCTTTTAAGAGTAGACAATTTTTAACTGGCGACCAAGTAATAGCTTGGTCGCTTTTTGTTGCGAAAGTTTAAGGTAAAGGATATAATTCAAGCTAGATATTTTAAGAGAAGAGGATAGCGGTGGAAAATTTAATTCGCTTTAATTCACAACAAGAATGCTATAAAAAACCTTTTGGGGCAGTAACTAAAGGTGCTAAAGTTACTTTTAAAATTGAAGTGAGTACTAATATTTATGTTACATCCGCTACTTGTATTTTCAACGGGCATATGGGGCAAGATGAGTATGTTATGATTTGGGAAAGTTCAAAGATGGGATATGCTAGTTTTTTTTGTGAAGTTGTTTTTCAAGGAGAAGTCGGAAACTATTGGTATTATTTTTTAATTAATTCTAACGCTGGCAGCTATTATTATGGCAATAATGAAAAGTGTTTAGGAGGAAAAGGCATAACAAGTTTGGAACCACCTAGACCATTTCAACAAACTGTCTATCAAAAAGAAAATATAGCAAAATGGTTTACAAACTCAATAATGTATCAAATAAATGTTGACCGGTTTTTTGCAGGAGGACTTAAAACACATGTAGCTAACCATAATGAAATATACCATGCTTGCTGGAACGACGCTCCATTTTATGCTAGAGATTGCAAAACTAGTAGAATTATTGCATGGGATTATTTTGGTGGAAATTTACAAGGAGTGGCAGAAAAGCTGGACTATTTAAAAAAGTTACATGTGGGTACAATTTATCTTAATCCCATTTTTTTGGCAGCTAGCAACCATAAATATGATACGGCAGATTATGAAGAGATTGACAGCCATTTTGGAAATAAAGCGGATTTCATTGATTTGTGCAAGTCTGCAGCAGCGGCAGAGATTAGAATTATGCTAGATGGAGTTTTCAGTCATACAGGTGATGATAGTAAGTATTTTAATAAATATGGTAATTATCAAGAAGTAGGGGCTTACAATAGCAAGTCTTCACCATATTATAAATGGTATGAATTCACCAGCTATCCAGAAAAATATACTTGTTGGTGGGGCGTAGATAGTCTGCCTAATGTTCACGAAATGGAGTCAAGCTATCTAGCTTATATTATTAATAATGAAAAGAGTATTATTCGCAGTTGGTTGATGGATGGCGCTAGCGGTTGGCGTTTAGATGTAGCTGATGAACTGCCTGTTGCCTTTTTACAAGCACTGAAAAAGGTTGCACAAGAAACAAAAGCAGAAGCTGTAATCATGGGCGAGGTATGGGAAGATGCATCTCATAAAGTAAGCTATGGAGAGGAACGCAATTATTTTACTGATAAGTGTCTAGACACAGTTATGAACTATCCCTTCCGTAATAAATTAGCAGAATTTTTATTAAACTCTATAACTTCAAGTGAGCTAATTAGCTATTGGCTTTCTTTACAAGAAAACTATCCAGAAGAGAACTATTATGCGCTTTCTAATGCAACTGGATCTCATGATATTATGAGGATTTTAACTCTGCTAGGAGAGTCACCAGCAGCTGAAAAATTAACTGAAGCAGAAAAAAGAAGCTATCGTTTGCCACCAAAACAGCGAGAGCTAGGACTTGTTCGTTTAAGACTTTTTTATTTAGTGCAAATGACATTTCCAGGGGTTCCAACCATTTATTATGGAGATGAAGCTGGGGTAGAAGGATATACAGACCCCTATAATCGTGGGACTTATCCCTGGAATAATGTTGAGCATGAACTTTTGGTTTGGGTGCAAGAACTATCGGAGTTGCGTAATAATGAAACTGTTTTAGTTAATGGAGCATTAGTTTATCTAGAGACAGACGGTAAAATATTAGCTTTTCTAAGAAAAGGAATAAGAAATTTTGCAATTTTGCTCAATGCGAGTAATGAAACACAGCAACTAAGTATAAATGTTAGTTTAAGCGAATTGATCATCTGCACTGGCTTGATTCAGCAAGAAAATCAGCTAATTAAATTAGGTCCATTTGCTGGTGGAATATGGAAATTTGAAGAAGGAGCAAAATAATTATGAAAGCAATTTTAATATGTACCGGTACGGAACTTTTGCTTGGACAAATTGTCAATACTAATGCCGCTTACATTGGAAAGGCTTTGGCAGAGGCCGGTATTGATCTTTATGAAATTGTAACTGTAGGTGATAATCAAGAGCGGATTGCTAATGCAATTCGCCGAGGGTCAGAAAACCACGATTTGGTAATTATAAATGGTGGTTTAGGGCCAACAGAAGATGATGTAAGCGGGGAAGCTTTAGCTGAAGTTTTGGGAAAAAACTTGGTAGTAGACCCTGTCGCCCAAGCCAGACAACTTGATTTTATGCACAAACGTAATTTTGCTATACAGGAATTCAAGGATAAAACTGTACAAGTGATAGAGGGAGCACAAGTGCTCTTAAATGGCAATGGATCTGCACCAGGATCCCTTTGTACGGTAGCTGACAAACTTTATGCCTTGCTGCCAGGTCCACCAAATGAAATGCAGCTAATGTTTCAACAAGAACTTTTACCAAGACTGAGAAAAAGCTTTGCCTTAAATTCTGTAATAAAATCTAGAGTATTGAAAGTTACCGGTATTGGTGAAGGGGAAGCGGAGAGTCGTTTAGGTGATTTAATCCATACTCTTAATCCTACCTTAGCACCAACAGTTAAAAGTGGGGAAATACATTTTAGAATTACTGCTAAAAACAGTAGTAATAATGAAGCTCTGAAGTTAATAGATGAAATGGAAGCTAAATTCAGAAAACTTTTAGGTGAATTTGTTTTCGGAATAGATGAGGATAATTTAGAGGATGCAGTTGCTAAATTATTATGGCAAAAAGGATTAACGATTGCGGCAGCAGAATCTTGTACAGGTGGGAATTTGGCTTTTCATCTTAGTAATGTACCAGGTAGCTCCGCATACTTAAAGCTTAGTGCTATTACTTATGCCGATGAATGGAAAACTGCTTTATTAGGTGTGAAGAAAGAGACTCTATTAACTAAAGGTGCGGTTAGTAAAGAAGTGGCAAAACAAATGGCTTTAGGAATAGCAAGAAAAGCTAAAAGTGATTTAGGAGTAAGCATTACTGGAATAGCTGGACCTGAAGGTGGAAGTGAGGATAAGCCTATAGGGCTAGTATATATAGGAATTTATTACCAAGGAAAAGTTGTTGTTACCAAACAGCTTTTTCAAGGTGACAGAGCAATAATAAGGGAAAGAAGTACAAAAGCTGCCTTGCGTTTGCTGTGGGAAACATTAAAATAGATGGAGACGATGGATAAGCAAACAATGTTAGAAAACTTATTCTATTTAGCTGATAGCGAAGCAAAATGTCGTCAGCTCGTTATTTGGCAAAAAGAAAGGCAGCTTCAATTAGCAGCGCTTTTACTAGATTTAACTAAACTTGAAGATGACTATTTTTTGCAGAGCAAGGCTTATAAGCTACTTGAACAATTGGCTAGCACAACTGAATTAATAGCCTTACAGGAAAGGTTACCAGAACTCGCTGAGGAATATATTTTGCGTAGCATGAATATTCTAAGTACGCAAGGGGATGAAAAATGCTTAACGCTTCTAGCAACTTATTTTTTTCATACTAATCCATACTTAGTGCGTGGCGCTGTAGTAGCATGTGGTCGTATAGGGGGGGCTGAAGCTTTTTTATTACTCTGGAATTTTACTATTAGTGTTAAAGGCAGGGTTGTAAGATTAGAAATATTAGAAGAGGCACTCGCTATTGCTCTATCAAAGGTAGAAATAGTAATAGAAAGAGAGGGCATTATTGCGAAGAGCTTATGCTCTGGAGATGGTCGACGCTTGTGGAGTGAATTGGATTTAGTAATGCCAGTTCGTGCAAGATTTTCAGTTTATCCTACTAATGATTATTTTACCTTACTCTGTCAGAAAAAAAAGCTTCAATATGCAAAATATCGTTGGCTGATGCAGCTGGAGTAGTTAGATGCTTAATAATATTTGGAAAATTATATTTGGCAACAACAAAGGCTGCTTTTTTTGTGGTGCAAAGGTGGATGTTGGAGAAACTTATTGCTTTGAATGTAGAAATACTGTGGGTGACTGGCAACGCAGCACTTTTTGCCGTCATTGTGGTAGACACTTGAGAGAATACAGTTGTAGTTGCAAAGGAAAGTCTACTTTTAAGAGAACTATTGCAGTTTTGCCTTACCGAGGGGTATTTCGCAGAGCAGTTAAAGAATTCAAGTTTGGGAAGAGTACATGGCGGTTAAAAAACTATACTCAGCTTTTGCTTGAAAGATGGGATAAGAGCATTACTATAGATTTAGTAACTTTTGTTCCGATGCATAGTACAAGTGAGGCTATTAGAGGTTTTCACCCTACTAAAGCTTTGGCTAGCAATTTAGCAAAGAACTTAAAGCTACCATTTAGTAATGATTTAGTGCAAAAAAATAAGCATAATAAAGCTCAATCTCTCATAAGCATAGGGCAAAGGAAAAAGAATGTACAAGGTGTTTTTTCGCTTAATCTAGCAAAAAGGGTAGTGAACAAGAAGATTTTACTTGTTGATGATATCTTCACCACAGGAGCAACGGCAGAAGAAATAAGCACAATGCTTGTAACTGCAGGAGCAGAGTCTGTCTATATACTTTGTTTGGCAATGAGCTAATCCACAAGCAAAAGCTTATGATTTAAGCTTTTTAGCTACTTATCCACATAAAACACAGGGTTTTATGCACAGAATGTGCATAAAAGTGAATATACATAGAAAATGTGGCTGAAAATCAATTATTATTGAATATTTATAAATTGTAAGATATAATATTTAATTAGATTGGAAATTCATTTTAGGAGGAATTATTTTGAAAAGATTAAAAGCTTTGAGCATTGTTTTAGTAATTATGTTATTTGTTGTAGGCTGTAGTAGCGGAAATACATCTGAAAGTAAAGTATTAAAAGTAGGTACAGAACCAACCTTTCCTCCATTCGAATATATGGATGAAACAACTGGGAAAATTGATGGTTTTGATATTGCATTAATAACTGCAATGGCAGAAAAGGCAGGGTATACGGTAGAGATAATGAATGTAGGCTTTGATGGGCTAGTACCAGCCTTACAATCAGGAAACATTAATATTATAGCTAGTGGAATGTCTATTACCCCAGAGAGAGCTGAAAGCGTTACTTTCACAGATCCTTATATTGATGCTGGTCTAATCATTGCAGTAAAAGCAGATAATAAGAATATTAATGGCGAAGCAGATTTAAGTGGCAAAATTGCAGCAGTCCAAATTGGAACAACAGGTGCAGATAAAGCAAATGAACTTAAAAATGCAGGACTCTTAAAGGAAGTTAAAACCTATAACACGATTGATGTAGCTTTTTTAGACCTAGCTAATGGTGCTGTAGATTGTGTAATAAATGATGCGCCAGTAACAGAAGCCTATATTAGCAAAAATGCTAATAAAATAAAAACTGTGGGCGATGTCTTGGTAAGTGATCAATATGGTTTTGCAGTGGCTAAAGAAGCCACTGATTTAGCTGCAAAGCTCAACGTTGCATTAAAGCAATTAAAAGAGGATGGAACCTTTGATAAGTTTGTAGCAGAGTACTTCGGTTCTTAAAAAGTTTTAAGGATGCGATGAAAGCAACGGCTTTTATCGCATCCTTTGTTTTTATTTTAACTTGTAAGATTTTTTAGAAATAGAGGTAAAAAAAATGACATTTATGGATCATGCAATTAAAGTTTTGCCGATGCTTCTGGGAGGCTTGAGATTAACCCTTTTGGTCACAATTGCTGCAGGGGTAATTGGTATAGTTTTAGGTTTATTCATTGGACTAGGGAAAATGTCTAAAAACAAGTTAATAAAATTTTTGTCAGCTACCTATATAAATTTTTTGCGTGGAACGCCACTCCTAGTACAACTCTTAATCATCTATGCTGGGATTCCACAAATGATGCAAATTATTACAAATCAACCTAGCCCTATGCCGCCAATTTTAGCAGCGGTACTTGCATGCGGCTTGAATAGTGCTGCTTATGTAGCGGAAATTTTTCGTGGTGGAATACAATCTATAGATGTTGGTCAGATAGAAGCTGCCCGTTCATTAGGCTTAAGCAAAAGACAAGCAATGAGCGAAGTGATTTTACCTCAGGCATTTAGGAGAATTATTCCTCCACTAGGCAATGAATTCATAACCCTACTGAAGGAAACATCTATTCTTTCAGCCATTGGGCTAGAAGAGATGATGCGAAAAGGTCAACTATATGTTGCAACAACTTGGCAACCATTTCCTGTTTATATTACAGTTGCACTTTGTTATTTTGTAATTGTGGTGATTATTTCTAAGGGATTATCTCTACTAGAAAGGAAGCTGCGCATTAATGTTGAAAATTAATAATTTATATAAAAACTTTAAGGATTTACAAGTGTTGAAGGGCATAACTGTAGAAATAATGCCACAAGAGGTAGTCTGTGTAATCGGACCTAGCGGTAGTGGGAAAAGTACTTTTTTGCGTTGTCTAAACCGGCTAGAGGATGCGACATCAGGAGAAATTTTAGTTGATGGTATTAATATTAACAATCCCAATACGGATATAAATAAAGTGCGTGAGGAAATGGGTATGGTATTTCAACGGTTTAATCTTTTTCCTCACAAAACAGTATTAGAAAATATTATGTTAGCTCCTTACAAGGTTCTAAAACTTTCTAAAGAAGCTGCAAGAGAAGCTGCACTTGTTCTTTTAGAAAAAGTTGGACTTTCTGATAAAGTAGATAATTATCCTGATCAGCTTTCTGGTGGTCAACAACAACGTGTAGCTATAGCAAGAGCTTTAGCAATGAAACCCAAGGTAATGCTCTTTGATGAACCTACAAGTGCTCTTGACCCAGAAATGGTAGGAGAAGTGTTACAGGTAATGAAAAAACTTGCTGGAGAAGGAATGACTATGGTAGTTGTAACACATGAAATGGGATTTGCAAGGGAAGTAGGGACGAGAGTGCTTTTTATGGATGATGGGAAAATTGTAGAAGAAGGAAAACCGGAAGAAATGTTTAATGATAGCAAGCATCCTAGGACACAGGAATTTTTAAGTAAAATTCTTTAAAAACATTTCTCTAAAAAAGCAGGAGTTTTGCTTTTTATGGGGAATTAATAGAAATAATACCATGTGATTCAGACATAAAAATGGTATAAAGGAGCGATCGGTATGAAAATCACAATGAAGAGCAAAGGTGTTACACTGACAGAAAGCGTTAAGTCGCATATTGAAGAGAAATTAGGAAGATTGGACAGATACTTTGATAAAGAGGTGGATGTACAAGCAAAGATAAGCGTGGAAAAAGGAAGACATAAGAGTGAAGTGACAATTAATTTACCGCATACTATTCTACGCAGTGAAGAAACAACGGAGGACATGTATGCATCAATTGATGCAGTAGTAGATAAAATTGAGCGTCAAATCGAAAAATACAAAACTCGATTAGATCGTAAGCACAAAGGATTAGGTTTTAAGGCCGTTGCACCTATTTCAGAAGTTGCTGTACCAGAAGAAGATATTGCAATTAAGCATAAGAGTTTTAATGTAAAACCAATGGCTGAAGAAGAGGCGATTATGCAAATGAATCTTTTGGGTCATAACTTTTATGTTTATTTAGATGCAGATACTGAAAAAGTTAGTGTTGCCTATGTAAGGAAGGATGGTAGTTACGGCATAATTGAGGCTCAATACGCTTAAGAAAACTATTTAAAACAACAATATAAAAGCACTAGAAAACATAACAGTTTTCTAGTGCTTTTTTTATTTGCGTACTAATAAAAATATTTTTTTAAAAAGTTAAAATAAGCTTGCATAAAAAATGAATTAAGCGTAAAATACACATAACAGTTGTATAAGATATGTATAAGAAATGTATATGCTAAATCTTTTATCCGTCTATTAAATTGAAATGAAATGGTATGGTGCTTTATGAAGGTTGAGCTAAGAGGCATGGAAAAATTAAGCTTTCGTGAACGCCAGGCAGTTGCTCTAAAAGAGTCTGGTAATTCTGTTGAGCAAATTGCTAAAAAGCTCACACTGGGCGCAGGAAGTGTGACAACTCTTTTACATAGAGCCAAAAGTAAAGGTTATGAAATAGTTATCGTTATGGATGCTGATGAAATTGGATTATTAGGAAACAATCTTGAAGAGGAGGTGCTAGATTGATGATGGATTATTCTGCTGCAAGAAAGCTTGAAGTCAATGAAGTAAAAAATGCATTTCCGCTAGAGCTTGAAACACATGCAAGGCCACACAAGCTTCCTATAATAAAGACTAGGATAAAAATTAACTTTAGCAGGATTATTGCTTTAGCTTTAATAGTTTCAGCATTATCTATGACCGGTACCTATCAATATGCGATTTATCAAAACAGTAGAGAGATAGATTTTTATACAGCACAGACAAGAGCTTTACAAATGGAAAAATTGTTCTTGACAGAACAAGAAAATGTATTGCTATCGGATTATAATGTTGAGCGAATGGCACGCAAATATTTACTTATGAGTAAGGCTGGAGAAATAAGCTTGAACATAGAAGAAAACAACTTACAATCAGCAGATATAAATTTGAAAACAGCAGAAGCTATACAATAATAATTTCTATATTATTAACTTTACAGGGTGCTATGCATCCTGTTTTTTTATGAATTATTAGATTTTTTTGTATTAAGTACTTGACCTATAGAAAATATATATTAGAATAAGTGCATGACTTATTAGTTAGACTAGGGAGGGATATAGATGTTTGAAGAAATCAAAAAAATTCTATTAGAAGAGCTTAATGTCGAAGAATATGAAATTTCATTATCCAGTAAAATCAGAGAAGATTTAGGTGCAGATTCCTTAGATCTTGTGCAAATTATTATGGCTATTGAAGAGCATTTTAACATTGAAATAGATGAAGACGAAATTACTAACGATGCATCAGTACAACAAATTATAGAATATATTAAGACAAAAAAATAAGCTAATTAGATTCTTTTAATGTATAATGAGAGCCAAGAGATTTATCTTGGCTCTCATTATTTTTAAGAGTCAGGTGAGGTTAAAATAGAGCACGATTAAATTTTTAGATGTATATTTGAGTAGCTGTATTTCCAAGATAATAGATGAAAGGACTAGATGTATTATGGAAGAACAAGTAGAAGTATTAACGGAAATTAAAAAAAGGTTAGTAAATGGAAAGCTAATGTGTGCAGATGCACATAGTTTAGAGCGAGAGCAAGCTATAACATTAGCAGAAATTGGAAGATTATGTGAAGAAAATAAAATAAAAATAAGTGCCTGTGAATTAGGGTGCTTTTAGGAGGGGTATTATGTTTGAGAGCAGGTTTAAAGAAGCATCTTTTGATGAATTGTTTCGGGCTATTCTTACCTTGAAAACTGAAGAAGATTGCTATCGTTTTTTTGAAGATCTAAGTACAATTGGTGAATTGAAAGCACTGGCTCAGAGGCTAGAGGTTGCTAAAATGCTCCAGGCTGAGGTGACATATACTCATATTGCCGAAGCTACAGGTGCTAGCACTGCTACTATTAGCAGAGTTAAGCGTTCGCTAAGTTACGGAGCAGGCGGATATTTGCTAGCTTTAGAACGCTTAAATAAAGAGAACTAATAATTGACAAAAAACAAAAATGATGTTAAACTTTAGCACATTAACACACTACTATATTAAAGTAAAAGAGGAATATATATGCAATGGAAATATTGGCAGGTGCCTAAAGGTATGCAGGATATACTTCCAAGAGAAGCAAAAAGGCGCAGAAAATTAGAAAATTTATTATCAGATGTTTTTACTAAATGGGGTTATGAAGAAGTTGAAACAGCTACACTGGAATATTTGGATACCCTTACGCTTGGTTCTGGAGAAGGAGAAGGGTTGTTTAAGCTTGCGGATAATAATGGCAGATTGCTAGCCTTAAGAGCAGATATGACTACACCTATTGCTAGAGTAATTGCCACACATATGCAGGACGCAGACTTACCTCTAAGAATTTTTTATTCAGACACGGTATATCGTAATAAAATTCAGCATATAGGTGGTAAAAGAGAATTTAAACAGGCTGGTGTAGAGCTAGTAGGTATTGCTGGGATAGAGGCAGATGTAGAGGTAGTACTGATAGCATTAGAAACCTTAAAACAGTGCACGGTACAAGATTATAGATTAGGTATTGGTCATACCGTAATAACTGAGCTATTATTAAAGGAAGCTTTTTCTGATTTAGCAATTCTAACGGAAGCTAAAGAGGCACTCGTTAAACGAAATATAGTAAGATTAGAAGAATTACTGTTGGACAGTAGTGCAAGTTTGGAGTTGCAGACAGGACTAAAAGAAATTGCAACTCTTAATGGGGGTACGGAACTCCTGAGTCTCATTGCAAGAATTAGCGATAATGCAGAAATCAAGGCAGCGGTAGCAGATCTTGAACTCTTATATAGCCTAATTATTAGTCAAAGTAAAGCAGGTACTATTTTCTTTGACTTTACTATTCTTCGTGATTTTGACTATTATTCTGGAATTGTCTTTGAAGGATACACAGCAAACTTAGGACATCCTGTTTGTGGTGGGGGCAGATATGATAAATTGTTAGGAAACTATGGAGAGCCACAGCCAGCAGTGGGATTTGCTATTGCGTTAGATCATATTTTAGCTACGCAAAATATGGAAGAGAGTAATAAACAAAAGATTTTTTTAGCAGGTACATATGGACCTATGCTTTTTTCCACAGCACTAAAGATGCGTAGCTTAGGCGAAATAGTAGCTATTGATTTAACAGGAAAAACATATGGGGAAGCCTTAGATTTTGTTAATAAACAGCAAGATATGGTCTTGAAGTGGATTGAGGGGGAAGGCTAGGATGAATGATTGGTTAACCATAGCTATACCTAAAGGTCGCTTAGGTATGACCGTGCTGGAAATTTTAGCAGAAGCAGGCCTGCCAATTGAAGCTGTTGCTACCGATTCACGTACATTAATGTTTGAATTTGAAGCAGAAAAAGTGCGTTATCTTATCTGCCGTTCAAGCGATGTTCCTACTTTTGTAGAATATGGTTCAGCAGATATTGGTGTAGTTGGTAAGGATACTTTAGCAGAGTTGGATGCAGATGTATTTGAAATTTTGGATTTGGGATTTGGTCGCTGTCGCTTTGCGGTTGCAGTAAAAGATGAGGTAGCTAAAAAACATACAAACAAGGGTATTTTCAAGTTGCGTGAGCTCAATAATCAAAGGGTAGCAACTAAATTTCCTAATGTAGCTGAAGAGTTTTTTTCTCATAAAGGGATGCAAATGGAAGTTATTAAACTGCATGGTAATGTGGAATTAGCAGCCTGCGTCGGTCTTGCAGATATGATTATAGATATTGTTTCTACAGGCAAAACTCTTCAAGAAAACGGTTTAACTCCAGTAATAGATATTTTTTCTGCAACTGCAAGGTTAATTGCAAATCGTGTGAGTTATCGAATGAAAAATACACAAATAAATAGCCTCAGTCAGCAACTCCGTTTGATAATGGCAGAGAGGAATAAACATGATTAGAGTAATCAAAACAAATGAAACTGAAAAAATATCTTTGCTAATAAAACAGTTACATTGCAGGGAAGAATCTGTAGTGGAAAATGTTTGTGAGATTTTAGGGATCGTAGAAAAAGAAGGTTTAAAGGGAGTTTTAGAATTAACAAAGCGCTTTGATGGTGCGAATTTGACCAAAGATAGCTGGCTGGTAAGTGAAGCCGAATTCCAGAGCGCATATGCTAGCGTTGATGAAGAATTTTTAATTGCTTTGCGTAAAGCTATTATGAATATACAAGATTTTCATCTTAAACAAGTAAAAAAATCTTGGTGGCAGATTGATAATCAGGGTAATTATACTGGTCAACTTATCCGACCTTTAGAGCGAGTTGGTTGCTACGTACCAGGAGGCACTGCCGCATATCCATCTTCAGTTCTAATGACGGTAATACCTGCTAAAGTGGCTGGTGTAAAAGAAACAATTGTTGTCTCCCCTCCGTCCAAGGAGGGTATAATTAACCCATATACCTTAGTTGCAGCTAGGGAGTGTGGTGCTGATAAAGTCTATAAAGTTGGTGGGGCTCAAGCTATAGGTGCTTTGGCTTACGGTGTAGAGGGTTTAGATAGGGTGCAGAAAATTGTAGGACCTGGTAATATTTTTGTCACTATGGCAAAGAAACAGGTTTACGGACAAGTGGATATTGATATGTTAGCAGGTCCAAGCGAAATCCTAGTAATCGCCGATGCAACAGCTAAAGCAAACTATGTGGCTGCTGATCTCCTCTCTCAAGCTGAGCATGATATAAGAGCTGCAGCAATGCTAATTACTACTAGTTTAGAACTTGCAGAAGAGGTTAAAACTGAACTGCAAGAACAACTTGCGCTACTAAAAAGAAAAAATATAGCTGCACTATCACTTAAAACAAATGGAGCAATCATAATAGTAGATAGTCTAGAAGAAGCAGTGGATATTGCAAATAAAATTGCACCAGAGCATTTAGAATTAGCAGTTGAAGCGCCATTTGAGTTACTAGGGAAAGTTGAAAATGCTGGTGCGATTTTTTTGGGACATCATTCGCCAGAACCATTGGGGGATTATTATGCAGGACCAAATCATGTTCTACCAACTGGGGGAACGGCCAAATTTTATTCTTCCTTAAATACAGATATGTACATAAAAAAATCAAGTATTATCTGCTATACTAAAGATGGGTTAAAAAAAGTCGGTAAAGATGTAATTAAGCTAGCAACAGTCGAAGGATTAGAAGCACATGCTAATGCTATTCGAGTGAGAATGGAGGAATAGAAATGAGAGAAGCTTATATTGTAAGAAAAACAAAAGAAACAGAAGTCCAACTAAACCTTAATTTGGATGGAACTGGTAAATATGAGTCGAAAATGCCTTGTGGTTTTTTAGATCATATGCTCAATCTTTTTGTCGTACATAGTGGAATTGATTTGATACTAGAAGCTAGTGGAGATACATACGTTGATTTTCACCATTTAGTGGAGGATATAGCCATTGTACTAGGAATGGCTTTTAAGGAAGCACTCGGCAATAAAGCAGGCATTAGGCGCTATGGTCAAATGCTGCTACCTATGGATGAGACATTAGTGCAGGTAGCTGTGGATTTTTCTGGTAGATCTTATTTGGGCTATCTTGTAGCAGATCTAAAAGAACGAGTTGGAGCTTTTGATACTGAGCTAGCAGAAGAGTTCTTCCGTGCATTTACACAAAATGCGGATATTACCTTACATATTGATAAATTGCAAGGTAACAATACTCATCATATTCTAGAAGCAATTTTCAAAGGTGTTGCTCGCGCTATTAAACAGGCTATTATTGTAGAAGGAACAGAAATTCCATCTAGCAAAGGGGTAATCTAGGGAGGAAAGCAAATTGTATATTTTACCAGCAATTGATATTAAAGGTGGAAAATGTGTACGCTTATACAAAGGAGATTTTGCACAAACTACAGTTTACCACGAAAATCCTACTGATGTTGCTTTGGACTGGCAAGCTAAAGGTGCAAAATATTTGCACTTAGTAGATTTAGATGGGGCGATAGCAGGAAAACCATCAAATCTAGCGGTAGTCCAAAGTATTTTACAAGCGGTAAAAATTCCAGTTGAAATTGGCGGAGGAATTCGCTCTATGGAAACAATTGAAACATATTTAACTGCTGGGGTAGATAGGGTAATTCTTGGTACAGTAGCGGTTAAAGATCCAAATTTAGCGAGAATTGCTTGTGAAAGATTTGGGAGCGAACGGATTGTGCTTGGACTTGATGCTAAGGAAGGCTATATTGCAACAGAGGGTTGGTTAGAAACATCTGGTATCAACGCAATAGAGCTTGCTCTTCAAATGAAAGAACTAGGAATCGTGAGAATTATCTATACTGACATTAGCAAAGATGGCACATTGACTGGGGTTAATGTGCAGGCAACAAAAGAGCTTGCAGAGGCAACAGGTATGCATATTATTGCCTCTGGTGGGGTAGCTTCAATAGCAGATATTCAAGCCTTGCTGGAAGCGGAAGCTACGGGTATAGAAGGAGTTATAGTAGGGAAGGCAATTTACACTGGTAGTTTAATTTTAGAGGAAGCTTTAGCAATGGCAGAAAGGGGCTAGAAAATGAGCAGAAAATTGCTTACAAGTATTGAAGACTTAACATTTAACCAGCAAGGTCTAATTCCTGCAATAGTTCAGGATGAGCAAAGCTTACAGGTACTTATGTTGGCATATATGAATAAAGAATCTTTAGCCAAGAGTTTAGAAATAGGCGAAACTGTTTTTTTTAGTCGTTCCCGTCAAGAAATTTGGCATAAAGGAGCAACAAGTGGGCATATACAAAAAATTAAAGCAATTTATTATGATTGTGATGCTGATACGCTTTTAATTTTTGTGGATCAAACGGGGAATGCTTGTCATGAAGATGTTTATTCCTGTTTTCATTATCAATTGCAATTGGACGGAAGTGGTAAGGAAGTAATAAGCGATAGAATAGCGAAAAGTGGGTTAGGATCTATTCTTGATGAACTTTTCCAGTTAATACTTAAGCGCCAAAGGGAACTTCCAGTTGGAGCATATACTACTTATCTTTTTGATAAGGGCATTGATAAAATTCTAAAAAAAGTAGGAGAAGAAAGTGCTGAAACAATTATCGCTGCAAAAAACAGAATAAAATCAGAGGTTATTTATGAAACAAGCGATCTCTTTTACCATTTGTTAGTTATGTTAGTTGAACAAGGTGTAGATATTCAGGATATTGCGGCAGAACTTGCAGGTCGCAGAAAATAGGTTGAAAATGAAAAAAAGAGAATTATTTGCTATTTTTTTTATGATAGGTCTGACCACAATTGGTGGAGGATATGCTATGATTCCCCAAATGGAACATGCTTTAGTAGCCAAAAGGAAATGGATGAGTTCGGAAGAATTTATGAATGCACTTTGTGTAGCCCAATCTATACCAGGACCTTTAGCAATTAACACAGCTGCTTATTTAGGCTATCATTTTGGTGGTGTAAGCATAGCTATGATTACTATTACGGCATCGGTGTTGCCATCTTTTTTAATTATTTTACTAATTGCATTGTTTGCTACAACAGTTGAAAATGCAATATGGTTACAAGGCTTTTTCTATTTTGCAGCACCTGTAGTAACAGCATTGATTACCGCTGCTGCAATTGATATGGGAATTAAGTTAATGCAAGGGGAAAATAAGTTTGTGGCTTTACTAGTATTTGTGATAACATTTGTGCTTCTTTTTGTTTTTCATTTTAATCCTGCTATTGTTGTGATTGCTAGTATTCTGTTAGGCATATTTGGTTTGCGTAGGCGAAAAAAGAAAAATTGTCAAGCTGAACAAATTAAAGACGAAAAACTATAGTATTATTATTAAATAATAGAGTAGGAGATACAAAAAAAGAAGGATATAACTCACTATTTTAGATAAATAGTGAGTTATATCCTTCTTCAGTTTTATATGGATTGCACTTAAGTACTTAAAGGATAATATATAATAAGATACAAAAATAATGTAAAATACTACCTGCAAGTACAAAAAAATGCCAAATGAAATGCATATAAGGTGTTTTCTTGCGAGTATAAAAAACAACCCCTAGGGTATAGCTGAGGCCACCAAGTAAAAGTAGTGTAATACCGCCAGTTCCCAAAGCAGTTATTAATGGCTTAATCACAAATGCTGATGACCAACCCATCAAGAGGTAACCAATAAGTGAAGCTTTATTCCAACGTTTTAAGTCAAGAGCATTTAAGGTAATCCCAATCAAAGCAATAATAGCATTAAAGCCAAGAAGTAGCCAACCATTTAATCCGCGTAATGCAATTAAACAAAAAGGCGTATAAGTTCCCAAAATCAATAAAAAAATGGAACTGTGATCAAAAATCCTGAAAATATTTTTAGCTTTTTTTATAGTCAAAGCATGATAAATTGTGGACATAGAATACAAAACAATAAGACTTAATCCAAAAATAATGCTACTCACTAAGCCCCAAATATCACTATACAATGAAGCAAAAACTATTAAGACAGTTGTGCCAACGATAGCAAGTAGGGCACCAATACCATGTGAAATGGCATTGCCAATTTCTTCTCCTAAGGACTGTTCGTTGATTTTTTTGACATTTGTCATTCTAGCGCGACCTTTCCGATAAATTATGATACAATAATTGTTGTTTAAGTTTAACACTAAGCATTATTACTGTCAAATAAAGGAGGCATAGCAATAGATGGTTCTCTTAAGGATGATAATTACATTTATGAAAATTGGATTGCTTAGTTTTGGTGGTGGCTATGCTATGCTACCACTACTACGTGAAGACTTTGTGAATATCAATCACTGGATAAGTGTTAAAGAGTGGTTGCGAATTGTAACTGTTTCCCAAATGACACCTGGTCCAATTGCAGTTAACGCAGCAACCTTTATAGGTTATTTAATTCAAGGTTTTTTTGGTTCATTGCTTGCTACTGTTAGTGTGGTTTTACCATCAGTTTGTATTGTGATGCTTGTAGCAAAGTTTCTTAAAAATCTAGACACGGATACTACTAATCAACTCTTTCGCATAACTAGGTTAGTAGTTGTAGGACTGATTGCGGTAGCTGGAGTACAAATGTTTCCAGATGCCTTAATAGATGTACCAACAATAGTAATTTATCTAGTGGCATTAGGATTAACTTTATGGAAAAAGGTTAGCCCTTTAGTACTTATCTTTGGCTTTGGCTTGCTTGGAGCAATTTTAGCATATAGCTAAGTGGTTACAATTAAAAAAGGCGAAGCTTCTCAAAAAGAAACTTCGTCTTTTCTCTGTAATTTTAATGTTTAGCAATATAATCCTTAATTGCTAGATGAAGAGCATCCGCTGCTAAATTAGAGCAATGCATTTTCACAGGTGGAAGACCACCAAGCTCTTCTGCTACCTCTGTATTAGTCAATCTTTCAGCCTCTGCTAAGGTCTTTCCTTTGACCATTTCTGTCATCATGCTACTAGTTGCTATTGCAGCAGCACAACCATAGGTCTTGAATTTAATATCTTGAATAACATCTTTATCCACTAAAATTTCTACATGCATAATATCACCGCAACTAGCATTGCCAATTTCACCTACACCACTTGCACATTCATTAAATTCTCCAACATTTCGTGGATGCATAAAATGATCCATCACTTTTTCTGTATACATAATTCAAAACTCCTTTTTTAATATAATTTTAACTATTCAATGTTTTAGCGAGTACAGCAAGGACCGTCTGCGCAGCAACAGTTATTCTTAGGTGTGAGTGGTGACATTGAACGTAAGGTTTTTAAAATACCTGGCAAGACATTAACTACATTTACTACATCATCTCCTGTAGTGCTATGTCCAAGTGAAAGCCTGAGGCTGCCATGAGCGACTTCGATAGGAATACCTATCGCTAAGAGCACATGAGAAGGTTCTAAGGAACCAGACGTGCAAGCAGAACCACTTGATCCCTTGATGCCAAAGCTATCAAGCATTAAAAGAATAGATTCACCTTCCACATAGTCAAAGCAGAAACTTACAAGACCGGGTAAGCGGTTGGCAGGCTTTTGCTCACCTGTTAAACGTGATTCTGGTACATTAGCTAATATGCCTGAAATTAGCTCTTCAGTTAAGCTTAGTAGCCGTGCAGCTTCTTTTTCCTGATCATGCAGTGCAAGTTCAGCGGCTTTTCCTAATCCAACAATGGCTGGTATATTTTCTGTACTAGCTCTACGGTTACGCTCTTGAGCACCGCCGTGTAAAAAGCTTCCAATTCGCAAGCCACGCTTTACATAAAGTGCCCCAATCCCTTTTGGTCCATAAAATTTATGTGCGGATAGAGAAAGCATATCTACTCCAAGCTTTTGCACATCAATTGGAATTTTACCTACTGTTTGCACAGCATCAGTATGGAAAAAAGAACCATTAGCATGAGTAATTTCTGCAAGTTGCTTAATATTTTGAATTGTACCAATTTCATTATTAGCATGCATGATTGAAACTAAAACGGTATCTGGCTTTAATGCAGCTTGTAGAGAGTCTATCTCTACATAACCCTCGTTATTAACAGGAAGTATAGTTAATTCATAGCCCTTTTTTTCAAGATATTTGCAAGTATCAAGTACTGCATGATGTTCAATAGCACTAGTAATAAGATGTTTACCCTTGATGGAGTTTTTTTCTAAAAAGCCTATTATTGCTTGATTATCTGCTTCTGTGCCACCACTTGTAAAAATAATTTCAGATGGGCTAGCACCTATAAGTTTTGCTACTTGTTCTCTAGCTTGCTCGAGAGCACGCTTTGCTTCTTGTCCTACACTGTGTACACTTGATGCATTACCGTAGATCTCAGTAAAATAAGGAAGCATAGCTTCAACAACAGCTTTATCTGTAGGGGTAGTTGCACTATGATCCATATATAGAGTTTTCATTTTTAACCTCCTAGATATTAATTTTGACAAAGTGGCTTTTGACTGCTTTGTATTATTAGATGTTCCTTGGTAGAAAATTCGGTTTCTTCATTTAGTAAATCTTGCAAGGAAAATCCATCCAAGATTTGTTCCATAGCAATTTTCAATTTTTCCCATACCTTAAAGGTAACACACTGGCAATTAAATGCGCATTTTTGATTTTCATCACCATTTACACAGTCTACTGGTGCAATTGGCCCTTCTAAAGTGCGAATTATATCTCCTACGGTAATTTTGCAAGCAGGTTTTCCTAAATGATAACCTCCAGCAGCACCTCGGACGCTTAGAACATATCCATCACGTTTTAAGGGTGCTAGCAGCTGCTCTAGATAGCGCTCAGAAATTTTTTGTGTATCAGAAATTGATCTAATAGCTATTGGATTAGATGCTGTGGCTTTAGCAATTTCTACCATAGCACGTATACCATATCTTCCTCTTGTAGAAATTTTCATTTTTCATACCATCTTTCTTTAAGCATTGAAAAGATAACCTATCTTTTCACTAGGAATTATACAAGGTATTTCCTACTTTGGCAAGGGGGTATTTAAAAAAACAAGAAAACATACAAAAAAATTTTTTAGAGAGGTTTTTTTAGTACAACAAGAAAGAATTTGATTAAGATAACAGCAGAATTAGAGAAGTGTAATTTAAGAATTATAAGGAGTTTTAATTTTTTTCCACTAACTCCAAACATTCATCAATAAATGGCAAACAAAGAGCTTGCATTAATTCAACTGCTTGCGCTAAAATAGGTGAAAAATCAGTTATTAAGTACGATGATTGGTAACTCTTATTTAATTTTTTTATAAAACCATAAAGTAAATCTTTAGATGTGCCTTGCATATCCATAAACTTGTCTACTACCAGGAAAAAATGCTTTTCGGAAACATAAAGCTTTGGAGCTAGTGCTTGATATATGCTACTTTTCAAGTTGTTATCCTTTTTTGCAAGTTGAAATTCAGCGAGCAACTCGGGATTTTTTGCCGCTATGATTATTTCACAGGCCATTTCAATAATATTATGCCCTCGCCATAATAAATCTTCCGTAGGTATAGCTAGCAAAGCAAGCGCATTTGTAAAATTGCAGGCATGGTAAAAAGCAAAACCACATCCGTAATTTTTATAATCTTTATCACAATAGTAATCAAGACCAGGATGTGCCGGGTTGGTACCATGGTAAAGGCATGCACGTTGTATATCTTTTGGTAAGGATAAGGGCAGTAAATCTTCATGTGCAACTTTCCAATCCATACCACAGCTTACGAGAATATCAGGTAGACAGCTACCAATACATAATGCAGGATTTAAGTTCAATTCAATTTTTTTTGTAAAATACAAATGGGTAAGAGGGAACATATGAACTCCTTTAGGCGAGAGTAGGTGTAACTTGTCTACATTGTAAAATATTTTTGCCATAGTGATGATTCTACTTATGGGTATGCTTGCAAAAATTTATAAAAGCTTTGGGTAGGATTAAGACTAAAAAGATTACTGTACTTATCGCAAATAAAATACTTCCTGCGCTTATTGTCAAATTACTTAATCTCGATTTTGAGCAAGGACTATTGGAAGAAGTTCTGTAAACTGTACTTATTGCCTTGCTAGTAACTTTCGTATATGCTTTGCTTGCAGTTCGGAGGTCAAAGACCTTGAAAATGGATGAAAGAAGTGTTAGTATTTGGCAATTTATGAAAAAATAAAACTTTAGTTGCAGTAGTTGTTTTTCTACAACGCTATTATACAAGTTTATAATTACAGTCTTTGTTTCTATATAAAAATTATTAGAATAAATATATATACTAGTTTATAGCTGCTTACCTATAGCATCAGCTGCTTTTAATGCTGCAAAGACCATTTCTGATGTAACTATAAATGGCATATTGTGAATTATTGATCCAGGGTAGCAAGAAGAAACGGCTACTTGCATTAACTCTTCATCTGTTGCAAATCCAAGACCAATCTCTGTCAAAGTGGTAGGTAATCCAAGAAGCTTACAAAAAGCAAATACTGCGTTCATTTCTGTGGTAGGCGCATTTTCTAGCACAAGTTGAGTTAAGGTTCCAAAGGCTACCTTTTCTCCGTGATAATATGGTTTTGTAGCAGGCAATATGGTTAGACCATTATGGATAGCATGAGCTGCAGCAAGACCACCACTTTCAAAACCTAACCCGCTGAGTAGTATATTTGCTTCTATAATGTTTTCTACAGCCTTCGTGCAAATTTTCTGCTCAACGGCTAATTTAGCTTGATAGCCATCTTCTAGAAGCAAATGGTAGCAAAATTCTGCTAATGCTAAGCTAGTGCGGCAAGGTTTATTACCAGCACTATTAGCAGAATTCGAAGTAAAAGCTGCTCTTGCTTCGAAATAGGTTGAAAGTGCATCGCCCATACCAGCTACAAATAAACGAATAGGAGCTTTAGTAATAATAGTTGTATCCACAATTACTAATTGAGGATTAGCGGGTAAACGTAAAAAGCTATCTACAACTCCATTTTCACTATACAAAACTACTACAGCGCTACAGGGCGCATCTGTAGCGGCAGTTGTAGGCACAATAATGATATTAATTTGCTTAACTAAGGCAACTGCTTTTGCGGTATCAATTACTTTACCACCACCGATGCCTATGACGCAATCACAATGATTAGCGGCGCATTCTATGGCTAAACGATCAATTTCACTTTGGCAACATTCACCTTGAAAGATAATAAAGCATAAATTATTTGCGTCACCAAAACTGTCTATGATTGTTTTTTTAACACTTACCATAATACGCGGACTCGCTAATACTAAAAATTTTTTACCTAAATGGGCAGCATGCTTGAAAATATTTTGTAGTTCATTAGTACCTTGAATATAAGCACCTGGGAAATTTATTGATGATGTCACTATAATCCTCCTGAAAATTAGTAGTAATTATTTTTTTTAACTTAATTATTATAAAGCATAATTAGCTTAAGGTAAAAGAAATTTTGCTGTTTGCATTCCAAATACATCTTAAAAAGACTATAATAAAAGAAAGAGGTGATGAAAATGAAAAAAAGCTTATGGATTATCTTCATAATAGTTATTGTATTTTCCTTAACTGCATGTACTACTAAGCAAGCAATTGAACCAGTTGATAATAATCCAGTAACATCAGAATCAGCGGTAGTTTCGGTTACATCTGCACCAATTGTTGAGATTAAAACTTCAATAACTGCTGTAAAAATAATACCGAAAAAGGATGTAACTTCTTTACCAAAAAAGGGTGAAATCATTATTCATATTCCTAATGCTGATGCTACAGCTATGGATTCTTATAGCATAGCTGGATTGACAGCTGACCAGAGTACTCCAGCAGAAGCTTTGGCAATCTTAATGCAAGGAGTTACTTTATCTGATGGAAACAAACTGCAACTTGTAAATTTACCAATTGAGAACAATCTTATCAATAAGCTAGAAATTAAAGAAGGAATTGCCTATGTTGATATAAATGCTGAAGCTTATAAAAAAGCTAAAATTAATGGTTCTGCTGGTGAATCTGCTTTTGTAGATGGAGTCGTCAATACTTTGACAGAATATCCTGAAGTAACTTCAGTACAATTTTTGCAAGATGGTAAAATAGTGGTAGATTGGGGCGGCAACTACGCGTATGATGTGCCATTTACGAGGAGTATTCAATGAGAGTAAGGAGATTTTATAATGCAGGACATGAACGATAGTATAGATAATGTAAAAAAATTTGAACAAAGCATAAGAAAACAAGAGAAAATAACTACTTATTTATTACATTTAGTGGCACAACAAACAGGGAAATCATATGGTAAATTGCTAGAAGAAGTTGAACGTTTCTCTCAGCAACCGGATTTTGTTGAAATTTTAACAAAATCTAGAGTTGCATGGAAGGGGAAAACACTTTTCGTGTCACAAAGAGAGAACGATGTGGTTAAAGAGTATTCAGCAGACAAATTTGATTTTGCTTATTCTGAAGACTTAGGCATTCTTAGTCTGGTGATGGATAAAAATAAAAAAGGTAGATTAGAACGTGAAATAGGATATTTGGAGTTTGTGGAATATGATATTAACACAAAGGATGTAATAGTAGCACTAAATCGTAAAGATGGTAGCATGGTAGAATTTGTATTTTCAGAATAAGTTAGATAAATTGAAAAATGGAAAGAAGTGGAAAGAAAAATGGCAACAAGAATTAGGGTAGAATTAGAGACTGTAGAGAGTTTATTATTCTTTTGGAAACAGGTAAGTGAGCGTGAAAAGGTAAATGAATTGTATATTATTGGTATTACTGAAATGCAAGGCTTTAAGGATATTTACGAAGATGAATTTAATGCAGAGGCTGTTCGCAGAGTTTTAAGTGCGGTAACCAATAAGGAAATACTAAGTGGAATGAACAAAAAAGAAGGACGGTTTTGGAATAATAATCTTTGGATGATGGAAGATTTAGAATATACTAATGCCATGTCATCACCAATTAAGCAGTTGAATCTAGACTCTTTATTACCAGATATAGCTAAGTTACCGTTCGATGAAGTAATAGTTGAATTTGTTCCTGGACACCAGTTTGAGTATAAAATCATGAAAAATAAATTACTAATTAATTTTTTTAAGGTTATGCCAGATTTGACAGGCAGTGGCTTACAACCAACTATTGAAGGAAAAGAAATGAAAGAATATATTGCTGGAAAAATAGCTGAGATGAAGTAAAAGTTATTGCTTTACTACGATAAAGTTATGTGTTATCATAGAAAAAACAAAAGAGGTATAAAGATGAATTTATTCCTAATTAAAACTGCATATTATTACTATTACAGGGAGCACTTCAACTCTTAGATGTTTGATCATCAAAGGGAGGAGTGCTATTTGTGCATGAACCTGATGATGGTATGATAAAGTTCCTACCTGCAGGTTGATGACTTGCAGGTTTTTTGTTTTTAAAACTAAGAAAACGAGGTAGAAAAAATGACTAATGTAAAGATGTTTTCAGGTGAAAAAATTCCTTTGGAGATGCATAAAGCAAGAATTGTGCAGAAATTAAATTTAGCGCCAATAGACAAACGTTTACAGTTCATGCAAGAAGCAGGTAACAATACTTTTTTATTGAAAAATCGAGATGTATTTCTTGATATGCTTACAGATAGTGGAGTTAATGCTATGTCTATGGAACAAGAAGCGGCTATGTTTATTGCAGATGATAGTTATGCAGGTTCAGAAACATTTTATCGTTTAGAGGAAACCTTACAATATGTTTTTGGCAAAAAATATTTTTTGCCAACTCATCAAGGAAGAGCATGTGAGCATATAATATCCAAAACTCATGTGAAGAAAGGTGATATTGTTCCGATGAACTATCACTTCACTACCGTAAAAGCGCATATTGTAGAATGTGGAGGAGACGTTTTAGAAATACCTATTGCAGAGGCATTAAAAATAGATTCTACCTGTTCATTTAAGGGAAATATGGATATAGCTAAATTACAAAAAGCAATTAATGATTTCGGGAGAAAGCACATACCTTTTGTGAGAATGGAAGTAGGAACTAATCTTATTGGTGGACAGCCATTATCTCTTGAAAATCTTAAAGAAGTATATGCTATATGTCAAAAGCATGAGATACCACTTGTGATGGATGCAAGTCTTTTGGCTGATAATTTGCATTTTATTCACACAAGAGAAAAATCTTGTGAAAACATGAGTATTTTAGAAATTTGTCGCACAATGGCTAAGAATTCAGATATTATTTATTTTTCTGGGCGCAAACTTGGATCGGCCAGAGGTGGTGGCATGTGCACAGACAACGAAGAGGCTTATCTAAAAATGCGTAGCTTATTGCCTCTATTTGAAGGATTTTTAACATATGGTGGTATGTCAGTAAGGGAAATGGAAGCTATGTCAGTTGGTATTAGGGAAACTATGGATGAAGATGTTATTTCGCAGGGGCCGCAGTTTATTGAATTTATGACCAGTGAACTATTAAAAAGAGGAGTTCCAGTTGTAACACCTGCAGGAGGTCTTGGGTGTCACATTAACGCTTTAGCATTTTTAGAGCATTTACCACAAACAGCATATCTTGCAGGTGCTTTAGCATCAGCTATTTATATAATTAGTGGTATTAGAGGCATGGAAAGAGGAACACTTTCAGAACAGCGGGATGAACATGGCATTGAACCATTAGCAAATATGGAACTTGTTCGTTTGGCACTACCAAGGAGAGTATTCACAATGTCACAGGTACTCTATGCTGTAGATAGAATTGCATGGCTTTATGATAATAGAAAAATCATTGGAGGGTTAAAATGGATTGAAGAACCAGAAATTTTGCGATTCTTCTTTGGTCGTTTGGAAGCAACAAGCAATTGGCAAGAAGAGTTAGTAGAAAAATTCCATCTAGACTTTGGTGATAGTCTCTAGTAATAACATAAAATGTTGAAAAAGCTTGACAAGAGAAGCGTAATTTTGTATCATTGCACTTGTCAAGCCGTGCCGAAATGGCGGAATTGGCAGACGCACCGGACTCAAAATCCGGCGCCCCTTAAAGGCGTGTCGGTTCGACCCCGACTTTCGGCACCAAAAAGAGCAACCGCTACTAAATAGTGGTTGCTCTTTTTTTATGTGCAGAAAAATCAAAAAGCTAAAAGTAAATTGCAATCTCATAGTAACTTGATATTTTATGTAATAGATGTTATATTATGAACAAAATATCTAAAAGTAAAGGTGGTCGCTAGGCTATGAATGGTAAGAAAATCAAGGGGTTTACTTTGATTGAGGTCGTAATCGTAATGTTGATTATTGCACTTTTTGTAGCTATTGCAGTACCACAATATTTTAGTTATTTAGATAAAGCAAGAATTAGCAGTGCACAAGTCAATATTCAAGCGCTAGAAAGTGTTGCAGATGCTTATTATAGTGACAATGGAAATTACCCTGAGAACACAGCTGAATTGTTGGCTCAGTTAAAAAATAATAATGTAAGACCACCAAATAAGGGTTGGGAAATGAACTACGATGCAACTTCTGGTAGAGTTAGTTTTTCGACTTTAGGATCGCCCTTAAAATTAAAAGGACAAGATATTAAATTGATTACTGCAACAATACCGGCTATTAGTAATGGAACAAATTAGGGAGACTAAAGGGTTTACTCTAATTGAAATTATTATTACGCTAGCTATTATTTCCTTGTTATTAACGGTTGCAAGCCCTCAAATTAGCAAGTTAATAACCAGCCATGAACTAAAAAGTGAGGCTAGAATAATTGCTACAAGGTTAAGAGCTATTCAGTTAGAAGCAGTAACTAATAAATCTATGGGTGGTAGCATGGCCTTCTACGAGGATTCTTACTGGTACAAGAACAATGCTTTTCAAAGCTATACGGTACATAAGTTGCCCAAGAAAATTAGCATAGTAAGTTGTACATTTGCAAATCGTTTGCTCATCTTTACTGGTCGAGGTTATTGCAATGCAGGTCATATTAAATTGAAAAATTCAAAGGGAGAAGCCCTTTATGTAATTATTAGTCCTTATGGAAGGGTGCGAATTAGTGATATCAAGCCAAATTAAGATTAAAGGCTTTACGCTAATAGAGGTAAGCATTAGCTTACTTGTTTTTTCTCTGCTTGCAGCATCTGTCCTGCAAGTTTTTTTTGTAAGCAGACAACAAGGCGACTTAGCTATGTATAGACAAATTGCTAGCTACTTGGCTTTTGGCGTAATGGAAGAACTAAGCTATGATCAGGCAAGTAATAACCAAGAATTATTACCTGTAGAAATGAGTTCAGATAGCCAAACTGTTAATGGGATAATTTTTCAAATTGCAACTGATATTCAAGAAGCAAGTGCAGGATTACAACTTTGGTCTGTTGTTGTGTCCTATGATTATAAAGGGGAAATAATGGAATATGAGTTAAGTAAAGAAGTAAGTGATAAGCATGAATAAAAAGGGATTCACTTTAATTGAAATGGTATTGTCAAGTGCAATTTTTGCATTGCTGTTCCTACTGCTTGGACAGTTATTATACTTTACTTCACAAAATTATCAGAGGCAACAGGAACAGGCAGAGCTCTTGCAAAAGTCAGGATATTTAATGGAACGCTTGTGTTTAGAGCTTGATCAGGCAAAGGATGTACACGTTAGTAAAAATGAAATTCATATTTCGCGAAGTGGATTAAAGGAAAAAATTTTTTATCTTGTTTTGGAGCCAAGTATTAGGGAAAGCTACACTATTGCTGAGGATAATAAAACATTACCGCTTGTCAGTGGAATTAAGAGTTTGGTAATAGAAAAGCTTGGAGAAAAAGCGGGTGTTGTTAATATTACAATTGAGCTATTCTTTAGAAAAGATGAAATCTATACTTTGAAGACGGTTGTGTGGATGAAAAATGGAACATAAGAAAAAAGGTAGTGTTTTAGTTATTGTTTTGATTTTTTTTAGCTTATGTACACTACTAGCTGTAGATATTATGCAGTTAGCTAAACTGCAACAGGAATATGCCCTCAATGCTAGCAGTTTTGCAGAGCAGCAATGTGATTTAGCTACTTTAGCTGCTCGAGGAATATTTTATATTAAGCAGCAAGAGAAAAATGGTTTAGATGCTGAAGGTACATTAGAGGCTACCATAAGGGGTCAAGATGCGGTACTGAAAATTGCAAAAACTGTTAAGGGATGGACTTTAGAAACAACATTGTATCTGTATAAAAAGAAACTTTTTATTACAGAAAATAGGTTGGTAATAAAATTAGAGGATGGTTCGTTTTCTTGGGAGAGGAGTTAGAATGAAGAAACAACTTTTACTAATAATTGAAAAAGAAAACGAGATGCTTGCATATTTAGTGCAAATTCAACCAAAAGTTGTATTATTGGCCAAAGATATTGTAACAAGCGAAGCGGATTTGCAAAAAATAATTAAAACATGGGGTAGAAGCTTTAAGGGAAGCAAAGAAATAATTATTTGTCTCCAAACTGAATGCTTGACAATGGGCTGGCTTGAGGTTCAAACTAGAGATGAAGAAGAAGGGAAATTACTGCTTAAAATGCTGGTAGCGGAGAGCTTATTTTGCAGTCTAAATGAAATAACTTGGTTAATAATAGATTCAAAAAAAGAGGAAAAAGCTATCTCTTATCTATGCTTGGCTGGCGAAAAGAAACAACTTGCATTGGCTGGTAAAAAGTACGAGTATAGGGGCTTAAATGGAGCCAATCTAGCCGGATGGGAAGCACTTTCGTATAATTTAATTGGCAGAGAAGAAGATAAGGCGTTGAAAGTGGCAGAAAAAATTGCTAAAGGAGAAAAAATTAGATACTTATCCAAATTAGGAAAAGGTATTAATAGTTTTAGATTAATAACTATTAGTTTTATGCTTATTTTGTTACTGATTGCTGGATTAACAATAATTAATCAACAGATAGAGCATGAAATTATAAGCTTAAATAGTGGAGTTGTAGAAGTTATTGGCTTAAACGAAAATGAAGATTGGAGAGGGATTTATGAGCAGGAAATTGTAAGAAAAACAAAGTGGGGCAAGTTAGCTACTGCAGTTTTAACTGTTGAGTTGCAAGGGGTCAAGTTCTTAGAGTTAGAGCAAATAGAAATGGGTCAGCAAATTGTTTGCCAATTTCAGTCCTTAAAGCTATTGTCTAGTTATCAGCTAATGTTGGAGCAAAACTTAAATGGTTCTAAATTACAACTGATTTCTGTCGAACTTTTGGATGAAGGCAATTATAGAACAGTCTTCTTTGTGGAAGAGGTAAGCTAATGGATAAAATATCAGCTAATGAAAAGTGGTTATTGGAGTTTTTTCTCATATTATTTTTTCTTTATCTTAGTATCTTAGTTTTGGGTAAAGAACTAGTACCAGCTTTTTTAAATAATAGAATGGAATTAAAGGCAGCACTTGTAAAAATGGAAAATAGCTCGCAAAAAAATGAATTATTTGCACAAACTGAATTCCAAGAAATGCAACCAATCAATATAATTCAGGTTGTTGATTTACTAGAAAAAAGTGGATTGACTGTTAATAAACTAGAAAAGGAAAATGAACAAAACTTAAAAGCATTTTTCAGCTATAGCATTAATGCTAGCGGAAATATAAAGAGTATGTTAAACTGGCAAAAAAACATTGAAAAATTGAAATTTCTAGGATGCAGCAATATGAAAATTATGGCAGAAAAAGATAATTTTAAATTTACAGGAAAACTGAATTTCTGGTAAAATTAAGTGATTAAGAAAAAAAAACTACAAGTAAAAGGAATAATATTGACTTTATTACTAAAAATTTGTTAATATCTAGAAGTTGGAAAAGGGTGAGAAGATGAAAATACTAATAATAAACGGACCAAATCTTAATCTATTAGGAATTAGAGAGCCTGAAAAATATGGCAATGATAGTTTGGATAATATTAATGCTTATCTTTCGGCTGATGTTTTAATTAATCATCCAGATATAGAGCTTTCCTTTTATCAAAGCAACCATGAAGGTGAAATTTTAGATAAAATTCATGGTGCGAGAGGAGAGTTTGATGGTATTATCATCAATGCAGGCGCTTATACGCATTATAGTTATGCTCTGCGAGATGCTATTGCTGCTATTTTATTGCCAGTCATAGAAGTACATTTAACAAATATACATAGCAGAGAAGATTTTCGAAAAACATCAGTTTTGTCAGCTGTTTGTCTTGGAAGTATAAATGGGTTTGGTAAATATTCTTACCGCTTGGCAATTGAGGCTTTAGCTTTAAGGTTTAAAGAGCTAAAATGAATAAACGGAGAATATCATCATTTACAGCTTTGCTAAAAACTGGTGAGGCATTTTTACTGAATAATTATTCGCATCTTTTTTATTTAACCGGTTATGAGGGAGATGCTGGTTTTGGAATTGCGTTAGATGATAAATTAACTTTGTTTGTAGACTTTCGTTTTGTAGAACAGGCTAAAGATGAAACAAAATGCCAAGTTATTGACTATAAAAATCAGATATTAACAAGTGTAACTAAGTTTTTACATCAAAAAAAAGTATCAAAACTTTTTTTTGATGTTAGCATGGTCAGTTATGGGAGCTATTTGGAATGGCAAAAATATTTAGCTAGTAGTAATATTGAGTTTTTACCAGGTGAAGATGGAATCTTGCAATTAAGAGCAGTGAAGGATTCAGAAGAACTTGTCAACATAGAGCGTGCAGCTATAATCGCAGATAAAGGCTATTTTTACTTGAAAAGCATTATAAAAGCTGGTATTACAGAAAAAGAATTGGCTAGAAGGCTAGACGGTTTTATGCTAGAACAAGGTGCGGAAAAGCTTGCTTTCCCTACAATTTTAGCTTTTGGTGGACATGGTGCCTTACCTCATGCGGTACCTAGTGGACGTGTACTAAAAGAAAATGAATTTATTATTGCTGATTTTGGGTGTCAAGTTCAAGGGTACTGCTCAGATATGACAAGGACTCTGTATCTGGGAGAAGCTGATATTGAAGCTAAGTATTACTATGATACAGTTATGGAAGCACAACAGGCAGCTTTAGCAATAATAAAAGCAGGTGCAATTTGTAAGGACGTGGATAATGCATCACGTTCAGTGATTGCTAAACAAGGATTAGCAGAATTTTTTGGGCATGGTCTAGGACACGGTGTAGGAGTAGAGGTTCATGAAGAACCAAAACTAAATAGTACAAGCGATACAGTATTAATGGAACAGATGGTGGTTACAGTTGAGCCTGGCATTTATTTGCCAGAAAAATTTGGTATTAGGATAGAAGATCTTGTGGTGGTTACGAAGCAGGGCTATAGAAGTTTATCTGAAGCTCCAAAGGATGAATGGGAGATTAAGGTAGTTTAATAAATATTTTGGAGGTAAAAAAATGATAGCAACAACTGATTTTAAGACAGGGTTAACCGTTGAAATAGATGGCGGAGTGTATCAAATTATTGAATTTCAACATGTGAAGCCAGGCAAAGGTGCAGCTTTTGTGAGAACAAAAATGCGTAATAGAAAAAGTGGCGGTATCATGGAAAAAACTTTCCGTGCTGGTGAAAAGGTTGCTCCTGCACATATTGAAAGGATTAGTATGCAGTATTTGTATAATGATGGTAATGATTATACGTTTATGGATAATGAGACATTTGAGCAATTAATGCTAACAAAGGATCAATTAGGTGATGCAATTAAATACTTAATCGATAATATGACAATTGAAGTCGCTTACTGGAAAAATCAACCAATTGGTGTTGACCTGCCTAATACAGTTATTTTGAAAGTTGTGGAAACTGAACCTGGAGTAAAAGGGGACACAGCTACTAATGTAACTAAAGCTGCAATTGTAGAAACCGGAGCAAGTATCCAAGTTCCTATTTTTGTTAATGAGGGTGACAGTTTAGTAATTGATACTCGTACAGGTGTCTATATACAACGTGCGTAATTTAGAAAAAAATGGGCTGATTCTCTAGAATTAGCCCATTTTTTTTATAAATATTCAGTATATATCCATGCATTTCTTGTGCAAAATTTTTTATTTTGCTATAATAAATTAGGTATAGACAGTTATGGAATTGGTAATCTATCTTAGGAGGTAACTATGGAAAACAAATTTGTTGAAACAGCAGATGCTAGTGGCATCATAAATGAAACATTAAAACAAGGAACTATCAGAATTTCTAATGATGTCATTGCAGTAATTGCTGGAATTGCAGCCTTAGAAATAGAAGGTGTTGCCGGTTTGCATACGGGTATTACTAGCGGTATTACAGAAATATTTGGCAAGAAAAATCCATCTAAAGGTGTAAAGGTTGAACTTCTTGAAAATGTAGCAAATGTGGAAGTTCAGGTTGCACTAGAATATGGAGTACCTATGATGGAGGTAGCTGTTAAAATTCAGGAAAATGTACGAAAAGCCATAGAAACTATGACTAAGGCTGTGGTAGCAGAAGTTAACGTACGAATCCAAGGAGTAAATTTTAAGAAAGAGAATACTATTTCCAAGGATTATGACGAAATAATGGAATAGGCAGAGGGAGGATTCGTGTGAGCCGAAAATTAGCGCGGGGAAAAGTATTACAGGCACTATTTCAAATAGATGTTGGGAAGAATGATCCTGCAGAAGCCCTTGCATATATTACCGAAAATGCGTTAGAGCAAGATAAGGAATTCATCATAAATTACATTCATGGAATTGTGTTAGAATTAGAACCAATTGATGCATGTATCAATCAATATGCCAAAGACTGGCAGGCAGATCGGTTACCTAATGTTGATCGCAATGTATTGCGTATTGCTGTTTATGAAATGCTACATCAAGAATTGCACTTACCAGGACCTGTAGTAATAAATGAAGCTTTAGAATTAGTAAAAATGTTCAGCTCAGAAGAGGCTGTACCTTTTGTTAATGGATTGTTAGATACATTGTATAAGAGTGTGCAAGTAGATGGCTAGTCAATACTTTTGTTTAGGCATTGATACAAGTTGCTACACGACATCTCTGGCAATAATAAATGACCAAGGTGATTTAGTGTCAGAAAAGCGGCAAGTTTTACAGGTAACCGAAGGTAAAAGAGGTTTGCAACAGTCTGAAGCTTTATTTCAACACTTGCTAAATTTACCCAAATTATGGCAGGATTTAGCTGGAGAAATAAAGATAGCGAATTTAGCACTAATTGCAGTAAGCACAAGACCTAGACCACATGTGGATTCATATATGCCAGTTTTTTTAGCAGGCAAGAGTTTTGCACAAACTCTTGCGACTACTTTAAAAATACCCTTATTAGAAACAACACATCAAGAAGGCCATTTGGCTGCTGCTTTCTACCATAATATAGAAGTAAATAATGACATGAATTATTATGCAGTGCATTGTTCAGGCGGAACTACAGAAATCTTATCGGTGCAAACTATAAATGCAGGTGTTAGCTTTGCTACAGAAATTATAGGTGGTAGTCTTGACTTGAAAATGGGTCAATTGCTTGATCGGCTTGGCGTGGTTTTAGGTGCGGAATTTCCCGCTGGTCCAGTTTTAGAAACTTGGGCAACAAATGCTACTGAGAATTTACCAATAAAAGTAAAAACTAAAGACGGCTATTTTAATTTATCCGGCTTTGAAAATATATTATTAAAATATAAAAATCAAGGAACAAGTAAGGAGAATATTGCCTTAGCCATGCAAAACATTGTTGTAGAATGCTTAAGTCTTAGCTTAATTCAGCTTTTACCAAAGGACAAGCAAGCGACAATTTTAATGTTTGGTGGAGTGCTTTCTAATATATATATTAGAGAACAGCTTAAAATAGTTTTGCAAGCTAGAGAAAAAAAATGGAAATTGGTTTTTGCTATGCCTAGGTTAAGCTCAGATAATGCAGTAGGAGTGGCTAAAATTGGTATAGAAAAGATAAAAAGGAAGGGTGTTAGTATTGTATAAAATTGTTAAAAAAGAAATATTCTCGCCAACAGTTAAGCTGATGGATGTTTATGCACCAAAAATAGCAGCTAAGTGTCAAGCAGGTCAATTTATCATTCTGAGAATGGATGAAAAAGGGGAAAGAATACCTTTGACAATAGGCGATTATGATCGCAATCAAGGAACAATAACGATTGTTTTTCAAGAGGTTGGACTTTCAACAAAAGAATTAGGTAATATGGAAGTGGGAGATGAAATCTTGGATTTCGTTGGTCCACTAGGGCATGCAACAGAGATTGAAAATTATGGAACAGTTGTTTGTATCGGTGGTGGATTAGGAATTGCTCCTGTCTATCCAATTGCTAGAGCTCTTAAAGAAGCGGGCAATAAGGTTATTACTATCATCGGAGCGCGTAATGAAGAATTGCTTTTTTGGGAAGATAAAATGCGTGATGCTAGTACTGAGTTGATAGTAGGAACCGACGATGGTTCATATGGTAAAAAAGGTTTTACAACTGATTTACTTAGATCTGTAATAGCCAAAGGTGAAAAAATTGATAAAGTTTGGGCTATTGGACCAGTTATTATGATGCGTGAAATTTGCAAGGTTACAAGAGAATTTAACTTATCGACAATTGTTAGTATGAATACAATTATGGTTGATGGAACCGGCATGTGCGGTGCTTGTCGTTTATCTGTTGGTAATGAAACAAAATTCGCTTGTGTGGATGGACCAGAGTTCGATGGATTGCTCGTTGATTGGGATTTGGCAATGCGTCGCATGAATTCATTTAAGGATAAGGAAGCTTTTATTATGGCACATCCTGAAGAAAGAGGTAAATGTAAATGCCATTAAAATTAAACCGAATGGATATGCCTGTTCAAGAAGCCAAGATAAGGGCAACTAACTTTATGGAAGTAGCTCTCGGATATACAGAGGAAATGGCTATGGAGGAAGCAAGTCGTTGCTTAAATTGTAAAAATCCTAAGTGTGTTTTAGGTTGCCCTGTAAATGTGGAGATACCTGAATTTATTGGCTTTATAGCTAAAGGAGAATTTCAAGCGGCAGCAGAACAATTGAAAAATAAAAATAATCTGCCTGCAGTTTGTGGCAGAGTGTGTCCTCAAGAAAATCAATGCGAAGAGCGATGCGTACTTCTAAGTAAAGGCGCTCCAGTTGCAATAGGTCGTTTAGAGCGATTTGCGGCAGATTATCAAATCAAGAACTGCCAGCAAACTTTTTGTGTAGCAGAGTCTACTGGTAAGAAGGTTGCTGTAATTGGGGCAGGACCTGCAGGTTTGACATGTGCAGCAGATTTAGCCAAAATGGGACATATGGTAACGGTATTTGAAGCATTACACATTGCTGGTGGGGTATTAATGTATGGAATTCCAGAATTCCGTCTTCCAAAAGAAATAGTCCAAAAAGAAATCGCTGCTATTCGTGAATTAGGGGTAGAAATTGAAGTTAATTCCGTAATGGGGAAACTTGAAACAGTTGATGATTTATTAGAACAAGGCTTTGATGCTGTATTTATTGGAACTGGTGCTGGGTTGCCTTACTTTATGGGTATTCCAGGTGAAAATTTAAATGGGGTATACTCTGCAAATGAGTTTTTAACAAGAGTTAACCTAATGAAGGCTTATGACTTTCCAAATCATGCAACACCAATCAAAATTGGTGAAACAGTTGCTGTATCTGGAGCTGGCAATGTTGCCATGGATGCAGCAAGAACTGCTTTACGCTTGGGAGCAAAAAAATCATATATTGTTTATAGAAGATCACAAGAAGAAATTCCTGCAAGACATGAAGAATTGGAACATGCGATAGAAGAAGGGGTTCAACTATTACTTCTTACAAGTCCTATTGCCCTAAATGGGGACGATAATGGAAACTTGGTCTCAATGACTTGCCAACACTATAAGCTAGGCGAAGCAGATGTTAGCGGTAGAAGAAAGCCAATAGCAATTGAAGGCGACATCGTTGAAATTCCGGTTGATACTATTGTTATGGCTATTGGGCAAGGGCCTAATCCTTTAGTATTGAAAACAACACCTGGATTAGAATTGAATAAGTATGGAAACATTATTGCTGGTGATGATGGAATTACCTCACGCAGGGGCGTTTTTGCTGGCGGAGATATTGTTACTGGTGCTGCAACCGTAATTCTTGCAATGGGAGCAGGCAAAAAAGCTGCTGTTTCTATTGATGAATATTTAAAACAATCTAAATAATAAAGGAGTAATGAATTAGAATGTCAGCAACATTAATAGATGGAAAAGCAATTGCTAAAACAATTCGGGAAGAGATTACCAAAGATGTAGAAATGCTAAAAGCGAAAGGTATTAATCCTAAAATGTCAGTTATTTTAGTAGGTGAGGATCCCGCATCGATAGCCTATGCTCGTTCAAAAGGCAAAGCAGCAGAAAAACTTGGTATTGGGTTTGATTTCTATGAAAAAGCAAGCACAACAAGTGAAGCTGATTTACTTGCTTTAATTGCTAGCTTAAATAATGACAAGAATGTTCATGGTATTATGATTGAATTACCTCTTCCCAAGCATATCTCAAAAGAAATAGTTATGGCGGCAGTGAGTCCAGTCAAGGATGTTGATGGAGTGCATCCAATAAATCGTGGCTACATATTAAGTGGCGAAGAAGGATTGTTTCCAGCAACGCCAGAAAGTTGCATTGAAATCATGTTGCGTAGTGGGGTAGAAATTGCTGGTAAACGAGCAGTAATTGTTGGACGTGGTGAAACTGTTGGCAAACCTTTAGTATTTTTACTCTTGAAATACAATCCAACAATCACTATCTGTCATTCTCGTACCAAAGATTTACCTGCAGCAGTTAGAGAAGGTGACATTGTTATTGCAGCAGTTGGAAAAGCAAAAATGATTACTGCTGATATGATTAAGCCTGGAGCTATCGTTATAGATGCGGGTATCAATGAATTAGAAGATGGTAGCCTTTGTGGTGATGTGGATTTTGAAAATGTAAAAGAAGTTGCAGGTATGATTTCTCCTGTTCCAGGTGGAGTGGGTTCATTAACTACAGCTTTGATTTTCAAAAATTTATTAAAAGCAATTAGTCTGCAAAATAAATAGGTAGAGGAGAGCAAAAATGAGTACAGTTTTCGACTGGAGTTATAAAAAATTATTGGAAGAAGCTTCTGCAGGAACACCAACACCAGGTGGTGGAAGTATTGCTGCTATTGCAGCTTGTTTAGGTTCATCCATGGTTTCTATGGTTGCTAATTTGACTATCGGTAAAGAAAAATATATAGCATATGAAGAAGCAGCTATTGAAGTGCAAAAAGATGCTTCAGATATAACTAGAGATTTAGAGCGCTTAGTAGAAGCAGATATTGCTGTTTTTAATCAATTTATGGATGCGCTCAAACTGCCAAAGGAAACTGATGATCAAAAAGCAACAAGAAAAGTAGCCATGGAAGCAGCGGGAATTGCTGCTACAAAGGTTCCAATGGAAATTGCAGAAAAAATTCTTTGCATTCTAAAAATTGCGCGTAAAATCGCAGAGTATGGAAATAAATCTGCCATTAGTGATGTAGGTGTAGGGGCTTCCTTAGCTTATGCTTCTTTAGAAAGTGTAATCTTAAGTGTTGACATTAACCTTCCAGGTATTAAGGATATGACGTTTGTTGAAAAAATCTCAACAAGACGAGCTGAGTTAATGATTGAAGGGCTTACGCTCAAAGAGGAAACAATGAAAATTGTCAGAGGAAGATTATAAAGTGAAAACTGATTATATTAGTGTTTCACAATTGAACACTTATATTAAAAAATTAAATGAAAATGATGAGGTATTGCAGAATATTAAGGTGCAGGGAGAAGTATCTAACCTGAAAAGAGCCGTATCTGGTCATGTCTATTTTACCCTAAAAGATGCGGAGGCAGCGATGAAAGTCGTTTGCTTCCGCACTTATTTAGCTAAGATTTCCACAGAAATATCTGATGGTAAAAAAGTCATAGTTAGCGGGAGTATTTCTCTTTATGTGAAAGATGGTATACTCCAACTATATGCAACTAACATTGTTTCTGCTGGTGTTGGTGATCTTTATCAAAATTTCCTAGCACTAAAGGAGAAGCTAGAGGAAAGGGGGTATTTTGCTGCTGAACACAAGCAGTTACTACCAAAATATCCTGAGAATGTTGGAATAATTACTTCAAATACTGGTGCAGTTGTGCATGATATGATTCGTGTGCTAAGAAGGCGATATCCAGGTATAAGTATTTATTTATATCCGAGCTCAGTACAAGGTGAGAAGTCCTTAATAGAACTACCAGCTGCAATTAAACTAGCTAATCTTCATGCTAAGGTAGATGTGTTGATTTTAGCTAGGGGAGGTGGATCTCTAGAAGATCTATGGGCTTATAATACAGAGGTATTAGCACAAGCTATTTTTACTTCTAAGATACCAATTATTTCGGCTATAGGACATGAAACAGATGTAACAATTGCAGATTTTGTGGCTGATACAAGAGCAGCAACACCATCTGTAGCAGCAGAGCTTGTAGTACCAGAATATATTCAATTGTTACAACAACTAGACCAATACGCTCATAAATTCATTAGTATGACAGAAAAAATTACCACAAGTAAGGCCAATAAACTTCAGCAAGATGTTTTGCAGCGACTCGGCAATAGCTTGCAAGCAAAGTTAAAAAGAGAACAAGACAACACTAAAAGGGTTGCTAAGCAATTTGAACAGGCTGTTTTGCATGTTGGTGATAAAGCATTAAATAGGATTCAGCAGGCAAGTATTAGGCTAGATTTGTTAAGCCCATTAAAGACCTTGTCTAGAGGATATGCTATCTGTCAAAGTCCTCTCTCAGGCAAGTTAATTCGTAGTGTACATGAGGTAATACTAAAAGATCAACTTAGTGTGCAAATGGCAGACGGAAAATTGCATTGTAGAGTGGAAGGAGTAAGTGAATAAATTGGCAAAAAAAAATGCGAGCTTTGAAGATTTATTAGAAGAATTGTCAGTTTTATTACAGCAAATGGAAAGTGATGAGATAGATCTAGATACTGCTATTAGCAATTTTGAAAAGGGCATGGAATTAATCTTAAAAGCTAATGAAAAACTAGCAAGATATGAAGAAAAAATAAAAATAGTTTTAGCAAGTAGTAAAGGCATAATAATTAAACCAGTAAGTGAAGAGGAATTAGCCGATGAACTTTAATGAGTATTTGAATCTTATGGTAGAGAAAACTGAAAAAGCATTAATAGATTATTTACCAAATATAGCAACTTATCCTGCTGTAATACATGAGGCTATGCATTATAGCATCTGTAGTGGTGGAAAGCGTATTCGTCCTGTGTTGCTATTGGCTACATATGAGTCTTTAGGCGGAAAAATAGATGAAGTTTTGCCTTTCGCTTGCTCAATTGAATGTGTCCATTCATATTCATTAATTCATGATGATTTGCCAGCTATGGATAATGATAATTACAGAAGAGGTAAGCTGACAAGCCATAAGGTTTTTGGGGAGGCAAATGCAATTTTAGCAGGAGATGGACTGTTAACATTTGCTTTTGAGCTAATGGTAAAAGAAGGTGTAAGCTTTTTTAATGATAAGAAAGTTTTGGAATGTGTGTGTATTTTGGCACAAGCTGCAGGTACTAGAGGGATGATTGGTGGACAAGTGGTTGATATAGCTGGAGAAAATACGACAGTTGATATTCAAACTCTAAACTATATACATACTCACAAAACTGGCAAACTGCTTATTTGTCCTGTTAAAATGGCCTGTATTTTAGGTGATGCTGAACCGGAAAATACCGAAAACCTTTTAATTTTTGCCAGTTATCTAGGCTTAGCTTTTCAAATGCAAGATGATATTTTAGATATTGAGAGCACAAAGGATGTACTCGGTAAACCAATAGGAAGTGACAAGAAAAATAATAAAGCAACTTATCCAGCAATTATGGGCATGGAGCAGACAAAAAAAATGTTAAATCAAACCTGGCAAAAAGCAGAACAGGCATTAAAAAAGTGTAAATTAGAAAATGATAGGCTCTTAGAGCTGTTGAACTATATAAAAAATAGAATGTACTAAGATTAGAGATGAGAAAAATGTCAACATTAGCCAAGAAAATCGAAAATATCAAATATTTGAATGAGCAAGGGTTGAATGACTTAGCAGAAGAATTGAGAGCCCTGATCATAAAGACAATTACCCAAAATGGTGGTCATTTAGCTTCTAACTTAGGTGTTGTAGAGCTTACCATGGCTTTATTTTATGTGTTTAATTTTCCAGAGGACAGAATAGTCTGGGATGTAGGACATCAAGCATATGTTTATAAAATTTTAAGTGATAGGTTAGAAAAATTTGCTACAATAAGACAACCAGGGGGTATCAGTGGATTTCCTAAAACTGAAGAGAGTATTTATGATGCCTTTAATACAGGTCACAGTAGCACTTCCATTTCTGCAGCGCTTGGCATAGCAACGGCTAAGCATTTATCAGGGGAGCTTGGCAAGGTTATAGCTGTAATTGGTGACGGAGCTTTAACTGGAGGTATGGCCTTTGAAGCTTTAAATCATGCAGGTCATCTGAAAGAAGACTTAATAGTAATCTTAAATGATAACGAAATGTCTATAGCACCTAATGTTGGAGCTATATCCCAATATTTGACAAATTTGCGTACTGCACCTAAATATCGTCAAAAAAAAATACAGATACAGAATTTTGTTAGAAAAATACCATTTGTTGGTGAACAAATGGTGAAAGTTGCGGAAAAATTAAAGAATAGCTTAAAACATTTATTAATGTCAGGGGAGCTATTTGAACAATTTGGGTTTACCTATATTGGCCCAATTGATGGCCATAATTTAACGAAAGTAATTAAAATATTGCAAAGAGTGCGAGAACTTAGCGGCCCAGTTCTTATACATTGCATTACAAAAAAAGGTAAGGGCTATGCTCCAGCTGAAGAAAGTCCTAATAATTATCATGGAATTGCTCCATTTACAATGGAAGATGAGGAAGAACCGTCAAAAGACCAAACTCGGAGCTTTACCAAAGTTTTTGGCGAAAAAATTCTCGCTATGGCAAAGGAAAAACCTGATATTGTAGCTATTACTGCAGCGATGGTTTCAGGTACGGGGTTGGACCAATTTTCTCTTTCATTCCCAGAGAGATTTTTTGATGTAGGGATAGCTGAAGAGCATGCAGTTACTTTTGCTGCAGGACTAGCAATAGCAGGTAGAAGACCAGTAGTGGCAATATATTCCACCTTTATACAAAGAGCAATTGATCAAATAATCCATGACGTAGCATTGCAAAAATTACCAGTCATATTTGTTTTAGACAGGGCTGGTTTTGTTGGGGCGGATGGAGAAACACATCATGGTTTGTTTGATACTGCACTTTTAGCTGCGATTCCTAATTTAGTACTTATGGCTCCAAAAAATGCACAAGAACTTGAAGAAATGTTAGAGCTTGCATACGAGCTTAAACAACCGGTAGTTTTACGCATACCAAGAGGTATAGCTGACTCCAATACTTTAGCTAGCAAGGTCGAGCTAGGTAAGCTCGAAACAATCCAAAAGGGCAAAGATATTGCTTTTTTAACCTACGGATCAATTTATTCCCAAGCACAGCAAGCAATTAAAATTTTAGAAAATGAGTATAGTTGTGGACTTTACAATCTTCGCTTCGCCAAACCGCTTGACGAAGTTTCACTAGCGCTAATTGCTAAACAATATAAGCTATTAGTCACGGTTGAAGAAGAAATGCTTATTGGAGGAATTGGTTGCATGCTTAACTCCATATTACAAAAATTAGAGATTATCACTCCAACGCTAAGTCTAGGAGTAGATAACTGTTTTGTTACTCATGGTAGTCAAAAAGGGCTACAGGAATTGTGCAAATTAGATGCAGTTAATATTGCTGAAGCAGTTTTATGGAAAATTAAGGGGCAGCATAATGTCTAAAAAAAGACTTGATGTATATCTGGTGGAGCAGGGGCTTTTTACAAGTAGGGAAAAAGCGCAAGGCGAGATTATGGCTGGGAATATATTAGTCAATGGTCAAAAATGCACAAAATCAGGAACATCGGTATTAGAATCAGCTTCTATTGAATTACTGGGGAAAAAGCAAAAGTATGTTAGTAGAGGTGGTTTGAAACTCGAAAAAGCTTTAGAACTATATGAAATTTCTTTGCAAAATAAGATTATGCTAGATGTTGGTGCATCTACGGGTGGTTTTACTCACTGTGCACTTCTGAATGGCGCAAGTAAAGTCTTTGCAGTTGATGTGGGTTATGGTCAATTAGCTTGGCAACTACGCAATGATGAAAGAGTTGTGGTTAAGGAACGAACAAACGCTCGCTATTTAACAGAAAAAGACTTAGGAGAGCAAGTAGATTTTGTTTGTATGGATGTATCATTTATTTCTATTACAAAGATTTTGCCTGCACTTAAAGCATTGTGCAAAGAAAATAGCGAAATTGTAGCTTTGATTAAGCCACAGTTTGAGGCCGGAAAAGAAAATATTGGAAAAAAAGGTGTAGTTAAGGATAAAAAGGTGCATGAGCAAGTAATAACCAAGATTTTGGATTTTGTGAGGACAGAAGGATGGAGTATCTTAGGATTAACATTCTCTCCAATTACTGGGCCAGAAGGCAACAAAGAGTTTTTGTTTTATGCTAAAAACCTCGCATATTTTGAGATTGATAAAATAGATGTGAAAGTAATTGAGCAGGTTGTGGCTGATGCCTGGCTAGAATTAATCTAAGGAGGACATGTTGATGAAAGTGGCATTAGTTATTAATAAGGATAATAAAGCGGCAGATAATCATACTGAGGACATTATAGCTTTTTTGCATGAACATGACATTAGTTGCGATATTCTTATAAATGATTATGGGTCTATTTTTAATAAAAAAGGAAGAGCAATTCAGCAGTCATCACTAAATCAAAATAGTTATGATTATTTTTTAGTTTTAGGTGGGGATGGAACATTACTTTCAACTACTAGAGCTCTTTATCAAGCCGATATTCCATTCCTAGGTATTAATTTAGGAAGATTAGGTTTTCTAACAGCTTTAGAAAAGCGAGATATACTCTTAGGCTTACAGGAATTATTAGATGGAAAATACAATATCCAAGCCAGATGTATGCTACAAGCAAAAGTTACAAGAAAAGGAAAGATTGTTACAAATCAAGTTGCACTAAATGATTTTGTGGTTTCAAAATCATCCTTTTCTCGGTTAGTTTGCTTTGATATTTGGATAGATGGAGAGTTTGTAGAAAAACATCGAGCTGATGGTATCATTGTTGCTACGCCTACAGGTTCAACAGCATATTCACTATCTGCTGGTGGTCCTGTAGTTGCTCCATCATTAAATGCAATCATCTTAACTCCAATTTGTCCGCACACACTTAATGCTAGACCTCTTGTAGTAGCTGGTGAAGCTAAGGTACAAATTAATATTAAAGAAGTGTTTTCTGATATTATGCTAACAGCAGATGGTCAGAATGCTTTTCCATTACAGTTAGATGATAAAGTGTCAATTGAAAAATTGCCGACAAATGCAAAGTTAATTTATTTTGATCATATGGGATTTTTTAAGGTGTTAAGAGAAAAAATGGGATCGGGTAATCATGAATGAAAAAATTTCCTGTGAATTTTATAGCCTGGGCTCATTATTTCTTAGCTACAAGTGTCCAGTTAGGAGAAAATGTGCTTGACTGTACTGTGGGGAATGGATATGATACATTATTTTTAGCAGATTTAGTAGGTGTAAAGGGCAAGGTTATTGGTTTTGAAGTGCAAGAAGAAGCATTGAAAATAGCACAAATGCGGTTGAACGCACAAGGCTATACAAATGTGCAATTATTCCTTACGGGGCATGAAAATATTAGCGAATATGTGAAGATACCAATTGCTGGAGCTATTTTTAATTTAGGTTATTTGCCTAAGGCTGATCACACAATAGTTACCCAAGGAAAAACAACTGTTATGGCACTAGAAGGAATTTTTCGTATTTTGCGTCCTGGCGGAGTAGTCGTAATAGTAGTTTATACAGGACATCAAGGTGGAAAAGAAGAAGGCGAATTTGTAGAAAAATATTTAGCTGAGCTTCCACAATTTGTTTTCAATATTACTAAGCTTGATTTTGTAAATAGAATAAATAATACTACTTATCTTTTGATTGTAGAAAAAAATATATAATGAAGAGGTTTGCTATGAAGACTGAAAGACAAAAACACATCTTAAAGATTGTTTCAGAACACAGTATTGAAACACAAGATGATCTAGCAAAAATACTTGCGCAAGATAATTATCAAATTACGCAAGCTACAATCTCTAGAGACATAAAAGAACTTGGTCTTATTAAGATCCCTGTAGGTAATGATAGACATAAATATGCTTTGGCTCAGGGAAGTGAGCAGCAAAATGTTGTGCCTAGACTTGAGCGGATGTTCAATGATGCTGTAATAAAAATTGATAGCACTGAAAATTTAATTGTTTTGAAAACACTACCAGGAACAGCTCATGCAGTGGCTTCTTGCATTGATCATCTGGATTGGACTGAAATTCTTGGATCTTTGGCAGGTGATGACACAGTTTTAGTTGTTGCTAGCTCTAAAGATAAAGTTGCTTTATTAAAAGAAAAAATCAAGACTCTTTTTATTTAGTTAGGAGGAGATAACATGTTAAAGCGACTTTATTTACAGAATTTCACTCTTTTTGAAAGTTTAGAGTTAGAATTAGAAGCAGGATTTAACGTGCTTACTGGAGAAACAGGGACCGGAAAATCATTGCTTCTTGATGCTATTGCTATTCTACTTGGTAAAAGAATAACAGCCGATTTTATCAGAAAAGAAACAGAAGTTGCTATTGTAGAGGGTTTGTTTTATCTTTCTGATCAAGAGAAGGTACTTTTACAAAAAGATGCCGCTCAATATGCAGAAGAAGATACAATTCTATTTACACGAGAATTAACTCGCAGTGGTAAAAACATTTGCAGAATCAATCAAAAACAGATACCACTTGTTGTTTATAGTAGCATTATAAGTAACTTTGTAGATTTTAATGAACAGAATCAAGAGTTGCAACTATACACTGCAGATTATCAATTAGCTGTAATAGATGGTTTGCAAGTTGAACTCATTTTACAATACAAGTTAGAAGTTTCTGAATTGTATAGTAAATTAATAGCAAAAAAACGTGATTTGCAGGAACTTTTTAGCGCTGCTGAGGATAGAGAATTTAGACTTGAGCTCTTACAACAAAAAGTGGCAGAAATCAAAGCAGCTAAACTTAAAGATAGAGAAGAAGAAAATCTCCTGGAGCAAAAAAACATTCTGCTACATGCAGAAAAAATTGCTAACTGTCTTAGGAATACCAATATTGAACTGTTCGCTGGCGATGGTAAATTAAGCGCCTATGATAGATTGTATCAAGCTACTGCTGAACTAAGGGATATTCAGGGATATCAAGCAAAATATCAAGAACTTTTTTCAATCTGCGAGTCACTTACTTTTCAAGTGGAGGAGCTATCCTATAACATCAAAGACTCCTTAAAAAAAGTTGAAAATGATAATAGTCTTTTAGAGCAGATAGATGATCGCTTAGATGTTTTGAAAAGACTTAAACGCAAATATGGTAATAGTGTACAAGAAATTTTAGCAAAAGAAATTAGCTATGAGCAACAAATAGAGGTACTTCTTGATTTTGAAGTGAACATGGAAGCTTTGGAAATTGAAGTCAATGGGCTTGAACAAAGCTATCTTGTAGCAACAGATAAGTTGACAGAACTGCGTAAAAAGAACATTTGTATACTAGAAAATGAAATTAAGCAAAATTTAGCTGACTTGGATTTGCAAAAAGCAGAAATTAGAATTGAACTAAAGAATAAAAATAGTTATTCAGAAAATGGAGTAGACGAAGTAGAATTCATGTTTCGGCCAAACCCTGGTGAAGGCTATCAAGCTTTAAGTAAAATAGCTTCAGGTGGGGAAACATCACGCATTATGCTGGCATTAAAAAATATTAATTGTCAGTATAACCGTCATCAACTGCTTATTTTTGATGAAATTGATTCAGGTATTGGAGGTGAAACTGTACGTAAAGTTGCGCAAGTTATCGTTACTATGGCAGAAAAAGCACAGGTTATTTGTGTTACACATTCTCCTCAATTGGCTAGTTTTAGCAAAACTCATTATAAAGTTTCCAAGGAAACTAATATGGGTCGTACATATAGCAAGGTTGAACTATTAACAGGAAAATCTCAATTAGCAGAAATTATTCGCATGCTTGGAGGAGATGACTTGATAACAGGCAGAGAACATGCCTCTGAGCTTTTGAACACGGCAAATAAACAGAAATAAGCAAGTGAAGGGAGCATAAATGTTAGCGATTATAAATTCAGTTGCTTTGCAAGGTTTAGAGCCAAGCATTATTAGTATAGAGGTAGATGTTAATAGCGGTACACTGCCAGCCTTTGATATAGTTGGGTTGCCAGATGTAGCCGTAAAAGAAGCTAGAAACAGGGTGCGTTCAGCGATAAAAAACTCGCATTTTAAATTTCCGAATTGTAAAATAACAGTAAATTTGGCTCCAGCTGATTTGAAAAAAGAGGGATCTGGCTTTGATTTACCAATAGCTTTAGGAATTTTGGCTGCTACGGATCAAGTTCGTCCAGAAATTTTTCAAAACGCGTTTTTCGTTGGTGAGCTTGGGTTAGATGGAATAATTAGACAGGTCCCAGGTGTTTTACCAATGACAGAGCTTTTCCAAGGTGGTAAAGAGCGAGCAGACTTTATATTTGTTGTACCATTAGATAACCAAGAGGAAGCATCGTTAGCGCAAAACACCAAGATTGCAGCGTGTCAAAATCTTAGTCAAGTGATAGAAGTTTTTGAGTCAGGCTGTTTTCCTTTCGTTAAACCATTACAAGAGGATGCTTGGCAAAAGACATTTACCATTGATAGTACTTATGATTTCGCTCATGTTGCAGGACAAAATTTTGTTCGCCGTGGATTAGAAATAGCAGCAGCAGGAAATCATAATGTTTTAATGATGGGCTCACCAGGTAGTGGCAAGACACTAATGGCACGTTGCTTTCCTGGAATATTGCCGGATTTAACTTTTGCAGAAGCGATTGAGGTTACTAAAATTTATAGTCTTTGTGGATTATTAAAGCCACATGAACACATGATTAATCAGCGCCCATTTAGATCTCCACATCACACTTCTTCATCAATTAGCATCGTTGGTGGTGGAAGGAACGCTTTACCAGGTGAGATTACCTTGGCTTCAGGAGGGGTACTTTTTCTAGATGAATTGCCAGAATTCAGGAGGGATGTACTCGAAGCACTACGTCAACCGTTAGAGGATAGAGTAATCACAATTGCTAGGGTAGCAGCAAGAATTACTTATCCTGCGAATCTTTTACTAGTGGCAAGTTGCAATCCATGCCCTTGTGGTTATTTTGGTGCAGATATAGGCAAAGAATGCACATGTACAACACAACAAATTAGGCGTTACCGCAGTAAAATGAGTGGACCACTCCTAGACAGAATTGATATTCAGTTAGATGTACCAAGAGTTCCTATAGAAGAAGTGAAACAGACAGATAAGGTTGAAAACTCCGCGGCAATAAAAGAAAGAGTTAACATGGCTAGAGCGAAGCAGAGAGAGCGATATCAAACAGAAAAAATAACCTATAATGCCCAGCTTAATAACCAATTGTTGAAAAAATATTGTCAGCTTGATGAAATATCAGAACAGTTATTAGAAAAGTATGTGGAAAGTCAAGGTCTGAGCATGAGAGCTTATACACGCATCATTAAACTAGCTAGAACTATTGCAGATTTAGCTGACAGAAAAGAAATAGTTTTAAATGATATTGCAGAAGCAATTCAATACAGAAATTTAGACCGATATTTAGAGTAGATACAAATAGAGGAATTAGCCAATAAAATGTAACATTGATTTTTTGTATATAATTGGCACTTTGATAAAATAAATTTATACAGCTTGTATTCTCATAGAGAAACTAAGATAATATAGTCAAACTGTTTAATGGAGGGTACAAATGAAAAAATTAGTGAATGCTATGGGAATGCCTTGCCCACAACCTGTAATTCTAGCAAAAAAAGCTTTAAGTGAGTTTAGTGAAGTAGTAATTAAAGTAGATAATGATGCTGCTAAACAAAATGTGAGCCGCTTTGGTCAAGCAAATGGTTGTGACATTAGTTGTGCAGAGATTCTTGGTGGATGGGAATTAACACTATTAAAAAAGAGCAAAGGAATAAGTGAGATAAAGGATTCTGAAAAAGGTTCAGAGCAGGCATTAAGCATTTTGATTAAAAGTGAATGGTTTGGTACAGGTGATCAAAGCTTGGGAGAAATTTTAATGAAAAGTTATCTTTATGCGCTAACAGAGGTGGAAATAGAAATAAAATATTTGATTTTTATGAATAGTGGAATTAACCTAACATGTAATGGATCGCAGGTACTAGATAGTTTGAAAGCTTTAATAGAGCAAGGAGCAGAAATATTTTCTTGTGGAACTTGTTTGAAATTTTATAATAAAGAAGAGCAATTAGCTATTGGAAAAGTAACTAATATGTACAGTGCAATTGAAATGCTTGCAGAAAAAAATTGTAAAAATATAACTATCTAATTATAAAAGCAAATAACTTAAAAGGGAGACAAACTGTAAATGATTTATATCTCATTTGCGGCTTGTCTTCCTTATCTTAAACTAAGATTTTTTAGAATTCAAATTGAAATATATTTATGAGAATATTGTTATAAGATGTAGAGTGAAGGTTAAATAAAAGGAATATTTAGGTATTTTGCTAAACATTCATTAGCAAATAGGACATCAAGGATTGCTGATATTTTTTTCTCACGCATTGCTTCTTTTTCAATAATTTGGTTATCAAATTCTGTTAGAAGTACATCTAAAGTAATAATACTGTTTTTTAGTTGAGCACTAAGGGCCTCAATTTGTTCTGCCTTTTCTAAAGCAAGCATTCCACCAAAAGTTCTTAAGTCTAAAATTAATTCAATCAGTGGCTGTGCAATAATACTACTATAATAGTTGCTAGTATCACCAGCTTGCATATTATGTAAATGTTCTGTTGAATGTAATTTATCATTTAGATTTGTAAGCGGTGCAATAAGTTTTTTACTGCCAATTTGCAATGTAATTCTTAAAACATCAGTATCTTTCATGCGCTTATCTTGTTTCCTACTCCTTAAAGTAACGAAGGTTGTGAGTAACGCACTAATGAGGGTAGCTGCAAAAGCTGAGCCAAAAATAATATCATTTACAGTCCATTTTTTTTCTGAATTTGGAACCGTAATATTTATGTCTGGAGAAATCTGGGTGACTGGAGAATTATCTACCTTTGGAATATTCTCGGCAGGCGGAGTAGTAACAGGAGTAACTGTTTCAGGTGTAACTGTAATAACATCTGGAGGCGGCGCTGGCGCTGTTACAACGGGTGAATTTGGGTCAATGATTGCAGCATCTGTAGCTGCCCATGTATATATATTAAAGAGTAGAAGTAAGAGTAATATGAATATAATTAATTTTTTTAGCATGATTTTTCGTTCCCCCAAAAGTTTATAATTTTATTCTAACACATGTAGTGAAAAAAGAAAGATATAAAAGTTATATATTAAGCATAAAACTCGCACTAATAGTTGTAATATGATAAAATAAAATGAATTTATATTCTAAGTGAGAGGAATAAAAAAATGAGTAATTTAGAGCAAAAGAGTATTAATGTAGCAAGAATGTTGTCAGTAGAAGCAATTACCAAAGCAAACTCAGGACATCCAGGATTACCTTTAGGAGCTGCGCCAATGGCATTTACCCTCTGGAGTAAATTTTTAAAAGGATATGGGAAAGAGCCCTTGTGGGAAGATAGGGATAGATTTGTTCTCTCTGCAGGGCATGGTTCAGCATTACAATATGCGCTATTACATCTCTTCGGATATGATTTATCTATTGAAGATATCAAAGAATTTCGTCAGTGGAATAGTAAAACGCCTGGACATCCGGAATTTGGACATACTGCAGGTATAGAAACAACTACAGGTCCTTTAGGACAAGGGTTAGCTAATGCTGTTGGAATGGCAATTGCAGAGAGCAAGCTAGCTGCCGAATTCAATACAGAGGATTTTCAGATAGTTGATCACTATACTTATGTGCTATGTGGTGATGGAGATATGATGGAGGGGGTGGCGTCAGAAGCAGCTTCCATGGCTGGTCACTTCAAGCTTAATAAATTAATTACATTTTATGATTCTAATAGAATTACCATCGATGGAAGCACTGACATTGCTTTCACGGAAAATGTTGCACTTCGTTTTAAAGCATATGGGTGGAATGTATTAGAAGTAAAGGACGGAAATGACACTTTAGCAATTGCCTCAGCAATTGAAGAAGCGAAAAACAAAAAAAATGCTCCAACATTAATTGTTTTACATACTGAAATTGGATTTGGCTGTCCTAAGGTAGGAACTTCTGCCTGCCATGGCTCACCGCTGAGTAAAGATGAGTTGTCGTGTACTAGAGAATCATTAGGAGCAAATTGGGATGAATTTACCGTACCTACTGATGTGAAAAACTATATGGAAGAGATTGTTGCAGAAAAAGCAGAAAAATATCTAGCTTGGAAAGCTTTGTTTCTTGCCTATGCAAAAAAATATCCGGAGCTGGCAGCAAAATGGGAAAATTGGTACAGTATGGGAATGGAGAAAAATATTGCCGAAGAAATTTTAACAGGCGAGTATGCTACTAAGGATGATGCAACTAGAAATATCGGCGGTAAAGTCCTGAATGCGTTATTTGCTAAGATACCAAATATATTTGGTGGATCTGCTGATTTAGATGGTTCTACAAAGACAAAGCTAATTGGATCAAGTGAAGTTCAAGCTAATTCTTGGCAAGGAAACAATATTCACTATGGTATTAGGGAACATGCTATGGGTGCCGTAATGAATGGCATTAGTTTACATGGAGGCTTACGAGTCTTTGGCGCGACTTTTTTAATGTTTTGTGAATATATGAGGCCAGCTATTCGCTTAGCTGCTTTAATGAAACAACCTGTAGTATATATTTTTACCCATGATAGTATTGGCGTAGGAGAAGATGGACCGACACATCAACCAATTGAACAATTAGAGGGATTGCGCACTATTCCTAACCTAGTGGTGATTCGTCCAGCAGATGCTAAAGAAACAGCACTTGCTTATGTGCAGGCATTTAGTAGAACTGACGGGCCTACAGCAATTATTTTGAGCCGACAAAACCTACCACAAATGGAACTGAAATATGAGCATATTCATATTTCCAGAGATGATATGGATAAAGGTGCTTATATATTGGTAGAATCAGGTAAAAAAGAAAAACCACAGGTAATTTTAGCAGGATCAGGTTCAGAGCTAGCTTTATGTATGGATGTACATTTACAATTAATAGTTGAAGGAATTGCCAATAGAGTAGTAAGCGTACCTAGCTTAAATATTTTGGCTAATCAAAGTTCAGAATATCAAGCGGAAATATTCCCAGAAGATATTCCCAAGGTTTTTATAGAAGCAGGAACTAGTGGATCATGGTGGAGATATGCTAATAAGAAGGATGCTATAATTGGAATTGATCATTTTGGGGCCTCTGCACCAGCAGAAATATTGATGGAAAAATTTGGATTTAGCAAAGATAATGTGCGAGCAGTAGCCAAAAAAATTATAAAATAGACAAAAAAAGAAGCTGTGTATAATAAACTACACAGCTTCTACTTATTTTAAAGATTTTCTGCTAACCAATTGGCAACTTCAGCACACATTGGATTACATTTATGTCTTACTCTGTATGCTTTGATATGTGTTGGTTCCTCAAGTTCTTCAGGATAAGTAATATCAAGTAATTCACGGCAGTTGAACATGGAAAAACTGGCTAACCAAAAATCATGGAATAGTTTAGCTTTTTGATTAGCTGGTTCACGACTCTCTGAGCTAGAATCACGACCATATTTAATGCCAATCACCATCATGGCACCTGTATAAAGTCCACACATATTTCCACTACCATTGATACCTCCACCAAAGCAGGTAGCTATACGAGGGATAAGTTTGTTTTCTATAGCCAAAATATCGCAGCCAGCTAAAATTGTAGCCTCACAGCAATTAAAACCGCTTTTAAAATAATCCAAAGCACATTCAGAATAGTTTGTTGACATAAAATCACCCTTTCTTTCTTTTTTTTAGTATAACATAAAAAATAGCATAGAAGAAAAAACTAATTTCTGTTAAATATGAAAAACAAATTCCTAGTAAATTACTATGGAAAATATTTTGCTGGTGTGATACAATTATCACAATTAAAAAGAACTTAATATACAATGAAAGTAGAGGTCAAATTGCATATGCAAACCAAAAAAGAATTAGAAAAATATTCTTCAGCCATTACCTTATCAGATATGGAAATATTTATCTTTCCAGAATTAATGATTGCTTTGGCCCTTGCTAATATTATGTCACCAATTATTTGGCAATGGCGTGATGATCCTTGGTTTCAAGGGATGGAAAAGCTATCTTCATACCGAAAAATGCTGAGGGTAAAACAGTATATTATGGATAAATATAGTTTTAATTTAGATTTAGACACTTGGGGACTAACAACTAAAGAAAAAGAACTTGCCCGTTTTTCCGATTTTGTAGATGAAGAAACATTGAGTAAAAGCAATGCACTTTTCGGTTATGAGGGTGATAAATACTATTTTAATATTGAAATACGTAAACATTTTGGCTTAGATAAGTATACAAGCAATGTTATTCCTTACTGGAAAACTGAAACATTAGAAGCAATGTCATCTTTTTATCGCAAAGGTGGATATGGAGCAGGTGCAGGAGAATGTGTTTCATTTGCAGTACTCTATTATGCTGCACTTTTCGTTTTGGCAGAAATTCCTTTGGAACAGATGTATATGTTAGCAACGCCTTTGCATTCACAAAATTTTGTTGATGTTAATGACGGTGTTATTACTAACAATCGAAGGTTAGTCACAAAAAAGATGTGGTTTAATGGTACTGAACTCTCAGAAAAAGCTCGTAGAGCGCTTCAAAATGAAAGAATAACTTTTATTGGCAACAATAAGGGATATGTTCATACACTATATGAGGAGGCAACACTACCAAGAAATGAATATGAAAAATTTGTTAAAATGCTTGAAGAATTTCTTACTGTTGAGGCAAGCTATGAAAATTTAGCTAGTTTTTTGCGGCAAAATAGTAAGTGGCAGAAACGTTTTCAGGTGGCATTCGATCGCGGAGACTATAAACCTCTATATATTGAATTGGAAAAAGTCTTTAGCTATGAACATGGTAGTAATTTCAAGGTAGGAGAAAATACAGAAAACAAGCTTCTAAGTGAGATTGATTCTGATGAATATTATATTAATCCATTAGATAATAGATTAGTATTGCAGGATTTGAAAGAAATGTTTGATAACCAAAAATTGAAATTGGCAGACGCAAAATCTTGGTGTGAAAGTTTGAAAAATGAATTTGGTACAATGAACTTTGATACAAAAGAGATATGTACTGACTTTGCTAATTTTTGCAAAATCGAGCCAATGCTACCAGACACAAATAAAGTCTGGAAAGAAGCATTAACAATTGAGCTTAAAGGGTTACAGACTAGGGAAGAGATTATTGCATATTTGACTAGCTTGAGAGGAAAAAATGAAATTGCTGATTTGGCTTTTATGGCTTATCGCGATTTAGAAAAATCACCTTTAGAGCCATTTATGAAGGCTGCTGTAGAAAGAAACCCTGTAGCAGTTGAAGGTTCAAAGGAGCTAAGTATTAATGCTATTTATGGACTGCTTTTAAGCTTTGATAGTAGTTCCATTTATAGTGAAAATAGACTTGCACAGCCAGACGAAGTTTGGAACTTTCGTACCGGTGACGGGCTAGAAAAAGCAATTTGTTTGTTTGATATAGTTGTGAATAGGTGGGGGCAGGAAGAATGGAAATTATATCAAAAAGATAAACTAGCTATTGTAAGCAACTCAAGGGAATCATATTCATTTGCATTTGCAAAAAATGTAGAGATAGCTTATAGTAATATGTAAATGCAAAAAGCTCACCATTTTGGAGGGGCTTTAATTACATGGGGTGAAAAAGTGGAGTTTTCTGCAATTGAAATAGCCTATGAGGGCTGGGTAAAAATGAAAAGAAAATGCTTAAATGAAAAATGGTATGATATTTTAGAGAATAGAGATGCAGTAGCTGCTTTAGTGGAAGACTCAGTTGGCAAAGTTCTCTTAGTGCGTCAATTTCGTCCGTCTATTTTTCAAGAGACGTGGGAAATTCCAGCAGGAGTAGTAGACAAAATGGCTTTAAGCTATGAAGAAATCATGAGTGAGGAATTACTAGAAGAAGCAGGGCTGACGTTAGCTGCCGATAAATTACAAAGGATAGTTACTATTATCCCGGAAATTGGACTTAGTGGTGCAGAATTAACGATTTATTATGTGAAGTTAGATTTTGCTGGTGAAAACCAGCAAATTGTCAATGATGATGTAAAAGAAGCAAGGTGGTTTAGTATGGAAGAATTGCAGAAATGCGTGTTGTCAGGAGAAATAAAAGATAATAAGACTGTTCTTGCGTTTGCCTATTTGCAATTAGGAAATATGGGGGGATAATGGTGCAACAAAAATTACGCTTATTTGTCTTATGCTTGCTGGATATTTTGCTAATTTTTATAGCGGGTACAATATCCTTATTGATAAGATTTGAAGGAGCTCCAGAAAAACTCTTTATTACTGGCTTTATTCGAGATATTCCTGTTTTTGCGCTGATAGCTGTTGGCACATTTTTCTTTTTAGGAGGTTATAAACGAATTTGGGAATACGCTAGCATTCAAGAATTCTTATTGATTCTTGAAACATGTACAATTGCTTTTTTATTGGATATTATTTATTCCTATTTTTTTATTTCTCAATTAGGTTTACAGAGACAACCACTCAGTATTCTCATTCTTTTGTGGGTATTTTCAATTGGACTAATTTCTGCCTCAAGGCTTAGTTGGAGGATTTTTAGGAATTATGTTATGCAACATTCGAAAATGGGAAAACCTCTGCTTATAATTGGTGCCGGGAAAGCGGGAGCACAAATTGCAAAAGAACTGCAAAGAGATAAGAGTGAATATAAGTTAGTTGGCTTTATCGATGACGACATTATGAAAAAAGGATTATACGTAGCAGGGGCACGTATCTTTGGAGATAGAAGTATTTTAAGGGACATAATATCTTCATATGATGTTAAAGATGTAATATTGGCTATACCAACACTCACTGGAAAAGAAGTCAGAAAATTTGTAGAATTGGTAAAAAGTACCAAAGCAGAATTGCGGATTTTGCCTTCGATGGCTGAAATAATCAATGGTAATGTAACTTTACAACAGTTGCGAGTAGTGAGTGTGGATGATTTATTGGGTAGAGATCCAGTACAACTAAATATGCAGGAAATATCTAATTTTATAACCAGAAAAGTTGTCTTAGTTACCGGAGCAGGCGGTTCCATTGGCGCGGAACTGTGTCGTCAAATTGCAGCGTTTAATCCAGAACTTTTGCTTGTTTTGGGCAGGGGGGAGAACTCAATCTTTGAAATTGATAATGAACTCAATCTTAGCTTTCCAGGACTGCGTAAAGAGGCATTAATTGCTAATATCTGTGATAGCGTAAGATTAGAAGAAATATTTACCATTTACCGACCACAAGTAGTATTTCATGCAGCTGCGCATAAACATGTTCCTTTAATGGAAAAAAATAGTGTTGAAGCATTGAAAAATAATATTGGAGGCACATCTATTTTAGCAAATATTGCCAAGCAGTTCGGTGCAGAGACTTTTGTATTGATTTCCAGTGATAAAGCAGTTAATCCTAGTAGTATAATGGGTGCTACAAAAAGAGTAGCAGAAATGGTTATTCAAAGCTTAAACAATAGTAGCAATACTCGCTTTGTAGCTGTACGTTTTGGTAATGTTCTAGGTAGTAGAGGTAGTGTGATTCCAACATTTAAAAAACAAATTGAGGCGGGAGGTCCAGTAACGGTTACAGATCCCCAGATGACCCGCTATTTTATGACTATTCCAGAAGCTTCTCAGTTAGTATTGCAGGCTGGCGCAATAGCTGATGGTGGTGAAATATTTGTTTTAAACATGGGAGAGCCAGTCAAAATTATAGAATTAGCTAGAGATTTAATAAGGCTTTCAGGGCTTACTGAAGGAGTAGACATTGACATAATTGTTACAGGTACCCGCCCTGGTGAAAAACTTTATGAAGAAGTTTTAACAGATGCGGAAAACACAAATGCTACAAAATACAAGAAGATTTTTATAGCTAAACCTCAAAAAATTCCAGAAGAAAAATTAGCGGAGTTATTAGAAAAAATTATGCAAGAAAAAATAATTTGTAATAATGAAAATTGTAAAAAATTATTAAATAGCGTAATTTATAATTCAGTTTGGTAGGTGTGAAGATGAGTAACGGAAAGAAAAACAAATGGAAAAAAATTGTTGTGATTTTATTAATTATTGGTTTGTTAATGAGTAGTATTTTGCCAGCAATGATTGCAATTTTCAGTGCAGTTGGGCAATAAAAATAATTACATTAGCATGCTAAACCAAGTAAAAATGGGGTATAACATTGGAATGGTTAGAAGTTAAAGTTAAAACCACAACTGAAGGTTCAGAGGTGGTTGCCGCTGCTTTATATGAGCTTGGTATTACTGGTTTGCAAATTATAGACAATCATGATGTAACAGAGTTTATTAATAATAAAAATTCAAGCTGGGATTATATCAGCGATGAACTACTAAATTTACCAACAGAAGAGGTAACTGTCATTGCCTACGTACGCGATAATGAAATCGGCTATGAAACATTATTGTCCATTAGAAGTAGCATGGATGCACTAGTAAAAATGCTATTAGATTTAGAATTAGGGTCACTTACAATTGAAATAGACAATATCAAGAATTCTGATTGGGAAAATAATTGGAAAGCCTATTATAAACCTTTTCCAGTAGGGAAAAAACTTTTAGTAAAGCCAGTTTGGGAAAATATTGTTGGCTATGAGGATAGAATTATTTTGGAAATGGATCCTCAGTTAGTTTTTGGTACAGGAACACATCAAACAACTAAGTTTTGTCTAGAACAGCTTGAACAGAAGATTTTGCCAGGTATGAAGGTGCTGGATTTAGGTTGTGGTTCAGGTATCCTTTCTGTAGCAGCACTAGTGCTAGGGGCAAAGATGGCTGATGCGATTGATATTGATGCAAATGCCATAAAAATCGCTACAGCAAATGCAGAGATGAACCATATCGTTTTAGACAGTTATCGTGTGTATTCAGGTAATATTCTAAAAGATGAAAAAATTATTGAAAAATTTACAATAGAAAAATATGATGTGGTTCTGGCAAATATTGTGGCTGATGTGATTATTGCTTTGTCAACTTTTGTAGCTGACTTTATGCTATCAAATGGTATTTTCATTGCCTCTGGTATTATTGATAGTCGACTAGAAGAAGTTAAAACAGCTTTAAGAATACAAAAGCTAGATATTTTGTACGTAGAAGTAAAAAATGAATGGGCTGTGATAGTTGCGGAAAAACAAGAAATTTTCGAATAGAAGAAGATCAAGAAACTAAAAGCAATTGTTACCGAAGACATTCGGCTAAAATATTGCTTTTTTTTGTTGAATAAGTTAAACTTATGGGCAGCAGTTAAATAGAAAAGGATGATGAAAATGAAAAAAATAAGTAAAATATTTGCACTTGTATTGATTTTGGCAATAGTATTTTCAATAGTAGGATGTGCAAAAAAAAGTAGTAAATTTATTATAGCCACTGATACTACATTTGCTCCTTTTGAGTTTGAAAAAGCAGGTGAATTTATCGGTATTGATATGGATATCTTAAAGGCAATTGCTGAAGATCAAAAATTTGAGTACGAACTTCAAGTTTTAGGATTTAATGCAGCTGTACAGGCTTTAGAGGCTAAACAAGTAGATGGTGTTATAGCGGGCATGAGTATTACTGATGAGCGAAAACAAAAATTTGATTTTTCCCTGCCATATTTTGATTCAGGTGTGGTGATGGGTATAGCTGCAGATAATAGTAAGATAAAAACATATGCTGACCTAAAGGGCGAAAATGTTGCAGTTAAAACCGGTACCGAGGGTGCTACATTTGCTGAAAGCATTAAGGATCAATATGGATTTACACTGTCTTATTTTGATGACTCTGCAAATATGTACGAAGAAGTAAAAACAGGTAATTCAGTTGCTTGTTTTGAGGATTATCCAGTACTTGGTTATGCGATAACTCAAAATGTTGGTTTGCAGATAGTTACAGAAAAAGAGCAAGGGAGTTCTTATGGTTTTGCAGTTAGCAAAGGCGAAAATGTAGAATTGTTAGCTATGTTTAACAAGGGATTTGAAAATATTAAGGCAAGTGGAAAATATCAAGAGATTCTAGATACTTATATCCAAAAATAAAGGGGATTTTAATAAATGAGTTTTTTGGAGTTAATTGTTGAAAACTATCCTCGCTTATTATTGGGATTATTAGAAACGTTAAAATTGACTATTTGGTCACTTTTAATTGCTATTGTTATTGGTCTGATATTTGGATTGATGACAGTTTCTAAGAAAAAAATATTTCGCGGTTTGGCGATGGTCTATATTGATATTATTAGGGGTACACCTCTTCTAGTACAAGCCTTCTTTATTTACTTTGGGGTGCCAACAGCGTTAGGGTTAAGACTTGATGCTACTACCGCTGCTATTATTACCCTCAGCTTAAATGCTGGGGCATATATGGCAGAAATATTTCGAGGTGGTATTCAGTCAATTGGGGTTGGTCAGATGGAAGCTGCAAGAAGTTTAGGACTTTCTCATAGCAGAGCAATGGTTAAAGTTGTTTTGCCACAAGCAGTGAGAGTTATAATTCCCTCCCTCATTAATCAATTTATTATTACCTTAAAAGACACATCAATTCTTTCTGCAATTGGCTTAAGAGAACTAACTCAGACAGGGAAAATTATTATTGCAGCAAATATGGAATCATTTAAGATGTGGTCTATTGTTGCTATTATGTATTTCATTGTAATTTTTATACTTTCCAAGGTTTCTAACTATTTAGAGAGGAGGATATCCTATGGAAAAAAAGCTTAAGCCAGAACAATTAACACATCGACAAAAGAAACTAAGTATTCATAACTTGAAAAAAAGCTTCGGTAAATTAGAAGTAATTAAAGATATGAATTTAGAAGTTAAAGAAAGTGAAGTTATTTGTATGATAGGTACTTCAGGATCAGGTAAAAGTACTTTTCTGCGCTGTATGAATGCTTTAGAGGTACCTACTGCAGGTCAGATAATTGTTGATGACATAGAAATCACTAATAAAGCAATAGATATTAATAAAGTGAGACAACAGATCGGAATGGTTTTTCAACAATTTAATCTTTTCCCACATTTGACAGTACTGAAAAATATAACTATGGCTCCAATTGACTTGAAAATAATGACTAAAGAGCAAGCAAATATAAGAGCAAGAGAACTATTAGAAATGGTTGGTCTTTCAGAAAAAATAGATGAATATCCAGATAGACTCTCTGGTGGACAACAACAGCGAGTTGCCATTGCTAGAGCTTTAGCAATGAATCCAGATATTATGCTTTTTGATGAGCCAACTAGTGCACTAGACCCAGAAATGGTAGGAGAAGTACTTAGCGTTATGAAAGAATTAGCTAGAGAAGGTATGACGATGATTATTGTAACTCATGAAATGGGATTTGCTAAAGAGGTAGCCCATAGAATAGTTTTTATTGATGATGGTTACATAGTGGAAGAGGGAACACCGGAAGAAGTTTTTGGAAATCCTAAAAACCAAAGAACAAAGGATTTCCTAGCAAAAGTTTTATAAATACAAAAGCGTTGGATGAGAAAATCATCCAACGCTTTTGTATTGCATTATTCCTTATCATTTTTCTTACTCGTTTCCAGATAGCGCTTAATTTTTTGTGTGGTTGTACGTATAAAATCCGATTCACGCACATCAAAGCTTTTAATATGTTTATAATTAGGCATCTTAAGATTAACTTCTTTAATCACATCAGATAAAACTTTTTTAATTTCTTCTGTATTGATATCAGAAAACTTGAACTTTTCTTTAATATTGTCTAAATCTGGAATAATAGTTGCACTTACTTCAGCTTCATTTTCTTTATTATTAAGCTCATAAACCAAAGCCTCTTTAATGTATGGACTGTTATAGAGATGAGCTTCAATTTCTTCGGGATAAATATTTTTTCCATTGCTAGTTACGATAACATTTTTATTTCTACCTTTAATAAAATAGAAACCATCTTTGTCTTTAGAAGCCAAATCACCAGTGCGAAACCAGCCATTTTCTGTAAATACATTAGCAGTTTCCACGGCATTATTATAATATCCCATCATTACATTTGGTCCTTTGACTAATATTTCTCCAATGCCATTATCATCAACGTCATCTAACATAACTTCTACACCTGGAATTGGTATTCCAGCAGCATCAAGTTTCTGAAATTTATCATTATTACCTAAAACTAGGGGTGAACATTCGGTAAGACCATAACCATTCAAAGTTACAATGCCAAAATTTGTAAAGTCTCTCACTACTTCTTGTTTTATTGGAGCAGCTCCGGTGATTACCAAACGAAGATGGCCACCAAAGATATCTTGAATAGCTGCAAAGAATTGTTTTTGCAAATTAACTCCAAAAATACTTGCTGATTTACTAATTAATAAGCCAGCTTTTAATTTCAGTGAGCCCATTTTAGCTTGATTTACCTTTTTCATAATGCGTGCGTGAACATTTTCCAAAAGAAGTGGTACTGCAATAAAGACAGTAGGCTTTACTTCTTGTAGATTTTTAAGCATTTGTTTTAAACCCTGACAAAAACTGATACTTGCTCCGCTTGCAATTACAAGTAAAAAGCCAAGTGTACATTCATATGTATGATGAATTGGAAGGATAGATAGGAGTCGGTCTGCTGGAGTTATTTTTACTGTTTCACCTACGGCAATAATATTTGAAAGAATATTTTTTTGGCTTAACATTACAGCTTTTGAATTGCCTGTAGTTCCAGATGTATAAAGTAAAAAAGCAAGTGCATCTGGATTTAAGATAATAGCTTCAAATGTATGATCACCTGCAGAACAAGCAATTTTTCCTTCACTAACTAGTTGGTTAAAAGAAAGAACAGTTTTTTCTGAAGATGCATAATCCATATCAATTAGAACAAGTGCTGACTTACTATTCTCTAAAGCATTTAGCATGAGTGACTTAAATTGACCAGAAAAAATTACAGCACTGGCCCCAGAATCACTTAAAATGTGGAGCACGTCACCTTCTTTCAATTCTTTGTCGATTGGTACAACAATAGCCCCAATAGTAACGACAGCAAGATAACTTACGCACCACTCATAGCGGTTTTGACCCATGATAGCAATTTTTCCATCGGCTAAATTCAGCTTTATCAGAGAAGTCGCAAGTGCCTTAATTTCTTCAAAAAATTGCAGATATGTTTTTGGTAAATATTCACCATCTTCTTGTCTCAAGTTAAAAGCAGGGTTTTCACCAAAAAGCTCTACAGATTGAGTAAGCATATCTTTGAAATCGACAAACTGGCGTGGTGGATACAAGGTAGCATAAGGTTGCATAAGTTATAATCATCCCTTTACGATTATTTTCATATATATTATAACAGTAAAAGTAACGAATGTGATATAATTTTCTCATGGAGGTGCGTTATGAAGAAGAATTTTGTACACTTACATGTGCATACAGAATATAGCCTATTAGACGGTGCAGCAAGGCTTGAAAAGTTAGTTCAGCGCACAGCAGAGTTAGGAATGAAGGCACTAGCCATTACTGATCATGGTGTGATGTTTGGGGTTATTGATTTTTATAAGCTTTGTAAAAAATATGGTATTAAACCAATTATTGGTTGTGAAGTATATGTTGCTGCAGGTAGTCGTTTTTCCAAAGAAGCAAGGATAGATGAAGAAAGACACCACTTAATCTTGCTAGCAAAGGATACATTAGGATACAAAAATTTAATTAAACTAGTTTCAAAGTCATATACAGAAGGCTTTTATTATAAGCCAAGGATAGATTTCGACTTGTTGCAAGAATATCATGAAGGATTAATTTGTTTATCTGCTTGTTTAGCAGGTGAACTACCTAAGTCGTTGCTAAATCATTCTTTTATAGAAGCAGAAGAGATTGCTAGCAAATATGCTGGTGTTTTTGGTCAGGGGAATTATTATATTGAGCTTCAAGACCATGGAATGGCAGAGCAAAAAGAAGCAAATAAGTTTTTATTACAACTCGCTTATAAGCTAAAATTGCCCGTAGTTGCTAGTAATGATGTGCATTACGTTGAGCAAGAAGATGCTCAGACACAAGATATTCTCATGTGTATCCAAATGAATAAACTCTTAAACGAAGAAAATAGAATACGGTTTCCTAGTAATGAATTCTATCTAAAATCTCCAGAGGAAATGCAAGAACTCTTTTCTTATACACCAGAGGCTTTGACAAACAGCATAGAGATAGCAGCAGCTTGTAATTTGGAATTTTCCTTTGATCAGATGTTTTTACCAAACTATGAAGTGCCAGATGGGTTTGACATTGATAGTTACTTAGAGTTTTTATGCTGGCAAGGATTTTTGGAGCGATATCCTCAGGGTAAGGAAAAAGAAAAAGATAGGCTGCAATACGAACTTGATATGATTAAGCAGATGGGCTACTCTGGTTATTTTCTAATCACTTGGGACATGATTAGTTTCGCAAGAAAAAACAATATCTTTGTGGGACCCGGCAGGGGGTCTGCTGCTGGAAGTGTTGTAGCATATGTTTTACGCATTACTAATATTGATCCATTAAAATATGACTTGTTGTTTGAAAGATTTTTAAATCCAGAAAGAGTATCTATGCCAGATATTGATACGGATTTCTGCTATGAAAGAAGAGGAGAGGTTATTGAATACCTTGGTCAAAAATACGGAGATGACCATGTAGCACAGATTGTTACCTTTGGTACTATGGCGGCAAAAGGGGCAATACGTGATGTAGGGAGAGTTCTAAATGTCTCTCTAATAGATGTAAATAAATTGTCAAAGCTAATACCTACAGAAATAGGTATAACCTTAGAAAAAGCACTTTCAGGCAGTGCAGAGTTGCGCAGCTTGGTAGAAAGCAATCCTCAGTTAGGTGAACTAATGCGTTATGCAAAGCAATTAGAAGGCATGCCAAGACACAATTCTACCCATGCTGCGGGTGTTGTGATTTCGAAAGATGCTATTGATACATATTTACCAGTTCTGAAGGCGGCTACAGGTCCAGCAATTACCCAATTTACTATGACAACAGTTGAGGATATTGGACTCCTGAAAATGGATTTATTAGGTCTTAGAACTCTTACGGTGATAGGAAAAACTGTTGAGTTGTTAAATCAAAAAAGAGAAGTAGCTTTTGATTTAGACCAACTTCCGTTGGATGATGAGGGAACTTATCAAATGTTAGGAGAGGGAGAATCGTTTGGAGTTTTTCAATTAGAGAGTGCTGGTCTTAGATCTATTTTGAAAAATCTTAAACCAAATCGCTTTGGTGATTTAATAGCGCTAGTAGCCTTATATCGTCCAGGCCCATTGGGGAGTGGCATGGTTGAGGATTTTATAGCTCGTAGACATGGAAGGGTTGATGTGAAATACATTCACCCATTATTAGAACCTATTCTATCAGACACTTATGGGGTAATCCTTTATCAAGAGCAAGTAATGCGAATAGCTAGTGATTTAGCTGGATTTACGCTTGGACAAGCTGATTTATTACGTAGAGCAATGGGTAAAAAGAAAGCAGATGTAATCCAAGCGCTAAGAGAAAACTTTTTGCAAGGTAGTGGAAAGCTTGGAATAGCTAAGAATATTGCCAATGAGATATTTAATTTAATGGAGTATTTTGCTGGGTACGGTTTTAATAAATCACACAGTGCTGCATATGCTTTGCTTTCTTACCAAACAGCTTACTTGAAATGCCATTATCCAGCAGAATTTATGTCTGCATTATTGAGTACGATGATGGGTAACTCGGATAAACTCAGCATTTATATTGAAGAAAGTCATCGCCTAAAAATTGAAATCCTTCCTCCAGATATTAATGAATCTTTTGGTAATTTTACTGCTACACATAATAAGATACGTTTTGGACTAGCGGCAGTAAAAGGTGTCGGAGATGGAGCTATTTCTGCTATTATAGCAGGAAGAAAAGATGGACCTTACCTTTCGCTATTAAATTTTTGTGAACGAGTTGAATTAGCACAGGTAAATAAAAAGTGTTTAGAAAATCTAATTTATGCAGGAGCATTTTCTAATTTGGGCATTCGCTCTCGTTTGCTTTCAATAATGGATACGGCTATTGCGATGGGAGCAAAAAGCAGAAAAGATCAGGAGGAAGGACAGTTATCCTTTTTTGATCTAGGTATGGAAAAATTAAACAATCAAATTAGGGAGCCAAACATTCCGGAATTTACGGATAATCAAATTTTGTTATATGAAAAAGAATTGCTAGGTTGCTATATAAGTGGGCATCCACTGGATGACTATCGGGAGTGGCTTAAATATTTAAGCCCACATCAAATAGGTCTTTTGAATGAAGATAAGCATGATAAAAACATTACTTTAGTCGGATTATTATCCAATCTCAACAAGGTAATCACAAAAAAAGGTGATGCTATGGCAAATTTTCAGTTAGAAGATTTCAGTGGTAGCTTAGCTTGTCTAGTATTTCCTCGTATTTATCAACAACTTTTGGTTAACCTTCAACAAGATTCTGTGGTGGTGGTGAAAGGGAGATATATGCAAGAGGAAGAGCAAGGGAAATTTTTTGTAGAAAATGTGCAGAAAATTTATAAAGGAGAAACTGGCTGGAGTTGTCTCTGGCTTAAATCAACTACTGATGAGGTTGAATTACTAAAAAAGGTAGCTGAAATTTTACTTGAACAGCAAGGTGAAACTAAGGTGAATATAATTGCTACTAAAAAACAGCAAATTTTGCCAAATGTCTGGCCAACTGGTTTTTCGGTTAACCTTGCTTCTTTGCAGATGCTTGAAGAATTACTAGGAGCTGGGAATGTACTTTTACAGCTTTTGTAAGAAGTAATAAGGGTGTTGTATGACGATGGTTTTATTAAAACATCTGCTTATTTTTAGCTAGAAAAAGGGTTTTTATATTTTATATAGAATATAATTAGGATGAAGGACAAAGTTGTAAGGAGGTTTGTATGATGAGTATAGGTAAAAGTGTTAAAAGAGTAGATGGCTACGAAAAAGTTACAGGACGTGCCCGATACACTGATGATTTTTTTGAAGGTAAGTTTTTAATTGCTAAGGTACTACACAGCACGGTAGCTAATGGCTGGGTAAAAAGCATAGATACTTCAGTTGCTGAAAAATTACCAGGAGTAGTAAAAATTGCAACATGTATGGACGTTCCAGATATTGAGTTTCCTACAGCTGGACATCCTTGGTCAACTGATCCAAATCATCAAGATGTTGCAGATAGAAAAATGCTCAACCGCAGGGTTAGACTTTATGGGGATGATATAGCAGCAGTAATAGCTGAGGATGAAGTGATTGCAAAAAGAGCATTAGCTTTAATCAAGGTTGAATATGAGGAATACAAACCATTTGTCACAGTTGAAGAGGCAATGTCTGATGATGCAACACAATTACATGAAGCCTTTCCAAAAAACATTTTGAAGCACACTGCGTATGAACTCGGGAATTTTGAAGAAGCTTGCAAGGAAGAGGGCTTAAAATTCTTTGAAGGTAAATATGAAACACAAACAGTACAACACTGTCATATAGAAAATCCAATTTCTTATGCTTATATGGAAAAGGGGCGGATAGTAGTTGTATCATCTACACAAATACCACATATTTGTAGGCGTGTGATAGGGCAAGCACTAGGTTTGCCTTGGGGTAAAATCAGGGTAATCAAACCATATATTGGCGGTGGTTTTGGAAACAAACAAGAGGTTTTATATGAGCCTTTGAACGCATATCTTACTACTTTAGTTGGTGGTAGATGCGTGAAACTTGAGCTAAGCAGAGAAGAAACATTTGTATCTACTAGGGTTAGACATGCGATGACCTTTTATCTTAAAACAGCTGTGCGCGCAGATGGAAGATTAGTTGCTAGAAAAATTGAAGGTTATTCCAATCAAGGTGGCTACGCTTCTCACGGACATGCACTAATTGCAAACTCCACTAATGGTTTTCGTCATCTTTACCAAGAGGAAAAGGCCTTAAAATCAGATGTTTACACTGTTTTTACCAATATTTCTTCAGGTGGAGCAATGCGAGCATATGGAATTCCTCAAATGATTTTCGCATGTGAGTCGCATATGGAGGATATTGCTAATGGACTTAAGATTGATCCAATTGAGTTAAGAAAGAAAAATATGATGAAATTAGGATATATTGATCCGCTTAGTGGTATTGAATGCCATAGTAATGGGTTGGCAGAATGCATTGAAAAAGGGAAAGTAGCCTTTGCTTGGGATGAGAAGAGGGCAGCCTTTGTAAATCAGACTGGTCCGATAAGAAAAGGAATTGGCATGGCTATTTTTAGCTATAAGACGGGAGTTTATCCAGTTTCGTTAGAGACTGCTGCTTGTCGTATAGTTCTTAACCAAGATGGATCGGTGCAACTGCAATTAGGTGCAACAGAAATTGGACAAGGAGCAGATACGGTATTTACCCAAATGGCTGCGGAAATAATCGGACTACAAGTTGAAGATGTACATATTATCTCAACTCAAGATACTGATATTACTCCATTTGATACAGGAGCTTATGCTTCTCGGCAAAGCTACGTGTCTGGGATGGCGCTGCGAAAAACAGCAGAGGAGTTCAAAGGGAAAATCCTAGCCTATGCCCATGAGATGTACAAACATCCAATCTATATGATGGATATTGTAGCTGGAAATATTGTAAAAAAAGAAACAGGAAAGATCATTGCTACCGTTGGCAATGTGGCAGAGGAAGCATTTTATAGCTTAACCCATTCAGTACACATTACAGCAGAGGCTACAAACCAATGCAAGTCAAATGCCTTCTCTTTTGGCGCTTGTTTTGCTGAGGTAGAGGTTGATATTCCAGTAGGCAAGGTTAAAGTACTGCGGATTATGAATATCCATGATAGTGGCATAATTTTGAATCCACAGCTAGCTGAAGCTCAGGTACATGGTGGAATGAGCATGGCTCTTGGCTTTGGTTTATCGGAACAATTACTTTTCGACTCCAAAACTGGTAAACCTCTAAATGATAATTTTCTCGATTATAAAATACCGACAATGCTCGATACCCCAGAACTAGAAGCTGGTTTTGTTGAAACATTTGAAGTAACAGGACCTTTTGGTAATAAATCTTTAGGCGAACCACCAACAATCCCTGCAGCTCCAGCATTGCGTAACGCGATTTTTAATGCTACGGGAATCGCAATAAATAAAAGTCCAATTATGCCAGAACAGTTAGTCAGCAAATTCAAAGAAAATGGTCTGATTTAAGGAGGCGAAATTATGTATGATATTAAAGAAATTTATGAGGCAATGTCAGTGGCTCAAGCTGTAGAATTGTTGAGTGCACATCCAGAGGCAAAGATTATTGCCGGTGGTAGCGATGTATTGATTAAAATCAGAGAAGGTAAAATGGCTGGTTGTGAGCTTGTAAGTATTTTTGGAATAAATGAGCTTAAAGGAATTAAGATAGAAGCAGATGGCACAATAGTTATTGGACCAGTAACTAGCTTTTCAAGTATCACAAAAGATTCAATCATCCAAAAATTCATACCTGTTTTGGGAGCTGCAGTTGATCAAGTAGGCGGACCACAAATAAGAAATATTGGTACAATTGGTGGTAATATTTCTAACGGAGTAACAAGTGCGGATAGTGCTTCTACTTTATTTGCATTAAATGCAAAACTAGAAATTACAGGACCAAGTGGAACGCGCAAATTACCCATCCAAGATTATTATCAAGGACCAGGTAAAGTAGACTTAAAAACTGGTGAACTTTTAACAGCAATTAGGATAGAACAATCTAACTATGAAGGCTTTGGTGGGCATTACATTAAATATGCCATGCGAAATGCCATGGATATTGCAACCTTAGCTTGTGTTGCTACGGTAAAACTAAATGCATCAAAAAATGCTATTGAGGAAATGCACTTAGCGTTGGGTGTAGCAGGACCTATTCCAATGCGTTGCCCAATCACCGAAGAAGCAGTAAAGGGTAAAAAAATTGATGCAGCTTTATTTGATTTAGTAGGAAAAACAGTGCTAACAGAGGTTAACCCAAGGACATCTTGGAGAGCAAGCAAAGAGTTTCGACTACAACTAGTGGAAGAATTAAGCAAAAGAGCCTTAAAACAGGCTATTATCTTTGCTGGAGGTGCACTTCATGACTAAGCAGATAAAATGCACAGTAAATGGAAATCTCGTAGAAGTATTTGTAGATGTAAGAGAGTCTCTAGCCGATATGTTGAGAAACAAACTATATCTTACAAGTATAAAAAAAGGTTGTGAGGTTGGTGAATGCGGTGCTTGCACTGTACTTATAGATGGAACAAGTTTTGATTCCTGTATCTTCCTAGCAATTTGGGCAGAGGGCAAGGAAATTCGCACAGTAGAAGGTTTGTTAGGACCGAACGGAGAATTATCCACTGTGCAACAAGCTTTTATCGATGAAGCAGCAATCCAATGTGGTTTTTGTACACCAGGTATTATTATGTCAGCTACAGAAATAATCGAAAGTGGTACGAAACCAACAAGAAATGAGTTGCGTAGGCTTCTATCAGGACATTTATGTCGCTGTACAGGTTATCAAAATATTATTAATGCTGTAGAAAAGTCTTTGTAACAGATAAACAAAAAGAAGACTCTGAGTTTTTTTACTCAGAGTCTTCTTTTTTTGGAAAATCTATAGCAAGAAGGCAGACAATCTATGTTTTATAGTTTATAATAAGCTGAATAGCAAAGGAGGTTGATGATGAGAAGAGCAGTTTATCCAGGTAGTTTTGATCCTGTAACCAATGGACATATTGATATTTTAGAACGTTCAGTAAAATTATTTGATGAATTGATAGTTGCAGTTTCTGTTGATAATAGCAAAACTTGTTTATTCAGCTTAGAGGAAAGGATTGAAATGCTTGAAGCAGTTACTAGAAACTACCCTAATGTAGTTATAGAGCATTTTTCCGGACTACTTATGCACTATACACAAGAAAAAAAAGCTTGTGCAATTGTAAGAGGATTAAGAGCTGTTTCTGATTTTGAGTATGAATTTCAAATGGCATTAATGAATAAAAATTTAGCTAATGAGATAGAAACTGTATTTTTAATGACATCTAGTGAAAATGCTTTTATTAGTTCAACTATGATTAAACAGGTTTCCTCACTAAATGGCAAAATAAAAGGGTTGGTTCCAGAGCTGGTGCGTCAAAGGTTAAGGAAAAAATATGATAAAATCTAATAATCTTTTGTATGAGGTGTAAATATGTGGACAGTTGTATATATTGCTAGAAATAAAAGAGAAGCCTTCATCATAGAAGAAAAGTTAAAAAATGAAAGCTTTTTAGTTCATATAAATTGCAATAGTAATGAAGATACTGGCAATTTTGAAATTGCAGTCTTGGAATTAGAGGCAGAAGATGCTATTGAAATAATAAATCAAATTATAGCCAATAATTTCAAATAAATTAAGAAAAAGGTGATTGTAATTATGGAAAAAATAGTGGTGAGTACAATGAAAGCGCCAGCGGCAATTGGACCATATTCTCAGGGAATGATAATAAATGATTTGGTGTTCACTAGTGGACAAATACCTTATACACCAGATGGTATAATCGAAAATGATGTTAAGGCTCAAACAATCCAAAGCCTCTTAAATTTAAAAGCAGTGCTTGAGGCTGCTGGATCTTCTTTAGCAAAGGTTATTAAGACAACAGTATTTATTAAAGATATGAATGATTTTCCTAAGATTAATGAAGTTTATGCTAGCTTTTTTGAAGAACCATTTCCAGCACGTAGTTGCATAGAAGCTGCGCGTTTGCCTAAAGATGTACAAGTAGAAATTGAAGCAATAGCCTTTAAGTAAAAAAAAGAAAGACTGGAAGTACCAGTCTTTCTGTAGTTAGAATTTGAAGTCTTGTAATATAAGATGATCATCTTGAGAATAGATTTTTTTATTTTGCTGAAGCTCAAAAGGTAGAATAAGTGGATTTGCATCTGCTATTTGGTACTTTCCACCATAAAGCTCAAAGGCAAGAATACTAGCATTAGAGTCACCTAAGCAACCAGCATGTAGAAATCCCTTTACTTTACCTAGGACAATAATATTTTTAGTGGCGAAAATTTCTGCCCCAGGGTTAACGTTACCTAAGATTATAATATTGCCATTATGACTAATGTTTTGCCCAGAGCGAAAAGATGTGCGTAAAAAAAGACTATCTCCATTTTGCGTATTGACTGCTAACTTGGTAGGCGCTTCTCTGGTATTAAAATCTTGCGTTGGAGTGTGGGCTACAACATAATTAGCTTTCAAACCCAGTTGTTCACAAAATTTGAGAAAATCATATTTATCCACCTCAGACCAAAAAAGAGGTACTTTAAGATAGCATACAACGTTAGCAAAAAAATTCGGGGCACTCTCAAGCTTTTCTTTAATTAGGGCACATGCATCATGTGGGAAAGCACCCTTGCTAAAAGTAAGAATAGGTCCGTTTTTATTCGCTGTTATTTTTAGTTTAAAATTGTCATTCAAAGGTTACACCTCATTTATCTCATTGTTTTAATTATAGCTAAAAAGGACGCAAGTGGCAATACGATTTTTAGAAAGGTAGGTTATTAAAATGAAATGGAAATGTAAAGTATGTGGTTATATTCATGAAGGGGTAGAACCTCCAGAAGAATGTCCAATTTGCCATCAAGGAAAAGAAGTATTTGAAAAAATTGCAGAAGCGATTACAATTGATAGTGCAGAAGCAAAGAAACAAGGTATTAAGAATGCAATTCGTAAGCTTTCATATGGAATGTACATTGTTACTTCTCATCAAAAAGGTAAAATTAATGGGCAAGCAGCAAACACAGTTTTTCAGATAAGTAGTGAACCAAGTGTGATTATAGGATTTGGCATGGTCAAGACAAACTATACCGCTGAGATGATACTTGAAACTAAAACATTTGCAGTAAATATCTTGGGGATTGATGGTCAAGGCTTGGTGAGAAAGTTTGGTTATCGTTCAGGAAGAGATACAGATAAATTTGAGAAGCTAAATTATAAGCTTGATGAGCAAAACAATCCGTTAATAGAAGAAAAAGGGGTTATCGGTTACTTAAGTTGCAAGGTATACAATAACCAAATTATTGATTGTGGTGATCATTGGATGGTTTTAGCAGAAGTGATAGAAGGCATGGTTAATGATAGTGAAAATTACATGATGAGTTATGAATTTTTCCGCAAAACAAAGGATCAAAACTAAAAAGCAAGTCAATGCCATTAGGTATTGACTTGCTTAGTATTAAACTATTTGATGCATAGATCTGATAACAAATTGTAATTGTTTTGAATTTTTCTGTAAAGATATGATGCATCCTCGTATTCATCAATTGGAAGGGTATCTAAAAGCTTATCAAAATCAACAGTTTTTACGCCAAACCTATGTGTAATAGGAATTGGAAAATTATAATCAAATAACTCTTGATAGAGCGAGTTCCAGATAGAAATTGCAACTAGAGTTCTTAGCAATAAATACAGTAATCTGCCTAAAATAAGTACATTTATGAGTATTAATAAATAAAAGCTCACTTGACTTAAAGTTGACAGTACAGCTATTTCCAATTCATCACCTAGTAGTGGATTGAATTTTGGTACAAGAGAATTTATGGCAAAATATAAAAGCCCAAGTATAGCATTTGGTAAAATAACAATACCGAAGAAATCCATAAAATTGTTACGTCCGATGCTCATCTGTATACTTATCTTTTGCATGCTCGGCCTCCCTTAATGGTAAGTGCTACAAAATAATTTTAGCTGAAAAAAACAAGATAAGCAAGTATTTTATTTCTTCTTAGAAAGGGATGTTGTTATTATGAATGAGCTTTTTATAGAAACGGTAGATAAAAAACAACAATATATTTGTGTTTGGGATAACTATGAAGGTGCTTTGCAAGGAGTAATACAAATAGTTCATGGTATGGCTGAGCATGCCATTCGATATGATGGATTTGCTAAAAAGCTTAATGCTGCAGGTTTTATAGTCTATGTAGCGGATTTAAGAGGACATGGAAAGACCAGAGATGCATCGGGTGAAAAGCTCTATTTTGCAAAAAAACAAGGGTGGCAACTTCTAATTGACGATATACATCGGGTAAATCAACTTATAGTAGAGAGACATCCAAACACAAAGCTCTATCTTTTTGGTCATAGCATGGGAAGTTTTGCTGTCAGAACTTATATTTGCTATTATGGTGAAAATTTAAGCGGTGTAATTATATCAGGTACTGCTGGAAACCCGGGATTTACAGGTATTATAGGCAAACAATTAATCAAAGCTAAAATTCTCTTGCAAGGAGATAGACATATAAGTCATATGATTGATAAACTTTTCTTTGGTGATTACAGCAAGTTGGTTGGATCGCATCGAACAGCATATGATTGGTTATCTACCATGCCTGAAGAAGTAGATAAATATATTCTAGATCCATATTGTGGTGCTATTGGCACTCTAGGGTTTTATAAAGACTTAATAAGTGGAATTTTAGCAGTTAATACAGATATTGCTTTTAGCTCAATTCGTCAAGATTTGCCAATGCTGCTAATATCAGGAGACAGTGATCCCGTTGGCAAAATGGGGTTAGGAGTGAAAGAGGTTTATGAAAAAATAATAAATCATGGTGTTTGTAAAGCTAAACTAATACTATATCACGGAAGTAGACATGAACTATTAAATGATAAGGATAGGCTCCAAGTAACAGCAGATATCATTCAATGGCTAAGTAACAATTAATGTATAATATTAATATAATCATAATAATGTGCCTACACAATATTAACATTTATCCTGTATAGTAATAATTGTAATAAAACAATTGATGAAATCAGGAGGAATAATAATGAAAAAGAAATTAGCAGTTATAACTATTGGAGTATTATTAGTGGCATCTATTTTTGCAGGTTGTGCAAGTTCGCCAGCAACAACTGGTGAGGTGGCTGGTGAGACAACAACCTTAAGTGGAGAAATAAATGTAGCAGGGTCGACATCAGTACAACCTTTATCAGAAGAGTTGGCATCGGCATTTATGGAAAAATATCCAGATGTTGTTGTTAATATAGCAGGTGGAGGTTCAAGTGCAGGCGTAAAGGCAGCACAAGAAGGTACTGCAGATATTGGTGCTTCTTCAAGAGAGCTTAAAGCCGAAGAAACGGGAATAACAGCAACTGTTATTGCTAAAGATGGTATAGCAGTAATTTTCAATCCAGCAAATGGAATTAAAGATTTAACTATGGATCAATTAAAGAATATTTTCATAGGGAAAATTACGAACTGGAAAGAAGTTGGAGGAAATGATGCGACTATCAGTGTAGTAAGCCGTGAAGATGGTTCTGGTACAAGGGGAGCTTTTGACGAGCTAGTATTGGGTAAGGATGCAACGGTGGTTGCTTCAGCAACTATCCAAAATTCAGCTGGTTCCGTAAAAAGTGCTGTTATGTCTGATGCCAACGCAATTGGTTATATATCTTTAGGTGCAGTTGATGATACAGTAAACGTGCCTTCTATTGACGGGGTTGTAGCCTCAAAAGAGACTGTTTTAGACGGGACATATAAAATATCAAGACCTTTTCTATATTTAACAAAAGCACCAAGTGAAGTAACTACAGCATTTATCGATTTTGTATTAAGCCCAGACGGTCAAGCAATAGTTGGTCAAGACTATATAGCACTTCCATAAATATAACAATTATTTAGAAAAAAACAAACCCGGTAATAATCTTCTAAAAGCTTTAACTACTAGAAGATTATTACTGGGTTTGTTTTTTATAACACTGTTTTCTTGTTATTTCATATAAAAATATGCTAGAATAATATGATAAATTAATTAGATATATTTCTAAAGGATGGCGAAGGACAATAGTGAATATTTTAGGAGCAGCTTTTTTAGTTACTATCTTAAATTTTGTAAGCAGAATATTGGGGTTTGTGCGTGATGCAGTTATTGCCAATAGATTTGGAGCTACTGGAGTAACAGATGCCTACATGATTGCTTACAATCTACCATATGCACTAGAAGCAGTTTTAGGTATGGCATTAGCTTCCGTTGTAATACCTATTGTGATGGGATATGTTTTACAAAACAATAAAAGAAGAGCATGGGAATTAGTGACTACTATGTTGCAAATTGTTTTTGTTAGTTTAACCGCGGTTACCTTGTTAAGTGTTATCTTTGCCCCCCAATTAGTCCACCTGATGGCACCAAGTTTTTCAGGAGAAACATTAGCTTTAACGGTAAAACTAACTAGAATAATATTCCCATCCTTGATATTCATGAGTATCGGTATGCTTTTAACCGGCGTCTTAAATGCTAATAAGCATTTTATTCTACCAGCATTTGCACCAGCACTAACAAATATAATTATTATTGGAGCAGTAATTTGTTTCGGGGCTTCCTTTAAGATGAATGGACTTGCTTTTGCAACTTTAATTGGTTATGTTGGATTTTTAGCAGTGCAACTATTCGGACTAAAAAACATTGGCTTTAAGTTCTACTCCAAGATTAGGTGGAATGATCCTGAAATTATTGGAATAATTGTTGCAGTATTCCCCATGTCATTAACTATTGCAGTTAATCAAATTTTATTAATGATTAATAGAATGTTCGCCTCAGGTCTAGCTGAAGGGAGTATTACATCTCTTGATTATGCTAATAGAGTTATGCAGTTACCCATGGGAATTTTTGTAGCATCCATTGTTACTATTCTATTTCCATCATTTGCAGAATTTGTAAAGAAACAGGATTGGTTGAAATTTGCTGATATTTTATCCCAAGGATTAGGGGTAGTAACATTATTAATATTGCCTATAAGTGCGGGATTTATGATTTTAAGTGTGCCATTAATTGGGGCATTGTATGAGCGAGGTGCTTTCAGCTCTTTGCAAACATTAGCCACAGCATCAGCGTTTATGTATTTTTCATTGGGACTATGGGCTATTGCTGTAAATATGATTATCACAAGGGCTTTTTATGCTATGCAAAATTTGAAAACACCAGTTATTTTGGGTTTTGTTTATATAATTATCAGCGTATGTTTGAGTTTTATTTTAATTCCTCTAATGGGTAGCAGTGGGTTAGCGTTAGCAAATACTATTGCAGCCTATATTAATATGCTACAATTATTCATAATACTTTTGCAAAAGGTACCAGGCTTAAGTGTACGCAAATTTTTACCTACTGTATTTAAAGTACTTTTGGCTGTAACCATAATGTCAGCAGCAATTATACCACTAACTTTTTACTTGGAAAAATTATTAGGTTCTGCCACTTTACAGAGGCTTATAACTATTGTGATTGTAGGTATAGTTGGATTGCTTGTTTATGGCATTATAATTTATCTACTTAAAGTAGAAGAAATTAAGTGGTTTCTAAATATTTTCAAGCAAAGAAAGAGTAAAAATGTTTAATAAACCTATTTGTAAGATGCTAGAAGATTTACAAAATGCAAGCAAACTTAGGATGCATATGCCAGGACATAAAGGAAGACTTAGTTCTCTACCTTCAACTTGGGATGTAACTGAGCTTGGTATAACTGATGATTTACATCAACCGAACAATTCAATCTTAGCAAGCGAGGTTCAGCTTGCTAAGGTTTATGGTAGCGCAGAAGCTCATTATCTAATTAACGGAGCAACATGTGGTATAATGGCTACTATTCTAGCACTAACTAGAGATGATGTGGAGATGGCGTTACCATTAGATGCACATCGTGCTTTTTATAACGGACTTTTGCTCAGTGGTGCCAATGCAAGTTTTTTGCCAGCTAGAATTGTGGCAAATGATTTTATAGTGCTAGCCAAGAAAGAAAAATTACTGGCAGATGTTTCAAAGCGCAGCTCTTTAGTAGGTCTGACAGCTCCTGGATATATGGGATATTATTACAACACAACACCGCTTATTTTGGAATTGCAAAAGTTAAAGAAGATAGTGCTACTAGATTCTGCACATGGCAGTCATCTACCATTGCAACAATTTGATTATGAATTAGTAGCAGATATTACTATTCATAGCTATCACAAGACAATGGGAGCTTTAACTCAAACTGGAGGCATACATTTTAAGAGAAAAAACTTGGCTAATAAAATAACCAATTATCTTAGTATTCTGCAATCAACCAGTCCATCATTCTTACTGTTAGCGTCAATAGAGCAGGCAATAGAGCGTTGGCTTGAAAATAATATTCCTTGTCATAAGCAATTGTTATTATCAGCTATTAATTCTATCGAAGGTTTTGCTGTTTTACCAGAGCAAATTGATGATTTAATTCAGGATCAGTGGAAAATAGTTATGCAGATATCTTCTGATATTACTGGATATCATGTTGATAAAGCATTGCAAAAAAAAGGAATATTCGTAGAAATGGCAAGTGCAAAGCATTTGTTATTTTGGCTTTCACCTTTGGATACAGTTGAGGATTATTGGTTTTTAGTAGAGACACTAAAAGATATAAGTTTAGAAAATAAGCTTTCACAATTTGAACTTGATTTTTCGCTAAAGGATTATCCAGCTATCGAACCGCTAGAGCTCTCACCAAAAAAGGTAGCATTAGCTCAGCAGGAATTTGTTTTATTAGCAAAATCTATAGGAAGAATCGCTGCTGAGCATATAATACCTTATCCATTCGGTATTCCATTAATCTATCCCGGACAAAGGTTAAATTGTGGTATAATAAATAAATTGCTAGAATTGCAGGTGCAGAATATTCGTTGGCAAGGATGGCAACGAAGAAATGAAAAAGAAATTTTAGTTATTAAGTAAAGATGTAGGAGATTAAGTATGAAAAAATTTATTGTTTTTGAAGGCATTGATGGATGCGGAAAAACAACACAAATTCAAATGTACAAAGATTATTTAGAAAAAAAAGGCTTGGATGTTCTGCTAACAAGAGAGCCTGGCGGAGTAGTTTTAGCTGAAAAAATAAGAGACATTCTTCTAGATAAGAGATCTCATATGGGATACATGACTGAAGCATTACTCTATGCAGCTGCTAGAGCAGAACATGTAGAGCAAATAATTGAGCCAGCTTTGAAAGCTGGCAAGGTTGTGCTGTGTGATCGCTTTATATACTCATCTGTCGTTTATCAGGGATATGCAAGACAATTAGGTGTTGATAAAATATTAATGCTAAATAAAATTGCTACTAAGGATCTTAATCCTGATGTATATATATTTATTGATATACCTTTAGAATTATGCTTACAAAGAAGACAATTAAGAATAAAAGAGGGCGGACAAGCACAAGACCGTATTGAAAGCGAAAGCCAGAAATTTCAGGAAAAGGTTTATGAAGGATATCACATGTTTATGGAAATTGTACCAAATATAGTATCAATTAGCGGGCTAGGTAAACCTATTGAAGTGCACAAGCGACTTATTCATAAAATAGATCCTATTGTTTTTGGTATCTAGCATGAAAAAATTTCGAGAATTAACTAGGCAAGTTGAAGTGGTAAATTTATTGCAGGAACATTTTTTGGCTGAAAGAATTGCCCATGCATATCTCTTTGTAGGTATTAATGCTCAAGAGTTAGATGAAATTGCAATGTCATTTGCAAGATTGTTATGCTGTATAAATCCGCAAACAGAGGATGCTTGTGGTATTTGTTTGCATTGTTTACAACTAGAGCATGGTAATTATCCTGATTTTTATATGATTGAACCAGAAGGCAAAAATATTCGTTTAGATAGTGTCCAGGAAATTCGTGTTAGACTTGGACTTCAAAGATTTGGATCTGGTAAAAGGATAATAATTATTAAAGATGCTCATTTGTTACGAGAGGAAGCTGCTAATTGTTTACTTACAGTTTTAGAAGAACCTCCTGAGGATACAATTTGGCTATTATTAACTACAAACTTGTATTCAATTTTACCAACTATTATTTCTCGCTGTCAGTTGATTTATTCAAATAATTGGCAAAAGCAAGATAATGAGCAAAAAATAGGTTTGTTAGAAGTTTGGCAAGAGCGAAAAAATTCGGGCGAGGATATATTATTGCCACAAGAGTTAAGTGAACTTTTGCTAAATAAATCCCTCTATATTGCTCTGACATGGAGTGAACGTTTAGAAAAATTAAAAGATTTACATAAACTCCTAGAGTTATGGCAGTTAGCATTTAGAGACACGCTTATGTATTCGTTGCAGGGAATAGGAATAGGCTTGTTTATTCTTTCAGAAGAAGAAGTTAAGGCAATGCTATTACTCTGCAATGAAGAAAAGTTTTACCTTAATTTTATAGAACTGACCCAAAAAAGCAGTAGACATTATTATCAAAATATCAATCCAAAACTAATGCTGGATGGACTATTCATTCAAGCAATGGAATGGAATGAAAATAAGTGAGGTTAAATATGGAAAATCAGGCAAAAGTTTTAGTTGTTGGTGTGCGTTTTAAGAAGGCAGGAAAAGTATATTATTTTGACCCAGGTGAGCTAGATATTAAAGCAGGTAAACTAGTAATTGTTGAAACAGCAAGAGGTCTAGAGGCTGGAGAGGCAGTTGTAGGTGCTCGTAGAGTTTCTGAGTCAGATATAGTTGCCCCATTAAAGCCTGTTATACGCCTTGCAACAAAGGATGATGAGCAATCATATGACGAAAATGAAAAAAAAGAAGTTGAAGCATTCTATCTTTGTGCAGAAAAAATTAAAGCACATAAATTAGATATGAAGCTAACAAATGTAGAATTTACGTTTGATAACAATAAAATTGTATTCTATTTTACTGCTGATTCCAGAGTGGATTTTCGAGAATTAGTGAAAGATTTAGCGCTAATTTTCAAAACTAGAATAGAGCTACGCCAAATTGGCGTGCGAGATGAAGCGAAAATGTTAGGTGGAATAGGTCCTTGCGGTCGTCCTTTATGTTGTGCTACATTCTTAGGCGATTTTGAACCAGTATCTATTAAGATGGCAAAAGAACAAAACCTTTCTCTCAATCCTACTAAGATTTCGGGCATCTGCGGCAGACTGATGTGCTGCTTAAAATATGAAAATGATATGTATGAATGCTGTAAACTAGAACTTCCTGATTTGGGAAGTGCTGTCGATACTCCAGATGGTCCAGGGAGAGCAGTAAGTGTTAACGTTTTACAAGGTATTGTGACTGTGGAGTTTCCAAACCAAAAAGAAGCGATTTATAAAGCTTGTAAAGTGAAACAAAAACAAGTTTAATAGGGGTAGTTATGAGACTAACAGATGAATTATTAAGATTGGAAGAAAAATTTCATGCTGTATTGCTGGAATTTGCCTATTTGAAAGAAAAGATAGAAATTCTTGAGGATGAAAATGAGCAATTAAGGTTAGTGCTTTATCAGAATAAACAAAAAGAAAATGGAAGTTGCAATGAACTCAACAGTTTATATAATGAAGGTTTCCATATTTGCCCAGAAAAATTTGCTCAAACTAGAAATGAAGATTGCCTGTTTTGCTTTGGGTTTTTAAACGAAAGAATGCACTGTGATGAAAAATAATTGGAAACTTGAACCGTTAAACAGCAAAAAACTTGCTATTTATCAGAGTGTACATGGATATAGGTTTACTATTGATTCAGTGCTCTTAGCTCATTTCGCATTGCTTGAAAAAGAGGCAAAACTATTGGCTGATCTAGGAACAGGCAGCGGTGTACTACCTTTATTACTGAGCACGAGAATACCGAAAGCAAAAATAACAGGTTTCGAATTACAGCCACAAATGGTAGCAATGGCTGAAGCAAGCGTATATTTTAATGGCTTACAACAACAAATAGAGATAATTGAACAGGATTTAAGATTTATTCCCGGTAATTTCAGCAATATGTATGATCATGTTTTTGCTAATCCACCATATTTCAGGTCAGGATCAAGCGTTATTAATCCCAAAGAGGAAAAAGCTATTGCAAGGCATGAAGTCGAATGTACACTTGAACAAGTTATCGAAGCAGCAGCCAAGTTATTAAAGGAAGGTGGATTTCTTCATTTGGTGACTAGAGTAGAAAGACTTGTAGAAGCATTAAACTTGTTACCTAAGTATAAACTTTATCCAAGTCGGTTACGTATGGTACATGCGTATTCTAGTAGCGATGCTTATCTCTTTTTGCTCTCTGCAAAGCGCATAAAGAAATTAGATTTAGTGGTTGAACCACCTTTAGTAATTTTTTTTGATAAGGGAAAGTATACAGAAGAAGTGCTCCATTACTTCAATGGGTAGGTGCAATAATGAACAAATTATACATAGTCGGGACGCCAATCGGCAATCTCGAAGACATGAGCTTTCGAGCTGTAAGAGTTTTACAAGAGGTAGATTTGATATTGGCTGAGGATACGCGGAACAGCATAAAGCTCTTAAATCATTTTGAGATTAAAAATAAAATGCTAAGCTATCATGAGCATAATGAGCAGGCAAAAAGCATTGAATTTATTAAATTGTTGCAAGAAGGTAAAAATATTGCTTTAATTAGCGATGCAGGTATGCCGGGAATTTCAGATCCTGGAGAAATATTAATCCACAAAGCTATCTTAGCCGGAATAGAGGTAGAAGTAATACCCGGTGCTAATGCTGCAATTACTGCTTTAATTCAGTCTGGATTGAGCACAAAGAGGTTCGTATTTGAAGGATTTTTACCTCGTAAAAAGAAAGATAGGACAGTCTATCTAAAGCGTTTATTACTGGAAATTGGCACTAGTATTTATTATGAATCACCACATCGGATAGTAGAAACTTTGAAAGAGTTAAACATTTTAATTGGAAAGCGTGAAATTTCATTAAGTCGTGAACTCACTAAAAAATTTGAAGAAACTATTCGCGGAACAGCAAGCGAACTTTTGAAATATTATCAAGACCATGAACCGCGAGGAGAATATGTACTTTTGGTAGCTGGAAATATTTCTGAAGAAGTTCAAATGAGTATTGATGATGTTTTAATTATGGTGGAAAATAGAGTTTCTGCTGGAGAAAACAAGAAAGAAGTCTTAAAAGATTTGGCACAGCAGTTTAACTTTAGCAAAAGAGATATCTATCAAGCATACTTAGCAAAAAGGGGATAAATCAGCATGGAAAAGAAAATATTTTACGTAACAACACCAATATATTATCCTAGTGCAAAAGCGCATATAGGACATGCATTAACTACTACAATGGCAGATACTTTAACAAGACATAAAAAGTTAGCAGGTTATGATACTTGGTTTTTAACTGGAACAGATGAGCATGGACAGAAAATAGAAAAGATAGCTAAAGAAAGGGGTATCTCACCACAAGAGCATGTAGATAAAATAGTGCCAATGTTTCAAGAACTTTGGCATAGCTTAAATATTGAATATTCTGACTTTATTCGTACTACAGAGGATAGGCATAAAACAGCAGTACAGAAAATATTCATGAAAATATTTGAAAAAGGTGATATTTATAAAGGCGTTTATCGTGACTACTATTGTACGCCTTGCGAAACTTTCTGGAAAGAAAAAGATCTCTTAGAAGGTAATGCTTGTCCAGACTGCGGTGGATGTACAGAAATTGTTGAAGAAGAATGCTATTTTCTGCGCATGAGTAAGTATGGAAATTTGCTGGTGAATTATATAAATGACCATCCTGAATTTATCCAACCTGAAATTCGCAAGCATGAAATGCTGAATTTCATTGGACAAGGATTAGAAGATTTATGTGTTTCAAGAAGTTCTTTTACGTGGGGTGTACCGGTGCCAGTAGAAGCTGGACATATAGTTTATGTTTGGTTAGATGCCTTGACAAATTATATTTCAGCCTTAGGATATGGCACCGAAAATGATGATTTATACCAAAAGTTTTGGGGAGAAAGCACAGTACATTTGGTTGGAAAGGATATTATTAGATTTCATACAGTAATATGGCCAATTATTTTAATGGCAGCAGACTTGCCTTTACCAAAAACTGTTTTTGGTCATGGTTGGGTGCTCTTAAATAGTGGTAAAATGTCTAAATCTAAGGGTAATGTTGTAGATCCTAAGGCTTTAATCGAAATTTATGGCTCAGATGCAATTCGATATTTTCTGTTAAGAGAAATGACATATGGACAGGATGTTAATTTTTCACAAGATGCACTTACCTTGCGTAGTAATACTGATTTATCCAACGACTACGGTAATCTTTTAAGTCGAACAACTGCTATGATAAATAAATACTGTGAAGGTATAATTCCATTTCCAAAAGTTGTGGATGAAGGAATGGAACTTAAAGCAATGTGTGACCAATTACCAGAGAATGTTAATAAGTACATGGATAAATTTGATTTTGCTAATGCACTTGCAGAAATTTGGAAAGTTATTAACAAAGGTAATAAGTACATTGAAGATTCGTCACCTTGGGCGTTAGCTAAAGATGTTATACAGAAAGATCGTTTGTCTACTGTTTTATATAATCTTGCGGAAAGCATAAGAATTTGCACTATATTGATTGGGTCATTTATGCCAGAAACACCTGGAAAAGTTTGGAAACAGCTAGGTGTAAATAATCTAGCAAAAAGTTGGAAGTGGGAGGAATTAGCTTGGGGTAAGTTGCCTAGCGGAATTAAAATTAACCGAGGTGAACCACTTTTTCCGCGGATAGAATTGGCCGAGGATACCGAGAGAATAGAGAAAAAAGCAGAAAAGCAAGCAAAAAAAGAACAAAAGCATGCAGAAAAAATTGAAAAAACAGCAAGCTTAGAAATATTCTCTGAGGAGAACTTGACAGGAATTAATCTCATATCAATTGATGAAGTTGCCAAGCTGGAATTGCGAATAGCAGAAATTATAACTGCTGAAAAGGTTGAAAAGGCTGATAAACTCCTAAAATTACAAATCAAAATTGGCACAGAAGATCGAGTATTAGTTGCTGGAATTGCCTTGCAATATTTACCTGAAGAACTCATAGGAAAAAAAATCGTAATAGTATACAATTTGAAACCAGCTCTACTTCGAGGGATCATGTCTTATGGCATGCTTTTGGCTGCTTCTATTGATGAAAAAATGTCTTTAATTACCGTCGATAGGGATATCCCAAGTGGAGCAAAGGTAAAATAATGTTAATAGACACACATGCTCACCTAAATAACGAAGATTTATACGTTAAACGTCACGAGTTAGTTGCAAGAGCTCAAGAGGCAGGAGTAAAAAAAATTATTATAGCAGGTTATGATATTTCAAGTAGTCTGCAGGCGGTTAATATTGCGATGGAAATACCTTGTTGTTATGCATTAGTTGGAATTCATCCTCATGATGCAAGTCAATGGAAAAATGGCGGAGAAGAAATAATCAAGCAGCTGACTAAAAATGAAAAGGTAATTGGCATTGGTGAAATTGGATTAGACTATTACCATGATCCTTCTTCTAGGGAATTGCAAAAAAAAACTTTTATTAATCAAATATTATTAGCAAAGCAGATATCTCTGCCTATTAGTATCCATGATCGTGATGCACATGGTGATATTATCGAGATTATAAAAACACAACAGGCAGGTATAAATGGAGGGGTACTGCATTGCTTTTCTGGAAGTTTAGAAATGGCCAAATATTGTATAGAACAAGGATTTTATCTTTCATTTGCAGGTCCGATAACTTTTAAAAATGCCGTAAAGCTACAGGAGATAGTGCGAAAAGTTCCACTCGAAAGATTATTAGTTGAAACTGATTGTCCCTATTTAACTCCCGTACCATATAGAGGGAAGCAAAATGAACCGAGTTTTGTGAGATTTACAGCAGCTAAAGTGGCGGAGCTTAAAGAAATATCTTTAGCTGAGGTAATTATAGCTACAGGTGAAAATACTAGAAGGCTTTTCAAAAAATTATAAAATGAAATATACAATATATGTTTTATTAAGCATAAATTTTCTAGCAATTATACTAATGGCAAGGGATAAAAGTCTTGCTAAGTCAAAAAGTGTGAATCGTATTGCGGAAAAAAAATTTTTCTTATTGGCAGCACTAGGTGGTAGCATTGGAATTTTCTTTGCAATGTATTTCTTTCGACATAAGACAAAGCATAAATGCTTTGTCTTGGGTGTACCTCTAATTATTGCTTTACAAGTGAGCGTATTGTTTTATGCTTATAATTGCCACTAAGGAAGCAAAAGCCCTCTCCAATTAACCGGAGAGGGCTTTTGCTAATTTGCAGACCTTTTTAGAAGAAAAGTTCCATTCTCAAGAGTACCAATGTGACAATCAACTTTTATTAATTGATTATTTAGTTCGGTTAAAACCACATTGATTGCTTGAAGATCTTTGGTGCTTTTTTCAGATAACTGTTTAACTTGTATGAGATCTGTAGCATTTTCTTGTACACGCTTATAAAGCTCACTTTGGCCATTTTTCACTAAAAGCATTTCGCTGAGTAATTTTGCTTGAGAATTGCAGAGAGACTCCATGTCAGTAATAAGTTTTTGCTGTGCTGTGAATAGCTGTTTTTCTTCATCTCTAAAAAGAACAAGCTTGTTTTTGATTTCAAACATCTCGGTTTTAATTTGTTCTAATAATGTAAATAAAATACTGTCCATAATTTTTCACCTCAATTTATTAATCACATGTATATATAATAACAGATATAAGTATAGATAAAAACCAATTTTATTGAAATAATTGTTATATTTTGGACTTGTATTAGAGCCATACTCATGATATCCTATGTGTGATACTAATGGTGTACAAAATATACATTATTAGGAATACTTACGAATAGATTTAGGAGGAGTTACCAATGTACAAAAGACTTTTTATACCTGGACCAGTTGATGTACCAGCTGATGTTCTAGCAAAAATGGCTACACCTATGATTGGACACAGAACAAAAGAGGCTTCTGCTTTACAAAGAGGCATCAAAGAAAAGATGCAGCAGTTATTATACACAAAAGAAGAAATCATTTTATCTACTTCTTCTGGTAGTGGCTTGATGGAAGGTGCCGTTCGTTCTTGCACAGCAAAAAGAGCAGCAATATTTTCTGTAGGTGCTTTTGGTAACAGATGGTATAAAATGGCAACAGCAAATGGAGTACCAGCAGATAAATTTGTATCTGAATGGGGTAAACCTACAACAGCAGCAATGGTAGAAGAGCAATTAGCTACTGGTAAATATGACTTAGTAACAGTAACTCATAATGAAACATCAACTGGTGTAATGAATCCAGTAGATGAGATTTCTGAAGTAATGAAAAAGTATCCAGATGTAATTTGGTGCGTAGATGCTGTTAGCTCTGCAGGTGGTTCGAAAATTGAAGTTGATAAACTAGGTATTGATATCCTAATTGCATCAACACAAAAGTGTTTAGGATTGCCACCTGGATTAGCAATTTGTTCTATTTCTAAAAAAGCTTATGATAAAACTAAAGAAGTACAAAATCGAGGATTATATTTTGATTTACAAGAGCTGTATGATTATATTCAAAAGAAAGACAATCAATATCCATCTACACCAAGCTTATCACACATGTATGCATTGGACTATCAGTTGGATAAAATATTAGCAGAAGGTCTGGACAACCGTTTTAATAGACATATTGAGATGGCCAAGGTAGTTAGAGCATGGGCAAAAAAACACTTTGAACTCTTCCCAGCTGATGAGTTTGCATCTAACACATTAACAACTATTAAGAATACTAAGAACATTAGTGTTTCAGAACTCAATAAGGCATTAGGCGAGCGTGGAAAGGTTATATCTAACGGTTATGGAGACTTTAAGGATATTACATTCCGTATCGCTCATATGGCAGAAACAAGAATGGATGAGATTCTTGTATTGTTGAAAGATATTGAAGAAATTCTTGGTTTATAAGATATTTGATGCAGTAAAGAAAATAGCTACTGGCAGGAGCCAGTGGCTATTTTCTACTTAAAAATAATCTAATTAATGGAGGAAGAAAAATGAGAATTTTAGCAACAGATGGAATTGATGCAGGTGGAAAAAAACTATTAGAAGATATGGGTTTTGAAGTGTTAACAGATTTTTATGAAGTTCAGGAATTAAATGAAAGACTAAAAGAAGCAGATTGTATTATTGTTCGTTCAGCCACAAAAATACGTATACCAACTATCGATTCAGCAGTTGAAGCTGGGCGCTTAAAATTAGCAATCAGAGCCGGCGTTGGTATTGATAATATTGATTATGTTTATGCAGAATCTAAAGGGATTGCAGTGCGAAATACTCCTAATGCTTCTAGTAGTGCAGTGGCTGAACTTGCTTTGGCACATATGTTTGCTATTTCACGTTTTATTGCTATTTCTAATTTGGAAATGCGAGCAGGCAAGTGGAACAAGAATGATTATAAAGGCGTTGAATTAGCAGGTAAAACATTAGGGCTAGTGGGGTATGGTCGTATAGCCCGTTCTTTAGCAGACAAAGCAAGAGCTTTGGGCATGAAAGTTTGCTACTATGATATTATGAAAATCGAATGTGCTATAGATGAATGTTGCTCCTTTGAGGAAGTAATAGCTAAAGCAGATTATATTTCTTTACACATTCCGGCTACAAAGGATGGGAAAGCTGTAATAGGAACAGAAGAAATTGCAAAAATGAAAAAAGGTGTGAGAATTATAAATTGCGCACGTGGCGGAATAGTTGATGAAGTTGCTTTGTTAGAAGCATTAAATTCTGGTCATGTTGCTGGTGCAGGAATTGATGTTTTTGCAGAAGAACCTACTAAGAACATCGAATTGATTAATCATCAGAATGTTTCCGTTACACCACATATTGGAGCACAAACAAAAGAAGCACAGGCCCGCATTGGGTTAGAAGTAGTAGAAGTAGTTAAAAATTTTTTTAACAAATAAGTTTTTATAAAAGGAGAATGATTTATGGCTGTTGTAAGACCTTTTAGAGGTATCAGACCAGATGCTAAATTAGTAGAACAGGTTGCCTCTTTACCATATGATGTAATGAATAGAGCAGAAGCAAAAGAAATGGCAAAAGGGAATCCAAATTCTTTTCTTCATATTTGTCGCTCTGAAATAGATCTTCCTGATAATATTAGTCAATATGAAATGGAAGTATATGAAAAAGCAAAAGAAAATATTGACAGATTTTTAGCAAAAGGTATTTTAATTCAAGATGAAGCCTCTATTTTTTACATCTATCGTCAGATTATGTGGGGTAGAGTACAGACCGGTATCGTAGCTTCTACGTCTGTAGATGATTATAGCAATAATATAATTAAAAAACACGAATTTACTCGTAAGGAGAAAGAACTGGATAGAATCAAGCATTTTGATATTTGTGATTGTAATACAGAACCAATTTTTTTAACATATCGTAAAAATGCTGAAATTAATTCAATTATTAATGAGTGGATTAAATTTCATAAGCCTGTATACGATTTTAAAACAGATGATGAAATTACTCATATTTTTTGGCCATTAGATGATGTGAATTTAGTAAAACGCATTGAAGAGATATTTAGGGGTATTGAATATCTGTATATAGCAGATGGTCATCATCGTTCAGCTTCTGCTGCAGAAGTTGGAAAGAGACGAAGGGAAGCTAATCCCAATTACAGTGGTAGGGAAGAGTTTAATTACTTTATGTCTGTAATCTTCCCAGATGAAGATCTTTTTATAATGGATTATAATCGCACGGTAAAAGATCTTAATGGCTTAAGTGAAGAAGAGTTTTTAATAAAATTGGCTGAAGTATATACTATAGAAAAGGTTGCTGAAAAATTTCGTCCAATGGAAAAACACGTTGTAGCTATGTTATTAGCGGGACAATGGTTTAAGCTATCTGTGAAAAATGGTACTTATGATGCTAATGATGCTGTAAACCGGTTGGATACAGCTATTCTACAAAAAAATGTCTTAAATCCTATATTAGGAATCGAAGATCCAAGAACGAATAAGCGTATTGATTTTATTGGCGGTATTAGAGGATTGGAAGAATTAGAAAGACGATGCAAATTAGATATGCAGATAGCCTTCGCTATGTGTCCAACAACTATTGAAGATTTAATTTCTGTGGCTGACTCAGGAGAGGTAATGCCTCCAAAAAGCACTTGGTTCGAGCCAAAGTTGCGCAGTGGGTTATTCATGCATAAATTATCCTAGCAAAAGAAACAGTTAAATATGTTTAAATACACTCCAAACATTGGACACTTAGGAAAAATGGTGTACAATGTAAAGAGTGTATTTTTTGTGTAAATCTATAGTTTATAAATAGATTAACTTTAATTTGATTTAGTAGTGTAAGGGTTAGCTTATTAGGAAAACTAATATTATTAAGCTGCGTTGGATGTTAATGGGAGGGAATAATGAAAAAATATTTTATAATTTTAATAATTATTAGCATACTGCTTTCAGGAAGCGTGATTTTATATGAAAAAAACCAATTACAGATAAAAAGTTATGAGGGATTGGAAAAATGGCTCAATAGTGAGGAAAGTTTCGTAGAAAGCGATATCTCCAGTGGAGATAATTGGCAAATATTAGCATTAATGAATAAATTTCAAACTCTTGATTCAAAGATTTTCACCACAACAGGTAATAATATTCGTATCCGTTGGGCAACAAAATATGGAGATATGGGAAAACGGGAGTTCCAGTTAGCCTTATTTATGGCAGAAGGAAAGCTAGACAAGGTTCTAGTTAAGTCTGAAAAAGAATCACATGGCTTAATTGAGGTATCTGTAAAGGACAAGGGACATTATTACGTATCTGTAGTTGGTGGACAAGAATATATTGTAATTGTAGAAGAAAAAAAGCCTGAGCAGAAAGAGGTGAAATAAGCTTTGGATAAGAATGGTGAGGAAGAGCTAAAACAGCGATTTCATGATTTTGCATTTGCTCAAGGGGCAACACTTTTTGGTGTCGCTGATTTATTACCAGCAAAAAACTATATATTGGAAGAATTCGGCAGTGAATATTTAAAATACCATAGAGCTATAGCAATAGGAATGCCCTTCCCAAATCAAATTATTGAACAACTATTAGAAGGACCAACGCATACATATTTGTATTATTATAATGTTTTAAATCAGATTTTAGATAATATTGCTATTCGTATAGCCATTCAGCTAGAGGAACTTGGGTTTAGTGCATTTCCTATACCAGCTTCTCAAAGAACAGGTGACAGCCGTCTTAGTAGCATTTTTTCACATAGACTTGCAGCAAATTTAGCTGGTTTAGGCTGGATAGGAAAAAATGCGGCACTTGTTTCACCTCAGTATGGACCAAGGCTTAGGCTTGTAACTATTCTAACTAATTGTGAATTTGAAGTAAATAATGCTTTAGAAAACCACTGTGGAAGCTGCCAAATATGTATAGAAGCTTGCCCAGCAAAAGCTATAACAGGAGTCAGTTTTGAGGAGAATAAAAGTTTGACAGCTCGGTTTATTGCAACTAATTGTGATGAATTTTTAACTAAAATGAGGAATACCTTTGGCAAAAGAATTTGTGGTAGATGTCAAGCCTGCTGTCCATGGGGCAAATAAAAACAGAGGGTGTAGAAATGAAAAAAATAGAGAAAAAAGTTGTTCCAAATGAAACAAATGCATGGGAAGCTTTAGATAAGCAAGCCCACGAATCTGCTATTATTTTTGCAGAAAAATATAAATACTTTATTAGCAAATGTAAAACAGAGCGTGAGGTAGTTAATTATTTACTTAAGGAGTTAGAAAAGGAAGGGTTTAGACCTTTAGAAGAAATCGAAGAAGCAATTATTGGTACAAAATTTTATGCAAGTACAAGAGGCAAAATTTTAGCTATAGGAGTAATTGGAAAGAAAAAAGTTTTTGAAGGAGTTAGAATATTAGCAGCGCATCTTGATGCACCACGTATTGACTTGAAAGCAGATCCATTATATGAGGATTCAGGTTTAGCTTTGTTCAAGACTCATTATTATGGGGGAATAAAGAAATACCAATGGACAACAATACCATTAGCATTACATGGTATTGTAATGCTTGCAGACGGAAGTAAAATCGAGCTAGTTATCGGTGAAGATGCTAAAGATCCTATCTTTACAATTACAGATTTATTACCTCATCTTGCACAAGAGCAAATGAAGTTAAGCTTAAAAGAAGGCATAAAGGGTGAGGAGCTTAATCTTCTTGTTGGAAGTTTGCCTATGGAAGTTAAAAAGGATGAAAAAGAAAAAGTTAAAGCTGCAATTTTTGATTACTTAAAAATAAATTATAAGATAACAAAAGCTGATTTCATTAGCGCTGAGCTAGAAATTGTGCCAGCCGGTGAGGCTAGAGATGTTGGATTTGATAGAGCTCTTATTGCAGGATATGGACAAGATGATAGAATTTGCGTTTATGCAACAGTAAGAGCACTGCTTGAGGCTAAACAACACGATTATACAAATATTGTCTATTTAACTGATAAAGAAGAAATTGGAAGTACGGGTGATACTGGTGCTTGCTCACGCTATTTGGAGTTTGTGCTTGCATCTTTATGTGAACTGCAAGGGGAAACAAGCGCTGCAGCAGTACTTAGAACAACATACAGAAGCAAGGCACTATCCGCTGATGTAAGTGCAGGATTTGATCCGACATTTCCTAATGTACATGAAAAACAGAATGCAGCCATTATCAACCAAGGTGTTGTAGTGGAGAAATATACAGGACACGGTGGTAAATACGAAGCTAATGACGCTAGTGCTGAATACATTGGCTATGTCCGAGATATTTTTGCTAGAGCAGGAATTTGCTGGCAAACAGGTGAGTTAGGCAAAGTCGATTTAGGTGGCGGTGGAACAGTTGCAATGTATTTGTCTAATTTAGGAATTGAAACTGTGGACTGCGGTCCGGCAATGCTATCAATGCATGCACCTCAAGAGATAAGCAGTAAAGCTGATTTATATTGGACATATTTAGCTTACAAAGCATTTTTAGAAAATTAGGAGGGACTATGCCTGAAAAAGTAAAATTAACCAGTATGGTAACAGCTGCAGGGTGAGCTGCTAAAGTAGGGCCTGGAGTTCTAGGTGAGATACTGAAGGATATTGATTATGTAGAAAATGATAAAGTACTAATTAGTGGAAAAACTTTGGATGATGCAGGAGTTTATCAGTTAACAGAGGATTTAGCTATTGTACAAACTGTAGACTTTTTTACACCAATGGTTGATGATCCATATGCATTTGGGCAAATTGCTGCAGCAAATAGTTTGAGCGATATATATGCAATGGGTGCCACGCCTATTACAGCAATGAATGTTGTTAGCTTTCCAGTTAATAGCTTAGATATAAATATACTCAAAGAAATTTTAGCCGGAGGTGCGGACAAATTAAGAGAAGCAAATACAGCATTAGTTGGCGGTCATACGGTTGAAGATCCAGAACCAAAATATGGATTAGCTGTAACTGGAATTATTCATCCCAAGGATGTTTTAGCAAATTTAGGCGCACGGTTAGGAGATTTGTTAGTTTTGACAAAGCCATTGGGTACAGGAATAATTGCAACAGCAATTAAAGGCGAATTAGCAAGTTTATCCGAGGCTGAGGAAGCTATAGCATCTATGTCTTTCCTAAATAAATATGCTGCCGAAGCATTGAAGGATTTGTCAGTTAATGCATGTACTGATGTGACAGGCTTTGGTTTAATTGGTCACGCCTATGAAATGTTACAAGATGCTCAAATTTGCTTGAATTTTGAATTCTCAAAGTTGCCACTTTTGACGGGAGCACTTGAGTATGCTCAAATGGGTATTGTGCCTGCTGGTGCATGTCGCAATAAGCAGCATTATAGCCAGTATTGTGAAATAGTTGGGCTTGATGATGCGCAGATGGATATTTTTTATGATCCACAAACATCGGGAGGGCTTTTAGTTGCATTATCTGAAACGGAGGCTTTGACCTATCTAGAAAGTCTTAAAGGATTAAATATTAAAGCTAGTATCATTGGTTGGGTGGATACAATAAGT
>JBAXCZ010000003.1:0-121293 GCA_037141195.1 Clostridia bacterium
AGAATCCTCCAATAATCGGGATTCGCTCCGCTCTGTGCTTTGCACATCGCTATCATAATCTTCGAATCGTCCAGAGTCGGGATTCGCTCCGCTCTGTGCTTTGCACATCGCTATCACGCCGGTGTCTAAAAATCTGCCACTGGCAGATTTTTTTAACGACCCGTTCGAATCCTCCATCTAATTAGCCAAATAGAAAAGCGCCAGCATATGCTGACGCTTTTCTATTTGGCGTGCCAGGAGGGATTCGAACCCACGACCTCTTGGTTCGTAGCCAAACACTCTATCCAACTGAGCTACTGGCACAACTAAATCTTCTTGTCTTGGCAGACAATTTGGCGGAGTGGGTGGGATTCGAACCCACGATACAGGTTTTGCCCATATACTCACTTAGCAGGCGAGCGCCTTCGACCTACTCGGCCACCACTCCATATTGTTTTTTTATACTATTCTTACCGTAGGTAAGTCTGGCGGAGAGGGTGGGATTCGAACCCACGTGAACTTTCGCTCTAACGGTTTTCAAGACCGCCCCGTTATGGCCGCTTCGGTACCTCTCCAGAGATTTGCTCTCGACACAAATAATATTATATGTCTTGGAGCCTACTATGTCAAGTGGGAAAATGGGGTGCGCTTCTATACTTTTTAGTTGAGTGGCGGCCTTTTTACATCTCTAATTTGTTCTACATCAAAGAAATGCTCTTTAATATAAGAGGGACTATGACTAAATGTATAGCCATCCAGATTAAAGCGCGTCATAATTAGGTTATCACCTTGCAGATGAAGCCGTGGCGTGCGTTCTACAGAACAAAAAATTTGGTAGCCATACTGAATAATTGTGCGAAAGCGGGGATCGTTTTTTTGATAGCTTACCCCAAATGGAGAAATATAGATATTTGTTTTTCCTATATAGGGCATAATCAGCTCTTGCCAACGTTCTAGATCATATTCCATAGATTGCAAGGTTAATTTTCCTGTTCTGTGGCTTTGGTTATGTGTATAGCTGTGGTTGGCAATGTTCCAGCCCGTTGCTCGGAGCTGTGCTGAGATTTTTTGTACTGTAAGCCGATCATTAGCTAAGTTTGCTCCTTGCAAATCAGTTATGGTGTAGCCAAAAGCACCAGCATAGCCTGTAAGGGCTAAGGTGCCTTTTGCACCACGAAAGGAGAAAGCAGGGTTTTCGGCTACATAGCTATCTAGAATTGGTACAATATCACCTGTGAGGGTTGTTTCATAGCTTTTGTCAGGCTTTTGTACTAGGGTTGCTACTTGTCCCTGGGAATTTAGTACTAGCCTACTGGCAAAGCCGTTTTCAGCCATGTAGTCATAGTAATTCACATCGTCCTGGGAGATGATTAAAGGCATTTTATCAGGTGGCAAAAAGATATCTTGCAATACTAAGCTAGAGCCAGAAGTTTTTACTAGTGCTGCAAGATCATAAAGTACATAGCCCCTTTCCTTTAATGCCGGTAGCATACGCTGAAATTCTGTAACTGTGGTCATCCACATATTATAGCCGGTTGCTTTTTGGCTGCCATCAAAGGCTAGTTCTGGATAAACTATCAAGCTATGAAAGAAAATATGCTGTATTGGACCGGTATATTTAACGAGGGCATTTTGCGCTGTCCTTACCGTGGCAATTTCTAGTTGAATGGCTGTGGGGCTGAGAGCAAGATTGTTTTCCAATAAGGAAATAGCTTCGGGATAATAATAGCCAAGGCGTAACTGCTCAGCTTTTTGCAAAACGGAGGCTAAAGCAGCTATTTGTTGTTTGAGAGCAGCCTCACTATCAATAATTGCTTGTTCAGATGTGCTAATAGTGCTATTTATATTGCTGCTTATTGGTGCATCCTTAATGGTAGGTGTATGAAATTCAAAAGTAATAGTAAAGATGATAAGTGTTATGCTCAAGAGGCTGAGAATTAGATGTTTAAGCTTCATGTTAGCTCCTTTAATTATGATAGTGAAATTATATCATAATATTTACATAAATAAACAAGCAAGCAAAAATGAGCAAGTAAAAGAAATAGAAAATCTAGCTACCTAATACCTGCTCTTAAATTATTTTGGAAATTATTTGTTTAGGAGTGTTTGAATTTTTGCTATTAAAGAGCTTGCTACATAGAGATTACCCTTAGTAATTTCGGAGGCATTATCCATTTGGTGGAGGGATTGCTGAAATTTCATCTTATTGCTTCCTGTATTGATGGTGATAGTCACTGTTCCCTTAGTGAGTGTAACTTTTTTACTATGACCGTCCCACTTGAGATTAAAACCGAATGTTTGGGCAATTTCTCGAATAGGAATCATAACATGTTGGTTTTTGTTATAGTGCATATATTCGGTTGCTTGGTGATTTTCTGTGAAGATTATCAAAACCTCTGGGTTGGTTTGGGCGGGGATACTTAAGGTTTGAATTGTGCTGATGACCAAAACATTTTTATTAGGAATATCTTTTGCAGCTAGTTTTTCACCTTTTTCACTGATGATTACTGTGCTTGCACTAAGATTAAGCTTTAAGTTTTTATCTGTACTCAGAAGAGTAGTATCAAATTGCATAATTTGGGCATAAGCAATAGGTGTTTTAATAATTAGCAGTTGTCCATCAGAAGTCTGTGCTGGCAAGCTTTTTGTTAATTTAGCATTGGTTGGATATACCATAGCTGCATACATGTTAGAATTTAGTGTTTTTGCATCAATCTTGACGCCGGCGGCATTTAAGATTACTGTTTTATCTGTAAGATGGAAAACGATGCCTGTTTGATTGTCACCTATCTGAATAGAATCTTTACCAACAAGGGAGAGCGCTCCCTGAATAACGAGACTAGAATCGGTCATTTTGTCAGAGGAGATTGAAGTACCTGCTACTCCAAGCGGTAGTAAAGATGTGGTAGCAAGTTGTTCGGTAGCAAAGAGGGGATTAACTAGCAAAGCAGATGTAATTAGTGCTGTTACAGTTAATTTACTTAAATTTTTAAAAATCATTTTATGCATTGATAAAACTCCTTTTTTTATTTTTTTTTAGCTATCATGATTAGCTATTCTAATTAGACTATCCATTCGCTATTTTGTTCCTAAACAAAGAAAAAAAGTTTACCAAGCGGTCTATTAAGAGTATAATATACAATGTAAGCGGTATCACGGGTGTAAAAAATTTGATGGAAAGTTGTGTAAAACCAGTTGGCTAGTTAGCTAGTTGGATAGTAAAAGATAAGAAATAGCTGAGTGTAATATTTTACTGCTGAGCGCGGCATCGCCACACTCAGCAAAGAAGAAGGCTTGCTCAGCTATTATTCTGCGTCCCATCACAATTAATTTTTTAAAAATGGAGGAAGTCAAATGAATTCTAAGGAAAGAATTTTAGCAGCAATAAATCACAAAACACCAGATAAGGTGCCTTTTGATTTGGGATCAACATTACTTACTGGGATTAGCAACAAGGCTTATGATAATATCCTCCCATATTTAGGGCTAAAGGAAGAAAAATCAGAAATAATCTGTATGGACCAACAGCTGGGGCTGCCAAGTGAGAATTTTTTACGAACTATTGGTGCGGATTGCAGAGCTGTTTCTATTAGAAATTCCTCTCTTACACCCACTGAATATCTGGAAAATGAAAAATACTTACAGTATAAAGATGGCTGGAATATGACTTGGCAGATGCCCAAAATTAATGGACACTATTATGACTTGATCAGTTCACCCTTAAGGGATGTAGAAAGCTTAGCAGACTTAAAGGAGCAATTTGTATATCCCAATCCTGAAGAACAAAAGCTTTACGCTGGTATTAGGCAAGCAGCAACTGACTATGACAAGCAAGGCAATGCAGTTGTTGCCCATAGTTTTACTACAGGCTTAATGGAGATGTCTGCTTGGCTAATGGGATACGAAAAATTCTATATGGGCTTGGGCTTAAACCCTTTAGTTATAGAAGCTGTAATGGATAAAATTTTAGAAATTAAGCTGGCTTATTGGAAAAATGTCTTAGCAGAAGCTGGGGACATAATAAGTGTGGTGCAAGAATCTGATGATTTAGGCACTCAGAGTAGCTTGCTTATCAGTCCTAAAATGTACCGCAAGTTCATTAAACCAAGACAAAAAATCCTATTTGATTATCTTCATAAAAATACTAAAGCAAAAATATTCTTTCATAGCTGTGGTTCCATTTATGATTTAATTCCAGATCTGATTGAAGTAGGCGTGGATATCTTAAATCCTATCCAATATACAGCAAGCAAAATGGATGCGTTGAATCTGAAAAAAACCTTTGGCAAAGATTTAGTTTTCTGGGGCGGTGGAATCGATACCCAAAATATTTTACCAAATGGTAAGCCACAGGAAATCAAAGATGCTGTAAGAAAGCAAATTGAGATTCTCTCTCCTGATGGTGGTTTTGTTTTTGCCGCAGTACATAATATTCAGGCAGATGTACCACCTGAAAATATCTTGGCACTTTTTGCAGGAATAGCGGAGTACAGGTAAAAAAATTTGCTTGTATGAGCTAATACAAAGCAGATATTTTTAGATTAGGGTAAGGTATGATTTGTCTTAAATATTGTCGATACAAGTTTTGTAGCCGGTTTTCATTTTGCTTAATAGTAATAAGGTTCTTCAGGAGTTCTCTTAGTGACTAAATAACAAGTTGGAGTATGCTGAATTGTAATCTTGGAAGAAACCCAAGCAATTGACAAATCAGAGTAAAACACTTAAAATAAACTAAAAGACTGGATCAGAGGATGTATTCCGGGATAAATGCTAATGTTTCTTTTCTGAGTGAAAATTTAAGAAGAAAAGAAATAATAGCATTTATTTTTGTTTTAAAACATATACCTTCTTTACTCCTGAAAGAAAGCATGAATCATTAATAGGAGTTGATGACTAAATGGGTAAATATGCAATTAAGAGGATTTTTTCTGCGATAGTCACTCTGTTTTTAATTGCTACGATTACATTTTTTCTAATGAAGCTAGTACCTGGTGGTCCTTTTCTTGCGGAAAAAGCACCAAGCGCCGCGGTAACAGCAGCTTTAGAAGCAAAGTATGGCTTAGATAAACCACTAAACGAACAATTTTTCACCTACATGGCTGACGCCATGAAAGGAGACTTTGGCCCAAGCATTAAACAAAGAGGAAGAAATGTTGCTGATATTATTGCTAAAGGCTTTCCGGTATCTGCTAAAATAGGAGGAATTTCTATCCTCATTTCTATGCTTATTGGTATTCCTTTGGGATGTATTGCAGCTCTTTGGCGAGGTAAGTCAGTGGATAACACTATTATTGTCTTTGCGACATTTGGAATTTCTGTACCAAGCTTTGTGGTAGCAACGATTCTCATGATGATTTTTAGTACTCAGTTGGGATGGTTACCAACCTACGGTCTTTCATCAGGATTACATTACATTATGCCAGTAGCAGCGCTTTCTTTTTATCCCATTGCTTATATCAGCCGCTTAATGCGAAGTAGCATGCTTGATGTTTTAGGACAAGACTATATGCGAACAGCTAAGGCTAAAGGACTCAGTGGGTTTGTAACGCTATTCAAACACGCGCTAAGAAATGCTGTGTTGCCTGTAGTCACTTTTTTAGGTCCGATGCTTGCCTATACACTTACAGGTAGCTTTGTTGTGGAAAGAATATTTACCGTTCCGGGAATTGGCAATGAATTTGTATCATCAATTATCAATCGAGATTACCCTATGATTATGGGAACTACGATTTTTCTAGCAACACTGTTAATTACCATGAATGTAATCGTTGACATCGCTTATAAAGTGATTGATCCACGCATTAAACTGAATTAGGAGGGATACGATAATGGATAATAATTTACCGAGTTTTCACTTAAAAGTAGACCCTGCTGATTTTCAACCTGCTACTCAAGAAGAAAAAGAAAGTCTGATTGTCATGCGAGAAAGTGTGAATTTTTGGCATGATGGAATGAGGCGTTTACGCAAAAATAATATTGCCATGGTTTCACTTGTTGTGATTGTTTTAGTTTCTATTTTTGCATTTTTGGGACCACAAATTTATCCTTACAGCTATGAACAACAGAATAGAGGAAGTGAAAATCTAGCACCATTTGAATATTCTCAGGATGAAATAGCGCTACAAAATAGTGGCGAAAAGGTTTTCCCGCATTTAATGGGGACAGACAGCCTGGCGCGAGACACAATGGTTAGACTGATGATGGGGAGCAGAATTTCTCTCTTGGTAGGTATCATTGCTAGTGCAATTATCTTACTTATTGGTTCATTTTATGGAGCAATATCTGGCTACTTTGGTGGCACGGTGGATAATGTGATGATGAGGTTAGTGGATATAATTTACTCGGTACCAGATATCTTAATTATCATTCTCTTAAGTGTAACCTTAAAATATCCGCTGAATGCCTTAGCTGAATCGGTAATCGGGTTTGGCTGGATTAAGGTTATTGGTGTTCCTTTGATTTCTATTTTTATTGTTTTTGCCCTATTATATTGGGTAGGAATGGCAAGAATTGTGCGAAGTCAGATTTTGATGTTAAAAGAGCAGGAATATGTGACTGCAGCCCGTGCACTTGGTGCTTCCTCCGCTAGGATTATCAAGAAGCATCTTTTAACCAATTGCATTGGCACACTAATTGTGACTACGACACTACAAATTCCGGCGGCGATTTTTACTGAGAGTTTCCTAAGTTTTATCGGGTTAGGGGTTTCTGCACCAATGCCTTCATTAGGTAGCATGGCAAGTCAAGCGATTGGTGGGATTACAACCTATCCTTATCGTTTACTAGCACCGGCTATTATGATTAGTATTATAATTTTATCGTTCAATTTATTGGGTGATGGCTTGCGCGATGCTTTTGATCCAAAACTGAAAAACTAGAGGGAGGGGTAGAGCGATGAGCGAATTATTATTGGATATTAAGGGCGAACGCCTCTCCTTTTTTACTTCTGTAGGAGAGGTTAAGGCATTAAATGATGTTTCTTTGCAACTTAGAGAAGGTGAAGTTTTAGGAATTGTCGGGGAATCTGGTTCTGGTAAATCTGTTACGGCATATTCCATCATGGGGTTAACCTCCTATCCAGGGCGTTTAATTGGTGGAAGCATTTGGTTTAACGGACATCAAATAGAATCTATGTCAGAGCAGGAATTGCGAAAAATGCGAGGGAATGAGGTAAGTATCATTTTCCAAGATCCAATGACAAGCCTTAATCCTGTTTTTAGTATTGGCAATCAAATTATGGAAGTTATCTTGCTACACACTAATAAGAGTAAGCAAGAAGCTTATGATAGAGCAAAAAACTTGTTGGAGCTTGTTGGAATTAATGAACCAGAAAAAAGGTTACATCAGTATCCTCATGAACTTTCCGGTGGTATGCGACAAAGAGTGATGATTGCCATTGCTCTAGCATGTGAGCCAAAGCTTTTAATTGCTGATGAGCCGACAACTGCCTTGGATATGACCATCCAGGCACAAATTTTAGAGCTGATTATGGAATTAAGAAGAAAATTAGGTATGAGTATTATTATGATTACCCATGATTTAGGGATTGTTGCTAATATGTGCGAAAAAATTGCTGTCATGTATGCAGGTAAAATTGTCGAGTATGGAACAGTAGACGAACTTTTTTATCAGCCTGCTCATGAATATACTAAAGGATTATTACTTAGTATTCCTAAGCTGAACGCTACGGTTCATGAACCATTAATACCAATTGAAGGAACGCCTGTAGATATGCTAAATCCTCCAGCGGGATGTCCTTTCGCACCACGCTGTGCTAGTTGTATGAAAATATGCTTAAAAGAAATGCCGCCCTGCACCTATCTTAGTGAAACCCATTATACGGCTTGCTGGTTACGTCAAAGTGAAGCTTGGCAGTTATCTCTAGCGGAAGGAGGAGATGCTAAGTGAGCGATAAAAAATTAGTAGAGGTACAAAATCTTAAACAATATTTCCATGTCGGAGGTATTGGTAAACAGAAAAAGCTGGTAAAAGCTGTAGATGATGTAAGCTTTTATATCAATAAGGGGGAAATATTAGGCTTAGTTGGAGAATCTGGATGTGGTAAAACAACAACAGGTAGAACTCTACTTCGACTCTATGAGCCTTCTAGCGGTAAAATTTTTTATGATGGCAAGGATATTACTAAAGCTAATATGTTACCATATCGTCGTAAGATGCAAATTGTCTTTCAAGATCCTTATGCTAGCTTGGATCCTCGGATGACTGTAGGAGATATTGTAGGAGAAGCTATTGATATTCATAAACTGGCTGCTAGCAAAAATGAACGTACCGAAAAAATACTTACTATGCTGGAGCGTGTAGGACTAAATTCTGAGCATGCAAATCGCTATCCCCACGAATTTTCAGGCGGACAACGTCAAAGGATTGGCATTGCAAGAGCTTTAGCTGTAGATCCGGAATTTATTGTTTGTGACGAACCTATCTCGGCTTTAGATGTCTCAATTCAGGCACAAATAATCAATATGTTTGAACGCTTACAACAAGAAATGGGTCTAACATATCTCTTCATCGCCCATGATCTTTCGGTAGTAAAATATATTAGCAATAGAATTGGCGTGATGTATTTGGGAAAACTAGTGGAGCTGGCTGAGAGCGATGAACTAACTTTTCATAGTGTACATCCCTATACAAGAAGCTTAATTTCTGCTATTCCTATAGCAGATCCAATTATGGCAAGAGCGCATAAAAGAATTGTGCTGGAGGGAGATGTACCGAGTCCACTTAATCCACCCAGTGGTTGCCGGTTTCGTACTCGTTGCCCTTATGCTACAACACAATGCGCTGAGCAGGAGCCAGAATTCAAAGAAGTAAGTGCAGGGCATTATGCAGCATGTCATAATTTGGACAAGGTGAGATGAAATTAGTTCTTTATGAAGAGGATGCTTCGCATAAGGTGTATTTGTATGGTATACACGGCTTATGTGTACATAGCTAGGTAACTTAGAGGGTACCTAAAAAAATAAAATTAGGAGGTAAACAAATGAAGAAATTTTCAAAAATAATTGCGGTTATTTTACTACTCATGTTTGTATTCACAGCATGTGGAACACCAGCAAGTGGAAATGCAGGCACAGCTACTAAAGAATTAGCTGTTTGTGTTGGACCAAACCCTGATACTATCGATCCTGCACTAAATAGTTCTGTTGACGGTGCAACTTTAATTGTACATGGTTTTGAAGGCTTGTATTCTTTAAATGACAAGTCTGTTCCTGTGCCAGGGCAAGCGGAAAGTGTAGATATTAGTGCAGATGGCATGACATACACATTTAATCTTCGCAAAAATTTGAAATGGAGTGATGGTCAGCCATTAACTGCAAAGGATTTTGTTTATGCCTGGAACCGTGCAATTAATCCTGATACAGCAGCAGATTATGAATATATGTTCGATGTGATTAAGGGTTATAGCGATAAAAAGCTAGCGGTTGAAGCGACTGATGACAATACATTAGTTGTTACCTTAAATAATGCTGTGCCGTACTTTTTAGAGTTAACAGCATTCCCAGCTTATTATCCAGTTAGACAAGACATCATCGAAGCTAATGGTGATGCTTGGGCAACAACTCCTGAAACCTACATTGGCAATGGACCTTACAAGCTTACTGAGTGGGTAACTGGATCGCACATGCTCTATACTAAAAATGAAAATTATTGGAATGTAAAGGCACTTGGTGCAGAAACCATCAAGTTCGTTTTGATGGATGATGATAATGCTCAGCTACAGGCCTATAAGGCTGGAGAGCTACAGTTTATTGATACAGTACCAAATGATGAAATTGATACACTGAAAGCACAACCTGACTTTTTTGTAGAAGGGCAAATGGGGACATATTATATCTCCTTTAATACCAAAAAAGCTCCATTTGACAATCCTAAGTTTAGAGAAGCCCTTTCTCTAGCCATTAATCGTGACTATATTTGCGTAAATATTGGAAAAGCTGGTCAAATTCCAGCAGGTGCATTTGTGCCAATTGGGCTATCTGATGTTGAACCTGGCTCATCTTTCCGTGAAGTAGGTGGCGATTACTATAATCCTACAGACTATGAAGGTAACTTGGCTAAAGCCAAAGCAATAATTGCTGAACTCTATCCAGATGGTAAGATTCCATCAGTAGAATATGTGTATAACACTGGTACGGGTCATCAGCTAATCGGTGAAGCACTACAAAAGGATTGGAAAGAAATTGGAGTGACCGTTGAACTTGCAAATCAAGAATGGGCAACTTTCCTGAATACTCGTAAAAATGGCGAATATCAAATTGCTCGTAATGGTTGGTTGAACGATTATAATGATCCAATCGGTATGTTAGACTTATTTGTTACAGGCGGCGGTAATAATGATGGACAATGGTCTAATGCACAGTTTGATAAGTTGATTAAAGAGATTAAGAGCAGTTCCGATGCAAAAGAGCGGTTTACTAAAATGCATGAAGCAGAGGACATCTTGATGAATGACTGGACCATGGCTCCTATCTATTACTATGTAGATATATTTATGCTTAAACCTGAAGTAAAAGGTTTCTGGTCTTCTCCACTAGGATTCAAGTACTTTATGTACGCAACTATTGAAAAATAATTCAAATTACCATACACCAAAAAGAGACAAGCCACTTTGCTTGTCTCTTTTTAATGCATAAAATTACTTTAGTTACAGTCATTGAAGTTAAGTTAGATGGTCTTTTGTCGTTTATTAAATAGGATACCTAAGCCTACGATTATAGCAAAGATAATTAAGTAGACAACTACAGCCATTTTATGGGAAACACAAGCTGCAAAGATCATGAACACAGAACTTGCAATCGCTAGAATTGGCATGATTACTCGGTTGAAAAATCCTGCATCCCGCATATTCTTGATTACCCAAAGGAAAATAGGAATATAAAGCGCATACATGGTAACGATAGGCAGTTCGGAAATATCTAAGAAAATAGGCCACCAACCAGCAAAGTTGCCATACCAAACTGTTAGCCAGATAGAGCTAAGGAGTAAGCCTAAAACAGAAGAATTAGTAGGCATATTTGTAGTTTCATCTACCTGTTTGAACATACTTGGTTTTGGGCCCATGTTTCTAGCGGCTAAGGCATAAAAACCACGGGTACATCCTAGCATCAGTCCATTCATGGTTCCTAAGCAAGAAACAACAACAAAGACAAAAAGCGTGCTACCACCAAGACTTCCTAGTAGTTTACCAAAGGCTGTTCTTACTGCACCTTCGCCACCACCCATAAATTCAGCAGTAGGCATTGCTCCAGCTAAACCAATGAAGTAGGTAACATAGATAACAACAATTATTATGGTGCCAACTAGTAAAGCCTTGGGTAGATTTTTCTTGGAATCTCTGAGTTCAGCATTGATACTAGTAGCAATAATCCAACCCTCATAGGCAAAGGAGGTAGCTACAATAGCTGTGAATAGCTGTCCTGTAGAAACTACATTACCAGTGGCAGCTGTGAAGTTACTGATAGTTTGACCGTTCAGTAAACCAGCAATTATGCCAACAACAGCCACTAAAGATAGAGGAATTAATTTTATCACCGTAGCTGAAACCTGAAATTTACCAGATAGTATTGGGGAGAGAGCATTTAGTGCATAAATGGAAACTAGAAAAAATCCTGCAATAACATAAACCTCAACTCCGGTAATTGGATCCTTAAAGCCAAATAGTACTGCAGTATAGCGGGCGGAAACCCAGGCTAGTACCGCAGTGAGTGTTGGATAATAGATAGTGGCCATGAACCAACCAACTAAATAGCCGTAGGCTTTTCCCTGTGCAACTTCAGCATAATCTACGATGCCGTTGACCTTTTCATATCTGGCTGCTAACTGGGCAAATACATATGCGCAGATGACCATGATAGCGCCGCCGATAATCCAAGCTAGAATGCCAAAGCTAAGATCACCCTTGGTAGCGTTTAATACTTTTTCGGCCTTAAAGAAAATTCCGCTACCAATTACAATGCCAACAACCATGGCAATTGCAGTAAAAATACCGTATTTTCGGTGTAAAGTATTCTCCATTTACAAATTCCTCCTCTTTTTTACTTGCAAAGATTCTAAGATCTTTAACCAAGTTTCTTTATATAATCAGCCCCTCTCCAATTATAACAACTTAAATCAAAGCTATGGAAAATTTCTTGCTATTATTATAACATTAATATGCAAAAAGCATAACAGATTATCATGATACTGATTATCAATTCATGAAAAACAGTATAAAAAAAGAGCCCATCCACAAAAAAAGTGGAGAACTCCATAAATCATTACTAAGCGATAGTGATTTTTCCGTTAAATGTTCCTTCAATTTGAGCAAGAGATTCAATGCGTACCCCGGCTGTTCTTAATTTATCTCCACCGTGTTGGAATTGTTTTTCGATCACTATCCCAACTCCAGCTAAGCTAGCTCCAGATTGCTTAACTAAATCTACCATGCCACGAATAGCTTCTCCTGTTGCTAAAAAGTCATCAATTATCAAAATGTGATCATCTGTTGTTAAATATTTAGCTTGTACTACCACATTGACATCTTCATCTCTAGTGAAGGAATGTACAGTTACGGTGTAGGTATCTTCTTTAATAGTAGAAGGCTTTTTCTTCTTAGCATAAACTACAGGCACCTCTAAGACGTAGCCAGTGGTAAGCGCTGCGGCAATACCGGAAGCTTCAATTGTAAGTATTTTGGTAATTTTTTTAGGTGTATCAGCAAAACGCGTAGCAAATTCTTGCCCTACGGCAAACATCAGTACGGGATCTATTTGGTGATTAAGAAAGGAATCTACTTTGATAATGGTATCTGATAGCACTTGGCCATCTTTAATAATACGATCTTTTAGTAATTGCATAGTAACCTCCTCTTGGTGTTTGTTAATAGTTTACATTATAAGCCACCTGGTATTATATGTACAGCGGAAACGAACTTTTTGGAAAATTATTTGACGAATTGCTATTTTAAGCATAGAATAACAATATAAAAGATAAAGAGGTGAAACTGGAATGCAGCACACTTTGGCATTGTTAGTGGTAAATAGACCAACGGTGTTATCTCATATTGCTAGCTTAGTGAGTAGAAGAGGGTATAATATAGAATCCATTGCAGCAGGCGCTACAGAGGAAGTTGGAGTGACTAGGATTACCTTGGTGGTAAATACAGAGGATTATGATATTGAGCAAGTTATTCAGCAGTTACTGAAGCTAGTTGATGTAATCCATGTAGAAAATATTTCTGAAAAGAAATCTATTCAACGAGAGTTGGCTATGATAAAGGTTCGAGCCTTACCAGAAATTCGTTCAGATATTGTGGATATTGTAAGTATTTTCCGTGCTAAAATTGTTAATGTTAATAATGAAAGTATGGTTGTAGAGCTTTCCGGCGAAAGTGATAAAATTGATGCTCTAGCTGAAGTGTTAGCCGCCCATGGCATTATTGAGATGGTTCGTACAGGCTGTATTGCTCTAACTAGAGGTGTGCAGGGTGTTAAGGACTCGATGCCAGCGGTACGCAAATTTAAGGATGTAAATGCTGCAAATGACAATCTCTTAAATTATTAGAATGGTCTTACAAAAAGTTAAAATAATTGCTAAACGAATGGAGGAATTATGATGTTTAAGTGTTCAGTATGTGGTTTTATCAGCAATGAAACAGATGCACCTGATGTTTGCCCAAAATGTGGTGCGCCAAAAGAAAAATTTGTAGCTCTCAGTGAGGAAGCAGCTGAAAAAATCGACCGTGCATGCTTTACTAATAGTTTGCATATGGAGTTAGCTGGATTAATGGATCAAGTTGCAGCACTTTGTGAAGAAGGCATTGAGGATGAATTAGATCCAGGTTGTGTTGCCGTTTTCACTAAAGGATTAGATGCAGCAGAAATCGTAAAAGCTTGTGTAATGGCAGAAATTGAAGTACATGTAAATAAGAGCAAATGGGGCTAAAATAGCCGTAATTGAACAAGAATTAAGGTAGGGGAAGCTAAATTTCCTTACCTTTTTTTTGTCTAAAATTGCATTTAACTATAAAAAAATTTTCTATGTTAATCTATATTTGTTTATGATTATCATGTATAATGAGCTAGAAGGTTAGGTGAAAAAAGATGGCTAGCTATAAACAACTCATTATTATCATGGCGGTTGTAGAGGAAGGCAGTTTTACTGCTGCTGCGAAAAAGCTTTTTATGACACAACCGGCGATAAGCTGGCAGGTAAAAGCTTTGGAGGATGATTTGGGGCTACAATTAATTGGGCGCAAGGAAAAGGGTATCGTGCTAACTGAAGCTGGAGAACTCTTTTATGAATATTCAAGAAGGATCTTAAATCAATTTGACTTGCTATTTAATGAAATGCAACAGTTTAAGGGACTAGAAAAGGGAACACTGCGTATTGGCGCAAGCACTATCCCGGGAGAATATTTACTTCCACTCTATATTGGCGAGTTTAAGCTTTCACATCCAACAGTAAGTATTTCCATGGAAATTGCTGGCACGGGTAAAATTTTTGACCGTTTGTTAGAAGATAGTATCCATCTTGGTGTAGTCGGTGCCCAAATAGAAAATAGTCATTTAACATACTTGCCTTTTTTAGAAGACGAGTTGGTGCTTATTGCAGGACCAAAACATGTGTTGGGCGCAAAGGAACACGTGAGCTTGGGCGATGTAATGAAAAGTAAATTTATAATGCGGGAACATAGTTCAGGTACTAGGATGGTTTTAGAGAAATCATTACATAAAGCTGGTGTGAAAAAACAAGATATTCAGGTAGAATTAGAGCTAGGGAGTACAAGAGCGATTATAACTGCTGTTGGTTCAGGTCTAGGCTTAAGTTGGGTTTCCCAAGTAGCTGCGAAGGAGCAAATTGAGCGGGGAACAGTCCAAAAGCTGGAGGTTTTAGATTTTCTGGTTAAGCGTAAGTTTTATATCGCCTATAATATGACTCGCAATTTAAGCCCATTGGCGGAAGCGTTTCGTGATTTTTTAATTAAGGTGAAAAAAAATAGGCTCTAGTAAATTGTATTTACCTCTAGTCCGATTTAAGCTATACTATAACGAAAAGTGTATGAGAAAAGGTGGTACAAAATGAATCAACATAAGAAATTTATGCAAGAGATGGCCGAGCAAATTGCTGTTAACGATCAAATCGAGCATGATTTATATAAGAAATACAATGTAAAAAAAGGCTTGCGAGATGAAAATAATGTAGGTATTGTGGTTGGCCTCACAAAGGTTTGTGATGTGCATGGCTATGAAATTGCAGATGGTAAAAAGGTTTCAGATGAAGGCAGACTTACTTACCGCGGCATCAGCATTGAAAACTTTGTGAAGGGCTTTCAAGCAGATGGGAGAAGAGGCTTTGAAGAAGTAACTTATCTCTTGCTTTGCGGTAAACTCCCCAATAAGGAGGAAATAAATAGTTTTAGCAAGCTACTTCAGGATAATTATGAGCTACCAGCTGGTTTTATGGAGACGATGATTCTACGTATCCCAAGTAAGGATATTATGAATAAAATCCAGCGTAGTCTTTTGGTACTATATTCCTATGATGATGAACCTGAAGAAGGTTCTATAGAAAATTCTTTGCGACAAAGTATTAGCCTTATTGCTAAAATGCCAGCAATTATTGCATATGGATATCAAGCAAAGAATCATTATTTCAACAATCAAAGTCTTTATATTCACAGCCCAAAGCCAGAGTATAGCATAGCACAAAATATTTTGCATATGATTAGACCATCAAATGATTTTACCGATAAAGAAGCAGAGGTACTTGATCTTTGCTTGGTTGTACATGCTGATCATGGCGGTGGGAATAATTCTACTTTCACCTTAAATGTTATTAGCTCTACTGGCACAGATATTTATTCTGCACTAGCGGCAGCAGTAGGATCTCTCAAGGGTCCTAAACATGGTGGAGCAAATATCATGGTGCTAAAAATGATGGATGATATTAAAGAACATGTCAAAGACTGGTCTGATGATGAACAATTAAAAAGTTATCTCTTAAAGATTTTTCGCAAGGAAGCTTTTGATCAGACAGGTTTAATCTATGGCTTAGGGCATGCTATCTATACCTTATCTGATCCTCGGGCTAATCTACTAAAAGAAAAAGCTTATGAATTAGCTGTCGAAAAAGGACCAGCAAAGGTGAAGGAATTTATGTTATACCATAAAATTGAAACCTTAACCAAAGAAATTTTCGCAGAATATAAGCCTGGAGTTAGCGTAGCTGCAAATGTAGACCTGTATTCTGGCTTCGTATATGATATACTTAATATACCAAAGGAGCTTTATACACCGTTATTTGCCGCAGCTAGAATGGCAGGTTGGTGTGCTCATAGGTTAGAAAATATTGTGGTAGAGAAGAAAATTATTAGACCTGCATATCAAGATGTATGTGAAAAAGCTGAATATATACCATTAGAGGCAAGATAGAGAGGGTGTTGTTAAATTGTTACATGTGACAGATGCAAGCTTTGAAGCGGAAGTATTAAAATCAGAAATGCCAGTTTTAGTAGATTTTTGGGCTGAATGGTGTGGACCTTGTCGCATGGTAGCCCCCATTGTAGAGCAACTAGCCAATGATTACCTAGATGTTATTAAAGTTGTCAAGTTTAATGTGGATGATAATCCAGAAGTCTCGATTAAATATGAAATAATGAGCATTCCAACATTGATTCTCTTCAAAAATGGTGAAATTGCTACAAAACAAGTAGGCTTTATGCCGAAACCACAATTAAAAAAAGCCATTGATGCAGTACTGTAGCCATAAACCAGTACTATAAAAAAACTGGCACTTGATAGCAGGGGGTTAAAAACCTTGCTATCAAGTGCCAGTTTTTAGATATACATGAAAATTGGGGGAGATTAGTTGCAAGAAGTATTAACGATTGAAAAAGAATTAGCAAACCGCTATTTTTACCCAAAGGCAATGCTGATAGCTATTCCAATTGCGTTACAGCAATTTGTAAACTCGGCATTAAATATGAGTGATACTTTTATGGTTGGTCAGCTTGGAGACGCAGCAGTTGCCGCGGTAGGAATTAGCAATCAATTTTTCTTTTTTCTTTTATTATTCTTAATTGGATTAAATGCTGGTGGAGCTGTCTTTATGTCCCAACTATTCGGTGCAGGAGACAAGGTTGGCATCCAAAAGGTTTTTCGCTTAATTAGTCTTATTGGAGTAGTTCTCATGACAGCAGGGGCATTAGCTGCTTTCTTTGGCGGAAGTTTTATCGCGGGGCTTTATTCCAAGGATTTAGAGGTGATTGGGCTAGCCAATGATTACCTAAAGGTTGTGGCATTTGCCTATACGACACAAGCAATATCATTTGCTTGCTCTACTTCTTTTCGTAGTACAGGTAAGGCAAGCGTGGCTATGCGTATTAGTGTGTTAGCAATAGGCATGAATATTCTGCTGAATTATATCTTTATCTTTGGCAAGCTTGGCTTTCCGGCAATGGGTGTTGAAGGATCGGCCTTAGGTACGGCTATTGCCCGTTTAGCAGAAATGTTAGGGCTATTAGCTGTAACTGTACGCTATAAAGAACATCTCTTTGGTATATGGCAAAAAAATGTGAAAATATCCAAAGACTTTTATCTGCAATTCTTAAGAATTACGGCACCGGTCTTCTTAAATGATGGTTTGTGGGGAATAGCTTTTAATGTTTGTACCATGGCATATGCCCGCATTGGTACGGCAGCCATGGCTGCTGTGCAAATCACCAGAACAATCGAAGAGCTGCTCTTTGTTGTTATTATTGGTATTAGCAGTGCCTCAGCTATCCTATTAGCTCAATATATTGGTGCGGGCAGGGAGGATATAGTTTATCGTGCAGGTAAGAAGCTAGCAATTTTGGGACTTGTGACTGGAATTTTTGCTGGAGTAATTTTATTTTCTGTTGCACCAATTATAGTAGGAATTTTTAAGGTTACAGAAGCAACATCTTGGAATGTCGTTACTACTTTAAGAGCAATGGCGGCAGTTCAAATCTTAAAATACTGCAATATCTTGTTGATTACAGGTGTTTTACGCTCTGGTGGGGATACGCTATTTGCTATGTTGGTGGAAACAAGTACGATGTGGCTAATTGCCATACCGCTGGCATTTTTTGGTGCGGTTGTGCTACACCTGCCACTTTATCAAGTGGTGCTTTTAGTTGCCATAGAGGAAGTAGTAAAGCTAATCATTGTTTCAAAACGATTTACCAGTAGAAAATGGATTAATAATATAGTAGGAAAAATATAAGTATAAACGAATTGATACATTTGCAAAGCGTATGGGAGCAGTTCATTGGACTGCTCTTTTTTTATGTAGATATGGATAAAAGTACAAATAGAACTTGTATAAACATAGGTTTTCAAGTAAAATTAAAGGTAATGATTTTTAAATCTTTTATTGTAGAAAGGGGAATAAGCTTGGAAACTTTTCTTGCACAAGTAATAAATGGATTGTCTTTAGGTAGTATTTATGCTCTGATTGCCTTAGGCTATACTATGGTTTATGGCATCATTCAACTTATAAATTTTGCTCACGGTGATGTACTGATGATTGGTGCTTTTGCAGGCTATTTTGCCGTAGCAATTCTGAAAATGCCATTTTGGTTTGCAATGTTGTTTGCGATGCTAATTAGTGGTTTAGCTGGATATTTAATTGAACGCTTGGCTTATCGTCCACTCAGAAAATCTGCTCGCTTAACAGTACTTATTACCGCTATTGGTGTATCCTTATTATTAGAAAATGGTGGATTAGTAGTTTTAGGAGCAGACTACAAGGCGTTTCCACTAGCCATTGTGAAAAAATCTTACCTGCTTTTTGATGGTGTAATTACAATTACTAACCATCAGCTTTTGATTTTTGGGGTAACCATTGCGATGATGGTGCTCCTACAATATATTGTTAATTACACAAAAATTGGCAAAGCTATGCGGGCAGTTTCTTATGATAAGGAAGCCGCAGCACTAATGGGCATTAATGTAGATGGGATTATCTCCACTACCTTTGTAATCGGCTCGATGCTAGCAGCAGTAGCTGGGGTACTTTTAGGGCTTTATTATCAAACTGTGCACCCTTTAATGGGATTAATGCCTGGACTGAAGGCTTTTGTAGCAGCAGTTTTAGGTGGTATTGGAATTATTCCAGGAGCTATGCTTGGCGGTTTCCTCTTAGGGATTGTCGAGGCACTTGTAAGTGGATATTGGAGTACAAACTTCCGCGATCCTGTGGTATTTGGACTCTTGATTTTGATCTTGATTATTAAGCCTGCTGGCCTTTTAGGTAAGCACATGAAAGAGAAGGTGTAGGCGATGAAGAAAAAAAATATTACGACAATTTTAATAATTTTAGCTATTTATATAGGTGTCTTTTTACTAACAGATGTCACTGGTATTATCGGTCCATACTATCAAGTGAATATTTTCCTAGCAGGAATTAATATAATTTTAGCTTTAAGCTTAAATCTTATTGTTGGTTTTACCGGTCAATTAGCGCTAGGACATGCGGGGTTTATGGCTGTAGGAGCTTATGTTTCAGCGGTTTGCACTATGAAGCTGGGAATTCCTTTTATTCCTGCTGTAGTAGTGGGTGCTTTAGCTGCAATGTTGATTGGGTTAGTTATTGGTCTTCCTACGTTACGCTTAAGAGGAGATTATTTGGCGATTGCTACATTAGGCTTTGGTGAGATTATTCGTGGCTTAGTAGTGAATATTGAATATGTAGGCGGAGCTGCTGGGATTAATGGTATTCCTAAAAAAACCACTTGGACTATGCTTTTCCTTTTTGTTATCATTACGATTGCAGTAATTAAGAACTTTATTAATTCCTCCCACGGAAAAATGTGCGTATCCATTCGAGATAATGAGGTTGCTGCAGAGATTATGGGCGTGAATACCACCTATTATAAGACGGTTGCTTTTAGTTTGGGAGCATTTTTTGCAGGGCTAGGTGGAGCTTTATATGCACATTATTTCTTCTTAATTCAACCGACTACTTTTACCTTTGCGCGCTCCTTTGATATTTTAGTGATGGTAGTTTTAGGCGGTTTAGGTAGTATTACTGGCTCAATCTTAGCGGCTATTGGCGTTACCTTCTTAAATGCTGTCTTGGTAGATTTTGGAGCAATTAGAATGGTAATCTATGCTTTGCTCTTAATTCTAGTAATGATTTTCCGCCCACAAGGCTTGATGGGTACTAAGGAGTTTAACTTGCAAAGCTTGTTAGGCTTTAAGGGAAGGGGTGGCAAAAATGCTAAAAACAACTAATGTAAGCATGATTTTTGGTGGTTTAGCAGCAGTTTCCCATCTAAATTTAGAAATTAAAAAAGGTGAACTTGTAGGTCTTATTGGTCCCAATGGTGCAGGTAAGACTACTGTCTTTAATTTTTTAACGGGTGTTTATGTGCCAACAGAGGGCGATGTGGAGTTCAATAATAAACGCTTAAATGGAGTGAAACCAAATAAAATTACTAGCTATGGTATTGCAAGAACTTTCCAAAATATCAGGCTCTTTGCTTCGATGTCTGTTTTGGATAATGTGAAGTTAGCTTCCTATTGGCATGATAATTATTCTATGTTAGATGCCATACTCAGGTTACCTCGCTACGGTAAAATGGAGCAAGAAATGGATAAAAAAGCCTTGCAACTTTTAGAAATATTTGGCTTGGCAGATAAGGCGGAGATGAAGGCAACTAGCTTACCTTATGGTGAGCAGCGCCGTTTAGAGATTGTGCGAGCAATGGCAGCTAACCCAGAGTTATTACTCTTAGATGAACCTGCAGCAGGCATGAATCCACAGGAAACTCAAGAGTTAATGGCCTTAATTGGGCGAATAAATAAAGAATTTGGCTTAACTATTCTGCTTATTGAGCATGATATGTCTTTGGTTATGGGTGTCTGTGAGCGTATTTATGTGCTGGAGTATGGTAAAACAATTGCCGAAGGCACACCTGAAGAAATTAAGAATAATCCAAGGGTAATTGAGGCTTATTTAGGAGAGGAGGCATAGCATGTTAGTAGTACAAGATATTGATGTTTATTATGGTGCTATTCATGCTCTCAAAAAGATTAGCTTAGAGGTTGAAGAAGGGGAAATTGTAACGCTAATTGGAGCAAATGGCGCCGGTAAAAGTACAACACTCCGTAGCATTTCTGGGCTTTTAAGTCCCAAAACTGGAGATATTAGTTATTTGGGTAAATCTATAATGCATAAACAGCCACAGGATATTGTAAAGCTAGGGATTTGTCAGGTGCCTGAAGGAAGACATATTTTTGCCAATCTAACCGTAGCTGAAAATCTAGCACTTGGGGCTTATCTGCAAAAGGATAAAAAAAAGAATAAAGAAAATCTACAGTTGGTTTTCCAAAGCTTCCCAAGGCTGAAGGAACGTTACCAACAAAATTCTGGTACACTTTCTGGGGGAGAACAGCAGATGTTAGCCATGGGCAGAGCTTTAATGTCAATGCCTAAGGTGCTATTGCTAGATGAACCATCTATGGGTTTGGCACCATTATTAGTGAAAGAAATATTTTCTATTATTAAGGAAATCAATAAAAATGGAACCACTGTGCTCTTAGTAGAGCAAAACGCTCGGATGGCCTTATCTATTGCTAACCGTGCTTATGTGATGGAAAATGGACACATTGTAACAAGTGGTGATGCAAAAGAATTAGCCGCAAGCGATGCGATTAAGAAGGCATACTTAGGTGGTTAAACTAGCGGATGTACTCATAAAAAATGCTTGTATCATCACAATGGACGATGAGCGCCATATTTATCAGGACGGCGCTATAGCTATTGTAGGGAGTAAGATTGTAGCTATTGGAGAACAAGCCACAGTACTTACAGAGTGGCAAGGGAAAAAAGAGCTGGATGCAGTCGGTGGAGCTATATTTCCTGGACTAATCAATACTCATGCACATCTATTTCAAGTACTCTTAAAAGGATTAGGTAGAGATAAGCGCATCTATGATTGGGCAAATAGCTCAGTGCGCCCAAGCCGCTATTATATTCGTCCGGAAATGGCTGCGGCAGCTTCAATTGTTGGATGTTTAGATCTGCTTCATACAGGGGCAACTACTGTCTTAGACTTTCAGTATTTGCATGATTTTCCTGGGATGGATAGAGCTGTTATTGAGGCAATTTCCTCTACAGGAATTAGGCAAGTATATGCCAGAGGTTTAATAAGTCCAGCGAAGATAGATAATGGCAGTGGATATATGGATAATTTTGATCATTTCTTGGCAGATATAGTAAGTCTCAAGGAAGAGTATCACAACAATCCTTTAATCAGTATTGCAGCAGCTCCTAGCTTGATTTCGGATATTCCGGGCATGGATGCCATGCATGAATTAAAAGAGACATTAGATAGGCTAGAGATGCGTTTGACTATGCATATAAATGAGACGATTGACGATAATGAATACACTAATGAGCATTATAAACTAGATTGTATTCCTTTGCTAGCAGAAGTTGGTCTCTTAAACCAACGCTTTATTGCTGCTCACTGTGTAAAAATGACAACAAAGGACAAGGGACTGCTACTAGCATGTGGTGCTCATGTTTCTCATAACCCATTAAGTAATATGATTCTAGCATCAGGGGTAGCTCCAATTGCTGCTATGCAAGAGCAAGGCATTGCCATTACAATTGCAACCGATGGTGCAGCCAGCAATGATACCAATAATATGTTAGAAGTATTAAAAATGACTGCTCTATTGCAGAAATGTAGCTTAGAGCGACCAGATGTAGTAACCGCCGAAGATGTCTTAACCTTCGCTACTAGAGCTGGTGCTAAAGCCTTAGGGTTAGATGATAAAATTGGCTCTTTGGAGCTTGGTAAGGAAGCTGATTTGTTTATCTTCCAAGATAACACAGCGGGAGCTGTGCCGATGTTTGACCCTATTTCAGCTCTTGTATATTCTGGTAGCCCACAGAATATTGTGTTGACTATGGTAGCTGGGCGCATAGTACTAGCTGATGGCAAGGCAGTATTAATAAACGAGCAAGAAAGCTTTAACACAGTAAGAGCTTACGCTAAAGAACTGCGCACAATAGTAGATTTGAAAAATGTCCATTGGCAAGCAAGTTTTCAATAAAAAAATGCCAATATAGAGCCGGAAGTAGCTATTAGCTACAATCTAAGCAAATTTAAGAAAAAGTGAATTTCTTGTAGAGTACAGATTTGCTGTCCTGCGAGTTAAGGTGCTCCCTTTTGGAGCCAATAAAAAATAGGTAAAGGAAGTTAAAATCAATGTCCGAAGAGAATAGAGTAGGCACAGATTATGATGCTAGTCAGATTCAGGTCTTAGAAGGTTTAGAGGCGGTAAGAAAAAGACCAGGAATGTATATTGGTAGTACCTCGAGCCGAGGGTTACATCATCTAGTTTATGAAATTGTAGATAATAGTATTGATGAGGCGATGGCCGGTTTTTGCGATTCCATAGAAGTAACTATTGGTGAAGATAATAGCATTACAGTCACCGATAATGGCAGAGGTATTCCTGTGGATATTCATCAAAAAATGGGTATTCCGGCGGTAGAAGTAGCACTGACTATTCTCCATGCTGGAGGTAAATTTGGCGATGGTGGCTACAAGGTATCAGGTGGTTTGCATGGTGTGGGAATGAGCGTAGTTAATGCTCTTTCCAGCTATTTGCAGGTGCAAGTTAACCGGAATGGCGAAGTCTATATGATGGAGTTTAGCAGAGGTAAAACTACACAAAGCCTGAAAGTAATTGGTAAATCTAAAAAAAATGGCACGACAATTCTTTTCCGTCCAGACGGAGATATTTTTGAGGATTTAGTTTATAACTACGATACCTTAGCTTTTCGCTTGCGTGAATTATCTTTCTTAAATAGTAACGTGAAAATAACCTTAATAGATACGCGTAGCAATAAATCAGAGGTGTTTCTGCATGCAGATGGTATTAAAGCCTATATCGATTACATCAATCGTAATAAAACACCTTTGCATCCAACTCCACTTTATTTTAAAGGATTTAAGGATAAAGTTGAGGTGGAAATTGCCCTCCAATACCATGATGGTTATACGGAAAACCTACTTTCCTATACCAATAACATTCACACGCATGAGGGAGGTACCCATGAGGTAGGATTTAAGACTGCCATGACGAGAGTAGTTAATGACTATTCTCGTAAAAATAATATTTTGAAGGATGCGGAAGAAAACTTAACTGGTGAAGATATTCGCGAAGGTATTACAGCTATTGTTAGTGTAAAGGTACCTGATCCACAATTTGAGGGACAAACAAAAACAAAGCTTGGTAATAGTGAAGTGCGTGGTATTGTAGATTCAGTTTTCTCAGAAGGACTTAGCACTTTTTTGGAAGAAAATCCTAGTATTGCCAAAAAAATTATTGAAAAATCAGTGAGGTCACAAAGAGCGAGAGAAGCAGCTCGAAAAGCAAGAGAGCTAACTCGTCGTAAAAGTGTTTTGGAAAACTCTAGCTTACCAGGTAAGTTAGCTGATTGTTCGGTAAAAGATCCAAGTATGTGTGAAATTTACTTAGTAGAGGGAGATTCAGCAGGTGGTTCTGCTAAGCAAGGCAGAGAACGCCGTTTTCAAGCTATCTTGCCCCTCAGAGGAAAAATCCTTAATGTAGAAAAAGCGCGGATAGATAAAATTCTGAGTAGTGAACAGATTCGAAATATGATTACAGCATTTGGGACTGGTGTAGGACAAGATTTTAATATTGAAAAGGCTCGCTATCATAAGACAATTATTATGACAGATGCGGACGTAGACGGAGCACATATTCGTACTCTGCTCTTAACTTTCTTCTATCGTTATATGCGTCCTCTAGTTGACCAAGGCTATGTTTATATTGCACAACCACCACTTTATAAATATAAACAAGGCAAGAGAGAAGTATATTGTTATAGTGATATAGAGTTAGAACGCTTGCTACAAAAAGAGGGTAAAGAAAACTATAGTCTGCAGCGCTATAAAGGTCTTGGAGAAATGAACCCTGAACAGCTTTGGGATACAACCATGAATCCAGAAACAAGAACATTGCTGCAAGTATCTATCGAAGATGCTGCTTATGCTGATGAGATATTTACCATTCTCATGGGTGATAATGTTGAACCAAGAAGAGAATTTATTCAGACGCATGCACTAGATGTAAGGAACTTAGATATTTAATCATGCAATAGCTAAAGGTCGAGACACTTAAGTCTCGACCTTTTTTTTGACTTCTAAGTTGCTAATTATATGTTTCCTAATAAAATTATTGCTCTATCTTGGGCTTAGTGAATAAAAATTCTAGATAGCGATAAAGTACATAAAGGGTAAGACAGAAAGCAATTATTGTCATAATAGTTATTATTAGGGGAAAAAATCCCAACACAATACCTTGCTTTACTAGTAAAGCATTTGTTGTTTTTACGGCAATTGCACTAATTATTAGTGGAAAGGTAAAAGCCGAGAAGCTAGGTAAAAATTTTGGACGGAAGAGTTTTGGTAAAAGAAAAAGCACTATCAGATAAAGGATACAAGTTACAGCTAATAATGGATAAATAAGCATTAGACTCTTAGATGTTATGCTAGCATTATAGCCTGCTAGACATAAAGCTGCAGGGGCTGTAAAGATAGCAAGAAAAGGTAAAAGTGGTGCTGGTATATTTTTTATTTTTACCACACGATAGGTAACCACAGGTAAAAGCACTAAAAAACTGCACAGTGCAAACCAAAAGGCAAACTGTCCCACTAGCTGTTGTCCAACTGCAGGGGCAGAAACAGCAGCAGCTGCAATACCTACATATAAAACAAAATAGCTGGGAAGGACTTTCTTAATATCAAAATGCAAAACAAATTTTGCAGTAAAATAGATGATTAGTATGATATGGATTATGAGTGCACAAACCCAAAATGCTAAAGCTGTCGCTTTATTAAAAGCAGCTAGGTAAGTACAAAGAATCATAATGCCCATGGGAAAAGTTGCGGCAATGCTAGCTAAAGCGGGATTGTGCAAATCTGCAATAATATCTTTTGGATATTTTAAAAGCTTTAAAAGCAAAAGCAAGAAGCAGACGAAAGAAAGGCCACCTAAGACAAGACGAAGGATTTCACTATAGCTTGCTAGAAGATTGCCTAAAGCAGCAAGGCCAAGCATTAAACCAGCGAATGGAAGTGGTAATCGTTTAAGCATAATCCACCACTATACAGCATCAATATTCGTAAGACCAAGTTCTCTCACGACTATCTCTGCAACCTTTCCCGCTACTTCACCAGTGAAACTAACACACTGTTGTTTATGTTCACCAGAAGCCATATCCATACCCTTAGTCAAAATTCTACAACATAATGCCCCATGTGCTTCTTTGAAATAATCATGTAGTTCTTTAGAGACGGCAAAAGTTTTAGCAACTTCTGGTGCATTAGGGTTAGAAGGGGCTTTGCGACCAAAAAAATAACCTAAAACCATCACACCACCAGAAACTGCACCACAAAGGCACTTTGAACGACCAATACCTACAGGGAAACCAGCTGCCATGGCAACCATTTCTACAGGCATATCCAGTTCAAAATTATTTCTGCAGGAAGCTACAATTGCCTCGGAACAAAAATAACCACCACTTTGAAAGAGTGCTTCTGCATCTTCTTTGATTTTCTTGATACTTATCTTGTTTTGCATTGCTTAAATCCTCCTCAATCATTTTTATATGAAAATCATATGTTGAAGGGACATAGAAGTCAAATTGAATAAACTTATCAAAAGCAAAAAAAGCAAAAAAATATTTATGAGAGGATTTTATTTAATCCCATTTTTATCAGCAAAAGTAGCTGAGGGTGCGAGGTTGAGCTAATTAATTATAAAATAGTTCCAAATGTTTTTTATTGAATAGTAGCAGAAAAATTCTATTTTTACTATCTGAACAGTTACGAGCGTAATTTATGCGAAAATTATCAGGTTTGTAGCGTATAATTATTGCGATAGACTAATTTGCTGAGGGTAACCTTTTTGTAGATATTTTCTTGAGAATTTCTTCTGATAAAACAGGTCAATTCTGCTGCAATATGATATAATCAGCATTAAAGCAGTTTTCATTGGAGGAAGATATGGGGAGAATCATTGCCGTTGCAAATCAAAAAGGCGGTGTAGGAAAAACAACCACAGCCATTAACTTGGCAGCCTATTTGGCCATAGAAGGAAAGAGTGTGCTCTTGGTGGATTTTGACGACCAAGGCAATGCCACTAGTGGACTGGGTTTTGAACGAAGTACCTTAGAAGCTTGCGTCTATGATGCTTTAATGGAACAGGTAGAGCTAGAAGAGGTTCTTTTGCCAACGATGCTAGAAACACTTACTCTTTTGCCAGCAACGAGAAATTTAGCAGGAGCTGCCGTGGAGTTAGTGGAAATAGAACAAAGAGAGCAGGCTTTAGCGAGACTGCTTGAGCAGATACAAGCGGATTATGAGTATATTATTATCGATTCACCTCCATCACTGGGGTTATTAACAATAAATGCGCTAACTGCAGCGGATAGTATTCTGATACCAGTACAATGTGAATATTATGCCTTAGAGGGACTTAGCGATCTAATGCAAACTATCGAACAAATCAAGGAATTCTTAAATCCCAAGCTGGCTATCGAGGGAATAGTACTGACAATGTACGATAGTCGCACAAATTTGGCTTTAGATGTTGTAGAAGAGATACAGAGAAATTTTTCTGGTAAGGTTTTTACAGCAATAATACCAAGAAATGTGCGAGTAGCAGAAGCACCGAGTCACGGATTGCCTATTGCGCTCTACGCAAGTTTATCAAAAGGAGCAGAAAGCTACAGTGCTTTAGCTAAGGAGGTTATAAATAATGGTAACTAGAAAAGGTCTTGGCAAGGGCTTAAAAGCCTTGATTCCAGATAACAGAGAAAATCAACAAAAACAGCAAGTGAAAATTGCTGTGCAACCAAGCCAGCAGGCGGTAGTAACTGAGGCTGTGCATCAGCTAGAAATTAATAAAATAAAGCCTAACCCATATCAACCAAGGGAAGATTTTACAGAGGAATCCTTGCGAGAATTAGCGGCTTCCATTAAAGAATATGGTGTTTTACAGCCAATTATCGTACAGGTTACTGATAATCATTACACCTTAATTGCTGGAGAGCGGCGCTTGCGAGCAGCGAAAGCAGCAGGTTTGAAAAAAGTGCCTGCAATTTTCCGTAGCTCTAGTAAAAGAGAAATGGCAGCTATAGCAATACTTGAAAACATCCAAAGGGAAGATTTAACTCCCTATGAAGAGGCAAAAAGCTATGCAACATATCTAGAAGAATTCCAGGCAACACAAGAAGAGCTAGCCATACAATTGGGCAAAAGTAGAGCTTATGTGACAAATTTGGTTAGGCTCTTAAAATTGCCAGGCAAGGCAGGCGAGTTGTTTGCTAAGAACATGCTCAGTGTAGGGCTAGGTAAAGTGGTGCTCAGCGGTGCTATAGAGCAACAGGAGGCAATAGCAGAAAAAATCGTTGCGGCTAGTCTTACAGTAAGGCAAGCAGAAGCGTACATCAAAAGCCTTTCTGCTAAATCTAGACAAAAGCCATTAACTAAGATGAACACACAAATAAGTAGCGGTGAAATAAAACAGTTAGAGGAGAGCTTGCGTGAGCACTTTTCCACTAAGGTCAGCTTAGAAACAAAGGATGAGCAGGGAAGAATAGTGATTGAGTATTACAGCAGAGAAGATTTAATGCGAATCTCAGATATTCTCTTAGCACTTGGAGAAGAGCAGTGCTAGGTGTAAGCGTAAATGCCGGAGCAATTCTTTTAGGTACACTGCTTGGCTTGCTATTTGGGCGCTTTTTATCAAAGGATTTACGTGAAAAAATTGCTCAAGCTACCTCTTTAGGAGTAGTAGTGATTGGGATACAAATGGCTTTAGTTACAAAAAACATCCTGTTAGTGATTATCAGCTTGGTGTTAGGAGTAATTGTAGGACACCTGCTTGGGATAGAAAATGGACTAAATAGCTTAGGGGTATCCATCGAAAAACAACTATCACAACACATTTCCACTGGTTCTTTTGTCCAGGCATTTGTGACATCAAGCCTAGTGTTTTGTGTGGGTGCTATGGCTATTTTAGGCTCCTTAGAGAGCGGACTCAGTGGCAACCATCAAATCCTTTTTGTAAAATCTTTATTAGATGGCGTGATGGCAATGGTCTTTGCAAGCACCTTAGGTATAGGTGTAGCATTTTCAGCACTTGCTGTATTTCTCTATCAAGGAGCTATCGTAATCTTAGCAAAATTTGTCCAGCCATATCTATCCACCTCCGTAATTGGGGAGTTAAAGGCCACCGGAGGAATCTTAATTTTGGTTATTGGATTAAATCTCTTGCGTGTGACAAAAATCAAGGTAGGGGATTTTTTACCAGCAATACTTTTTGCTAGCATTGCAGCATATTTATTTTTAAGATAACTAATTTTATTATGTACCATCAATTAAGGGGGAGTTATTTATGCAATTGATCACTGCAAATCTAGCAAATATTTCTTTAGGGTTATTAATAGCAGTAGCTTTGCTTTTATGCCTGTTTATCATTCTGGCTGTGGGGTTAGCAAAACTTAAAAAGCGCTATAATAGTATGATGCAAGATTTCGAAGGGGAAAAATTAGAGTCGATGCTAGTAGATTATCGGCAGAAAACGGATAAAGCAATCGGAGAGATACACTTTTTGCAGCGTGAGATTCTCCGTATTAAAGATGGAGCTAATACCTATTTGCAACATATTAGCATGGTAAGATATGGAACTTTCTATGAAAAAAATAGTGATATAAGCTTTTCTCTGGCACTGTTAGATGATAATGGCGATGGTGTTGTAATCTCTTCAATTGCCACCAGGGAAGAAAATCGGTTTTATGGAAAACCAGTTAAAAAGGGTAAAGAATCAAATTATCGTTTAACAAAGGAAGAATTAGAAGCTATCTCTTTAGCTCTACAAGACGCGGGTAAGCTTAAACGCCCACTTTCTAAAGTGGAAGAAGAAGCCTTGAACCAGCGTATACTTCCAGTAAACATAGCTGAAAAATCAGATAATATGGAATTGTGATTTTAAATTTGGATGTTTTACTAGCAAAAATTCTTGGTTGGCATAAATTATTTGAGAATTATTTAGGGCGGACTTTGCTGTAAATGCTAATGTGCAAAGCTAATTTTCCTTATTATCTTTAGGATGGCTAAAAAATGAAGAAATTTATTCAAACTGGAGTTTAGTTCTATCATTATCTTTAGCTGAAAATCTGAATAGAATATTATTTAGCAAAACAATATTTTTAATGGCAAAAAGCCATATGTTCTGTTTTTAAGAACATATGGCTTTATTTTATCTGCAGTAAATTTTACCGAAGATATCTTTATAACATTGAGATGGCATTGGTGGGGCATGCAGTGAAACAAAGTCCGCAAGAACGGCACTCAATGGGATTTACATGCATGAAACCAAGTTCGAGAGTACGCGCACAATATGCACAAACCGTTACACAACGTCTGCAGTTGCTGCACTTCTCTGGATAAAACTTGAAATTTTCAGACTTGTAGTCAAAATCGACTTCTCTATATTGGAGGGATTTTCCGATGATTTCCTTAACACTATTATAGCCATATTTTTCTAGGCCCTTGTCAAGTCCCTCAATAAGTTTTGAAAAATAATCCACACCATTGATGATAACAGATGAGCATACACCGCAAGCGGAAGCTCCTGCCATCAGCATTTCCATGGCATCACTTGGATAAGTTATACCACCGAGACCCATGATATCATTTTTATAGTTAAAGGCGATACTACGAACAAGCTGAAGAGCAAATGGGAATATTGTTGATCCTGTAATATGGCCTGAACCACCATAACCACCAACAAGTGGTTTCCCGGTGCGCAAGTCGAACCTTGTAGTAGGACCCATACCATCCATAACCGTGATGGCATCGAATCCGGATTGAGCTAAACGTTCTGTCAACTCGGCGGCGTTTTTCCAGTTATTGCTTATTTTTACAATCACAGGAATCTTCAATTCTTTTTTTATAGGCTTGACCATATCAAGTAGTTTACCTACTTCAATGTAGCTACTATTAGCGGCTTCAATCATATCAGCACCTGCTTCTTCGATGGGTTTAGCCAAACTTAAGAACTCATCGGGGTCATCGTTGCCAGCAATAATACTTGCAATAAGACATTTCACTCCTGCATCTTTTGCTCTGGGAATTTCCTCTTTAATCCAGCGTTCAGGTGGATAATCAGACCATTGCTCCGAATTAATCAGCGAGTTTTTGCCTGAAAGAACCATATGTGGTTTTGGGTTTATAGCTGCGGTTGTTCTAATTGTCTTAGTTACAACAGCAGCAGCTCCTGCTTTAGTTGCGCGAATGATACCCTCGGCAGAATATGATAAGGGTCCAGAAGCAAGTATAAAAGGGTTGTCTAGTGCAAATCCGCAAAATGTTGTTTTTAAGTCAGCCATTTGTTATCTCCTCCAAAAATATTGTTTGAGTAAATAGATATTCTTTTAGTAGAAATTATTTGCCATACTCATAGTTCTTTATCCTCTTTTAATCTTAGCATAATTATGAAAATAATGTACAATAAAGTTTATGTAAAAAGGTATCCCTGATCAAGTTAATAATAAATAAAACTTGCTTGCTATTTTTGGATTATTCTCAATGCTATCTTATGATATAGCAGCTAGCTCTGTTATTAGTAGAGCAGAAAATCGACTTTTTAAGGGGTATATAAATCCGAGTTATCGCTGACAAAAGAAAAGTTAGAAGTAATTGGTTTAGTCCTGAAAAAATAAGTACTTGCAAACCCTCACTTTCCAAGGTAGAAGAGGAAGCCTTGAACTGACATTTACTAACTGTAAGTGCAACTATTACTGATGAAACTAAAGACTAGTAATTTGACAAATATGAGTTGATAGTGATTTGATAAATAGTAGTATAGAATGATTTGACAAATTAGCGCTGATAATGATAATATGACAACAGTTTTAGTAGTTTAGAGTATGGGGTAAAAAGCGATAACTCGCTTAACTTGCTACTGAAAAACAAAAATATGAGGAGGAAATTGGTAATGAAAAAAAGCATGACATTTTTATTAATCGCTCTTTTGGCGATGAGCTTGATGATTACTGGGTGCGGCAGTAAGGCTGCAGCAAGTGATGAGATCAAGGTAGGTCTTAACTATGAATTATCAGGTGCTATTGCAGTTTATGGCACACAAGGTAGAGATGGTATTGCACTTGCGTTCGAGGAAATTAATGCAGCGGGTGGAGTGTTAGGCAAGAAAATTACTTATGTAGAAATGGACAACAAAGGCGACCAAGCAGAAGCCTTGAGTATTGCTACTAAGTTAGTAACACAAGATAGAGTAGCTGCTTTATTTGGTCCTGCTACTTCTGGAGCAACACTTGCAGAAGTTCCAGTAGCTACAGAATACAAAATTCCATTAATTACTAATTCTGGTACAAACCCAGATATTACTGTAGATCCTGCAACAGGTAAAGTTCGCGAGTATGCTTTCCGCACATGCTTTATCGATCCACCACAAGCAGTTGTTGGGGCTAAATTTGCCGTAAATGAATTAGGTGTAAAAAAAGTTGCTATTTATTATGACAACACAAACGACTATTCTAAAGGGTTATACAATGTCTTCAAAACTACTATTGAGTCTTTAGGTGGCGAAGTAGTAGCAGCAGAAGGTTATTCTGGTCAAGACCAAGAATTCCGCCCAACATTAACAAAATTTAAGGATGCTGGTGCAGAATTAATCTATATTCCAGGTTACTATGAAATGGTTGCTAAAATTATCTCTCAAGCAAGAGAAGTGGGTATCACAGTTCCTTTCTTAGGTGCTGATGGCTGGGATTCTCCAGACCTATTAAAAATTGCTGGTGCAGATGCACTCAACAATACTTTCTTCACTAACCATTATTCTTCACAAGATCCAGCTGAAAATGTACAAGCATTTGTAGCAGCTTACAAAACTAAATATGGTTCAGAGCCATCTGCTTTTGCAGCACTTGGTTATGATGCAGCTTATCTTTATGCTGCTGCAGTAAAAACAGCAGGCACTACAGACGGAGCGGCTGTGGCAAAAGCTTTAGCAGCTACAAAAGATTTCCCAGCAGTAACTGGAATTTTCTCTTATGATGAGTTTCACAACCCTATCAAAGAAATTTCTATTATTGAAATGGTAAATGGTGCACAAACCTTAAAAACAAAAATTTCTAGTTCACAACAATAACACATAAAAAAAAGAGCCTAGGCTCTTTTTTTTATGCCCTTAACCTCTTACTACTCGGTAATCTTCTATTCGACGGGTAAATTTTATTTCGTCAAAATATTCTAATAGCGGAAGCGCAAATTTGCGGCTAGAATGTATACTATCTCGCATCGCAGCAAGTTCTAATTTCCCCTCATTTGCTTGGGCAAGCTTTTTTGCTAAGCCCTTAGCTTGTTCTATAGCCATAGTATGAAAGAGTAGTCCCTCGCTTACCCGTATGAGAATGTTACTTTGTAAAAAATATCTTAAAAATTCTTCTGCTTGTTTAGAATCTATTTTTAGTTTCTCGATAAGTTCATCCCAAAGAGGTGGCATAAAGAGTTCTTGCAAAAAAGCCTGTTCCAATTCTTTTAAGATGGTCACAGCTTTTCCTTTAATCTGAGGCTGATAGCCTTTCTGTGCAATGATAGCCTCATTAATACTAAAAATCTCTTGTTCCTGCCAGAGTGCCAGTAAAAAGTTGCAGAATTTTAAGCTGTAAGGTGCTAAAAATTTGCTGCGGAATTCCTCTCTCGGCATACCATAACGCAAGGGATATAACTTATGATAAACGGTAAGAGCAAGCTGCATTTCAGCAAGTAAGTTTTGGAACCAATTATTATTAGTATAATAAGTAGCTTTATCGATGACAAAAGCTAAGAGTTCAGTACTACTAAGAATATTTGGCAAGGCAAGCGTGATTTCTTGCTCTGACAAATGGGTCTTATCTGCTAGCTGTGTAGCTGAATAGAAACCATCAATACTTGCTTCAAGGAGTTTTTCTTCAGGGGTACCTACGAGCTTAGTGGCTAACGCCTCCAAAATTTCATCATCACCACGCTGATGTTTAGTTGGTTTGATATCAATCAAGACACCTCCACCAATAGTTACCATAGGGGAATAGCTGCGTAATATTACACGGTCACCTTTAATCGCAACCAGCGGTTCTGCAAGTTGAATCTGGGCAAAACAGCTTTCACCGGGTTGTAAGGTGTCTCTATCTAAAAGGATGACCTTGGCAAGAATTTCTTTTGTTCCTGCATAGAAGCGTAGCTTTGTATTATGAGCAAGTTCATTAGCAGATTGAAGTAGTTGGAGCTCCATATCTACGCGGTAGCTAGGTTCAACCTGTTCTAAAGCAAGCAAAAGACTTCCCGAAGCAATTTCAGCTACTTCTATCCCGGTAATATTGACAGCAACTCTTTGCCCAGCCTCTGTAGTAGTATGTTTTTCTCCGTGAACCTGTAAACCACGTACTCGTACTCTGCGGTTTAAGGGCATGAGCAGTAAACTATCACCTACGCTAATAGTGCCACTCCAAAGAGTACCAGTTACCACAGTACCAAAGCCTTGAATAGAAAATACGCGATCAATAGGCAGCCTAGCAATACCAGTATTATTTTTAGCTTGAGTATCAAGAACTGCTTTTTCGATGAGTTCTTTTAATTCATCTATACCGTCGCCAGTTAAAGAAGAAACTGCCAGCATTGGAGCATGACTTAAAAAAGTACCAGCTAACTCTTCTTTAATTTCCTCCATAACTAAATCAAGCCAGTCCCCATCAACCAAATCCTTCTTAGTGACGACAACTATACCATTCTTTACCTGTAATAAATCTAAAATAGCTAAATGCTCTCTTGTTTGAGGCATCATACCTTCATCTGCAGCGATTAAGAGTAGTACTAAGTCCATGCCGCTAACTCCAGCCAACATTTGACGAATAAATCGTTCATGTCCTGGTACATCTATAATACCAACCCTTTGCCCATTTGCTAAGGTTAATGGTGCAAAGCCTAGCTTGATGGAAATTCCTCTTGCTTGTTCTTCAGGTAATCTATCGGTATTAATATGTGTTAAAGCTCGAACCAGCTCTGTTTTTCCATGATCAATATGTCCAGCTGTACCAATAATAAGATAGCTCATGCTTACTCCTTTGCTAGTAGAGTTGCCACTAGTGCAAGTTCTGTTTTGCGGATAGTGCGTACATCAAGTAATAATGCATCTGCTTGAATACGACCGATTAGGGCAGGTTGTTGCCTCCGCAATTTTTGGGTGAAGGCGTCCAATGAATCGCCATTAGCCAAGCGTAGCTCAACAGCAAAGCTAGCCAGCTCTGTGGTTGGAAGGGAACCACCACCTGCTAAAGAGGAGGTAGGAATAACCTCTACTGTGCCCTGAAAACCTGCCTTGATAATTGCTTGTTTAAGGGCAAAGGCTTTTTTACGCAAAGCAGAAGTAGAAATTGTCAGCATAGCTAAAGTAGGTATTTCATCTAATACAGTTTCTGGACTTAAGTAAGCTCTGAGAGTAGCTTCTAAAGCTGCCACCGTCATTTTATCCACTCTCAAGGCCCGGGTTAAGGGATTTTCTTTCATCTTAGCAATCAGTGCTTTTTTGCCAACAATAATTCCAGCTTGTGGCCCACCAAGGAGTTTATCACCGCTAAAGGTGATAACATCAACACCAAGTTGGATTAAATCCTGTACTGCTGGTTCATCAGCAATTCCAGCTTTTTGTAAATTTAAGAGAAAACCGCTACCTAAATCCTCTAAGAGAGGTATATTATATTCCGTTGCTAGTTGAACCAATTCTTCAGTTGTCGGTGTATGAGTAAAGCCTACAATACGATAATTGCTCGTATGCACCTTGAGTAAAAGACCTGTGGTTTCATTGATAGCTTTGGCATAATCCTTGAGATGAGTTTTATTGGTGCTGCCAACTTCTCTGAGAATTGCTCCGCTAGCTTCCATCACCTCTGGAACTCGAAAAGCACCACCAATCTCTACTAGTTGACCTCGGGAAACAATAGCCTCCTTACCTTTGCTGATGCTAGCAAGGGCAAGCATGACAGCAGCAGCATTATTGTTTACTACTAGTGCGTCCTCACATCCAGTTAAGTGTTGCAAGAGACCAAGCACATGACTATAACGAGAACCACGCTTACCGGTGTCTAAGTCAAGTTCCAAATTTGCATAATCATGAGCTACATCGTTTACAGCCTGCATAGCAGCTTTGCTGAGAGGTGCTCGGCCAAGATTAGTATGCAGGACAATCCCAGTAGCATTAATCACGCGGCGTAGTACCGGTTGGTGCTGCGATTCTAAATATGCGTTTATAAGAGGAAGCAGTTCAGTATCACTGGTAAAGGTTGAGCGCAATTCAGTTATAAGATCTTGCCTTACTTTAGCTAACACAGTTCTTAAAGCCTCCGTAACATTTTGTAAGCCATAGCGAAGAAGATAAGGTTTTAGTTCTGGTGCTTGTAAAAAAATATCTATTTTTGGTAAATTGCGTAAAGCTGCTTTTCCACTCAAGGTAAAACCTCCCTAGATTTAACTAATTTTTATTATAACACAAAAAAAAGCTCTAAAGATATGTTATAATGATGAAAAAAAGGAGTGATTTTATGAATAAAGGAAGGGTAAGAGAACCACTACAGGTATTGCTCTTAAGCATTATTACCTGTGGTATTTATTTCTTGTATTGGCTCTATATTACTGCAGACGAGATTAGAGTATATTTGCAGGATGAGAGTATCAATCCAGGGATGGAGTTGCTGCTTTCAATTATTTGTTTTCCCTATGTGATTTATTGGTTTTATAAATTTGGCAAGCTAGCAGGAACAGCACAAGCAAAAGCAGGAGAAATGGTAGATGATAATAGTACACTATTTATTCTCTTAGCAATTTTTGGGTTGACGATAGTTGGCGCAATGATTATGCAGGGTCAACTGAATAAAGTTTGGACCAAAAACAGTGCTATCGATCTCTAAAAAAACCATCAAGCGAGGACTTTTCATCTTCTTAGCCCTCGCTTTTTACTATTTGTTATTATATTTAGCTAAGAGTCCAACTAGTTGCTTTTTTAAGCTTACAACGGGCATTCCTTGTCCGGCTTGTGGGATGTCAAGAGCAGTTTTTGCACTGACAAGAGGAGAATTTCTGCTTGCTTGGTATTGGCATCCATTAGTTTATCTTTTACCACTAGTGCTAGTGCTTTTGCTTGTAAGTATTTGGGATAAGCCTAGCAAAGATTTCTTGATTTGGCGGAAAATTTGGCTAGTTCTTGCCCTTGTTTTTATTGGCATATGGATTATTCGTATGCTAGTCTATTTCCCCTATACACCACCTATGGATTATTACTGGGGATCACTATGGGGCAATTTAGTAAAGTGGATAGGTAGTTTGTTTTAAGCTCTAAAAAATCTGCAAAAATACAAAAAAAAATAAGAGGTGCGTTAACAGTGCTCTGTATTGGAGTAGAGTTAACTGTGCCTCTTTTTTTCTTATTTTTTACTAATTTTTTCGCTAGTTAAGAGCTTTTGATAGCTTAAATCAACTCCGAGTGCCCCAATTGGAGCAGTTATTATAATTGCTAGTACTGCAACAGTCAGAATTGTTCTTCCTGCACTCACACCTAATGCTAGGGGTATAGCTCCAATAGCTGCTTGGACAGTAGCTTTGGGCAGATAAGCAATTCCGCAAAAAAGTCTTTCCTTACTATTAAGCTTGGTCTTGATGAGACAAGTAAAAACACCAAGCATGCGAAATAAAAGTGCCGAGAAAATTAGTCCCACTGCAAGTAAACCAGAACTAGCCAGATAGCTTATGTTCACAGCAGCACCTACTAGCACAAATAGTAAGATCTCAGCTCCAACCCAGATTTTGGAAAATTTGCCAGACAGGCGCTTTGCTAATATATCATAGCTTTTTAGGATTGTTCCGCCTAAAGCCATTACCGCTAGGAGACCGGATACAGGCAAATAGGGTTTAAGTAGAGTTTCAAGGGAAATGAAGAGAAATGCTGTGCTAAAAATGATTAGCATTTTCACGGTATCGCGTATTTGAACTTTTTTGAAAAACCAAACAAGGATGATACCGGTGCCAATTCCCACCATTAGTCCGCTAACAATGGAAATAGGCACCTTTAGCAGATTAATCATTTGGAATCCAGCACCTTGATACATGCTTAAGAGTGATGTGAAAAGGATAATCATATAAATACCATCTGCTGATGCTCCCGCCATAATAAGCTGCGGAATACTATTTTTCTTGCCATAGCCATTTTCCATTAATTTAAGCATGCGTGGTAAAACCACGGCAGGAGAAACTGCCGCAAGTACAGCTCCCATGATGGCTGCTTCTAAATAAGAAATATGGAAAAATATGGGAGCAAGTAAGGTAATTGTAAGAAGCTCAAAAGTAGCAGGAACGAAGCACATTAAAAAAGCTGGCCTTCCAACTTTTTTTAGGTCCTTAATGTCAATTGCCAAACCTGCTCTCAGCAAAATAACAATCAGGGCAATTTGCCTGAGATCAGCAGAAATGTTTAAAATCTCAGGGGCAATAAGATTGAGAGCGTAAGGGCCAAGCATAATTCCGACAAGAAGCATCCCTAAAAGACCAGGCATTTTCAGCTTTTGTAAAATTCCACTAAGGGAAAAGCCACAAATAAAAATAAGCGCAAGACTAAATAACATAAGACATAGCTCCTTTTTGCTGGCATAAATGTAAAAAAGCTGACAACTCTGCGATAATAAAATCACAGAAGTCATCAGCTTAATAAGCGGTTCGGCTAGTTGCACGGGGAGAACTTCATTCCCTACGGGTATTCTGCCATTAAAATTGAATAATTGCAAGAGGTAAGTCAAAAAAATTGCTAATTTGAAGCGTAATTTTTAATTAGCTTAATCTTAAAGATAAAACGATAATAATTACTAAAAACAAAAGAATAGTGTTGTAATTGTCTAAATATTGTAGTAATATAAAGACAATAAATAATATCTTAGGAGGCAAGAAAAATGATTTCTGCAAAATTAAATCAAGCTATTAATGAACAAATAACCTTTGAATTTTATTCGGCCCATATTTATTTATCCATGGCGGCCTATTGCGTTGCTATGGATCTGCCAGGTTTTTCACATTTTTTAAGAGTGCAATACAGAGAAGAAGTAGACCATGCGATGAAATTTTTTAATTTTGTAGCTGAAATGGAAGGTAATGTTAAAATCACTGGATTTCAAGATCCAGAAGCAGATTTTGCTTCTGTTTTAAGTGCCTTTGAAATAGCGTTAGCCCATGAAAAAATTGTAACAGGTAGAATTTATGATTTAAAAAGTATTGCAGTTGAAGAAAAGAACTATGCCGCTTCAGGTTTTCTTGATTGGTATGTAACTGAGCAAATTGAAGAAGAATCAAATTTCACTGCTATAGTTAGGCGCTTGAAAATGGTGGCTCATGATCCTGCTGCTTTGTATATGCTAGATAATGAACTAGCGACAAGAATTTATACACCGCTCTTAGAAGCAAATATTTAAGCTAAGAAAGAACGGGAGATTCGTGAATCGCCCCTACAATTTACACTTATAGGTGAAAAAAATTTGTTAATTCTATCTTCTTAAAATAGAACTGCGAGTTGTAAAGCTTGCTAGTTCTATTTTTTCGTATACTTGCAATTTGCTCACAGAAAAGCTAAAATAAGCATATTAGTAGGAGAGGGGCTTGCATATGTCTATTAATTTTGTGATTGATACTGGCACAGATTTACCAGAAGAAATCATTGTGCAGTACAGCATCAAAGTTTTACCCTTAAAAGTAATTGTAGATAACGTAGAATTTGAAGATAAGTTTGGGATTAAAAGTGAAGAGTTATACAGACGCATGCGACAAGGTGCAATGACTAAAACTGCACAAGTTAGCTTGCAACAGTGTCTAGATTTTTTCACTGCATGTGCAGTAAAAGGTGAGGACAGCCTGATCTATCTAGCTTTTTCCTCTGAGCTTTCAGGGACATACCAAGCAGGAAGGTTGGCAGCAGCTCAAGTGCAGGAATTGTATCCGAGTTTTGACATCACGGTGATAGACTTAAAAGCAGTAACATTTGGAGCAGGGCTCATTGTGCAGAAAACATGTGAGTTTGCCGCACAGGGAGCAAGTAAAGAAGAAATTATAACTTTTATAAATAATAAAATAAAAAGTATTCAGCATATTTTTACAGTGGAAAATTTAGATTATTTGGCTAGAGGAGGACGCGTCAGTAATCCAGCTGCCTTCTTCGGCAATCTTTTAAGCATTAAACCAATTTTATATGTAGATGAAGCGGGCAGGTTAATACCTTTAGAAAAAGTAAGAGGTCAGCATAAGTTATATGAACGCATTACAGATATTGTTGGGGAGTTAGCGGTAGATCTGGACAAACAGCTTATTTATATTGGACATTGCGATAATGAGGCAGGGGCTACAATGCTCAAGCAACTTTTAGCAGAAAAATTTCAAGCAAAAAACATTGTTTTAGGCACTATTGGTAGTGCGGTTGGTGCGCATTCAGGACCAGGAACTCTAGCAATTTTCTTTTTTCGCTAGAACGCAAGTAAAATAACCAAGAGGCAGTCCCTACGAGGGAACTGCCTCTTTTAACCGAGTAAATAAGGAGTGAGTTAAATGAAACTAGAGGAAGCGCTAGCAAGCATCGGAGAACTTGATAAAGTCGCTGAAGCAGCAGCTTGGAAAAGGTTGGATAGCATTGCTAAGCCACTGCGTAGTTTAGGGAAACTAGAGGAGCTCATTGCTAAATCGGCAGGGATTTTTGGCAGTCTATATTTAGACTTTAGCAAAAAAGCAGTGGTGGTAATGTGTGCTGATAATGGCGTAGTTGAGGAGGGGGTTACCCAAGCTCCTCAAGAAGTGACTGCGATAGTAACTGAAAATTTTGCCAAAGGAGCAACTAGCTTATGTGCTATGTGCCGAGTAGCAGGAGTGGATGTTATACCAATTGATATTGGAGTAGCAAGGGATGTCTCACCAAGAGTTAGAAACTGTAAAATAAGGTATGGAACAGCTAATATGCGTAAAACTGCAGCTATGAGTAGGGCTGAGGCTATTCAAGCCATTGAGGTTGGAATTAATCTAGTTGGTGAACTTAGGCAAAAGGGCTATACATTAATAGGTACGGGGGAAATGGGTATTGGAAATACTACTAGTAGCAGTGCCTTAGCAGCTGTGCTTTTAATGCAACCAGTAGAAGTAGTTACCGGAAGGGGCGCAGGACTTAGTAGCACTGCTCTAGAAAAAAAAATTCAGGTAATTAAAGATGCGCTGGAATTGCACAAGCCTAGTAAAGCTGACGTGCTTTCAGCTTTGGCAAAAGTTGGTGGTTTGGATATAGCTGGTCTTGCTGGTGTTTTTATCGGAGGTGCAGTCTACCGTATACCTGTGCTGATAGACGGATTTATTTCAGGAGTAGCAGCTCTTGTGGCTGTGAATTTAGAACCAAAAGTACAACAATTTATTTTTCCTTCTCACGTTTCCAAGGAGCCAGCGGGTAAGTTGGTATTAGATGCTTTAGGCTTAGAACCATATTATAACTGTAATATGTGCTTAGGAGAAGGAACAGGAACGGTATTAGCTATGCAGCTGTTTGAATGCGCGCTGGCCGTGTATCGTGAAATGAGTACCTTTACAGAAATAGCAATCACAGAATATCAACCCTTAAGTTAGAGGTGAGCAAATGCTGATTTTAGTAACAGGTGGTTCAGCTAGCGGAAAATCTGCTTACGCCGAAGAGTTAGTAGCAGGTTTAGGTGAAAAAATGCGTTATTATATAGCAACGATGGAAATGCTAGATCAGGAAAGCACGGAGCGGGTAGCAATCCACCGTAAGTTGCGGGAAAATAAAGGCTTTCACACAATCGAGCTAGCTAGGGGTTTAAAAAAAGCCAGCAGCTTAATCTTTGCTGGTGGTACTGGACTATTAGAGTGTTTGTCAAATCTCTTAGCAAATGAAATGTATAGTCCCTTAGGAGCAGGGGAAGATGCGGTTACGGAAATTTTGGCAGGTATAGAAGCCTTGAATAAAAAATTAACACATCTAGTAATTGTTAGCAATGAAATTTTTGCAGATGGCTTACAAGAGGATACAATGGACGATTACATTCAAAACCTGGGACGCTTAAACCAAGCAATTGCTGCAAAAGCTGATAGGGTAATAGAGGTTGTTTGTGGAATGGGGATAGAACACTAACTTTGATTTTTAATAAATGCTCTTTCCTCCTCCCAAGCGATATTTACATTTACGCCTAATACTAAAACAAAGCTGATGATAAAAAACCAGAATAAAAGCGAAACAAGAGCAGCCATACTGCCATAAAGCAAGTTATAATTGGAAAAATTTGAAATATAAGCTGAGTAGATATAAGAGGATAATAACACTCCAATCGCTGCAAATATTGAACCTGGAATAACACGGCGTATAGGCAATCGTTTATAAGGTGCAAGCGCATAGACAAAGCTAAAGATGAAAAAGTAAATTGTAATGCCTAAAGGCCAGCGTAAAAGCAACCAAATATTACTGATAGCCAGCTCTATGCCAAAAAGGTATTGAGTAAGTGTAGATACTAACTGTAACAAAAGTTCTCCATATACAAGTACGGACAAACTAAAGGTAATAAAAAAAATCAAAAAAAGCACTGAGCGTACAGCCAGTAGCCTTGAACGGACATAGCTACCTAAACTATTAGTAAGCCCATAAGCATAGTTAGATATTTTAGAGAGCGCATACTGAGCTCTAGAAGCTGACCAAATAGCTAGCAAGATAAAGATGAGATTAAGCGTTTTAGAAGGTGTGTAGGTGATATAACTGCTTAAGAGCTCGGACATTTCTGGGGAGAGAAAACTTCCTATTGCCATTTGAATAGCTTCCAATGAAAGGGAAAAAAAGCCTAAAATTTCTGCTAGCACAATAGAAAGAGGCACTACAGATAAGAGGAAAAAATAAGCTAGTTCAGCTGCAGAACTACCATAGTAGGGATCTAGGATTAGCTTAAAAACACGCACAGTTACTTTCCATAAACGACTTAAAATTTTTTTAAGCATAGATTCACCTTTTCTGAAGGATTATCACAAATATAAGTTAATTATAAAGCTTTATGAGCTTTATGCAAAGAACTTTTATCTGGGGAATATTGCTTAAATAATGAGATAGTTTGACAAGTTAGTATGTTAGATATAATTTAGAAGAATATAATCCATTAAAAACCGTATTTAATTTTTGTAATAGCCAAAATAATTTATTTATTTTGCTATTATAAAAGGATTTACGGTTTTTTTGTCGAATATATACACATTACAAAAGATGGGGCGATGCCTTTGATAAATTAGACTATAACTTTTACCACCACTATAAATGCGGATGATGATGAAGCTAAAAATGAAGAGAATAATAAGATGATTAAACTTAAGCAAAGAGCGGTGTACTTATGACAGAAAGCTATGTATGTGAAAGAGTTAAAAAATATCGCAAGCTAAAAAAAATGTCCTTAACTGAATTTGCGGGTAAGTTAGGCTTGTCTGTATCATATGTTAGTCAAATTGAAAATGGGAAGGCGAATTTAAGCGTATCGTTATTACTTGATATTGTAAAAATCTTAGATATAGCTAGTATTTCAGTTTTACTAGAAGAAGGAGAGAGCGATTCGACAGGAATTGTTCCAAGAGAAAAGCATCAGTCGATGGTACGTAACGACCTTAAAGTGATTTTAGATATGTTGGTAGTTTCACCAGAGAAAACCTTAGAGGCTACTCTTTTATATGTACCAGCAGGATGTGATACAGGAAAACCTCATAGTCATAAGGGAGAAGAAATTTGCTATCAGTTAGAAGGTGAAGCAACTTTGTATTTAGATGGAGATGTTAAGTATTCTTTGCGAAAAGGTGATTTGGCTTATTATCCTGCCCATATACCGCATAAATGGAATAATGATGGAGTAGAGGATGCTAGAATTTTGGTAATTTGTTCACCAGCTAGCTTTTAGTAGCAAGTGATTAGGTGCTGAAACAAAATAAATTTGTTTTTGCAACAAAAGCAGAATAGGAGGAAAGAGTATGACAGAGGTAAAAATCTTAGGTATTAGCGGTAGCCATCGCAATGGAGCAACAGATTATTGCGTGCAGGAAGCATTAAAGGAAGCAACAACAGTTCCTGGAGTTACCACGGAGTTTATTTCTTTACGTGGCAAAAAGATAGCACATTGTAATCATTGCAATCGCTGTATTAAGGAAAATAGGTTATGTACTATTGAGGACGATTTTCAAGCTGTGCAAGAAGCGTTTTTAGCAGCAGATGGGTTTGTGATTGGAACTCCTATTTACCAAATGAGTGCAACACCACTCTTGCAAGACTTTTTTAGCAGACTAAGACCTACCTATTTGGTACATCCTGGGCACTTTGCACATAAAGTTGGGGGCGGAATTGCTACAGGTGGCACTAGGCATGGTGGACATGAAATGGCACTTTTGGTTATTCGCAATTTTTATTTAACCTATGAGATACTCTCTACTGGTGGGCCAGGAGGAAATTATTGTGGAGCATGTGTGTGGACTAATGACCGCAAAGCAGAAGGTGCAGCAGAGGATGAAATTGGTATGGCTAAGGTTAGGGGTTTAGGAAGAAGAGTTGGAGAATCTAGCCTAGTACTAAAGGCTGGCAAAGAATCATTAGCTGTTCAAAATATTAACTTAAAACAAGAAGATCTGTGGTTTAAGGATCACTATAAGGACATTGATTAAAATTACTGAAAAATGGGAATAAATTTTAGTAAAATAAATTTCATAAAAAAAAGTCTAATTTACTAAGTGCATTATGAATGAAATTGGATTTATGCAAGACAAGATAATTATTATGAAAGCCAATCTGTTTGGCTATAAAAAACAGAAAAAATATGAAAAAGGAGATTAAAACGATGAAGAAATTTTTAAGTGTTATATTAATTTTAGTTTTAGCAATGAGTATGTTTGCAGGTTGCGCACCTAAAGCAGTAGAAACACCTGCAGAAACTCCAGCAACAACAGAGGAAGCTGTGACACCAGCACCTGAAGTAGCTAAATTAAAAGTAGCTTTAGTTTTAAGCGGCCCTATCAATGACAATGGCTGGAACTCAGTTGCTTATGAAGGCTTAAAAGCAGCTGAAAAAGATCTCGGCGTAGAAGTTGCATATCAAGAAAGCGTACCTACTTCAGATCAAGAAGAAGCATTCCGTAATTTTGCTACAAGTGGTTACAATGTAATTATTGGACATGGATATCAGTTTGTAGACACAGCAGCAGTTGTTGGACCTGATTTTCCAGATGTAAAATTTATCGTAACTAGCACAAATATTGCTGCTGAGCCAAACATTACTGCAGTAGAACTTTCCAATATTGAAGCTGGATATTTTGCTGGCGTACTAGCTGGTTTATTTACAAAATCCAACCATGTTTCATTTTTAGGTGGACAAGAAATACCACCAATCACTAATGCGTCAAATGGTTTTATTGCTGGCGTTGCTTCTATTAGCAAAGACATTAAAGTGGATTCCACGATGATTGGCAGCTGGGATGATGTAGCCAAAGCTAAAGGCTTAGCAACTGCATTTATTAAGGCAGGAGCAGATGTAGTAATTGGGGATGCAAATCAGGCGGGTCTTGGTGTAATTGATGCAGCTAAATCAGAAGGCGTTTTTGCACTTGGTTTCTCAAGTGACCAAAGTGTTGTAGCTCCTGAAACAGTTATTGCCAGCACCAAGTATGATTTTTCAATTGCCATTAAACACGTAATTGAGTTAGCCCAAAAGGGTGAATTAAAGCCTATTGCATATTCATTAGGTGCTAAAGAAGGCGCAGCAGGCATTATCTGGAATGAAACAATGAAACCAAGCTTAGATGCTGCAAAAGTAGCACAAGCAGATGCAGTTGTTGCTGATATGGCAGCAGGAAAAATTGATCTTTCAGGCATCACAAAAAAATAAATAATTCATAGACATAAGGGCATGGCAGAGCTATTTCTGCTGTGCCTTTTTTCTCTCTAGCCAAGATATTGCTTTTTAGAGATGGGTTTGATATAATTTTCACATACTAATACAAATTGAGGTGAGCCAATGCAAATTACTTTTTATGGATTTTTACAGATGATAGTCGGTGAAATGCATGTGGACTTTCCCTTGGTAGAAAGCAGCAATCTAGCAACAGCATGGGAACAAATCATAGCAGTTTATCCTAAATTATCACAAAAAGAACTGTTGATTCCACCACGGCTAGTAGTAAATAATCATTTTATAGCTCCGGAAGACTGGCACAAGACCAGTATTACTAATACAGATTATTTAGAGGTATTCACTACAGTGGCAAGTGGCTAATGAGCGGAAGGATGAGGAAAAATTATGGGATTACAAGGTTGGATTAATTTAACCGATGGAACAGTTGAACTAAAAAAAACAAAAGAAGAAGAGATAAAGAAATATTTAGGGGGCAGAGCTTTAGCAGCTAAAGTACTCTATGAAAATGTAGGGGTAGAGGTAAAGCCCTATGATCCAGAAAATATGCTAATTTTTTCCACGGGAGCTTTTAGTGGTACCCCATGGCCTTCAGCTGCCCGTTATACAGTTACAGCAAAATCTCCAGCAACAGGAGCATATGGCTATGCTAATAGTTCAGGTCACTTTGGTCCAGAACTGCATAAAGCAGGCTTTGATCTTTTAGTAATGCAAGGTAAAGCTGCAAAACCAGCTTATCTTTTAGTCGAGGATGACAAGATAACTATTCATGATGCTAGCGAATTATGGGGTAAGGATACAGAAGAGACAGAAAAAATTCTTACTGAGCGTTATCCTGGTTCCAAGGTGGCAGAAATTGGCGTTGCAGGTGAAAATTTGGTGCGCTTTGCTGCAGTTATTAATGACTACGGTCGAGCGGCTGCTAGAACTGGTATGGGAGCCGTAATGGGCTCTAAAAATCTCAAAGCAATCGTAGTTAAAAGCACCAAAAAAGTGGAGATTAATCCTAAGTTTATGGAAACAATCAAAAGAGTTACTCCCTTAGTGAAGGATCATCCAGCCTCTGTGGACTATCGTGAATGGGGAACCGTACTCCTCTTGAATTTTAAGAATTATACTGGGGACAATCCAGCAAGAAACCATCAATATGGACAAATGCTAATTAACGGTGAGATTACAGCCCAATCAGTGAAAAATTATACAATCAAGAATCAGGGCTGTTTTGCTTGTTCTATCAGGTGTGCGCGTATTACAGAAGTCAAGGACGGACCATTTAAGACACCAGTACAAGAAGGTCCAGAATATGAGACTTCAAACGCACTTGGAGCAAATGTTTGGAATCATGACACTGCACTCTTAATTCACTGCAATTATCTCTGTAATAAATTAGGGATAGATACAATTTCTGCTGGCGGCGTCATCGCTTTTGCTATGGAAGCTCATGAAAAAGGTGTCTTCCAAGATGATAAATATAATTATAATTGGGGAGATTCAGCTACAATTATTGGACTCTTAAATGATATTACTAATCGGGTTGGTGTAGGTGATATTCTAGCGAATGGCGTGAAAGAGGCCAGTGAGCATTGGGGTAAGGGCTCAGACTTTTACGCTATGCAAGTTAAAGGAGTGGAAATTCCTAGACAAGAGGGTCGCGCTTGGAAATCATTTGGTTTAGCTCATGCCACCTCCAATAGGGGAGCAGATCATCTTTACGCTTTGCCAACAATTGATGGTACTGGTAATAAAGCAGTAGCTGACAGATACTTAAGCGAATGTGGACCAGAGCTGATGGATCCTACTAATGAAGCATATAATGGGACTATGACTCGCTTTACTGAGGCTTGTAACTGTTTGGCAGATGCCTTAGGAATATGTAAATTTGCCTTTACAGAAACCTTTGCCATTTTGCCAGAGGATTTAGCAGAAGGAATGACGGCACTGGGCTATGAAATGAACGAAGAGGATATCTTAAATGTAGGCAGAAGAGTAGTAAATCTCGAGCGTATGTACAACATTAGACACGGTATGAGTCGTAAAGATGATACTATGCCCCGTCGTTCTCTAGAAGAGCCACTTTATGTGTTTAAAAATCCAGAAGATGCAGGTATTATTCCTATAGAAGAAGCCGAAATTGCTAAGGTCCTAACCTTGAATCTTGATGTAATGTTAGATGAATATTATGAAAAAGGTCAGTGGACTGCAGCAGGAATCCCTACAGCGGCTAGACTAGAGCAATTAGGTCTAGGCTTTTGCGTAAAAGATTTACCCTAGATGCAAGCATGCCTAGACTACTACCATGATGATAAGGAAAATATTTCTTGCAAGAGGGTAGTAATTTATGGTAAAATGGCAGTTGAAATATCCCTTACAGTAAATATTGTTGAGAGATACAAATATCTGCGACATGGAGGTGTAGTAATGAAACAAGGTATTCATCCAAAATATGAACAAACAACAATCACTTGCGTTTGTGGCAATGTAATTGAGACTGGTTCTGTAAAAAAAGACTTAAAGGTGGAAATATGCTCTGCATGTCACCCTTTCTTCACAGGTTCTAAATCACGTGTTACTGAACGTGGTGGCCGTGTAGATAGATTCAAACAAAAATATGGGATGAAATAGCTTACGCACCAAGGGTGGAATACGCCCTTAGTAGTGCCTAGGCAGTGGAAACATATTAGGTAAAACTAAGGCGAAGCAATTGCTTCGCCTTTTTTATTTCGAAAATGGAGGTGTAGAGTGGGCAAATTCCAATATGGTGGACAGGCAGTTATCGAAGGCGTGATGATGCGTGGACCCAAAAAAATGGGCTTAGCAGTGCGCAAGAGCGATGGAGAAATAGCTGTTATCACCAAAAATCTTTCCACCTGGTCACAGAAATATCCAATACTTAAATGGCCTTTTCTTCGTGGCATGGTGGCATTTATTGAGTCTTTAGTGATGGGCATGAATACCCTGACGGAAAGCGCTCGTCTAGCAGGTGAAGGCGAGGATGAACAGTTAACTAAGCGTGATATTTTTATAGCTATTACCTTGGCAATTGCCTTAGTGATAGGTATTTTTGTGATAATTCCAACCTTACTGGCTTTTTTTGCTAGACCATATGTAGGTCAAGTTGGACAAAGCATGTTAGAAAGCACTTTGCGAATTTTGTTTTTTTTAGGTTATATTTTAATTATTGCGCGTATTCCGGATATAAAGCGTGTATTTCAATATCATGGTGCGGAACATAAAACAATTTTTGCTTACGAACAGGGTTTAGATTTAACTCCAGAAAATGCTCGAAAACAAAGTCGCTTACATCCACGTTGTGGTACAAGCTTTTTAGTTTTTTTACTTATTCTATCTATTATCATCTTTTCTTTTATCTCTACCCCAAATGTATGGTTAAGACTAGGTCTGAGAATATTGCTTTTGCCAGTAATTACCGGGTTAGGTTATGAGTTAATTAAGTTTTCCAGTAAGCATTGCGATAATGTATTTGTGAAAATGCTGATTACACCAGGTTTATGGATGCAAAAAATCACTACAGCCGAGCCTGACGATGGTCAGTTGGAAGTAGCTATTAAGGCATTAAAGCTAGCTTTAGAAGAAGATGATAAACCTGCAAGCCTAGTCGCCGAAGAAGCTAGGGAGCTTGCAGCCATAGAAGCGCAAAAAATAGCCTTACTAGCTGAAGAGGAGCTGTTAGCGGCAGAACGTGCAGAATTAGCTTTAGAACTACTAGAGCAAGCTGTGGTGGAAGAAGTTTCGGCTGAAGCAGCGGTAGCAACTTTAGAGGATGTGAAATAAATGGAAGAAAAATTACAGAGCTTAGAAGATCGCTATAATGAATTAGCTGAGCAGATGGGTGACCCAGAGATATTTTCCGATCAAAGTGCTTATCAAAAAATAGCGCGTATCCACTCAAGCCTTGAGCCAGTAGTGAATAAATATCGCCAACTAAAAAAAGGCAAATCAGATTTACGTGAGGCACAAGAAATGCTAGATATAGAAGATGATGCAGATTTCAAGGAGCATCTAGCAGAAGAAATAAGTCGCATTAAACAGGAAATGCCAATTCTTGAGGAAGAATTAAGAATTTTGCTTTTACCAAAAGATCCTAATGATGATAAAAGTGTTATTATAGAAATTCGCGGCGGAGCAGGTGGAGATGAAGCGGCGCTTTTTGCCAGTATACTTTTCCGCATGTATGCGCGTTATGCAGAACGGATGAATTGGAAAATTGATATTTTGAACTCTCACCCTACAGAGCTGGGTGGTTTTAAGGAAATTTCTTTTGCTATCGAAGGCTTTGGAGCTTATAGCCGTTTGAAATTTGAAAGTGGTGTCCACCGAGTACAAAGAATTCCTTCCACTGAAAGCGGTGGTCGTATTCATACCTCCACAGTTACTGTAGCAGTATTACCTGAGGCAGAAGAAGTTGATGTGCAAATTAGCGACAATGATATTCGTATCGATGTTTTCTGCGCTAGTGGGCCAGGCGGACAGTGTGTAAATACAACTCAATCAGCAGTACGCATCACTCATCTACCAACAGGCATTACCGTTTCTTGCCAAGATGAAAAATCCCAGCATAAAAACAAGGATAAAGGCATGAAGGTCTTAAGAGCAAGAGTTTTAGAAAAAGCACAAGAAGAAGCTCATGGCGAGCAGGCTTCTTTAAGAAAGAGTCAAGTAGGCACAGGGGATCGCAGTGAGCGGATTCGCACCTACAATTTTCCCCAAAACCGTGTTTCTGACCATCGCATTGGGCTAACCCTGCATAAGCTAGATGCGATTTTAGAAGGCGATTTGGATGAAACTATTGATGCCTTGGTCACTAGTGACCAAGCAGAAAGAATGAAGCAAGTTGATTCGTAAAGAGGGTCTGGCACCGCATAATTGGCAAAAACAATTGTCATATGTGGTGTCTTTTTTTAAAGAGCAGGGGATAGATAACCCACAGCTAGAGGCAGAAGTGCTGCTAATGGCAGTGATGGATTGGAGCAGAGTAGAGCTTTATTTGCATTTATTAGATAATTGCACAACAGAAAAATCAGAGCAGTACCAAATTTTAGCAACTAAAAGAGCACAAGGTGAGCCACTACAATACCTTACAGGCAAACAAGAGTTTATGTCCTTAGATTTTTTTGTGAATAAGGATGTGCTAATTCCAAGAGATGACACGGAAATATTAGTACAAGCCGTCCTAAGTCTGAAAAGTTGTTTTAAGGAGAATGCGGTGATTTGGGATGTATGTACTGGCAGTGGAGCGGTAGCTATTGCGCTAAAAACCTACTGGCCAGAGGCGAAAGTATATGCTTCAGATATTTCTGACTCAGCATTGACTATTGCAAAAAATAATGCGATTCACAATCAAGTGGAAATTACTTTTGCCCAAGCAGATTTATTGCAGATAAACCAAGAACAGCCAACTTGGCCAGATGAGTTTGACATTATCGTATCAAACCCACCATATATACCATCAAAACAAATATCTTCCTTACAAAAAGAAGTTCAGCATGAACCAGCATTAGCTTTAGATGGAGGAAATGATGGACTAGCTTTTTACCGCAGATTGCTTACGGAAGCACCAAGATGGATAGTGCCAGGCGGTCAGATGCTGTGGGAAATTGGGAGTGAACAATTTGCGCCTTTGTCAGAGGAAATTAAACCTAGCCAGTGGAAGCTCAATAATTTGTGCAAAGATTATCAAGAATTGAATAGAGTAATCTGCTTAAAAATATAGAAGCAAAAAAAAAAATGTGTTATGATGTGGTGGAATGTTTGGCTATTGTTATTTAGACGAGTATTCTGTACTGAGTACACGTACAAAAGGTGGTGAAATTATTGGCTTTAGAAGCGATGGAAGAGATAAAAGCAGCAGAACTTGCGGCGGAGGAAATGCTTGCGGCAGCTCGCACTCAAGTAAAAGAGGATGCATTAGCAGCTGAAAAACTCATGCAAGATAAAAAGCAGGAGCTCCAGGCACATTTACAAATGAGTGAAAAGGAACACCTAGCAAAAGCTGAGGCAGCAGCAAAAGCAGAAATTGCAGTTTTAGCTACAAAAAATCAAGAAGCATGTAACTTGCTTGAGGGGGCTGCTAGAGAAAAGCAACCACAAGCAGTGCAGCTAATAGTAGAAGGGGTGAAACAAACTCTTGGCTCTCATTAAGATGAAGAAAGTCTATCTACTTGGTATGCAGAGGGAACAAGAAATGTTGCTCTCTCAGCTCCAAGAACTAGGAAATTTTGAAGTAGCAGAAATTAAGGAAGCAGAATCTACTTGGCAAGCATGGATGACAGAACAACCTACTAGCACAAAATTGCAACAGCTAGAGGAAGCGGAAAAACAAATTAGTTTTGCCTTGAATCTCTTAGCTGAGCATGTAACGACCAAGAAACCATTTCTTGCCCCACAGCCACAAATTGCTGAGGCTGATTTCTTAGCAGTGCTGGGTGATAAAGCTAACATTATAGAGCTAGCTGAGAAGATTAAGCTGCTAGAACAAAAGCGCTTAGATTTTGGTAGTAATAACCTCAGGTTGCAAGCAGCTATCAACAGCTTAAAGCCATGGATTAGTTTAGATGCTCCAGCGGAACTAATACGGGACAGTAAACGTACTAAAATACTCTTAGGTAGTGTCTCAGAACTACTAGCTGCAGATTTTGTGCAAGATGCTGCAGAAATAGGCGCATACTTAGAACGCATTGGTGAAGCGAAAACAGAAAATTATTATTTTATCATCTTTCATCGGCAGATGGAGGAAGCACTACAAGCTATTATGAAAAATTATAACTTTAGCAAATTTAGCTTGCAGCAAGAAACAGGAACTGTGGCAGAATTAACTAATAAGTTGGGGGCAGAAATAGCACAAAACTTGCAAGAGCAAGCAGCGATGCAAGAGGAAATTACAGCATATACAGCATCGATTAGTGATTTGCAGGTAGTGTTTGATGGCTTGCAACTTGAGCTAGCAAAAGAACGAGCAGCTGTAAAAGGCCTTTATTCTGCTGAAACATTTGTTTTGTATGGCTGGGTACCAGAACCTGCCGCAGAGCAATTAGTGCAGATTTTACATGAAAAGACAAAAAATATTTATTTGGAGCTATCTGATCCAGATGAAGGCGAAAACTATCCAGTAGCAATGCATAATAATTGGTTTGTGAAACCATATGAAATGGTTACGGATCTTTATAGCACTCCTGCTCCTGGGATTATTGACCCGAATCCACCGATGGCACCGTTTCATTTCATTTTCTTTGGTATGATGATGGGTGACTTTTGCTACGGAGTAATTATGTCTGTGCTTTCCTATGTAGTCCTGAAACGCACTCGGCCTAAAGAAGGCACGATGAAAAAGCTTTTAACAATGATGTTTTATGGTGGCTTTTCCACAGCTTTTTGGGGAATTCTCTTTGGTGGTTATTTTGGCGATGCAGGAGCAAAAATATTTGGTCTCAAGCCACTACTTTTAGATCCTTTAACACAGCCAATTCCGATGCTAGCACTTTGCTTTGGCTTAGGGCTGATACATATCTTTACTAGTATGGCAGTAAAATCTTATCTGCAAATTAAAGATGGAGATTTAATGAGTGCTGTAACAGATCAAGGTAGTTGGTATTTAATAGTGATTGGACTTCTTTGTTTAGCTGTACCAGCAATTTCACCAACAGCCCCCCCAGTAATTGCAACAATAGGTAAATATATGGCACTTTTCGGAGTAGCTTGGTTAATCATCTTTAAGGGGAGAGCAACTAAAAATATTATTGGTCGCTTTTTTGGCGGTGTACTAGGACTGTATGACATTACGGCATATATGAGCGATTTGCTTTCATATTCTCGTCTTTTTGCTTTAGGCTTAGCCACAGGTGTCATAGGAATGGTAATCAATTCTATTGCTATGATGGTTAGTGGTGGGTTAGGTTGGATTATAACTATTCTGGTTTTATTAGGTGGGCATATTTTCAACATCGCCATCAACTTACTTGGTGCCTTTGTCCATGCCAGCCGTTTGCAATACATAGAATTTTATGGTAGGTTTTTCGAGAGCGGTGGCTTTAGCTTCGCTCCCTTAAAAAAAGATACAAAATATTATGATGTAATTTAATCGAGGAGGAATTTTAATTATGGGTTTAGGAATGCTTTTTGCAATTTTCGGTGCAGCTTTAGCGGTAACATTACCAGGTATTGGCTCTGCTTTTGGCGTTAGACAAGTAGGTCAAGCAGGTGCAGGTGTCGTAACTGAGGATCCAAGTAAATTCGGTCAAACATTATTGTTAGTAGCATTGCCAGGTACACAAGGTATTTATGGCTTGCTTGTTGGATTTATTATTATGCAAAAAATTGGTTTATTAGGTGGCATGGTGCCTATTAGCACGGATACAGGACTAATGATTTTAATTGCCTCTTTACCAGTAGCAATTGTTGGTTGGTTATCAGCTATTGCCCAAGGTAATGTAGCTACTGCAGGTATTGGTATCGTAGCAAAGCAACCAAAAGAAACAGGTAAAGCAATCACCTATGCTGTAATGGTAGAAACCTATGCAGTATTAGCACTGTTAGCATCCTTTTTGATGGTGAATGGTATCGTAATAAAATAATTAGGATGCTACGCTGAAAGGGGTGTGAACTATTTGACAGGGATTGAAAAGATTAAAAATCAGATTTTAGCTGATGCTAAGGAAAAAGCAGAGCAGATTATTGCTGAAGGCAATGGTAAAGCTGATAACTTTAGCAAGCTTGCAGAAGCAAGTATCGAAAAAGCCAAGCATGCTGCTACCAAAGAGTTGATTGCTAAAGCTGCTGAGCATAAAAGAAGACTGTTAGCTACAGCTAATATGGAAGCAAAAAAACATCTTTTAGCCACCAAACAACTTATCATTGCTGAAAGCTTCGGCACAGCTTTAGAGCAGTTGGCTAGTTGGAAGGATGCTAGTTATTTAGCTTGGCTAGAAAGCCTTTTGCGGGTTGCTTTGACTGAAGACACAAGTAGTGTTATTTTTAGCAAGACAGATAAAGAATTAATCAGCAAAAGCTGGTTTAGTGCAATATGCAACAAAAAAGATATAGAACTTCTTTGGGGAGATTTTGTCGGTGGTTTTATAATAAAATCGGCAAGCTCCGAAATAAACTGCTCTTTAGAAGCTCTTTTGCATGGCTTACGAGATAAAATTGAGCCGGAAGTAGCCAAAGTGCTCTTCTAGGAAGCTAAATAATATGCAAAGGAGGCTAACAAGTGGCAAAGAAAAGTGCAATTTATGGTGTAGCTAGAGTTCGTGTGCTAGAGACTAAATTGCTTACAGCAAACAAGATAGATCGGATGCTAGATGCTGCAACACCACAGGATGTCCTGAAAGTGCTAGCAGAATCAGAGTACGGTGTGTTTTTAGCAGATATAAAAAACACCAATGATTATGAAATAGCATTATCGAAAGAATTGGCTCGTATTTATGAGTTGGTGCTTAGCTTAGCTCCGGAGCCGGAGGTTTTTGCTAGTTTTCGTTTGAAGTATGATGTGCATAATATGAAGGTGCTCTTAAAAGAGCGCTATTTCCAAGTGAAAAGTGCAAACATCTTAAGCTCCATGGGTAATATATCCATGGAAAAAATTCAGGAAATATTCAAATCGGAAGATTTACTGGCAGCAATACCAGAAAGCTATCGACCTTATTTTCTAAGGATTGAGCAAGCTATGGCGAACAAACTAGATCCTCAGATAATTGATATCCAAATGGATACAATGTACTATGAGTTGGCTTTAGCTACAGCCAAGAAGCATAAAGTCAAAATAGTAGAAGAATATTTCGTCAGGCTGATTGATATTACTAATATCAAAACACTTTTAAGAGTAACTAAACTCCAAGAATCTGTTTATTTTATGAAAAGCATGTTGCTTCCTGGTGGAGAAATTCCAATGAACTTTTTCCTGCAAGCAATAGCTGAACCTTTGGAAAAATGGGTAGAGCTGCTAGGACTTGCTTCTAGCTATCGAGATATTTTAGAAATGGCTATTCAAGAATTTATAGCCACCAAACAGCTCACTAGCTTTGAAGCCAAGGCAGATAATCAGCTCTTAGCTAATGTAAGAGCACAAAAATATAATCCCTTTGGTATCGAATCAATTCTTGGCTATCTCTTAGCTAAAGAAACTGAAGTGAAACTCATCAGGATTATCATGGTTGGTAAAACAAATCAGATAGATGCAGCAAAAATCCGTGAAAGGATGCGTGAAGTCTATGTCTAAAATTGGCGTAATCGGCGATCGCGATGCCATCCTAGGATTTAAGGCACTTGGTTTAGATGTCTTTGCAGCAGATGATGCAGAAACAGCTGCCAATACAATTCATCACTGTGCCAAAAATAACTATGCAGTTATTTTCATTACAGAAAATTTTGCAAAAATGACAGAAGAAGCGCGTTCCCGCTATGACGGGCAAGCAGTGCCGGCCATCATCATCATTCCCGATAGTGGTGGAACAGATGGCTATGCCATGAAACGTGTCAAACACTTCGTGGAAAAAGCTATTGGAACGGATATCATTTTCGGAGAAAGAGGGTAGAGCACAGTTGCAAGGTAAAATATTAAAAGTATCTGGCCCACTAGTAGTAGCCGAAGGTATGGCTGATGTAAAAATGTATGATGTAGTGCGTGTAAGTGCACTTGGACTCATTGGCGAAGTAATCGAGCTACGGGGCGATAAAGCATCTATTCAGGTTTACGAAGAAACTGCAGGCCTCGGCCCAGGCGAAATAGTAACATCAACAGACGAACCATTAAGTGTGGAATTAGCCCCAGGACTCATTGAGTCAATCTTTGATGGCATTCAGCGTCCACTGACAGAAATCGTCAAATTATCAGGCTCCCGCATTAGTCGTGGAGTGCAAGTTAATTCTCTCAGCAGAGAAAAAAAATGGAGCTTCGAGGCAAGAATGCAAGTTGGAGCAGTAGTTGAACCAGGGGATATTCTAGGTATCGTACAAGAAAACACCGTAATTGAACATAGAATTATGGTACCAGTAGGCATAAATGGTGAAATTATCAGCATTGAGAGCAAAGATGCTACTATCATTGAAACAATCTGCCAAGTAAAAACGGCAGATGGTAGCGTGCAGGATATCATGATGATGCAAAAGACACCAGTGCGTGTTGGGCGCAGGTACAAAGAAAAAATGAGCCCAGATGAGCCAATGATTACCGGACAAAGAGTTATTGATACCTTTTTTCCAGTAGCCAAAGGTGGCGTTGCCGCAGTACCAGGTCCTTTCGGCTCTGGTAAAACAGTTGTGCAACATCAGCTAGCAAAATGGGCAGATGCAGATATTATCGTTTATGTAGGCTGTGGAGAGCGCGGCAATGAAATGACTGACGTACTGATGGAATTCCCAGAATTAAATGACCCGAAAACTGGCGAACCATTAATGAAACGGACAGTGTTAATTGCCAATACCTCAGACATGCCAGTAGCAGCTCGTGAGGCATCAATTTATACAGGCATCACCATTGCCGAATATTTCCGTGATATGGGCTATAATGTAGCAATCATGGCAGACTCAACTTCTCGTTGGGCAGAAGCACTGCGGGAAATGTCTGCACGCTTAGAAGAGATGCCAGGTGAAGAGGGCTATCCAGCCTATCTATCTTCTCGTCTAGCTGAATTTTATGAAAGAGCTGGACGCGTAGTTTGTTTAGGTAGTGAAGGACGCACTGCCGCAATTACAGCCATTGGAGCTGTATCACCACCAGGCGGAGATTTATCTGAACCGGTAACACAAGGAACCCTGCGTATCGTCAAGGTGTTCTGGGGTTTAGATGCAAGCCTAGCTTATAGCCGTCACTTTCCAGCAATCAATTGGCTGAATAGTTACTCACTATATACCGATCAATTGTCAGATTGGTTTAAGGAAAATGTAGCTCATGATTGGAATGAATTGCGCTTATCCGCTATGCGGCTTTTGCAAGAAGAAGCAGAACTACAAGAAATAGTGCGTTTAGTAGGTGTTGATGCACTATCCTACAAAGAGCGTATTAGCTTAGAAGCTGCCCGCTCTATTCGTGAGGATTATCTCCATCAAAATGCTTATCATGAAACGGATACCTATGCTTCCATGGAGAAACAGTACAAGATGCTGCGTCTTTTGATGAGCTTTTTAACCGAAGGACACAAAGCATTTGCAGCAGGAGCAGACTTCAGCAAAATTATCGCGCTAGCAATTAGAGAAAAAGTTGGCAGAGCAAAATATATACCTGAACATGAGCTTGCAGAAATAGATCGTCTAATGGAAGAAATGAAAACAGCAATGGCAGCACTTGTACCAGTAGGGGAGGTAGCTTATGCTTAAAGAGTATAAATCAATTACCGAAGTTGTTGGCCCTCTAATGCTTGTAGAAGGTGTAGCTGGCGTAAAATACGATGAGCTAGTAGAAATAGAACAAGCAAATGGCGAAATTCGTCGTGGGCGTGTATTAGAAATCAACGGAGATAAAGCCCTTGTTCAGCTTTTTGAAGGCTCACAAGGCTTGAAAGTTTCCACCAGTAAAGCTCGCTTCTTAGGGCGCGGGCAAGAATTAGCCTTATCTATGGATATGCTAGGCCGTGTTTTTGACGGAATGGGAAGTCCAAAGGATGGCGGACCAAAAATCATCGCAGAAAAGCGGATGGATATTAACGGTGAACCAATCAATCCAGCAGCTAGGGATTATCCCTCAGAATTTATTCAAACAGGTATTTCCGCTATTGATGGCTTAAATACACTAGTGCGTGGACAAAAACTGCCAGTATTTTCTGGCTCCGGTTTGCCTCATGCTCAATTAGCAGCACAAATAGCTCGTCAAGCAAAAGTGCTTGGGGATGATGGTTCTAACTTTGCTGTAGTTTTTGGCGCAATGGGTATTACCTTCGAGGAAGCTGACTTTTTCATTAAAGACTTTCGTCGTACAGGCGCAATCGAGCGAGCAGTACTCTTTATGAACCTAGCAAATGATCCAGCAGTAGAGCGTATTTCTACACCAAGGATGGCGTTAACCTGCGCAGAGTATTTAGCTTATGAAAAAGGTATGCATGTACTGGTTATTTTAACAGATTTAACCAACTATGCAGAAGCACTGCGTGAGGTATCTGCAGCACGGAAGGAAGTTCCAGGTCGTCGTGGTTACCCAGGTTATCTTTATACAGACCTAGCAACCCTTTATGAGCGTGCTGGAAGAATAAAAGGTAATAAAGGTTCCATTACACAAGTGCCAATCTTAACCATGCCAGAGGATGATAAAACTCATCCAATTCCTGACTTAACAGGCTATATTACCGAAGGCCAACTGATTCTTTCACGGGAGCTTTATCGCAGTGGTATTACACCACCAATTGATGTATTACCATCATTATCTCGTTTGAAGGATAAAGGTATTGGACGTGGCAAAACAAGAGAAGACCATGCAGATTCTATGAACCAGCTTTTTGCAGCCTATGCCCGTGGTAAGGAGTGCAAAGAATTAGCGGTAATCTTAGGAGAATCAGCACTTTCCGATGTAGATAAGCTCTATGCAAAATTTGCCGACGAGTTTGAAAAACGCTATGTATCCCAAGGTTATGAAACCAACCGTAGCATTGAAGAAACACTAAATCTTGGCTGGGAACTTTTAGGTATCCTCCCAAGAGCAGAATTAAAGCGTATTAGAGATGAATACTTAGACCGCTATTATAAAAAAGTTGCGGAATAAGGGGGACATACAATGGCAAGACTCAATGTAAACCCTACGCGTATGGAGCTGACAAAGCTGAAAAAACGCTTAAAAACAGCAGTGCGTGGACATAAACTCTTAAAAGATAAGCGTGATGAAATGGTGCGCCGTTTTATCAGCATAGTTAGAGAGAATAAAAGCTTGCGTGAGCAAGTGGAACAAGAGCTAAATGGCGCAATGCAAGAGCTTGTGCTAGCCCGCGCCGTTATGAGTAATGAAGCTTTGGAAGAAGCGGTGATGGTACCAACAAGAGAAGTAACAATATCCGTTACCACCAAAAATATTATGAGTGTAGACTGTCCTGTAATCACTATGCAGGATGTGGTACGGGAAGGCGTTTCTGCCTATCCGTACGGTTTTGCTACCACAAGTGCCGAGCTAGATGGTGCTATTGTCACAGTAGGTGCAGTACTAACAAATATGCTACGCCTAGCAGAAGTAGAAAAATCTTGTCAACTATTAGCTGATGAAATAGAAAAGACCAGACGCCGAGTAAATGCTTTAGAATATGTAACCATCCCAGATTTAATAGAAACGATTCGTTACATAACTATGAAGCTAGACGAAAGCGAACGGGGAAGTCGTACCCGCTTAATGAAAGTAAAAAGCATGATTGAAGAGCGTGCGAAAATCGAAGAGTTAGCAAGAAAAATTAAAGTAGCCGGTTAAGAGCCGCTAAAAGATGATTCCTTACGGGGTCATCTTTTTTTGCGAAATTTTGCTCGCTTTGCTTGACCACAGAGCATATTTATGATATTATTCACTGAAAGAAAAAAATCCTGGCTTGAATTTCAAGTGTGAAGTAGGAAGCCTATTACTGTGAATCATCCTTCCTGCGGGAAGGATTTTTTTTTGAGAAAAAATAGAAACGGATGGGAAGGGTGCTAATGTTAAAAGGAAGAAATCTTTTGGAGCCGTTGGATTTTACAGTAACAGAAATGGAAGAGATTTTTGATTTGGCAGATAAAATGATTGCAAATCCCAAGGCTTATACGGAGATTGCAAAAGGCTATTTGCTAGCAACTCTATTTTATGAACCTAGCACTAGAACACGCTTTAGCTTTGAAGCAGCTATGTTACGTTTAGGTGGTCAGGTCATTGGTTTTTCGGAACCTAATTCCAGTTCAGTAGCCAAAGGGGAATCAATAGCAGATACCATCCGTACAGTAGCCTGTTATGCAGATTTAGCTGTTATGCGTCATCCTAAAGAGGGAGCACCCAAAGTCGCAGTATCAGCCACTACCATGCCTGTAATTAATGCGGGAGATGGTGGGCACCAGCATCCAACACAAACCTTAACAGATCTTCTAACCATTCGTCGCCATAAAAAAAGTTTTGATAATCTCGTAGTAGGAGTCTGTGGAGATCTGAAATTTGGTCGCACAGTACATTCCTTAGTAAAAGCACTCACCAGATATAAAAATATCAAATTTGTCTTTATTTCCCCAGAAGAGTTGAGAATACCAGAATATGTGAAAAAGGAAATTGAAAAGTATCCAAATCTTTCCTATGTGGAAGTACAGAGTATGGATGAAGTATTGCCAGATTTAGATATCCTTTACATGACTAGGGTACAAAGAGAACGCTTTTTCAACGAAGAGGATTATATCCGCTTAAAAGACCGCTTCATTTTGGATACAGATAAAATGAGCTTGGCAAATCCTAAAATGATGGTAATGCACCCACTGCCTCGGGTCAACGAAATTCACCCCAGCGTAGATGCTGATCCTAGAGCAATCTATTTTGAACAGGCAAAGATGGGCATGTTTGTACGCATGGCTTTAATCACTAAGCTTTTAGGTTTAGCTGAAGAGGGGGAATAATAATGGCCGTAATTAACAGTATTGAAAATGGAATTGTCATTGACCATATTACAGCAGGCTTAGGCATAAAAATGTTTGATTATTTGGACATAAAAAAATCAAGCTATCACGTAGCTTTTATTATGAACGCACCTAGCACCAAGCATGGGATAAAAGACATTATCAAAATTGAGAATGTTAATAATATTGATTTAACAATTTTGGGGCTAATTGATCCTCATGCTACGGTTAGCATTATTGAGAATCATCTAGTAGTAAACAAGCTCCATCTCAATCTGCCAGAAACTATCAATAATATTGTATGCTGCAAAAATCCTCGTTGTGTAACCTCAGTAGAAAATAATATTCCCCATGTATTTCATTTAGTAGATGCAGAAAAAAGAGAATATGCCTGTGAATACTGCGATGATATCATCAACCTAAAAAATGGTAAGGGACTAAAAAAATAGCGCGAAAAGTAAGTACAGCTAGGGCTGTGATTTTCATTGTATTTCAAGGTGATTTATGATATAAAGAGTAATGATTTGTTTATAAGAAAGGTGTGATTTTTGAGTGGAAAATAAGCTTACGCTGTATGGCTTTAATAACCTGACAAAAACTCTTAGCTTTAACATTTATGATGTTTGCTATGCCAAAAGTGAGCGGGAACAAAAAGACTATATAGCTTATATTGATGAACAATATAATTCAGAGCGTTTAACTAAAATACTCTGCGACGTAACCGAAATGATCGGTGCTTGCGTGTTAAATATATCTAAACAAGACTACTATCCGCAAGGAGCTTCTGTGAATGTCTTGATTACCGAGGAAAACCTTTTGCATGGGGAGATAGACGACTCCTGCAATCAAGGGATTAATTTTATGCCCAAAGAATCTTTTGTGCATGCACACTTAGATAAAAGCCATGTTACAGTGCATACCTATCCAGAGTATCATCCAGATAATGCGATTTCCACCTTTCGTGTGGATATAGATGTATCTACCTGTGGTGAGATTTCACCACTGAATACACTGGATTATCTCATTAGTAGTTTTGACTCGGATATTATGACTATAGATTACCGTGTGCGTGGCTTTACTCGAGACTTAGAAGGTAAAAAGCTCTTCATCGACCATAACATGACCTCAATTCAGGATTATATCAATAAAGAAACCCTTAACACCTATGACGCAATCGATGTGAATGTTTATCAAAATAATATTTTTCATACGAAAATGCTCATCAAAGAAATTGAACTACAGAACTATCTCTTTAATTTAGATGCCTACGAATTGCCACCAAAACAAAGATTAGACATTACCAGCAGCTTGCGACAAGAGATGATTGAGATTTTTAGTGGCATGAATATTTATTAATTAATTACAAATGCAATAATGATGGAGGTAGTCTATTGCTAGAACAAGAGCAAGCACCTATTTATGAAGCCTTGGTGCGTCACAAAGCCAATCGCATAGTTCCTTTTGATGTACCTGGACATAAGGGTGGCAGAGGAAATAAGGAACTGACTAATTTTTTAGGCGAAAAATGCCTAAAAGTAGATGTGAACTCTATGAAACCACTAGATAATCTTTGCCACCCAGTTTCCGTGATTAGGGATGCAGAAGAACTAGCAGCCAAGGCTTTTGGAGCAGAGCAGGCCTTTTTTATGGTAAATGGTACTACGGCGGCTGTGCAATCCATGATTCTTTTCGCCTGTAAAACAGGGGAAAAAATAATTATGCCCAGAAACGTGCATCGCAGTGCGATTAATGCGTTAGTAATTTCTGGTGCGATTCCAGTATATATTAATCCAGGAGTGAATAAGGAATTGGGCATTCCTTTAGGCATGGCTATTGCAGATGTAGAGGCTGCGATTCTTGCCAATCCAGAAGCAAAAGCAATTTTAGTGAACAATCCTACTTATTATGGTATTTGTTCAAATTTACCAGCTATTGTGGAGCTAGCTCATCAGCATCAAATGCTGGTTTTAGTTGATGAAGCACATGGCACCCATTTCTATTTTGGCGATGATTTGCCAATTTCTGGCATGGCAGCGGGAGCAGATTTGGCGGCGGTAAGTGCCCATAAAACAGGGGGGTCACTTACTCAAAGCTCCTTCCTTTTATGTGGCAAAGAGGTAAATAGTGGTTATGTAAGGCAAGTAATCAATCTTACCCAAACCACCAGTGCCAGTTATTTACTCCTCAGCTCTTTGGACATTGCTCGTAAAAATTTATATCTGCACGGCAAAGAAATGTTTCGGAAAACAGTAGATTTTGCCGATTATGCAAGAGCAGAGATTAATAAGCTTGGAGGCTATCAAGCCTTTGGCAGAGAGCTGATCAATGGAGATACGGTCCATAGTTTTGATACAACTAAGCTGTCAGTGCATACTAGAAATATCGGACTAGCAGGGATTGAGGTTTATGACCTTTTACGGGATGAATATGGAATTCAAATTGAATTTGGAGATATAGGCAATATTTTAGCGATTATTTCAGCTGGAGATAGAGCTCTAGAAATAGAGCGGTTAATTTCCTCTTTATCAGAAATCAAGCGTCTCTATAGCAAGGATGCCAGTGGGATGTTCGATCATGAATATATTAATCCGATAGTTTTTATGGCACCACAAAAAGCCTTTTATAGTAAAAAAAGATCACTACCAATTGAAAAGAGTGCTGGAGAAATTTGTGGAGAATTTGTCATGAGTTATCCACCAGGCATTCCAATTTTGGCACCGGGAGAACAAATAACAGAGGAAATTCTTAATTATATCCTATATGCCAAGGAAAAAGGCTGTTTCTTAACAGGGACAGAGGATATGAGCATTGCTCGTATTAATGTCGTGGAAGGAGCATAAGCAGATGGAGCTTTGGTTTACAGAAAAACATACAAAGGATGCCACATTTTCAATTAAAATTGACAAGCAATTGCATTCAAGTCAAAGTGAATTTCAACGGATTGATGTATTTCAGTCTCCGGAATTTGGACGCTTTCTAACCTTAGACGGAATAATGATGCTCACAGAAAAAGATGAGTTCATCTACCACGAAATGATTACGCATGTTGCTATGGCTACCAATCCACAAATCAAAAAGGTTTTAGTGATTGGTGCAGGCGATGGTGGTACGGTTAGAGAGTTATCCCGCTATACTACCATTGAGCGGATAGATATGGTAGAAATTGATGAAGAAGTGGTCATAGCATGTAAAAAATATCTTCCACAAACAGCCTGCAAGTTGGATGACCCTAGAGTTAATTTATATTTTGAGGATGGCTTGCGCTTTGTCAGAACCAAATATGCTGAATACGACTTAATCATCGTAGATTCCACAGATCCTTTTGGACCGGGAGAAGGACTTTTTACCAAAGAATTTTATGGTAATTGTTCTAAGGCTTTAACAGCAACAGGTATTTTAGTAAATCAACACGAAAGTGCTTATTATGCATCCTATGTGGATATGGTAAAGCGACCGTTTAAACGCTTAAATGAAGTGTTCCCACTAGCGAAGGTAATGCAAGCTCATATTCCTACCTATCCTTCAGGTCATTGGCTTTTTGGCTTTGCGTCGAAGGGACTAGATCCCATAAAAGATTTGGATGCAGCTGCTTGGAATGCTTTAGGTATAAAAACAAAATATTATAATACAGAGCTGCATAAGGGTTGTTTTGCTTTGCCGAACTATGTTTTGGAGGTGCTAGTAGATGCACTTAAATAAAAATATTCATACCTTTATTGGTTGTGATTCAGAATATGCTGATGCTTCTATGGTGCTTTTTGGTGCCCCTTTTGACAGTACGACTAGTTTTAGGCCTGGTACCAGATTTGCCAGCAGTGCTATTCGCAATGAGAGTTTTGGCTTGGAAACCTATAGCCCTTATCAGGATAAAGACCTACTAGATTATGCAGTATTTGATGGTGGAGATTTGGAGCTACCCTTCGGAAGCCCGGAAAATGCGCTAATGCAGATTTCCGACTATACAAAACAAATTTTAGCAGATGGAAAGTTGCCAGTTATGCTAGGTGGCGAACACTTAGTTACTTTAGGGGCAGTTAGGTCAGCGGTAGAAAAATACCCAGATTTGCATATACTGCATTTTGATGCACACGCAGATTTAAGAGCGGATTATTTAGGAATGACTCTTTCTCATGCCACAGTAATAAGACGCACCTGGGAGCTAGTAGGAGATGGAAAAATCTTCCAATTTGGCATTCGCAGTGGAGAAAAAGCAGAATTTACGTGGGCTAAGGAACATCTTAGCATGCGGAAATTTAACCTTGCTGGTTTAGAACAAGTAGTAACCAAACTGCAAGGAAAGCCCATCTATTTAACAATTGATTTAGATGTGTTAGATCCTGGTATTTTTCCAGGCACAGGCACTCCAGAAGCAGGTGGAGTCAGCTTTATGGAGCTCTTAGATGCAATTTGTCTGGCAGGCAAACTAAATATCATAGCCTGTGATATGAATGAGCTTGCACCAATCTATGACCAAAGTGGAGCATCCACAGCACTTGCGTGCAAGCTGTTGAGGGAATTACTCTTGGCGATAGGGAAAAACTAGTTGGATAGTTGGTAAGGAAATTCACAATGCACAATGCACAATTTATAATTTGTAGGGAATAGTTCACGAACATTACGAACAATTAAAGAACGGGCGATTCGTGAATCGCCCCTACATTGGATAAATCATTGTAGGTAAGGGTTGTTCTTTTGTAGGGGAGGGGTTTGCCCTCCCAAGTCACTTGAAATGCAATTCTAATATTCATAATATTCATAAAAATAACTACTAGACAACGTTAGACAACTTTAGTCAACGGTTAGACAATAATTACTTGGGGGTAAAAACCATGGGAAAAGCATTAATTATCGGTGCTGGCGGCGTAGCCAGTGTAGTGGCGCACAAATGTTGCCAAAATGATCAGGTATTTACAGAAATTTGTATTGCTAGTCGCACTGAATCTAAGTGCAGAGCAATTATGGCATCTATACAGCAGAAATTTCCTGAGAGCAAAACCAAAATAAGTGTAGCGCAAGTTGATGCTGATATTACAGCAGAGGTTGTAACATTAATTAAAAAATTCCAACCAGAAGTCGTCATTCACGTGGCTTTACCATATCAAGATTTAACCATTATGGATGCTTGCTTAGAAGCAGGAGTACATTATTTAGATACAGCTAATTATGAACCACTAGATACAGCAAAATTCGAATATAAATGGCAGTGGGCTTATCGGGAACGCTTTGAGAAGGCTGGTTTAACAGCTATCCTTGGCAGTGGTTTTGACCCTGGGGTAACCAGCGTTTTTAGTGCCTATGCCTTAAAGCACTACTTTGATGAAATTCACTATATTGATATTTTAGATGCTAATGCTGGTGATCATGGATATGCCTTTGCCACAAATTTCAATCCAGAAATTAATATCAGAGAAATTACCGCACCTGGTAGCTACTGGGAAGATGACACTTGGATTGAAACTGAGCCTATGGAAATTAAAAGAACCTATAATTTTCCCGTGCTAGGTCCAAAAGATATGTATCTTTTACACCATGAAGAGCTAGAATCCTTAGCTATAAATATTACCGGAATTAAGCGGATCCGTTTTTGGATGACTTTTTCACAAAATTATCTGACATATCTTAAGGTATTAGAAAATGTGGGGATGACCTCGATAGAACCAATCGAATTTGAAGGTAAAAAAATAGTGCCTTTGCAGTTCTTAAAAGCAGTTTTACCTGACCCAGCTAGTCTAGGTCCACGGACAAAGGGTAAGACAAATATTGGTTGTATCTTCCAAGGCACAAAAGCTGGTAAAAATGTCAGCTACTATGTCTATAATGTATGTGATCATGAAGAGTGCTATCAGGAAGTAGGTTCACAGGCTATCTCCTATACCACTGGAGTACCAGCAATGATAGGAGCAATGCTACTTATGCAGGGTAAGTGGAAGCGTCCAGGGGTTTATACAGTAGAAGAATTTGATCCGGATCCATTTATGGATGCCCTAAATAAATTTGGTCTGCCATGGACAGAAAGCTATCAGCCAGAGCTGGTAGATTAGGTAAGCTATGCTTGATTTTGAAAAGGACAGATTAGCTACTCCATATTATGTAGTAGATGAGGGTTTATTAAAACAAAACTTAGGCATCTTACAGGGAGTGCAAGCACGTACTGGCTGTAAAATTCTTTTAGCCCAAAAGGGCTACTCCATGTACAGTACTTATCCGTTGATAAAAAAATATCTCTACGGAACTACAGCGAGTTCTCTTTATGAGGCAAGGCTAGGCAGAGAAGAGATGGGTGGGGAAGTGCATATTTTTTCTCCAGCTTATCAGGATGATGAATTTGCTGAAATTATTGGTCTTTGTGACCATATAGTTTTCAATACACCAGAACAGTGGCAAAAATTTCGCCCACAAATAATAGCGAGCAAAAAGAAAGTATCTTGTGGACTAAGAGTTAATCCAGAATATGCAGAAGTGGAAACAGAGCTTTATAATCCATGTGCTCCAGGTTCTCGTTTAGGTACAACTTTGGCAAACCTAGCAGGAAAGGATCTTAGCGGACTAGAAGGACTGCATTTTCATACTATGTGTGAGCAAAACTCTGATACCTTAGCTAGAACCTTGCTTGAGGTGGAAAGTAAGTTTGGCTATTTATTACCTGACTTAAAATGGCTAAATTTTGGTGGCGGTCATCATATTACGAGAAAAGATTATGATTTAACAACCTTGGAAGCTTGTATCATTAGGATGCAAGAAAAGTATGATTTGGAAATTTACCTCGAACCAGGCGAAGCCATTGCTCTCAATACAGGCTATCTCGTAGCAACAGTCTTAGCTGTGATGGAAAATGGCATAGAAATAGTGATTCTCGATACCTCGGCAGCTTGCCATATGCCAGATGTCTTGGAAATGCCTTATCGACCACAAATCATTGGAGCAGGTATGTTAGCTGAAAAAGCTTACAATTATCGCTTAGCAGGACCAACCTGTTTAGCAGGGGATATCATTGGTGATTATTCCTTTGATGAACCATTGTTTGCTGGAGCGAAACTGGTATTTTGTGATATGGCGCATTACACCATGGTCAAAAACAATACCTTTAACGGCATCAAGTTACCTAGTATTGCTTACTATAGCGAAGAACAGGGCATACAACTGATTAAAGAATTTGGCTATGAGGATTTTAAGAGTAGGCTATAAAGCAAAAGGGCAAACATAAGGAATTTCCTTATGTTTGCCCTTTTCTAAAATTTAAGGAATATCAGTATACAAAAGTTTGCCAGATTTTAAGTCAGCTTCAATTTGATGAATTTTGGCTACAGTTTCTTTTGGTAAACTTTCTTCAAATCCGTATAATGGAGCGAGAAATACTACGCCTTGTTGTGCGCCTAAAAGATAGCTTTTTCCTTCAAACTTGCCATTCATAGATTCTTGTACTACAAAATTTAAGGCATTACCTATTTCAGAAATAGCTGATGCAAGTACGGTGTCTGGAGCAATCTCATGTCCATCATCACCGGTAAGAGTAACTAATACACCTTTCTCCTGACAAGCTTGAACGATACCAAGGGTTGCCTGATCTGCAGAGCCAAAAATAATATCTGCACCTTGTTCAATCATCGCCAGTGTAGTTTCTTTTGCCTTGGCAATATCTTCAAAGCTGCCAGTCATGGACCTTAATATCTTTGCTGAAGGATTAACATACTTCACACCTTTTTCAAAGCCATCCATGGATTGGATAATTGGTAGCATTTCCATACCACCAACAGAGCCAACGATGTTTGTTTTAGTTACTAGGCCAGAGACTACACCTGCTAAGAAGCCTCGCTCATCGCTAGCAGCATCAATAGATGCTACATTGGGAGCTTGAAAAACATCGGAGCTAATCACTACAAAATCAGTATCAGGAAATTCTGGACCAACTCTTTTGGCAGCATCACCAAATTCAAAACCATGTCCCATCACAATGTCATAGCCCTCATTAGCATAATTTCTGAAGACCTCTTCAAAATCGGAAGTCTTTACTGATTCAGAATAGGCAATCTCTACACCAAGGTCCTTTTCAATTGCTTTTAAGCCATTATAAGCAGAAGCATTCCAACCATTATCATTGATGGGACCAGGTAGTAGGCAGGCAACTCTAAATTTCTTTGCAGTAGTTTCTGCAGGGGTAGTAGTTTCAGCTTGCTTTGCAGTACAGCCAACCATTGATGAAACGATTAAGGCGAAAATAAGTAATAAACTAAATATTTTTTTCATTGTATCCTCCTCAGATAGGTAGTTTATCTTTTGACCTGAAAAATATGATTAATTTGTGAAATTTCTGGAATTACCCCCTTTGTATTGTTGAATTAGCTACTCTGTTTCCGTTTGCAGAAGTATTATGCTCTCTACCGTAAACGGAAACAGAGTAACTGTATTATAGTAGAAGCCAGAGCTCTAGCTTCTAAAAAACAAGGTTAAAACCAATCCGCGAGATTGACTTTTGGATAAATAACTCTTTCCTTGCCACGACTAGTTGCAGAAAGTGTAGCATCAATACCCATTTTTGTGCCTACACCACGTTCATCTGCGGAAGGGTCGAGCTCATGATTTTGCGAATGTGGAATATAAAAGATGTCCTGATCTGGTATCACACGATTGCTGACAGCCCACCAAACATCACCAGCATTGTAAATATCAATGTCTTCATCAACTACAATTACATTTTTTATATTTACATTACTAGTCATAGCTGCTAAGGCTACATTTTTCGGTTCGCCGGGATTTTGTTTTTTTAGCTTGATGATAGCCATAAAACCGCTGCCATAGGGAGGAATATGCACATCCACTACATTTGAACTTACAAACTTGACGAGACGCTTCAAAACAGGCTCCCTGGGAACAACATTACCAATTACCACATGTTCAAAAGATGCACCATTAATAGTTTGATAAATAGGATTTTTGCGCATAGTTATAGCGGTAATTTGTAGTACAGGATTCATCCATTGTTGGCTATAATGCCCGGTAAATTCACCTAGAGGACCTTCCAATTCTCTTTCAGTGGGAACAATAATTGCTTCAATTACAAATTCTGCAGTGGCAGGAACGAGAATATCATTGGTGATAGATTTTACTACAGGAATTCCTGCACCACGCAGAGCTCCAGCAAAGTCAATTTCATCACCATCACAACGAAGTCCGGCAGCAATATAAAGTACAGGATCTGCTCCAATCACAATAGAAATGGGTAAACCAACTTTGCGTTCTTCAGCTTTTTTATAAAAATCATTAAGGTGACGCCATTCATTGATGAATATTAGCATTTTTTCTTGATCTTTTATTTCCATACGATGATAAGAAATATTTTGTGGTCCACCATCTAAATCCCTAGCAAAGACTAAGCCGCTAGTAATATAGCGACCAGCATCTTTGGGAGCATGCAAGGGAATAGGTAACCTGTCCAAATTGATATCCTTATCCTGCCATACAATCTCTTGGCATAAGCCAAGAGCTGTAGGCAAGGGAGGGAGGGGATGGTCTAAGCATTTTTCGATGTATTCACTAATTGCTTCTTTAGGACAATTTAAGGCTAGTGCAATTCTATTCACGGAGCTTAAAAGAGCACCACAAACTGGATATTCACGATCCTTTACCTTGTAAAAAAAAGCTGCGCCTTTATTTGCTTTTTCTACTCCGTCGATGATACTACCAATTTCATAGCGCCAATCCACTTCTTTTTCTGTCTCCAGTAATTCGCCATTAACTCTTAGTACCTCTAAAAAACTGCGTAAATCATTGATTGCTGGCAAGATGAAAACCTCCTTTATGAAAAGCTCAAATTTATGAAAAGTAAATATGCAAAATAACTGAAAAATTCTAGAGAACAAAAATGCCGCTATCACAAGACATAAGTCTTGCAATAGCGGCATACTAGGGTTCCTTTTGTAAAGTACCTTTGCCATCGATAATATTTAATTTTCCGTATTTCCAAAATACTACAGATAAAAATTCTTGTCAAGCACTTATTTTTAAAAATTATCAGCAGATAAAAATAGCTGAGAAAGTTGATGTGGAAAATTAAGCTATAGCAAGACTTGCAGATAATTTATCCTGAAAAGAACTTTACAAAAAAAGAAAAAAAAGCTATACTTACCCCAGTAATTATCTCGTTGGGGGTATAGCGCAGCTGGGAGCGCGCTTGGCTGGCAGCCAAGAGGTCAGGGGTTCGATCCCCCTTATCTCCACCAAATGTTTGTAAAAATCCCGTGTGACTTTGTTGTTTTGGATTAAATTGCTCATCGCGTATTTCTATATACGCTTTTTTGCAATTTAATTCTAGCGCTCGTCCGACGGGATTTTTTCTGCGCATTCCCAATTTGCACAAAGGAGGTTGCTTGTTTATTTTTGTCTAATACAGAAATTATCCAAAAAAAGTTAATAGGAATAGAGCAGGCTTATGAAAGTAAATAGAGAAAAATAGATGCATTAATCACTCAATAAAATTATTGAAGTAACTTGATATTTGCATAAAAAAATGATAATATTGTGCAAAGAAGCGTTATAATGTGCAAAGGCAGGTGAATCGCATGAGAAAATTTGATTATAAAAATCTAAATCAAAATCTTTTTAAACCAGAGATTATTAAATATCTAACTCAAATTCATGAATACAAAGGTAAGCAGGAGTTATATATAGAAGCGGATTCAGGCATACTAGTCTCAATGATGGAGATCGCTAAAATCCAAAGTACTGGAGCATCCAATAGGATTGAAGGCATCCAAACATCAGATAAAAGGTTACGGCAAATCGTCCAGGAGAAAATTGAACCTAAAAACAGATCTGAGCAAGAGATCGCTGGTTATAGGGAAGTCCTAAAGACAATTCACGAAAGCTATGTTCATATAGCTCCAAAGCCAAATATTATACTTCAACTGCATAGGGACTTATATGTCTTCAGTGAGTCCTCAATAGGTGGAAATTGGAAAAACTCGGATAACATTATTGAAGAGATTGACACAAATGGTTTTAAGCAGATTCGTTTCAAACCGCTATCTGCTTTTGCAACTCCAACAGCCATAGAAGATTTATGCGATGCCTTTCAAAAGGCCATCGATGAAAACATACATGATCCGCTTATTCTGATACCCATGTTCGTATTAGACTTTCTTTGCATTCATCCTTTTAATGATGGAAATGGAAGGATAAGCCGATTGCTAACGCTCTTGCTTCTTTACCGAGCTGGATATATTGTAGGTAAGTATATCAGTATTGAGCAAATTATTGAGAAAACAAAAGAGAGTTACTATGATGTCTTGCAGGAATGTTCAGCAGATTGGCATGAAGGTAGAAACAAGTATGGACCATTTGTTGAATACTATCTTGGAATAATTTTAAGTGCATATAGGGAATTCACTTATAGAGTTGCACACCTTAAATATAGGAATCTTTCAAAGCCTGATAGGATTAAAAAAATTATAACAGGCAAAATAGGGAAATTCACTAGATCTGACCTACTAGATTTGGCACCAGATATCAGTGAGTCAACAATGAGAAAAACCCTAGGGACTTTACTTAGTGAAGGATACATTATAAAAATAGGCGCTACTAGTAATGCTGAATATATTAAAAATAGTGATTATTAGTAAATAAGCAAAAGCTTGCACAATTATAAAAATATTTGCACATAAAAGGATATGAATTGCGCAGACTTTTAGGATTGCTATCTTTGACCAAATGCGGAAAATACCTGACTTGATGCATCGTTATCCTGAATGCAGAAAGCTGATATAGCTACTTCTGTGGTATAATAGGAAAAAGACAGTTTTAGTAAAAACAACTTATTATTAGAAATTTATGGAGGTGAAAAAAATCAATGAAGGTAAAAATATTTAGTGCTATGTCCGTTAAAGGGTTAGAAAAACAAGTAAATAATTTTATAGAATGGGAAGCAGTTACTGTATTAAAAATACAATTTTCTACTAGCTTCAATGGTTGTTTTGTATTAATTGAATATGAAGAGAAAAAAGCTAACTAGAGCTAAGTTTGGTTGAATATCAGTTGGCAGCCAAGAGGTCAGGGGTTCGATTAACAATACTCCACTAACATAAAAATGAAAAGTACTCATCCTAAAAAGATGGGTACTTTTTTTAAGACACAGAGTGGAATAAACATGTTGAAGCATTAGGTAAGTGTTAACGGGAAAAAGTTTTAAACTAAGCGATGTGACAAAAATAAACTCTGAAGGCAACATTTTGAAAGAAAGCATTGTCTTTTTTCTAGAATGTAGTACAGTTAATTAAAGCGCGAAATAGCATTATATAAATGATCCTAAAGCTTATTATCCTTAATAACTTTTGCAAATCTAAAAAATGACGAGAGGGTGTTCTTTGATGTCAAATAGTGCTATGAATCCTAAGGTTGATGAATTTATTAGTGAAGCTGAAAAGTGGCAGGATGAATTTAAAAAATTGAGAATGATCATTCTTGATTGTGATTTAACCGAAGAAGTGAAGTGGGGAGTTCCTTGCTATACCTTTCAAAAAAGCAACATAGTTTTAATACATGGATTTAAGGAATACTGTGCCATGCTATTTATCAAAGGAGCCTTGCTCAAGGATACCAACGGTATTCTAATCCAACAAACAGTCAATGTGCAGGCGGGGAGACAGATTCGGTTCACCAATGTTCGAGAAATAGTTGAGTTAGAAAGCATCTTGAAAGCATATATCTATGAATCCATTGAAATTGAAAAAGCTGGTTTGGGAGTAGATTTTAAAAAGAATACAGAATTCATTATTCCTGAAGAATTGCAAAATAAATTCCATGAAAACCCTGCTTTGAAAACGGCCTTTGCTGCATTAACTCCAGGAAGACAAAGAGCATATATTTTCTATTTTTCTGAACCTAAACAATCCAAAACTAGGGAGGCAAGGGTTGAAAAATCCTTACAGCAAATTCTCAAGGGAAGAGGGATGCATGATTAGCATATGAGTTGATAAATGCAATTAGCTAAAGAAAAGAGGAATGAAAGTGCAATTAGAGTTTGAATTAACTAGAAAAGATTATCTTGATTTCAATATGCATTATGCGGAGCATAATAAAGCGTTCAATAATTCCCTGTATCTCATGCGTTTTTTTGTCCCAATTATTTTTCTTGTATTCCCATTTGCTATTAGTGGTACTTCAGGGCTAACCTTTCCATCTTGGTTTGCAATATATTTAGTGCTATATTTAATTTGGGTATCTTTTTTTCCGAAATACTACAAGAAAATACTCTATCGTAGGATTAATAAAATGGTTGATTGTGGTAAAATACCAGGAGTTATTGGTTGGCACAAGCTTTCGGTAATTGATGGTGTAATCATTGACCAAACAAGTGTCAGTGAAACAAAATATGCTACAGTACATAAGTTAGAGCAAACAGAAAAACATTTATTTATCTATGTAAGCTCCATTATGGCTTATATAATTCCACAAGCTGCATTTAAGAGTGAGGAAGAAAAGCAGGATTTTATAAGTTTAGTAAAACTTATTCCAAGGGAAACGCCGTAATTTCAAAAAAAGCAGAGTTCTTAATAAGAGAGTATCATATATTTTGGATTATATGGTACAATACAAGCAATATTGTCAAAATTATGCGTAATAAATTAAAATTATGCAAGGCTGTGTATGTGAGTAAAAATACCTAAAATCTTGCGAAAGTCATAAAAAAAGGGGTAATTAGAGAAAATGATAAAAGATATTTCAGACCAAACACAGCTTAAAGAAAAACATATTTGGGGATATGGTCTTGGCAATTTCGGCTATGGCATTATTTTCCAAATCATGGCAACTTACTTTGTCTTTTATGCTACGGCTGTTTTGGGACTCTCTGGAACGCTAGTAGGATTAATTATTGGAATTGGTGTAGTTTGGGATGCAGTGTCTGATCCAATGATGGGCTATATTTCAGACTTCACCATAAGCAAAAAATTTGGCAGGCGGCATTTATATCTTTGGGTTGGTGGTATTTCCATGGTCATCACCAATTTAGTGCTATGGAATTTGAACCCTAATATGCCTGACTGGTTACTACTTGTGATCATGGCGTTGATGCTCCTACTCATCAAGACGGCTACAACAATCTACGGCACACCTTATTCTGCCCTCGGTGCAGAAATGACTCATGACCATGCAGAACGGACTAAGGTACAATCCGTGCGTATGGGCTTCTTTATGCTGGGAATATTCTTTGCAACAGCTGGCGGCATGCTCGTTTTTTTTAGATCAACCCCAGCCTACCCAATGGGACAGCTAAACCCCATGGGTTATCAAATAATGGGCATTGTCACTTCAATTATTGTGCTTGGCACCAGCTTGATTTCGATTTTTAGCACTCAGCATCTGATTCCTAAACTCAATTTGCGGGTGGTAGAAAACTCTAACGCGGGCATTAAGAATTTCTTTAAGCTCTTATTTGATGCTTATCGACATGATGATTTGCGGGCAGTAGTTATTGGTTATCTCTTCACTAACCTTGCCGCTGCACTTCTTAGCAATATTGGCCTACTAGTTTATACCTATACCTTTAAGATGCATAATACTGACATAGCAATTATTGCTGGAGGACAACTGCTTGTTGCTGTTTTAAGCCAGCCTTTTTGGCTCTGGCGAAATAAGCATCAAGATAAAATAGTCTCTATTCGACAAGGACTCATGCTCTCAATGACTGCAAGTGTCTATTTTGTAGGTTGTGTTTTTTTACAAAAATATGTAGCAATTAATCTTTGGGTACTGACACCGTTTGTCTTGCTGGCAGGATTCGGTTCAGGCGGTCTCTTTACCTTACCACAAGCTATGGTAGCAGATGCTGTAGATGAAAACGCCTTAAACACTGGAACACGCCAAGAAGGTGTATATTACGGCACATTGACCCTGACATATAAGCTTTCTCAATCCGTAGCTATTTTAATGATTGGAATTTTAGTTGATTTTTTAGGCTTTGACAGTAAACTTTCAACACAATCATTATTTACCACAACAAGCTTAGGATTATTACTGAGCCTAGGTAGTCTCTTAGCTTTCATTTTTGCATTTTTTAGCTATCAAAAATATAAAATCACCCGCAAACGCCTCCATGAAATTCATGAAGGGTTATTAGCAAGGGATAAGACGTTGTAGGAATAGTTGGCTAGTTGGCTAGTTGGTTTGTTGGATAGGAAGGGAAAGAGCAGCTGAGTGAGGCTTTGCCTCTGCTGAGTGTGGCGATGCCACGCTGAGTGCTCTGCACTTTGTGCATCACGCTGAGAAAATCATATCAGTTAACTATTTGGTATATTGGTAAATGTAGGGTCGATTCACGAATCGACCGAGATTTTAAGTGATCGAAATGTTAGTGATTCTAGTTGGCTAGTTGGTTTGTTGGATAGTAGTTTACGTAGTTGGCTAGTTGGCTAGTTGGTTTGTTGGTTAGGTGTTTATATCATTGTGAATTTTGATTTATGAATTATCTTTCATCTTTTACTAGACTATTGCTAGACCACTATTTAGTAATATCTCTTCCTAGCCAACTAGCCAACAAACCAACTTACCAACTGGTTTTACAGCCAACTAGCCAACAAACCAACTTACCAACTGGTTTTATGACCAACAAACCAACAAACCAACTGGTTTTATGACCAACAAACCAATTTACCAACTGGTTTTCAAACAAAAGTCAGCCTAATTCATTAGGCTGACTTTTGTTTTGTATTGCTTATATTTTTCTCTCAGTTCATCATAGCTTTCTGGTGTACCGAAGTTAATACAATCACCAGCAAAGAGGTGGACCTTAAAGGGTTTTTTCTTTTGTAGCCAAATTACATAATCGCCTAAATGTCCTTGGGTAGGAACTGTTTGCAAATATTCTTGAAAGAAAGGTAGGCTACGATGATTGAAGATATAGAGTCCAAAAACTGCCAGTGTAGAGGAAGGTTCTTTGGGTTTTTCAACCATGGTTAAGAGATTACCCGCATCATCTACAGTAGCAACACCCATCCGCCTTAAACGATAAATATCCTTAACTTGACCAGCGCAGAGCGTGTTATGACGATGGCTGCGGTAGTAAGCGATAAAGTCTTGTAATGAAAAAGTAAAGAAGTTGTCACCCGAAATAATCAAGAGATCATCAGATAGGGGGGCTTCTTCAATGGAAAAAACTATATCCCCAATAGGACCAAGAGCATTTTCAAAGGTTTTTGAGCCATCATCAAGGATAGAAATATTTAAGTTAGGATAGGCATTCTCGGCTAAAATGTATCTTAACCAAATTTCAAAATTTTTATAAAATTTATGATTGGATACAATGACCACCTTGTCAATATTTGGTGTTTTAGCAAGTTCGTCAAGAATAAATTCAATAATTGGCCGTTTATTTAAGGGAAGTAAAGCTTTAGGTGTTTCTTTGGTTAAAGGGTAAAGTTCTTTTGCGTAATCTGCGGCTAAAATTAATACCTGCATGTTTTTCTCCTCCTTCTGCAATGTATACCTAGGCACTCCTAATAGAAAATTAAAAAAGCATAGAATAATTCTATTGGACAAATTATGCAGAGGCGTGTATAATATTTTTAAGCTAATGAAATATTTCACAAAGTAGTATGTGCATTATCAGAGCTTTTAGCAGCAATTATCAAATGTATAACCGATTTTGCAGCTTAATTGTCATACATTTAGCAAATTAGCATAACACAATTGAATTGTAACGGACTTTCAGAGAAAACTCAAGTGAATAGAGATAAATATTTATTTGAAAAAATTAAAGGGTTGGGGATGATTAAATGGATAATGTGTTAGCTTGGATTGATTTTGCCACGATGGAACGCTTTATGCAGGATGTCTTAGTAAAAGTAGGAGTGCCCAAGGAGGATGCTGCAATTTGTGCCGAGATTTTAATTGCTGCTGATAAAAGGGGGATTGATTCCCATGGTATTGGTCGCTTAAAGCCAATTTATTATGACCGCATCAAAGAAGGCATTCAGGAGCCTGTGACCAATTTTGAAATAATCAGGGATAAGATGGCTACAGCAGTAATCGACGGACACGACGGTATGGGTCATGTGATTGGCAAAAGGGCAATGCAAATGGCAATTGATAAAGCTAAAATCTATGGTATGGGCATGGTTGCCGTCAGAAATTCCACCCATTATGGTATTGCCGGCTATTATTCCTTAATGGCTATTGAAAATGGCATGATTGGAATAACTGGCACCAATGCCAGACCATCTATTGCTCCCACCTTTGGAGTAGAGAATATGTTAGGTACAAATCCCCTAACTTTTGGTATGCCAACAGATGAGGACTTCCCATTCTTTTTAGACTGTGCTACTTCAATTACCCAAAGAGGAAAAATTGAAGTCTATGACAGAGCAGGTAAGGAATTGCCTCACGGTTGGGTAATTGATGAAAATGGCGAGGATCGTACAGACACTCACCAAGTGCTCTTAGATTTGGTAGCAGGCAAAGCTGCACTTACACCACTAGGTGGTATTGGTGAAGATGGTGGAGGTTATAAAGGTTATGGTTATGCCACAGTAGTGGAAATCCTTTCTGCTGCCTTACAAGGAGGAGCATTTTTGAAAGGTTTATTAGGTTTTAATGCTGCGGGAGAAAAACAGCCATATCATCTCGGCCATTTCTTTATCGCTATTGATATTGAAGCATTTACCGAGTTAGCAGAATTCAAAAAGACCACAGGTGATATTTTAAGAAGTTTGCGTAACTCGAAAAGAGCAAACCCAGCCCAAAAAATATATACAGCCGGCGAAAAAGAACATGAAATTTGGCTAGAGCGAGAAGATAAAGGCGTACCAATCAATGAAGCCTTAAAAAAAGATATTTTAACTTTAATCAAAGAGTTAGATTTGCAAGGTTATGATTTTAAGCTTTAAGCAAGAGCTAAAACAAAGTAGCAATGAGGAGAGTAAACTATGGAAAAATGTAGCTGTGGTTGCAAGGATGAAAAATATGAGCAGCTTGTGGCGATTGTGGCTGAGCATCAAACAGAAGAGGGAGCACTAATTAGCATTTTGCATCAAGCCCAGGAGCTGTATGGATGCTTATCACTAACGGTGCAAAAGCAGCTTTCAGAGCTTTTACATCTGCCTATCGCAGAGATTTATAGCGTGGCAACTTTTTACACCCAATTTCATTTACAACCTAAGGGTAAATATAATATTCAAGTATGCTTAGGCACAGCTTGCTATGTTAAAGGAGCAGGCTTGATTTTAGAAAAGTTAGAACAGGAACTAGGCATAAAAAGCGGTCATACCACAGAGGATAAATTGTTTTCTTTGGAAATATGTCGTTGTGTGGGGGCTTGTGGTTTAGCGCCAGTTTTGATGGTGAATGAGGATGTGCATGGTCGCTTACTGCCAGATGAAGTAACGAAAATTATTGATCAGTACAAAGCTGTGCCTGTAGGTGTCTAAATGCAAGAGTTAGCAATGCATGTGATGGATATTATCCAAAATTCTGTAGTAGCAGGAGCTAAGTTGATTATGGTGACCCTGGTGGCAGAAAATGATTTGCTCACTTTGAAAGTAGAAGATGATGGTTGTGGGATGGATACAAAACACTTGGCACAAGTAGAAAACCCCTTTACTACCTCTAGACAAACCCGCAAGGTTGGCTTAGGTATTCCACTTTTAGCTGAGGCAGCAAGAGCAAGTGGTGGCAGCTTTACCCTGCTTTCAGAGCGAGGGAAAGGCACTACACTTTGCGCTAGTTTCGGGATAGAGCATCTAGACAGGGCGCCTTTAGGGGAGCTAGCAGAAACAATCAAACAAAATGTGCATTGCAATCCACAAATAGATTTCGAGTTGCAACTCACAAGCATAGCAGGAAATTATATATTTGGGACAAAAGCTTTGAAAGAGAGCTTGGGAACAATGGATTTAAGCGAATTCTTGATTATAGCTTGGATTAGTGAAAACATAGAAGAGGCAGTAAAAAATATTTACGGAGGTATTCTGCATGAAATCAATAGCTGAACTGCAAGCCTTAAGAGAAAAAGCTAAAAAGGACCTAAATCTACGCAACACAGAAGCTGGCACTCGTATTATAGTGGGCATGGCTACCTGTGGGATTGCTTCAGGTGCAAGACCAGTGATGACAGCTTTAGTAGAGGAACTGGCAAAACGCAATCTGAACAATTGTACCGTTGCCATGACCGGCTGTTTAGGTTTATGTAAGTTAGAACCTTTAGTAGAGGTAATCGATGAAGACGGTACAAAAACAACATATATCCATATGACTGCAGAAAAAGCTCGAAGGATCATCGTCGAGCATATAGTGAACGGACAAAAGTGCAAAGACTTAATGATGTAAAGGAGGTAATAAAACTTGGCAATTTATAGAGCTCACGTTTTAGTATGTGCAGGTACTGGTTGCGCATCATCTAATTCTGTGAAAATCATGGAAGCCTTAGAGGCAGAGTTATCTTTGCAAGGGTTAGAACAAGAAGTGCAAATAGTCAAAACAGGGTGCTTTGGCCTTTGCGCTAGAGGTCCTATAGTAGTAGTTTATCCTGAAGGAGCAATGTATGCTAATGTTCGGGTAGAAGATGTGCCTTTATTAGTGTCAGAGCATCTCTTGAAAGGAAGAATTGTAGATGGTTTACTCTTAAAAGAAACAGGAATAGATGAAACAGGCAAAGAAAATGAGAATTCGGAATTCTTTTCGCGCCAGCTGAGAATTGCCCTGCGCAATTGTGGGATCATCAATCCTGAAAATATTGAAGAATATATTGCCTATGATGGTTATCAAGCCTTAGCAAAGGTTTTAACAGAGATGACACCAGCAGAGGTAATTACAGAAATACAAGCCTCCGGGCTAAGGGGACGCGGTGGAGCAGGTTTTCCAACTGGAATAAAGTGGGGATTTGCCGCAGAGCAAGTTGCAGAGCAAAAATATGTTTGTTGTAATGCAGATGAAGGTGACCCAGGGGCTTTTATGGATCGCAGCGTTTTAGAAGGAGATCCGCATTCAGTAGTAGAAGCAATGGCAATTGCTGCTTATGCAATTGGGGCTAATGAAGGCTATGTTTACATTCGTGCAGAATATCCAATTGCTGTTAAACGCTTAAAAATAGCCATTAAGCAAGCTGAGTCTGAAGGATTATTAGGTAAAAATATTTTTGGCACAGGCTTTGATTTTGAACTCTTTATTCGCTTAGGGGCAGGTGCTTTTGTTTGTGGAGAAGAAACTGCACTGATGGCTTCGGTAGAAGGAAAAAGAGGCGAGCCGCGCCCAAGACCACCTTTCCCAGCGGTAAAAGGCTTATGGGAAAGACCAACCATTCTCAATAATGTAGAAACCTATGCAAATATTCCAGTAATCATCAATAAAGGTGCAGACTGGTTCCGTACAATCGGTACAGAGAGTTCTCCCGGCACCAAGGTTTTTGCCGTAGGTGGTAAAATTAACAATACAGGACTAGTAGAAGTTCCCATGGGCACAAGCATGCGAGAAGTGATTTATAATATTGGCGGAGGCATCCCCAATGGCAAAAAATTTAAGGCTGCTCAAACTGGCGGCCCTTCCGGTGGCTGTATACCTGCCAGCCATATCGATACACCAATTGAATACGAAACTTTAATCGAGCTAGGCTCCATGATGGGTTCTGGTGGTCTGATCGTGATGGACGAGGATACCTGCATGGTAGACTTAGCAAGATTTTTCTTAGAATTTACCGTAGAAGAATCCTGTGGCAAATGTCCACCTTGTCGTATCGGCACAAAAAGGATGTTGGAAATTTTACAGAAAATTACCGAAGGCCGTGGGGAAATAGCGGATCTTGAACAGTTGGAGATTCTAGCAAAAAATATTAAGGCAGCCTCTCTGTGTGGCTTAGGTCAAACAGCACCAAACCCAGTGCTGAGTACTCTGCGCTATTTTCGCGACGAATATGAAGCTCATGTCTTAGAAAAACGTTGTCCAGCAGGTGTTTGCAAATCTTTGCTCACCTATAGCATAATTCCCGATAGCTGCCGTAGTTGTGGACTTTGTGCCAAAAATTGTCCAGCTGACTGCATTTCAGGTGATCGAAAGACACCATTTGTGATTGATCAAAGTAAGTGTATCAAGTGCGGAACTTGTATTATTAAATGCAAATTTGCAGCCATCGAGCTGGTTTAGGGAGGGATAAGGTTGAGTCTAGTTAAGGTAACTATCGATGATAAGGAACTCTCAGTTCCAGAAGAATATACAGTACTGCAAGCAGCTCGTGAGGCAAAAATCAATATTCCTACCCTCTGTTTTTTGAAAAGTGTCAATGAAATAGGCGCATGCCGTATTTGTTTAGTAGAAGTGCAGGGTGCACGCTCCCTACAAGCCGCTTGTGTGCTGCCGGTTAGTGAAGGCATGGTAGTTTATACCCATACACCAGAGGTGCGGGAGGCTCGTAAGGTCACCTTGGAGCTAATCTTGTCCGACCATGACCGTTCTTGCTTAACTTGCAATCGCCATGGCAATTGCGAACTGCAAAAGCTAGCCGAAGAATTTAATATTCAGGAGCTGCGTTTTGAAAGAGCAACACAAAAATACCGCTTAGATGATTTTTCACCCTCCGTAGTGCGTGATTCTAATAAATGTATCTTATGCAGACGTTGTGTGAGTATGTGTGGGCAGAAACAAAAGATTTCTGCTATTGCTGTAAATGCGCGGGGCTTTCATTCCATCATTGGACCAGCCTTTGACCGTTCACTAGCAGAAGCACCTTGCGTGCTGTGTGGTCAGTGCATCAACGTTTGTCCAGTAGGTGCACTGAGAGAAAAGGATGATACAGATTTAGTTTGGCAGGCAATTGAGGATCCTACTAAGCATGTAATAGTCCAAACAGCACCAGCAGTAAGAGCAGCCCTTGGAGAAGAGTTTGGAATGCCAATTGGCACACCAGTTACCGGTAAAATGGTCACTGCTCTTCGTCGCTTAGGCTTTGCAAAAGTCTTTGACACCGATACAGCAGCAGATCTAACCATTATGGAAGAAGGCACAGAGCTCTTGCACCGCTTACAGCCTGGTGGTGTTTTGCCACTGATTACCTCATGTAGTCCGGGGTGGATTAAATATATGGAGCATAATTATGCAGATTTAATACCTAACGTTTCTAGCTGCAAATCCCCTCATACCATGTTTGGCGCATTGTTAAAAAATTATTATGCGGAACAAAATCAGCTTGATCCTAAGGACATCGTAGTAGTTTCCGTGATGCCTTGTACAGCAAAGAAGTTTGAGGCAAAAAGACCAGAGCTCTCTACCAATGGAAATCCCGATGTGGATATAGTTATTACCACTAGAGAGCTTGGTAAAATGATAAGAGAAGCCCATATCAATTTTGTGGATTTAGGAGAGGGGAATTTTGATCATCCTTTCCCAACCGCCAGTGGTGCCGCACATATCTTTGGTGCTAGTGGAGGTGTAATGGAAGCGGCTCTGCGCACAGTAGCAGAAATCGTTAATGGCGAAGAGCTGCAGGATATAGAATTTCATGAAGTGCGAGGATTGGCAGGTATTAAAGAAGCAACCATCAAGCTGAAAGGCATTGACTTAAAAGTAGCTGTAACAAGTGGTTTAGGCAACGCACAAGTGCTTTTGGAAAAAATCAGAGCAGGCGAAGCAGACTATCATTTTGTCGAAATTATGGCCTGTCATGGTGGTTGCATTAATGGTGGTGGTCAACCAATTCAACCATCTTCAGTGCGTAGCTGGACTAATTTAAAAGAGCTTCGCATGGCAGCACTTTATCAAGAGGATAGTAAAGCAACTATTCGCCAGTCCCATAAAAACCCCTTGATTCAAGCTTTGTACCAAGATTATTTAGAAGAGCCAGGCAGTAAAAAAGCCCACCAGCTCCTGCATACACATTATCAGGCAAGAGAGAATTACCCAGAATAAAGAAAGGATATCCAGCATAAAGGCGCTGGATATCCTTTCTTTATTCTGGCAGTTGGCTAGTTGGCTAGTTGGCTAGTTGGTTTGTTGGTTTGTTGGTTCTTTTTAGTTGGTTAGTTGGCTAGTTGGTTTGTTGGTTAGGTGTTTACTTAGTTGGTTAGTTCGCTAGTTGGTTTGTTGGTTAGGTGTTTATAAATAATTGTGAATTATGAATTGTGAATTATGAATTTCTTTCTGCTCTTATTAGACTATTGCTAGTCGTATTCTGTGGTTTTCCTATCCAACTAGCCAACAAACCAACTTACCAACTGGTTTTATATTCAACAAAACCGCACTTTACAAACCCCCTCAGCTCTGTTAAACTGATACATATTGATACTAATTAGTATCAGCAAAAAGAGGTGCGATTATGGATACAAAGCTGATTGCTAAAATTATTTCAGATAAGAATGGCTTAAACTTGAAAAAAATGCAGTACAAATATTCAGTTGAAGCTGTGACGGAGCTACTTGTGCTATTTAAAAATGCCATGTACAAATCGATACCGATCCTAGATTTCAGTGGAGAAAAACTAGTTTATCTAGAAAATATCACGCAGGTTAAAATGAATGCATTCAAGCTGTTGTTTTCGGTGCAAGGTAGAAGTGAGCAATACGGAACAAAAGCCATGGAGGAAGAAATCTATGCTACTTTCTGTATCGAAAATATTGAGTCAACTAGGGAAAGTATTCAGCATATTGTAAAAGGCTATGCCCCAACAAACGAAAGTGAAAAGCGCATTTATAGTATGAAAAAAGGATTAGATTATATTGGGAATAAGGATAATAAAATTACTGAAGAAAACATCTACAAACTTTATCAGCTAACGGTTGGAGATTTGCTAGCCGAGAAAGAAAAGCTGCTACCAAATAAGTTTTATCGTCATGACAGTGTATATGTTTTAGGCGGTAAAGTAGAGCATGAGGGATTATTTTATCAAAAATTACCAAAGTATATGCAAGAACTGGTAGCTTTTATCAATTTTGAGAGTGAATTCAACGATCTGTGGAAAGCTGCAATCATTCATTTTTATATCGCCTATTTGCATCCATATTTTGATGGAAATGGAAGAATGGCAAGACTGATTCATCTATGGTATTTATTGCAACAAGGCTATTCAGCAACTCTCTTTATTCCCTTTTCAAGCAGTATCTATCAGAGCAGAAAACATTATTATGATGCCTATTCATTGATAGAGGAAAATGCAAAAATCAGTGGGGTAATAGATGTAACTCCATTTCTGCTTTACTTTATTGAAAATGTCTATAACAAGTTGAACATTAATGATATAGAAACTGGAGTAAGCTTGGAATTATTCCAAAGCTACTTGGATGCTGGTAGCATCACAGAAAAAGAAAAGGACTTATGGAATTTTGTGCTGGCTGCTTACGGAGTTAGTGAGTTTTCTACCAAACAATTAGAAAAAGATTTTGGCAATGCAGCCTATGCAACCATTCGTAGCTTTGTCTTGAAGTTTAGGAAAATGGGATTGCTCAGTGGACAAAATTATGCCAATAAAGTGAAGTATAGGGTGAGGAGTTTTTAGTTGGCTAGTTGGCTAGTTGGCTAGTTGGTTAGGTGTTTACTTAGTTGGTTTGTTCGCTAGTTGGTTTGTTGGTTAGGTGTTTATAAATAATTGTGAATTATGAATTGTGAATTATGAATTTCTTTCTGCTCTTATTAGACTATTGCTAGTCGTATTCTGTGGTTTTCCTATCCAACTAGCCAACAAACCAACTTACCAACTAGTTTCATTGTGAATTATGAATTATCTTTCAGCTCTTATTAGACTATTGCTAGTCGTATTCTGTGGTTTTCCTATCCAACTAGCCAACCAACCAACTACCCAACTGATTTCATTTGTGAATTATTTTAGCCCATGGTATAATAAATTGTTGAAAAATATACTATTATAAAGGAAAGAAGGATATATAATGCAAAAAAGACTTTTCACCTCTGAATCTGTTACAGAAGGGCATCCAGATAAGGTTTGTGATGCGATTTCTGATGCAGTACTAGATGCTATTTTAGAGCAAGATCCCAATGCGAGAGTTGCCTGTGAAACAGCTGTAACTACTGGCATGGTTTTGGTAATGGGAGAAATTACAACTTCCGCCTATGTTGATATTGCAGGTATTGCCCGCAGAACAATTTTAGAAATTGGTTATGATGAAGATGGCTGTGGTTTTGATGGTAAAACCTGCGCAGTACTCACTAGTATCGATGAGCAATCAGCCGATATTGCTATGGGTGTAGATAGAGCATTAGAAGCTAAGGAAGGCAAGATGACCGAAGCAGAAATAGATGCAATCGGGGCTGGAGATCAAGGCATGATGTTTGGCTATGCTAGTCATGAAACAACAGAATTTATGCCACTAACCCTTGCTATAGCGCAAAAGCTTACCCAAAAATTAAGCGAAGTGCGTAAGAATAAAACTTTGCCTTATTTGCGACCAGATGGTAAAGCCCAAGTAACAGTAGAATATGATGATGGAGTACCTACAAGAGTAGATACCGTAGTAGTTTCCACTCAGCATAGTGCAGATGTCACTTTAGAGCAAATCCGTAAGGATATTATCAAATATGTGATAGAGCCAGTTATGCCTGGACATTATATAAGTGAAGAAACAAAAATTTATGTTAATCCTACTGGACGCTTTGTCATCGGCGGACCACAAGGCGATTCAGGCCTGACAGGACGCAAGATTATTGTGGATACCTACGGTGGAATGGCAAGACACGGTGGCGGCGCTTTTTCAGGCAAAGATCCTACCAAGGTTGACCGTTCTGCAGCCTATGCAGCGCGTTATGTAGCGAAAAATATTGTGGCATCTGGTATTGCTGATCGTTGCGAAATCCAACTTGCCTATGCAATTGGCGTTGCAAATCCAGTTTCTATCAGTGTAGAAACCTTTGGCACAAGTAGCTATACCGAAGAAGAAATAGTAGTAGCAATCAAGAAAATTTTTGATTTGCGCCCTGCTGGCATCATTCGCATGCTGGATTTACGGAGACCAATTTACAAACAAACATCTTCCTATGGTCATTTTGGCAGACATGATTTAGACTTACCATGGGAAAAATTAGATAAAGTTGAAGCTATTAAAAGTGCACTAGAAAATAAGTAAGCTTGAAAGTTAAGGAGTATCATCAGCCCTCACGCAAACTTTGTAGATTAATTGCTAGACGTTTAACCTACTTGATAGTACGAAAAAGATAAAAAAACGGAGGTGGAAAGATGAATATACTTATAACAGGGGGAGCAGGCTTTATCGGTAGTCACCTTTGCAACATGAGCAAGGGCCGACCAGATAAGTTTGTAGTAGTGGATAACTTAGCATGTGGCAAAAAAAGCAGTATACCTAGTCACGTAGATTTTGTAGAAGATGATCTTTTAACCATGGATTTAGTAGCTTTGATGAAAGAAAGAAATATTGAAAAAGTAGTACATTTAGCAGGCTGTTGCGGTTCGGTATTTGAATCAAGACCAATTATTGCTGAAGCAAATGCGAATATAATCGCCACGCTAAAAGTGATAGAAGCATGCAGAATTACCGAATGCAAAAAAATGATTTTTATCTCAACCGGCGCAGTATATGGGCATGCAGCATTTTTACCCACCCGTGAGAGCTCTAAACTCACACCAATCAATTCGTATGGCATCAGTAATCTAGCAGCAGAAAAATACATCAAACTTTATCGTGATGCCTATGATTTTAAGTATAATATTCTCAGAGTTTCTAATGTTTACGGAATAGATCCTAACGGACGAGAAATGAGTGTAATTAATCGCTTTATGCGTCTCATGCAAGCTGGTGAAGTGCCAAAAATCCATGGAACTGGTGAACAAACAAGAGATTTCGTCTATGTTGATGATGTAGTGGAAGCTATTTTTACAGCATTGGATTCCAGAAAAAATGGCACAGTACAAATCGGCTCCGGTAAAGGAACCTCAATTTTACAGCTTTACCGCGAAATGGCGAAACAGCTGGGATTCAAAGAGCCACCACAGATGATGTTTTCTAATATCAGAGAAATACCACATAGCTGGTTTGATATTTCTAAAGCCAAAGAAATGTTAGGATGGCAACCACGCACAAGCTTAGCAGCTGGGATTAAAAAAATGTGTAAATGCAATTAAAGGGGAGATATTAGTGAAAGTAGTTAATATAGGTATAATGGGCATGGGCACCGTTGGCTCAGGTATTTATAAGGTAATAGAAAGCGAAGGAAAAAGGATAGAGCATCGTGAAGATATGGAACTGCGAGTAAAGCGGGTTTTAGCTCTAGATTATTCCATTCCGATTCCAGAAAGCTTAAAAACTAGCAAGATTGAGGATCTCATAAACGATGATGAAATTACCATTATCGCAGAAGTTATGGGTGGCATCGAGCCGGCCAAAAGCTTTATCATCAAAGCATTACAAGCAGGCAAAACAGTTGTTACAGCCAATAAAGAGCTTTTAGCAAAGCACTGGCCAGAACTAGAATTAGAAGCAAAGAAAACAGGAGCAGGACTGTACTTTGAAGCAAGCGTAGGGGGAGGAATTCCAATTCTCCGCACAGTATCAGATTCCATGCAGGCAAATAGCATTGATACCATCTTTGCCATTATTAATGGCACTACAAACTTTATCCTCACCAAAATGACAGACGAAGGTAGAGAATTTGCTGATGTTTTAGCAGAAGCACAAGCACTAGGCTATGCAGAAGCTAATCCAACCAACGATGTAGAAGCTTTTGATGCCATGTATAAGCTTTCAATTTTAGCTTCCATGGCTTTTCATGCACGTATTCCCATTGACCAAATATATCGTGAAGGAATCACCAAAATTACCAAAGAGGATATTGGCTATGCCAAGGAGCTTGGCTATGAAATCAAGCTCTTAGCCATTGGTAAAAAAACAGGTACCACAGTAGAAGTAAGAGTACATCCAACCATGCTCCACAAAGAGCACCCCATGGCAAGCGTCAAGGGCTCTTTTAATGCGATTTTTATGCATGGCAATGCCGTAGGTGACGTAATGCTTTATGGTAGAGGAGCAGGAGATTTACCAACAGCTAGTGCCATAATTTCCGATATGATTTATGCAAGCAAAGTAAATGAGCACAAGTATGCGACCTTCGCCAATACACCACTAGCATCAGAAAAAGTGATTTTCAATAACAATTGGGAAACAGAATATTTTGTGCATATTCATGTAGTAGATCGACCAGGTGTTATGGCTAAGATCACCAAGATTTTAGCAGATTATGATGTCAGCATTCAGTCTGTCATTCAAAAAGGGCGAGTAGATGCTTTTGTGCCAGTAATTATCGTTACACATGATGCCAAAGAATTAGACATGAAAAAAGCATTAGCAGAAATTGAAGCTTTACCAGATGTAGTGAAGCTAGTGAACTGCATAAGAGTGGAGAAGTAGATTAGTTGGCTAGTTGGTTAGGAAGAACACAGAATGGCTAACAATGGACTAGTAAAAGCTGAAAGAAAATTCACAATTCACAATGCACAATGCACAATTGGTTTTAAATAATACCTAACCAACAAACCAACTAGCGAACTAGCCCAATAAAGATACTACAAAAACACCCTTCTGGGTGTTTTTTTGTAGTATCTTTACATGTAAAAGTTGTGAAAATGTGTTACAATTATTTTTGAATAAATCTAGCCAACAAACCAACTAGCCAACAAACCAACTAATGAACTTCAGAGGTGAAAGCATGTACGAAAAATACCTTAAGCGCATCCTAGATCTGCTTTTATCTATTATTGGTTTGTTAGTATTATCACCTATATTTTTGCTAATAATTATTTTAATAAAATTAGATTCACCAGGACCAGTGTTTTTTAAACAGCAGCGTGTAGGAAAAGCTAAAATACTTTTTAATATCCTGAAATTTCGCACCATGAAAATAGACACACCAAAAGATACACCAACCCATCTTTTAGAAAATCCAAATCAATATATTACCACCATAGGAAAATTTTTGCGAAGAACTAGCTTAGATGAATTGCCACAAATTTGGAATATCTTACTGGGGGAAATGTCCATCATTGGTCCAAGGCCAGCATTATGGAATCAGGCAGATTTAATTGCTGAACGTGATTTATACAAAGCAAATGATCTGCGCCCAGGACTCACAGGTTGGGCACAAATTAATGGACGAGATGAGCTAGGTATTAAAGAAAAAGCCAAATTGGATGGGGAATATACCAGCCAAGTGAGTTTGCTTTTTGATCTAAAAATCTTTTTGAAAACAATAATGATTGTAGTGAAAAGAGAAGGAATCAGAGAGGGCAGAGGTTAGAGCATGTTATTAGTAACAGGAATTACAGGTCATAGTGGTAAATATTTCCTGAAAGAGCTTATTGAGCATAAATACGATGGTGAGATTCGTTGCCTAGTTAGAGCAACTTCTGACACATCTCTATTAGATAGCAGTGGCTTAAAGATAGAAAAAAGGATTGGTAATTTAGATGACCCAGAGTTTATAGATCAAGCAATGGTCGGTATTGATACAGTAATGCATATAGGTTCGATTTTTTATTCCATAAACGTAATGAAAGCAGTAGCGAATAACAAAGTTAGGCGAGCAATATTTGTTCACACTACAGGTATATATTCCAAGTATAAAAGTGCAGCTGAAGATTATAAGAATATAGAGTTAAGCATAGCTAAAATAATTGAAGAAAACACTTCCAAAATTGGTCTAATATACTTAAGGCCTACAATGATTTATGGTTACATAAAAGATGGAAATATGATTGTATTTATCAAAATGGTCGATAAACTTAGACTATTTCCAGTTATAAATCATGGGGAAAGTCTACTTCAGCCAGTAAATGGAAGAGATCTAGGCAAGGCTTATTATCAAGTGCTTAGCAATCAGAATATTATGCAGGGTGATTATATCTTATCAGGTGAAAAGCCTATTAAGATGCTGGATATGTTTAAGTTAATAAGTGAATACTTAAATAAGAAAACAAGGTTTATTAGTTTTCCGTTGGGATTTGGGGTGTTCTTAGCTATGTTGCTCAAGGGAATATCTCTAGGTAGGATTGATCACATTGAGAAGATACAACGGATGGGGGAAAACAGAAGTTTTTCTCATGAATCAGCTAGCAGAGATTTTAATTATCTACCGATGTCTTTTGCTGAAGGATTAAAAATGGAAATCCAGGAGTATTTAAGTTGAATAAAGAAGGGTGTACTTAAACATGAAGAGAGTACTCATTACAGGTGGAGCAGGATTTATAGGGAATGCAATCGTAGAAAAATTATATGGAGAGTATAGTGTTGTTGTCCTTGATAATTTCTCTCCACAAATACATGGAGATAATTATAAAGATTCATATTTGTATCAGAATATAAAAGACAAATGCAAAGTGATTAAAGGGGATGTACGTGATTCTGAGGAATTAAAGGAAGCATTAGAAAGCATAGACTATGTGGTGCATCTTGCGGCTGAAACAGGAACAGGACAATCTATGTATGAACTTAATAGATATACAGATGTTAATATAAAAGGTACATCTAATTTGCTAGAAGTAATATTAAAGAATAAGCTGCCTATCAAGAAAATAATACTTTCTTCATCACGTTCTGTTTATGGAGAAGGTATGTATTCTTGTAAAGAACATGGTATTGTTGTTCCTAAATCAAGAGCTATAGATGATATGAAGAGTGGAGATTTTGAAGTTAAATGTCCTTTATGTGATGGAGAAGTAGAATTAAGAAATACAACAGAAGAATGTAAATTAACACCTATTTCTTTTTATGCATATACGAAACTTGCACAGGAAAAAATGCTTGAGGTAATGTGCCCAACAATGAACATACCGTATACAATCTTTAGATATCAAAATGTATATGGAGCAGGTCAGTCTCTTAATAATCCATATACAGGTATTCTTTCTATATTCTCTAAGTTGCTATTGAAAAATCAGAATTTGAATATTTTTGAGGATGGGAAAGAAAGTAGAGATTTTGTTCATGTACGTGATGTTGCAGATATTACTTGTAACGCACTTGGAAATTTTGCAACGAACTATCAGCATATTAATGTAGGTAGTGGAGAAAATATTTCTGTCATTCAATTAGCAGAAACATTTAAAAAATTATATGCATCAAATTCAGAAATAAATATTACAGGAGATTTTAGAAAAGGAGATATTAGGCATAATATTGCTGATATTAATAAAGCTGAAAAGTTATGTGATTTTAAACCAAAATATAATTTTGAAAGAGGTATGTCAGAGTTTACGGCATGGGTAAAGTCGCAAGATAATGAAAAAAAAATAGGCGAACAAGAAGATCTTTTTGAATATTCTATAAACGAAATGAAAGGAACTGGAATGTTTATTCAGGCCAAGGAGTAAAAAGATATGAACAAAAAGATACTGTATATAGGCACTCCAATATTTAATTATCATAAAAAAATTATTACAGAATTTGAAAACCAGGAATATTCCGTTGATTTTTATAATGATAGGCCAAGTGAGAATTCCTTTATTAAGGGTATAATTAAAATTAAAAAAGAGTACATAAATTCTTTTATTCAAAAATATTTTGTTAAAATAATGAATGAAACAAAAATGGAAAGCTACGATATAGTCTTCATCGTAAATTGCAAAGTGTTTACCCCAATGATGATTAAGCAATTAAGAGATAGCCAAAAATCAGCAAGATTTATATTATATATGTGGGATTCTTTAACACTGTACCCGAATAGCAAAGAACTGATATCTATTTTTGATAAAGCATATTCTTTTGATACCGAAGATTGCGAAAAAACAGAAAAGTTGCAATTTCTACCTTTGTTCTATTGCGATGAATTTAGAGCATTAGGGCAAGCAGATATAAATGAGATGAAATATGACATTGCAAGTGTTTGTACAGCCCACCCGAATCGTTATAAATTGATGAATGCGTTATTTCCTAAGTTGGAGAAAGAAGGTATTCGTATCTTCTCATATATGTTTTTGCATAGATTTCAGTATTTATATAATAAAGTATTTATTCCAGAATTTAAGTATGCAAAAAGTAGAGAATTTAAGTTTAAGCCTTTATCAGAGGAAGAAAATTTAAATATTCTCAAAATCTCAAATTCAGTTTTTGATATGCAGCATAATAAACAGAGTGGACTAACTATGAGATCAATTGAAACCTTAGGGGCTAAAAAAAAGCTGATTACAACAAATAAAAATATCAAAAAATATGATTTCTATAATGAAAACAATATATTTGTGATAGATGAAAGTGACTTAGCAGGGATAGAACTATTCATTAAAAACGAGTATGAACCTATAAGTGATAAAATCTATAAAAAGTACAGTTTACATAGTTGGATAAAAATAATTATAAATGAATCAGATAATAAATATTTTAGATAGAGCAACAAGAATAAAGCAGTAATTTCAGCATTGATATTGGAGGTAGCAAATGAAAAATCAATATTCTTTGTCAGAAACTATATCAACAGCATATGCTTTGATTTGTACAAAACTTTTTTATAAAGGTGCAAGATTGATTAGAAGACCTTTTTATTGTCGTGGCAAATCTAGGTTATATTTTGATGAAGGGCTTACTACGGGTCATCATTGTAGATTCGATTTACTCGGTGAAGAAGGTGACAGTTCAAAAAAACTTTTCATTGGTAAAAACTGCAAAATAGGAGATAACGTTCATATAGTTGCCAATGAAAGAGTTGAAATTGGGGATAATTGTTTAATGGCTTCAAAAATCTTCATTAGTGATACAAGTCACGGTGATTATACCAACAATACTTTTAGCACAGCGCCAACTATTCCACCAGATAATAGGAAACTCTATATGAAACCGGTAAGTATTGGACAAAATGTTTGGATTGGCGAAAATGTTTGTATTCTATTGGGGGTAAAAATTGGTGACGGTTGTATTATCGGCGCAAATACAGTAGTAAATAGTGATGTGCCTGAAAATTGTATAGTAGCTGGATCTCCAGCAAAGGTGATAAAAAAGTATTGTTATAGCACTGGAAAATGGGAAAGAAATTAAATCTAAAGTAAAAATCAAAGTGGTGAGGTGTTTTTAATGAGAATATCTGTAATTATTCCTATGTATAATAGCCAAGATACAATAGAAAGCACTCTTATTTCTATAGAAAATCAAACTGCATTCGAAAAAATATTAGAAATTATTATTGTAAATGATGGGTCAACAGATAACTCCTTAAATGTAGTTAATGCATATGCTACTGCAAATATTAAAATGCCGATTATAATATTAGACAAGCCAAATGGTGGTGTATCTTCAGCCAGAAATTTAGGTATGAATGAAGCCAATGGAGATTGGATTGCTCTACTTGATGCAGATGATGAGTGGCTCCCCAATAAAATAGAAGAGCAATTGAATACTATAAATGCACATCCTGAAATTGACTTTCTAGGTGGTGATTTCAATGATAAAGGCTTAAAAATTCTATGGAAAAAAATTAAAGTGTTATATAAAGCTCGAATTAATGACATTTGTATTAAAAATTTTCCGCAACCTTCAACAGTAATTTTTAAGAAGAAAATATTTGATGAAATTGGTGGTTTTGATGAGAATCAAAAATATGCGGAAGACGGTAATTACTTTCTGAAAATTTGTTATAAGTATAATTTTTACTACTTGCCAAAGCTCTTAATTATATATGATGGAGGAAAAAGAGGATTTGGTTCAAGAGGATTGTCGGCTAATTTGAAAAAAATGTATGAAGGAAATATTAAAAACATTAAAGAATTGAAAAGCGAATTAAAAATTAGTAGCATTTTTTATATATTTCTACGAGTGTTTTATTGGATTAAATACATACGAAGAATTATTATTGTATCCATTAAGAAGGCTAACTAGAAAAAATACTAAATAAATTAGTAAAGAGGAGAATCAGTGGTAAAGATATTAGTGTTTACAAATAGCATGGAGGCAGCGGGCGGAATAGAGAGAGTTATAGCAAATTTAGTTAATTGTTGGTGTGATAAATATGACATAACTCTGTTAGTAAAGGACAGTGCAGTTTCTTTTTACAAGATTAATCAAAATATCAAAGTTGAAAGCTTAAATGTTCCATTATTTTTGAATATGAAGAGTCGTTTACAAAGACTAATAAGTTTAATGATTAATTTTGTAAAAACTAACTCTAAATTAAAAAAATATTTATCTAGTTCACAATATGACTATATATATGTTGCATCCCCATTTAATGCAATGGAAGTATCTTTGATTAGTAAAGCTTGCAGAAAGCAACTAGTAATTAGCGAACATGGATCTAAACTTGCATATAATCTTTTTTATCAATGGATAAAAAAGATTATATATCCAAAAGCTTACTGTATTTCAGTTCCAACAAAAATGGATACAAAACTATATAGTAAGGAGGGCTGTTCAGCGGTATATATACCACATCTGTCTACATTTCAAGTTAAAGAGAAAAACAGCTTAAATTCAAAAACCGTTATAAATATTGGCAGATTAACAGCTGATAAACAACAACTAATGCTATTGGAGATATGGAATAGCTTAAACAAAAAAGATCAGTTAAATGGATGGAAGTTGAGAATTATTGGAAAAGGTGAAGAGGAAAGTAGGTTACTAAATTATATCAAGATGAATAAACTTGAAAAACATGTTGAGATATTTCCACCACAGTTAGACATAGGAAAAATATATCAACAAGCCTCATTATTTGCTCTTAGCTCGAAGTTCGAAGGATTCGGGATGGTTTTGCTTGAGGCTATGTCATTTGGAATACCATGCATATCATTTGATTGCCCTAGCGGTCCGCGAGATATAATTGAAGATGGCATAAATGGGAAATTAGTGCCATGTTACAGTATCGAAATTTATGAATGTCAGTTAGCGGAGTTATTAATAAACGAAAACAATCTAATAAAGAAGCTCGGAGATAATGCTTTTTCAACAGCATTTAATTGGGATAACAAAAAGATATTGGAAATATGGAATGAAGTGTTTAAGAATACTACTAGAAATTAAAAAGAATAAAATAAGAATGTGAGAAACAATTATGTGTGTATGTAAAGATTTGGCCATTATTATAGTTAACTATAAAAACTATCAATGCACAATTAATTGCGTTAATAGATTAATTTTATTCTGTCATGATTATAAAATAGTTATAGTTGATAATCATTCTGAAAACATGTCATATGAACACATAAAAGAAGAATTTACAAACTCAAAAAATATATTCGTTATTGAATCCGATGCGAATAGAGGGTATGCAAGTGGGAATAATATAGGAATTAAATTTATCTTAAATGAATTTAATTCCTTAAAATATATATGTATAATGAATCCTGATGTAATCATTGATTATGCAAATTTATTTTCAAATTTGATATTAAAAATAGAAAATAGAGATGAGATATCTGGGATAACTGCTATTTCATTAACTAACAACAAATTGGATTATAAAGCAATAGGATGGAAATTGCCTAAAGTATTAAATCTTATGAATATAAATTTAGTGATTTTGGCTAAATTGTTTAATACTGTATCCTATAAGAGTTTTTCATTAGATAATCATGATAGAAGTTTAGGTTCAATAGATGTTATGCCAGGAAGTTTTTTTATTATAAAAAAACTTCCATTTGAAGAAATATCATTTTTTGATGAAAAAACATTCTTATATTATGAAGAAAATATTTTAGCAAGCAAAATAAAGAAACTAAATAAAAAATTTGTTGTGTCTATAAATGACTATTATATCCATAATCACTTAGTAAAAGACATTGATTTTATGAATTATAAATATGCAAGTAATGACTATAGGAATACTATAAAGTCTCAAAAATATTATGTGCTCAATTATCTTAATAAGAGTTATTTAATTTGGTTATTTGTCGCGATAACAGGCTATATACACTTATATTTGGAAATTCCTATTATTATTATCATTAAGACTATTTTTAAAAATGCAAAAAAAATACTATAGATAAAATGCAAACTGAATCAATAAAAGGGTTTTCGTTTCTCGGGAGGGTGGTATTTATGAAATTTGTTACAATGTTTCCGTCAGCAGAGAATATCCATCTTATAAAAGATGTAGGGATGATACCTTATATTATGCATAAAAAATTTGGATATAAATCTGAATTAGCATGCTATAAAAATGGTGAATATCCTTTCATTAATGTTGAGGTAAAGGGTTTAGAATTGAAATTCATAAAAAAATATACGGGTAAAGCAGTTATTGATGGTGCTCTTTATTTGCTTAAAAGCTCAAAAAAAATTGATGTATTGCATTTATTTCACTTTGGCAAAAGAGATATAATATGGATATGGATATATACATTATTAAATAGGGAAGGAAAAATATACCTTAAGCTTGACGCTGACAATACAATCAAAAAAACGGTAAATCCATGCGATAATAGCTTGAAAGCAAAAATAAAGAAGTATACGTTAAAAAGATGCAAACTAATAACAGTGGAAACATTAAATATTTATAACTTTTTAATAGATAATTGGAAGATTGCAATTGAATATTTGCCTAATGGATTTTATGATTATGGAAAAAAAGAGCCAATTAATTATGAAAATAAAATAAACACAATTTTAACTGTAGGTAGAATAGGAACCTTCCAAAAAGCAACCGAGGTATTATTAGAAGGGTTTAAATGTGCCGCAAATAAAATAGAAAATTGGAAACTAAAGGTTGTAGGTCCAATTGAAAAAGATTTCGAGGTGTATATAAAAGATTTTATGAAGAGCAATCCAGAGTTAAGAGAAAGAATAGAATTTACAGGTGCAATTTACGATAGGGTTAAATTGGAAGAAGAGTATAAAAAAGCAAAAATCTTTTGTCTAACATCTAGGTATGAAGGATTCCCACTTGTCTTTTTAGAGGCAATCAAACATGGATGTTATATTATTTCAACTAATTTTAATGCTGCTTACGATATAACAAATAACGAAAAATATGGCATGATATTTGATATTGATAATAGTAAACAGTTAAGTGATAGTTTAGTAAAAGCTTGTAACAATGAGATGACTATTAAACAAAATTTCCATGAAACAAATAAGTTTTGCTATGAAAATTTTTATTGGCCAGTACTTTGCAAGCAAATTTGCGATTTTTTAGATGAATAGAGTAAGGTATTTAAAAAAGACTAAGAATGATTATAAATCCTTTAATTAACTTATTAAGCAGAAAAGAAATACATATATTCCAGTAATTAATAATTATCTTATGCTAATTATTAAAGAAACAATAAGGGGGAATACTTATGAAAGGTATAATTTTAGCAGGTGGATCTGGTACACGCTTATATCCATTAACGATGGTAACAAGCAAACAGCTTTTACCAATCTACGATAAGCCAATGATTTATTATCCACTTTCTACACTAATGATAGCAGGGATAAAAGACATCCTTATTATTTCTACTCCCATTGATTTGCCAAATTTTGTAAAACTCTTGGGAGACGGGAGCGAGTTTGGGATTAATCTTTTTTATGCAGAACAGCCATCCCCTGATGGCTTGGCACAAGCATTTATTATTGGGGAAGAGTTTATTGGCAAGGATGATTGTGCTTTGATATTAGGTGATAATATCTTTTATGGAAATAACTTTAGTAAAATTTTAAAAGATGCTGTGGAAAATAAAGGCAGAGCAACAGTATTTGGCTATTATGTAGAAGACCCAGAACGCTTCGGGGTGGTGGAATTTGATAGCATAGGCAAGGTGCTTTCTGTTGCTGAAAAACCACAAAAGCCTAAGTCAAATTATGCTATTACAGGTTTGTATTTTTATGATAATCGTGTGGTGGAGTATGCTAAAGCCTTACAGCCAAGCGCTAGAGGAGAATTAGAGATTACAGATCTCAATCGGATATACTTAGAACATGGCGAGTTAGATGTAAAACTGTTAGGCAGAGGCTTTGCTTGGCTGGATACAGGCACGATGGATACACTGGTTGATGCAGCTGATTTTGTAAGGATGGTTGAAAAGAGGCAGGGCATCAAGATTTCAGCTTTAGAAGAAATTGCCTATCATAATGGTTGGATTGATAAAGAACAATTGTTACAATCAGCGAAAAAATATGGAAAATCGACCTATGGGGAACATTTGAGAAAAGTGGCAGAAGGTCGAATTATATTCTAACTAGAGGTGAAAAATATGCAATTGCTTAACACCAACATTGAAGGTGTCTATATCATAAAGCCTAAAGTATTTGGAGACCAGCGGGGTTGGTTTACGGAAACCTATTCTAAACAAGAAATGTTTAAGAGCGGTATTGAGATAGATTTTGTGCAGGACAATCACTCCTATTCGGCAAAAAAAGGCACATTGAGGGGATTGCATTTTCAAAAAAATCCAAAGGCGCAAACGAAGCTTGTGAGATGCACAAAGGGACAAATTTTGGATGTGGCAGTAGATATTCGTGTGGGATCTCCAACATACAAGAATTGGGTTGCTGTAGAGCTTTCTGCAGAAAATAAAAAACAGCTATTAATCTCCAAAGGGTTTGCTCACGGGTTTGTCACGCTCACAGATGAGGTGGAAGTACAGTATAAGGTTGATGAATATTATTCAGCTGAAGATGATCGCAGTATTCGCTTTGATGATCCTGAAATAGGAATTGAGTGGAAAGTTGAAAAACCGATGCTTTCAGAAAAAGACCTGCAAGCACCTTTGCTTAAGTTTAGCGATAACAACTTCAAATATTAAAATGGGGGGGATTAAAATGAATGTTTTAGTAACCGGTGGAGCGGGGTTTATTGGGAGCAACTTTATTTTTCATCTGCTCAGCAAATATCCTGAGTACCATATAGTCTGCTTAGATCTCTTAACCTATGCAGGTAATCTTTCTACATTAGAACCAGTTATGGAAAATTCTAACTTTAGCTTTGTTAAAGGTGATATTACAGATAGAGAGTTTGTAGTAAAGCTTTTTGCAACAGAAAAGTTTGACTATGTGGTAAATTTCGCAGCGGAGTCTCATGTGGATAGATCAATTGAAGATCCTGGTATTTTTCTTAGAACGAACATCTTAGGTACTCAGGTGCTACTGGATGCCTGTAGAAAATTTGGGATAAGGAGATTTCACCAAGTATCGACAGATGAGGTATACGGAGATTTGCCATTAGATCGAACAGATTTATTTTTCACAGAAGAAACGCCAATTCATACATCTTCTCCTTACTCCGCATCTAAAGCAGCTGCGGATCTTCTAGTACAATCTTATAACAGAACCTTTAAGTTACCAGTAACAATTTCTAGGTGTTCAAATAACTATGGGCCATATCATTTTCCAGAAAAACTAATCCCACTGATTATTTCTCGGGCACTTAAGGATGAATCTCTTCCGGTATATGGGAAAGGTGAGAATGTGCGTGACTGGTTATATGTAGAAGATCACTGTGCAGCGATTGATTTAATTATGCATAAGGGAAGAGACGGGGAAGTTTATAATATAGGTGGTCACAATGAAAGAACAAATTTAGCAGTAGTACAAACAATTCTTAAGGAACTTCAGAAACCAGATTCACTGATTACTTATGTAAAAGACAGAGCAGGGCATGATCTAAGATATGCTATAGATGCTACTAAAATTCAAAATGAACTTGGCTGGGAGCCAACTACTTTATTTGATGAAGGTATAAAAAAAACGATCAATTGGTATTTGGATAATAAAGCATGGTGGGAAAATATCATCAGTGGTGAGTACCAAAATTATTATGCAGAAATGTATGGAGCTAGACAGTTAGAAAGATAAAAATTATTCTCAAAATGGTAGGTCTGAATAAAGGAGTATAAATATGCGAGTTTTGGTAACCGGAGCAAATGGACAGCTTGGCTATGATATGATAAAAAGACTAGTTATATTAGAGCTTGAATATATAGGAACAGATATAGCTGAATTTGATTTAACCAATGAGCTGGAAACTAAAGCATTCATTAAGAATTACAAACCAGATGTGGTGATTCATTGTGCAGCATATACTGCCGTAGATAAAGCTGAAGATGAAAAGGAGTTATGTTATAAGATTAATGTTTTAGGAACAAGATATATTGCAGAAGCTTGTGCTGAAATTCAGGCAAAGTTGGTTTATATTAGTACTGATTATGTCTTTGATGGAGCAGGAGAGAAGCCTTTTGAGGTTACTGATAAACCTAATCCAATTAATTATTATGGACAAACAAAATATGAAGGTGAATTAGAAGTTCAAAAAGCTTTAGAAAAATATTTTATAGTGCGTACTTCTTGGGTGTTTGGAAGCAATGGTAATAATTTTGTGAAAACAATGCTGAGATTGGGGAAAGAAAAATCTGAGATAGCTGTTGTAGATGATCAATTTGGATCGCCAACATATACTTATGATTTAGCTGAACTTCTAGCAGAGATGATTGCTACAGAAAAATATGGAATCTATCATGCCACCAATGAAGGCTATTGCAGTTGGTATGAATTTGCTAAAGAGATATTTAAGCAGGCTGGTATGAAAGTTAAGATTAATCCAGTAAAGACTGAAGAATATCCTACAGAAGCCAAAAGACCAAGGAATTCTAGAATAAATAGAATCAACTTGGATAGAGCTGGTTTTGGAAGAATGGAACCATGGGAAGAGGCACTATTAAAGTACTTCAATGAATTATAATCCTATAATAGGGTAAAATGTATTAGTAATAAATATGCAATATGTGAATTGATATTGTAATGGAATTGATTGAAACAAGTTGATAAATAGAACTCTAAGAATTTATTGATTCAAGTGTAGTTATGGTAATTAAAACAGATAAAATGAATAGGTTATCAATCATAAAATTACTAATTATGATACTTAGATGAGCTATTTTAAAATATTGATTTAGGAGGCTTTACATATATGAAGTTAGCGATAGTCGGAACTGGTTATGTAGGGTTAGTCACGGGAATTTGTTTTGCAGAAATGGGAAACGAGGTTTGGTGTATTGATAACGATAAAGATAAAGTAGACTCCCTAAACCAATTGAAAATTCCAATATATGAGCCTGGCTTGGAGACTATGCTAGAAAATAATTATAAGCAGGGCAATATTAAATTTTCTACTGATATTCAGACTGCTGTGGAGCAAAGTGAAATATGTATTATATCAGTAGGAACGCCACAGGCTATAGATGGCAGTGCAGATTTACAATATGTATTAGCTGTAGCAAGGGATATTGGAAAACATATGAATAAACATACTTATGTGGTGGATAAATCAACAGTTCCAGTGGGTACTGCAGATAAGGTAAAAAAAGAGATTAGAAAACAACTAGATGCAAGAAATGCTGACTTGACATTTGATGTTATTTCTAACCCGGAATTTTTAAGAGAGGGAGCTGCAGTAAATGATTGCATGCGACCTGATAGAGTAGTCATAGGTACTGATAATGAAAAAGCATTGCGCGTAATGAAAGAGCTTTATCTACCATTTATTAGAAATACAGAAAACTTTATTGCTATGGATGTAAAAAGTGCAGAAATGACGAAATACGCTGCAAACGCGATGTTGGCTACTAAAATATCCTTTATGAATGAAATGGCAAATATTTGTGATAGAGTTGGCGCAGATGTAAATAAAGTAAGAATAGGAATTGGTAGTGATCAGAGAATAGGCTATCAGTTTATATATCCTGGATGTGGTTATGGAGGAAGTTGTTTTCCCAAAGATATTCAAGCATTGATACAAATAGGTATACAATTTGGCTATGACACAAAAATTTTGAAATCTGTAGAAGAGGTAAACCAAAGACAAAAATTATACCTAGTTCATCAGGTTATTGGAAAATATGGAGAAAATCTTTCAGGATATGTGTTTGCAGTTTGGGGCTTAGCTTTTAAGCCAGATACTGATGATATGAGAGAAGCGAGCTCAATTGTGATTATTCAAGAACTGATAAAAAGAGGAGCTATAATAAAGGCTCATGATCCTAAAGCAATGGATGAAGCAAAAAATATATATCTTAAAGACAACTTAAACATAAGCTATTATGAACGAAAATATGATGCCTTAAAGGATTCAGATGCGATGCTGCTTATTACAGAATGGAAAGAATTTAGAAGCCCTGATTTTCATGAAATAAAAAATTTATTGAAGCATCCTGTGATTTTTGATGGAAGAAACCAATATAATAGAGAATCATTAAGAGAATTTGGTTTTGAATACTACCAAGTAGGAGTGGGGAATTGCTGATGAAAACTATTGTTGTAACAGGTGGGGCTGGTTTTTTAGGTTCAAATTTATGCCAGCGACTATTAAATGACGGAAACAAAGTAATTTGTATAGATAATTTTTATACTGGCAGGATGGAAAATATTCAGCAACTTTTATTAGACAATAATTTTGCTTTGATTAGACATGACATCGAAGAAAAAATTACGATTGATGATAAAATAGATGAAATTTTTAATTTGGCTTGCCCAGCAAGCCCACCGCACTATCAAAAAAGCCCAACTAAGACCATTAAAACAAATGTAATTGGCATGATAAATATGTTGGAATTGGCAAATAAGCACCGGGCTAAAATACTGCAAGCTAGTACAAGTGAGGTTTATGGAGATCCTATTGTTCATCCACAACCTGAAAGCTACCGAGGTAATGTGAATCCGATTGGCATTCGCGCTTGCTACGATGAAGGAAAGCGTTGCGCTGAAACACTTTGCTTTGATTATAATCGTGAGTTTGGCACTCAGATAAAAGTGATTCGTATTTTCAACACATATGGGCCTAATATGGATCCTAAAGATGGTAGAGTTGTTTCAAATTTTATACTTCAAGCATTGAATAATGAAGATATTACTATTTATGGTGATGGAAAGCAAACACGTTCATTTTGTTATGTAGATGATTTAATTGAAGGCATGATTAGAATGATGGGCAGCGAAGATAGTTTTTATGGACCAGTAAATATTGGTAATCCAGTTGAATTTACTATGTTAGAGCTTGCTGAAAAAGTTATTAATTTAACAAATTCCAAGTCCAAACTTATATATTTCCCACTACCTGCTGATGATCCAACACAAAGGAAACCGATTATAACATTAGCAAAAGAAAAATTAAAATGGAATCCAAAAATTCAATTGGATGAAGGGTTAGATTATATGATATATTATTTTCTTCATAGGCAATAGAGATTACCTATAATATTATTAGGAAGGTATATATGAAAAAAATATTAGATTTATGGTACATTTATTCTAGAGTTAAAAATTCATTAGAACGAAAGATGTTAAAATACTTTTTTTTGTTAAGAAAATGTCCGGAATTTTCAGAATCTAATTCAGTAGTTTTGCTTGATTTAAGAGGGCATAATAGAAGTGTTTATTTCTTATTATCGATACTTAAAATGAATAATAACAGTATTTTTGTTTTAAGTGGCAATGTAAATAATATTTTCGTTGCAAAAAAAATCTTTGGTTTGAAGATATTACTAAAAAAGTTTTTTTGGAAGGATGTTTTAAAGGTCCCGATTTCAAAAAAAAGCATACTAATTACTGATAAAAAGGAAAGGGAGCATGAATCAGATATTTTTATAGATTATAATTATTATAATAAAATAAATGATTCAAAATACTTTGTATTGCCTTATTATTTACATCCTTCATTTTATTATTATAAGAATGAAATGTTACAACAAAAAAAATATGCAAAAAGAAATATAAGGATATTTTTTTCTGGAACTTGTGCGCAAGTGTATGAAAGAATGAGTTTTGATATGATGAATCGTTTTAAATCGATTCAAATAATTCAGGATAATTACAAGGGGAAAATTAAATACTTAAAAACAAAAAAAGATATAGTGAATGTTTTAGCAGAAAGACAAGAGATAATCTTTTGCGTTAATGAAATAACATTAGATACTACAGTAAAGCATTTGCTAAAGGCAAGAAAATATTGTGAGTTTTTAAGAAAATCTGATTTCTTTTTAGCTTTGCCAGGTTATTCTATGCCACATTCACATAATTGTATAGAAGCGATGGCATGTGGAACAATACCTGTTTTAAACTATGCTGAGTATTTTTATCCACCACTAGAGGATGGAGTAAACTGCATTATTTTTAATGATGATAAAAATCTAATTGAAAATATTACTAGAGTCTTAAATATGAACGAAAAGAAAATCGAGTTAATGCATAAAAATGTTGAAGTATATTACGAAAATTATTTAAGTCCTGAAGTTGTCATGTATAAACTACAAAAGGAATTAACTAAAAACAAGGTTAATTTACTTGTGAATGATGAATGCGAGTCAATTTCTTTGTATTTAGACGCAATTGAAAAAAATATTTTTTTAGCATAAAAATGAAATAATTAAATTTATTTTATTTTTATGGTTAGTGAAAATGCGGGATAGAAATGAAAGAATAAAACTATAATGTTGAAAAATATTAGCGAATTAAATATATGATGAAACTGTTAATTTGGGATAGGAGTAATAAATTGGATATTTTTAGCAAAATTTGTAAAAGATTACCTGGTGGAGAATATTTTAATACCTATAAAGATAATAAAATATTTAAAAAAAATTATAAGTCAATTTATTTAAATGCAAGATACAACTATTTTTTTGGACGTTATGCAAGGTTAAGTTTTTTTAGTAATAGAAATAAAAGGAATTTTGAAATTGATTTTTATAAAAATACTGATTCTTATTTTGACTTTACCATATTCAAGCTATCAAATAAATTTTGTAATTACATGTTGATTCCTGAATTAAAGGATTTAGTTTTTCCTTATTTGTTTAAAAATTATCCTAAAAGTCTTTTTGGCGAAGGGAAATATGAAGATTTTAATGTTGAGGTTAGTAAGGGAGATGTAGTTATAGATGCGGGAGCAAATTTGGGTGTTTTTTCTTTATTCTCTTCTATTTATCGGGAGGCATTTGTACATGCATTTGAACCTGTAAGGAATATAAATGATATTTTAGACGAAAATATTAAACTAAATGGAGTTGAAGATAAGATTATTATTAATCAATTAGCACTTTCTAATAAAAGTGGTAAATTATTTATTGAAATTGATAAAAATAATATGGCGGCATCATCATTTGTAATAAAAAAAGATAATGCAATAAAAGAGGAAATAACTACTATTACTTTAGACGAATATGTGGAAATTCACAGTATAAAAAGAGTAGATTTTATTAAAGCTGATATTGAAGGCGCTGAAAGGTTAATGCTTGAAGGAGCTAAGAAAACTTTGAGAAAATTCAAACCAAAATTATCTATTTGCACATATCATTTACCAGATGATAAAGAGGTAATTTCAAATATTATTCTTGAGGCGAATCCAGAATATCATATTAAATATTCATTATATAAATTATATGCAAAATAGTTGATGAGGTTTTGCATGATTGCCAAAAGTGAAGAACACAATGGGACGGCAGACTGTGTCAAAACTAGTTGCAGAGGACACAAGGGGAGAGGACACAAGGGGACGGTTCATCTGTGTTGTGCTTTAAGCATGTATATGCTATACTACATTTGAGAAGAAAATCTTCAAAAATCAAACTTAAGTGAAGATTAAAAATTTATATTTACAAATGAACAGCTGGAATGCAAATAAAGCAAAGTATAATAGGGAGGTAAGGGTGAAAAAATGCCAAGGGAAGCGAGAAGGCATGGTGAAAGTGGAATTTATCATGTGATGCTGAGAGGAATCAATCTGCAGCGAATTTTTGAGGATGAAGAAGATAACCTGAAATTTCTGGAAGTCTTGCAGGATTGCCAAAAGCTTAGTGGCTTTGGTTTGTTAGCCTATTGTCTGATGGGGAATCATGTGCATCTGGTGATTAAAGAAGGTATTGAACCATTAGAGCAAGTGTTCAAAAGAATAGGTTCAAGGTATGTATATTGGTATAACTGGAAATATGGCAGGAGTGGGCATCTATTCCAGGACCGTTATAAGAGCGAGCCGATTGATGATGAAACTTATTTATTTACAGTGATTAGATATCTGCATCAAAACCCTGTACAAGCAGGGATTTGTAAAAATATGGAAGACTATCCATATAGCAGTTATATGCAATACTTGAAGCTTGATAAGGAAAATTTTATTGATGCTGCTTATATATTTAACTTGATTGATAAAGAAAGCTTTCTCCAATTTCATCTAGAGGAAAGCGACAGCAAAGTGATGGATATTGAAGAAAGGAAAACGCGACTAACAGATGAGCAAGCCAGAAAAATCATCTGGAAATATGCTCATTGCAAAAATGTGGCAGAATTTCAAGCTTTGGATCTGGTAGTAAGAGATAAGAATATCAAAAAACTGAAGGAACAAGGATTATCAATAAGGCAGATTAGCAGACTTACGGGAATTAGCTTTGGGGTGATAAGAGCAGTTGGTTAGTTGGCTAGTTGGTTTGTTGGTTAGGAAGGGATAAGGGCAGCTGAGCGCGGCAAAGCCGCTGCTGGAGTGGCTGCGCCACGCTTAGTGCTCTGAGCAAAGCTCATCGCGCTGAGAATGTCTCTTAGTAAAAGTACTTACTCAGCAGGCGGGAACCGCCGCTCGGCTACTTAGTCAAGAGCTTATTCTCGCTATATGCAATAAAGTGTTGATATTTTACACTAATATGGTACAATAAGTGCGAGGTGAAGACGCAAAATGGAACGTAAAATGATGAGGAAACTTTTGGAATGGAAAGATAATGCTAAAAGAATGCCTTTGCTGATCTATGGAGCAAGACAGGTTGGAAAGACGTATACTGCTTTAACTTTTGGCAAGCAAAATTATAAAAACACGGTCTATTTTAATATGGAGGAATCAAATGAGGTTACAGCTATCTTTGAAAGAGACTTAAAGCCTGAGCGCATTATTCGGGAACTTGCTGCAAAATGTGGACAAACAATCCTTAAACAGGATACTTTGATTATTTTTGACGAGATTCAGGTCTGTGAGAGAGCTTTGACTTCACTCAAGTACTTTTGTGAGGAAGCTCCGGATTATCACATTATTGCTGCGGGTAGCTTGCTTGGTGTTGCTCTTAATCGTGAAAAATATTCTTTTCCTGTTGGCAAGGTGAATATGTTGACTCTTTATCCTTTGGATTTTGAGGAATTTTTATGGGCGACAGAAAATGAAAGACTATGTGAATTAATCAAGGAAGCTTATGAAAATTTTAAACCTTTAACTTTACATGAAATGGCGCTGGAGTTGTACAGGCTTTATTTGGTTGTGGGTGGCATGCCAAGGGCTGTTTATGAATATCTAGATACTAAGGATTTTGATTTTGTGAAGGTTGAGCAGAAGACATTGAATAATGCTTATGTTGCGGATATGGCGAAGTATGCGTCAACACAAGAAACAACAAAAATCATGGCTGCTTGGGCAAGTGTGCCAGCTCAACTAACTAAGGAAAATAACAAGTTTCAGTATAAAGGGATAAAATCTGGTGCGAGGGCTTATGATTATGAAATACCCTTGGAATGGCTCAGGAGTGCAGGAATTGTGAATAAATGCATCCGCATTACAGAAGGGAAAATGCCACTTTCTGCTTATGCAGATAATAATTCTTTTAAGTTATATATGGCAGATACCGGATTATTGTGTTCTAAGTTTGATATTTCGGCAAATATAGTGATTAACGGCGCTCATAGTTTCGATGGTTCTAAGGGTGCGTTAGCTGAAAACTATATTATGCAGGCGCTTGTGACGAATAATATTGAACCTTATTACTGGAGTTCTCCAGGTAAGGCGGAAGTGGATTTTGTGTTCCAGGACAAACATGGGAACATTATCCCTTTAGAAGCAAAATCGGCGGATAATGTCCGCTCAAAAAGCTTGCGAATGTTTGTGGCAGCGTATAATCCACCTTATGCTATTAGGGTATCAGCCAAGAATTTCGGATTTGAGAATAATATTAAGTGTCTGCCACTGTATGCGATGTTTTGTCTTAAGGATATTAGGACAGTTGGTTCAATATAAAAAGTGCGTTGGTAAGTTGGCTAGTTGGTTTGTTGGTTAGGACGGGCAGATCGACTAAAATGGACTAGTAGTGATTAGACTATCATGGACTAATGTAGACTAATGTGGACTAGTAAAAGCTGAATAACAAATTGAAATTCACGAATGGACTGTGATTTTAAGTGTGCGGAACGTTCGTGAACTGTTCCCTACAAATTACTAATTTGAATTTCATAATAAATTCACTTCTTTGATATTATCTCAGCAGGCTTGGAAAGCCGATCAGCGTTTTAGTCTTAAAAAAAGCCAAGCTTGTAGCTCAATAAAGAGCTGCAGCTTGGCTTTTTTCTTGCCTTATATAGAAAATTGGAGGGCCATATTTAGACTAGCTGGTTTTTTGTTGGGGTTGTTCTCTACGATAGAGATTTTGGTTGCGATATTTATTATCGTGGTCATGATTTAGCAGAGCTTTTTCTACTTTTAATTTAGGCAACGCTATTTCAGGACTAATAACTTGGGTGAAAACAGGTATTAGTAAGGAACCAAAAACATTTCCTAGACTAGCTATTAAAATTAAGCTAAGAGATTGGAGGCTATAGCTACCGGCAAGCTGAAAGTAAAACATATCTGCTATACAATGCTCTAGTCCACTGAGTATGAACACTGGCACACAAAGAAAGATTCCAACATATTTGCTAAAGACATCCTTACCGGATTTGAAGGAATCGACTGCAATAAACATTAAGAGACCGCAGAAGAATCCTGAAAAAAGAATCTGTAAAGGTGCTTGCAAGAGCTTTTTATCGGCTAAAACAAGAGCTTTTTCAACTAACTGAGGCTTCATTACTTGTACCATTAAACTGGTAATTTGAGTTCCTAAGAGATTGCCCAGCCATACTGTGATGATAAAAAACCAATAGTCGATTTTTTGAAAGAGTAGGTAGCCAATCTTACCAGTAAAGAGATTAAGGGCATAGTGACAAATTGTAAAAAGGCCGATAGAGAACAATAATGCTCCTAAATATTTATTGTCTATAGAAAGGAAGGCTACTCCTCCTAAACTGATCATAATGCCTCCGAGTACTGAAAGCATGAAATTTTTAATGATAGTATTCATAATGATCTTCCTTTCTTGCTTGAGTAGCATACTCTAATTATAAGTTGTATTTAGTTTATGAAACACTTGATAAATATTTCACAATCACTATTATACAAGGATTTTTTGCTTTGTCTAGGGTATTAATGAAAAAATTCACAAATTGCTAAAAGTGAGTAAAATTTTTTCAAGAAATAGTAAAATTGTTATAAGAGAAGATGGCTAGTTGGTTTGTTGGTTAGGAAGGGCAATTCACAATTCACAATTCACAATTCACAATTCACAATTCACAATTCACAATTCACAATGCACAATGCACAATTCACAATTCACAATTCACAATGCACAATTCACAATGCACAATTCACAATTCATAATTTTAAGGACAGTTAGTTAAATATAAAAAGTGCGTTGGTTTGTTGGTTAGGAAGGGAAGAGAGCAGCTGAGCGTGACTTTGTCACTGCTGAGTGTGGCTGTGCCACGCCTAGTGCTCTGCACTTTGTGCATCGCGCTGAGAAGAGCTTGAAGAAAAGTTGGTAAGTTGGCTAGTTGGTTTGTTGGTTAGAAGGGCAGGTCGACTAATAAAGACTAACGTAGACTATTAGGGATAGACTAACGTAAACTAATAGAGATTAAATCATCAAAATCCAGCATGGCTTTGGTGTCGCGGGATGGCAAACCCATCCACTCAGCTTCTTAGCCATTACCTCAGCAGGGAGTGAAACGACCACTCAGCTTCTTAGCTTTTCCCTCTTGTGCATATTTTCTCTCGTGATTATTACCCATAAGATTGACAATTAAGTGTAAGTTCCTTAAAATGGCAGATGTATGCAAAACCATACTAACCTTGGTAAGCAGAGTAGATATTTGTGCGTAAAGTGCCAACTGGACGGGGAGTTGCCAGTTGGACGAAAAGAGCTGCAAAGCAAACTTGCGGTACAAGTGTCGCATCCCGCTGCTACATCCAAAGAGGTCTTCCTCTTTCCATGTAGCGCACATTTTGAGGAGGAAGTTTATTTTGAAAAATCTATTTAAAACTTTGCGCGATTCTGCTGCAGAGTTGAAAAAACCGCGGGCACTAACCATTATGGCTATGCTCACGGCGCTTTATGTCGTGTTATCATTTTTACGGATTCCATTGTCAGATACTATGCGCATCAGTTTTACATTTTTACCTATTGCTATTGCTGGTATGCTGTTTGGTCCAGTAGCTGCTGGTACAATGGCTATAGCTTGCGATATACTTGGCTATTTAGCTCAACCTATGGGTGCGTTTTTTCCAGGATTTACTTTGAGCGAAGTTTTTACTGCTGTTATTTATGGTTTCTTCTTTTATAAACAGGAAATCAAGCTTAGCAGAGTATTCTTAGCAAAAATTCCAGTATTGTTGTTGGTTGAATTATTTATGAACACTTTATGGCTGGCAATTTTGTATCAAACTGGATTTTTTATCTTGTTGCCAACCAGAATAATCAAGAGCGCAATTACTTTTGTATTAGAGATAGCTATAATTTTTGCGGTTGCAAAACCCGTTAAAAAAATTATGGCTGAAAATAATACTACTAATTCTCTAAAAAAATAGTTTTTGTAAAAAGGTTAGTCTGGTGATACTCCACATCAGCATAAGTTGAGCTACTAGCTCTCTCTGCAGGATTTGTAACCGCATATATTTGTAGCTGCCCACATTTGCAAGGAAATGTGGGCAGCTTTTTTTATTTTTTTGTAATGCTGATATTACCGCTAACTGTTTCCAAATCAAGTCTGGATTGACCATTTTTATAGACGGTTTGTTCCTTTTTACTTGTTGTTGGAAAATCACAGCTGAAGCTACCACTTACTGTATCATAAGCTGCTATAAAACCATCATTTTCTGGAATTGCAAGTTCGATGGCTCCACTAACTGTCTCTATACGATACTTTTTAGGAGCTTGATCAGTTGCTATGGTTACTCTACCAGAAACACTTTGATAATCGAGTTCATTAAAGTTTCCGATTAGCTCTGCGTCTCCGCTGACATTTTCTGCTCTGACTGTTGTAGCAGTTAAACCGTTAAAGCTAATTTTCCCACTAACGGATTCTATTGTAAGTGCAGTGCAGATGGTATTTGCTAAAATGATGTCTCCTGATACTGTGTGCAGATCAAGCTTTTCTGCTGAGATATTTTGCATATCAAGCTGGGCGGAGACACTATCAACATTTAATATGTTCATATTAGAGGCGAGTTGTAGTGGTATTTTTAGCTCTAATGTTTTATCAGGTATTGAGTTAAAAAACATGCTAAGACCACGGGATGGGGCAGAAAACTGAATTGTTAGTTTATTATCTTGAACCAAATATCTGAGTTTCTCTGATTCGGATAGAGCTTTTTCACTGGTTTCCGATAAGACTATTTCATCACCATCATAAGCAATAATCTTGATATCACCTGAGACCCAATTGACATTGATGTCGTTAATCTCTTCTGCGGCAATGTGACTGCCACCAATGGAATATGCTTCGCTATTCTGATAGGAGTATGATGCTAAGCCAATGTTGGTGGGAAAGTTAACATTTTTGATGAAACCAAAAATATTGCCACCACTTAATCCAAGTACAAGTATACTGATAAGGCAAAGTGCTATTAATGATCCAAGAATTATACGAATTATTGCGGAAATTTTCATCTTTATACCTACTTTCTGAGCTCGAAACCGGCTTTGATAACCGATTCGATTGCAGCTGCGATTAAAAATATTACCCAAGTGATATGCCACGCCATGGTGCTGAAGCTAATGATGATATAGATAACTACGGTAATGGACCAAAGAGCAGATGATATTGCCTTATAAGCCTGATGTTTGTTGCTATTAGTTGCTTTCCATTCTCTAAATTCTTCTACTACTGTGTCATCTAACTTCGTATATTTGAGTCTGGTCATATTGTTATAAATAATTAGTCCAGTTGCTATGGCTACAAAGACAAACATGAGGACAATCCCTGTACTACTTTCTAAGATAATAACCGGAATTACGCATAATATATAGAGAATAACCGCAACGGAAACGAATAGTGCTGAACGCTTTTTATCCTGCAAAAGCTCTTCATTGGAATGTGTTTGTTGCTGAGGTAGGGAGTTATGGAGATTTTCAATTAGCTCACCAATATCTCCTACACTTGCCACGGCAATGTTATATGCCGCCTCTTCATTTTGGCCTGCTGCTACTAGATCATTATATTTATCTGTGAGATTTTGCAGCATTTCTTCTTTTAACTCTACTGTTTTTTTTGTTTGTGGAGCATCTTGAAATAGGGTGTTAATGTAACTACGAAGCTTGTCATTCATGATTTATTTCCTCCTCGGTGATTAATTTATCAATTAGTGTTTTTGCTATTTGCCACTCTGCTTTGAGACGTTGAAAATTTTCTCTGCCTGCTTTGGAAATAGTGTAATACCTGCGTCTTGCACCTGTTGTTTCATCACCCCAATAGGAGTTGATGCTACCGGCGTCCTCTAATCTGCGAAAGGCGGTATATAGGGTAGCTTCCTTCAATTCATATTGGTTTTCTGTTTTTTGTTGAATAGCTTTGTTGATTTCATAGCCATAGCTGTCTTTTAACATGAGGTTAGCCAAGATGATTGTTTCTGTGTGTCCACGGATTAGGTCTGAAGCAATAGACAATGTAATCGTCTCCTTTCTCTTTGTAAGTATATTATATGCATAGATACTTCGTCTGTCAAGGTATATATTTAAAGTTTTTTAACATGGTTAAAAAGTTGGCTAGTTGGTAGAAGAGCAGTTGGTTAGTTGGTTAGTTGGCTAGTTGGTTAGTTGGTTAGGAAGGGATTAGAGCGGCTGAGGGAGGTTGCGCCTCTGCTGAGTGTGGCTTCGCCACGCTGAGTGCCTATGGCGCTGAGAAAAACTTGAAAGCAGTTGGTTAGTTGGCTAGTTGGTTAGTTGGTTAGGAAGGGATTAGAGCGGCTGAGGGAGGTTGCGCCTCTGCTGAGTGTGGCTTCGCCACGCTGAGTGTCTATGGCGCTGAGAAAAACTTAAAAGAAGTTGGCTAGTTGGTTTGTTGGTTAGGAGTTCAAATAAAAAGTACGTTGGTAAGTTGGTATTTTGAAAAGTTGGAATGGGAAGAGCTGGGTTGTTCACAAATCGAACGTGATTTTTATGTGTTTGGAATGTTTATGAGTTATGCCTAATAAATTACAAAAAATAATGAACACGAAGCGCACTTAGAGAAATAAACTCTTAGCGGTTTGGTGTTCATTATTTTTTCTTATCAACTGCTTATAAACTGCTTATCAACTAATTTTTATACTTTTCAAAGGTACGCAATAAGAGGGAGATACCTTGTTCTCTTGTTGTGTTATCTAGTGGAGAGATGGTACTTCCACTACCTTTAATTATGGAATTTTCATAGCAGAAAAGCATGGCAGCTTTTGCCCAAGTATTTATTTTGCTGGTATCACTAAAAGGTAAGCTACCACTGGTAGCACTATTTAGGCTTGGTAACGCTAGGTTTAAGCAACGTAAAATCATTACACAAACCTCTTGTCTAGTAATATTAGCATTTGGGGAAAAAGTTGTTGTGGAGGTTCCGTTAACAATGCCAAGCTTATAAGCTTTCAAAATCTCTGGGTTAGTAGCGTCTGTAAAGGGATTGCTAGTAACTCCTGCTTGTAATCCAGAAAGCTTTTCATAAAGCTTGACGACGATTGTACAGAATTCTTCTCGGTTAATTTTTTGTGTGTAATTATTCATAATATCATTGTAGGTTAAAGTGTTAGTATAGGCTGTTGATAGTTCTGGCTCTGCCCATTTGCTCTGGGTGCCATCAAATAACAAACCGCCTATGTTGATACCTCCAGGCGTAATAATAGGGATTACTGCGTTTGCCTTATAAACAATACTGGCTTTTTCTGCTACCCAAGGAGAACTACCAACGCTATTCATTGCTCTAACGGTATAGGTGTAGGTTGTACCTACAGTGTGCTGATCTTTATCTAGATAAATATTTGTATTTGCAGGAACATCATAGGATCCACCTGATGAGCCCTCCGAGATTAACACTTGAAAACTAGTTTCATCATTGGAATTATCCTGCCAGGTAACTGAGATGCTGCCGTCAGATTTTTGGATAGCGGCTACATTTGAAGGCATTTTCGGGATAGCAGCAGGAGTTGTGGTAGGGACACCGGTAAAGGCAGTTGCAAAGTAAACACTAACCTCATTGGAATAATTATGGTTATAGTAAACATAAGGTGAGATAGAATTAACTTTATATTTATAAGTATAGCCGGCAACTTTGGGGCGTGTATCTATATAGGTTGTGATCCCAGCGGCTAAAGTTACGGGTGCCAAAAACCAATCATTATCAGACGTATTAACCTGAAAGCCTTTTTCATTATTGGAAGTATCTGTCCAGGTTAAGGTGACGCGACCAAGACTATCTTTTACTGCTACGAGATTTGAGGGGGTATTACAGTGGGGATGCTCAATAGTTAGCTCTGACCAAGCTGAAATATTGCTGGTGCCTATGGCGCATATTTTTAGCTGTGAAGTTAGGGTATCATCTAGCCAGCTGATATTTTTAAGAGTGGTATTGGCTGGCAATTCTGAAATAGTCGTCAACTTGCCATCATAGTCGTAGAGATAGTAGCCAACTTCATTGGTAGCATTATCATTCCAAGAGAGGTTAATGCTGCCATCTGCTTGTGTTGTGGAAGTTAATAAGCTAGGGCTAGCAGGAGAAACTTGGAAAAATTGGAAAAAATTAATGGGTTTTGTGATGGAAATCGGCGCAGAAAAATCAGAAAAAGAATAGGTGCTAAAATCCGCCATTATTGAAAAAGTGTAGGTTTTACCTGGTTCTAAGGTTAAAGGAACTAAAAATGAAGTTTTATTAGCTGCTGGAAGAAATGAAATAGTCTGCCCATCAATAACAGTCTTAATCGCGTAAAATCTGGCATTAGGAACCGCATCCCAAGTAAGCCTTAAATAACCAGTACCTAAGATTGTCCCAGCAAAGTTGCTAGGAGCAACAGCATTGCCTGCCGCCTGTAAAGGTGAAAATGGGCTTTGTGTGAGCATTAAAACGCTGATAAGTGAGATGATTAGTACCTGCTTAAAGAACGAAGATTTCATAATTAACCTCCATATTTGATTTGTTTTTACTTGCAAATTCAGTATAATGTAAAGAGGAGATTTATACAATTAAAATGATTGGGAGGTAGGGGGATAAGGGCGGCTGGCTAGTTGGTGCAAGAGCAGTTGGTAAGTTGGCTAGTTGGTTTGTTGGTTAGGGTATAGATAGGCCACTGCTAGACCACTGCTTAGCAACTGTTTAACAACAGCTTAGCAACTGTTTAACAACTGTACTTCTAACGCTCAAAACTATTTCCCCAAAAGCACGTCTAGATAATTAGAAAAAATTAAAAATACAATATCTTTAGGAGGAATATCAGATGAAAGTAAAAATGAAAATGCTTGTCACTAGTATAATTATAATATCAGCTTTAACGGTAAGCAGTTTTGCTGCAGTTAGTCCATTTATTGATTTAGAAGGTGTTAGCGCAAAAACAAAAATTCTTGATTTACAAGAAGCAGGGATTATTAAGGGTGTAGGTAATACGAGGTTTTCACCAAAGGCGAATATTACGGCAGCTCAAGGAATTCAGCTGATTGTCAATGCGCTAAAATTAAATATTGATAATATTCGCTTTATTAAAGCGCCACTAGCAACTGACTATTTTACCAAAGCAAATAATGAGGCATGGTATGCAACGGCCTTAATTATCGCCTCGGTAAAAGGAATGCCACTTGCAAATGATCTTGATCCAAACCAAGCCTGGACTAAGGAAGAGTTTACCTATCAGCTCATTCAGGCAGTAGATACATATGCAAATTTACCAATGATTAAACTAGTGCCTATAAAGCTAGCCGATCAAGCTGAGCTAACAGTTAGCTATGATGGGGCTATTCAAAGGGCTCTGGCATATGGAGTGATTAAGCTGGACAGTGCAGGGAAATTCCAACCAAAAGCTAAAATAACTAGGGCAGCAGCGGCAGAACAAATCTATAATGCTCTTGAATATATCAAGGCTCATCCAGCGCCACTTGCATAATACAATCAGCTAGCACAAGCCGTAAACTCTTTTTCTGAGAGCTTACGGCTTATTTTTTGGATAAAAAGTAACTCGGGTTGCAATGGACTAGTAGTGATTAGACTATCATGGACTAGCAGTGGCAAGCAGGGATTAGAACAGCTGAGCGAGGCTTTGCCTCTGCTGAGTGTGGCTGCGCCACGCTGAGTACTCTGAACAAAGATCATCGCGCTGAGAAAGAATAGAAAATAGTTGGTAAGTTGGCTAGTTGGTTAGGCAAGTGCAATTCATAATGCACAATGCATAATTATTTTTAAGCACCTAGCTATAAAAACAGTTGGAAGTGCAAAGTCCTAGCAATAGTCTATCAATAGAATTACAATATCTTACTAACCAACTAGTTATTCGCTCAGCATTCTTATTGTATCTTCAAGTTAGGCAAGGTATAATATGCTTATAAGACTATATTGTTGTAAACTATGTAGGGCTGTGAAATTGCTAGAGGGGATTGGAGCACAGATGAGTTTGAAAAATAGATATCTAAATCGTCATTATTTTGTAGATAACCTCAGAATTTTACTGGTTATTCTAGTCGTAATAGCGCATCTATCCATTACCTATGGAGCAGAAGGTGGGTGGTATTATTTTGAGCATACTAGTGACACTTTCTCTAATGCAATTTTACAATTCATTATCTCTACTGTCCAAGCCTTTGTTTTGGGCTTGTTTTTTCTTATTTCAGGCTTTTTTACACCGAAAACTTATCAGCGCAAAGGTGCTAAAAATTTTATTAAAGATAGACTATTTCGATTGGGGCTTCCACTTCTAATTTATGAAGCGTTGATTAATCCTTTGCTGGTCTACTTAAATGTCATCATGGTGCAGGGTGTTAAAATATCTTATTGGGACTTTTTTAGGCAAAACATGTTGCCACCAAAGATTATTGGGACAGGGCCGCTGTGGTTTGTTGTGGCACTTCTGCTTTTCTCTTTTGTGTATGTGCTCTATGCTAAAATTATGGGGAAAAATGAAGCTGAGGTGGTGAAGAGTCCATTTCCTAGTAATTTAGCTATTGGCTTTTTTGTTTTTATGATCACAACAGTTACCTTCCTTATTAGGATTAAGCTACCTATAGGCTGGTCTTTGAAGTTCTTTCATCTGCAGTTTCCCTTCTATACTCAGTATATCTGTTTCTTTATCATCGGTATAATAGCATATAAAAAAGATTGGCTATTTCATATTCCAGTTGCTATGGGTAAACTGTGGTTAAGAGTTGGTATTGTTGCAATGCTCTGTTTTCCGCTACTTGCCTTTTTAGGTGGAGCCTTAAGAGGAGAGGCCTTAAAATTTATCGGAGGTTTTAACTGGCAAAGTTATGCATATGGCGCTTGGGAATCATTTATTTGTTTTGGTATGAGTATTGGACTTTTAAGTCTTTTTCAAAGAAAACTCAATAAAGAAAATAAGCTGAGCAAAATACTCAGTTCTAATACCTTTAGTGTGTATGTAATACATGCACCTATAATTGTATTTCTAAGCTATACATTGCAAAGCATAATCATCCATCCGCTCCTGAAATTTGCGCTAGTTTCGCTCATTGCTGTCCCGCTTTGTTTTCTGATTAGTAATTATGTGATACTGAAAATACCTTTTGCCCGTAAAATATTATAGCCAAGGAAAAATAACTTCTTCCAATGTCCGTAACCATTTTGTGTGGTGTGAGGGCTTTTCTCATTTTTGGCAGGTTAAAAGGAAAGGTCATTGGCAGGTTAAAAGGAAAGGTCATTGGCAGGTTAAAAGGAAAGGTCATGTAGTAGTAAAAATGTCCATTTTGTGGTAAAATATCATGCACGCATTTGTGTAATAAATATTTAATCGAGGGAAAAATGATAACAGTAACTAACTTAAGCTTGAATTTTGGCGGGACAAATTTATTTTCCAATACTAATCTGAAATTTACTCCAGACAATTGCTATGGAATTATTGGGGCAAACGGTGCCGGTAAATCCACCTTTTTAAAAATCCTCTCTGGTGAGCTGGAAGCATCAACTGGTGAAGTAACAATTGGGGCAAAGGAACGGATGTCCGTACTTAAACAGGATCACTACGCATATGATGAATATACAGCGCTAGATACCATAATCATGGGAAATCCCCGTTTGTATGAAATTATGCTCCAAAAAGAAGCGCTTTACTCCAAGGAAAACTTCTCTGATGCAGATGGGATTCTGGTCTCCGAACTTGAGGGAGAATTCGCTGAACTTGATGGCTGGGAGGCAGAATCAGAAGCTGCTAAAATGCTCAAGGGACTAGGCTTAGAAAATGATACTCTGACTATGCAGATGAGTGATTTGGATGGCAATCAAAAAGTTAAGGTACTCTTAGCTCAAGCTCTGTTTGGTTCGCCAGATATCATTCTTTTAGATGAGCCAACAAACCATTTGGACTTAGCGTCTATTACCTGGTTAGAAAACTTTCTCTTAGAGTATCCAAGAACCGTGATTGTTGTATCCCATGACCGACATTTTTTAAATACAGTTTGTACGCATATTGTGGATATAGATTACAATAGAATTAAGGTTTATGTAGGTAACTACGATTTTTGGTATGAATCCAGTCAACTTATGCAAAGGTTGATGCGTGATCAAAATAAAAAAAGTGAAGATAAAGCTAAGGAATTGCAAAATTTCATCGCTAGATTTTCCGCTAATAAATCTAAAGCTAAGCAGGCAACTTCTAGAAAAAAATTATTAGATAAGCTAAGCTTAGATGATATGCCATCATCATCACGTAAATATCCCTTTATTGGGTTCCAGCTAGATAGACAATTGGGCAAGGAAATTTTATCTGTTGAAGAACTCTCTTATTCCGTTGGTGGTGAGCAGATTCTGAAAAACGTCACTTTCCGAGTAAATAAGCATGATAAAATTGCTTTTGTCGGTGAAAATGAAACTGCAAATACAACACTATTCAAGATACTGATGGGTGAGCTAGAGCCAGATTCAGGAACTTTCAGATGGGGTGTAAGTACATCCCAAGCCTATTTACCTAAGGATAATAGCGAATATTTTGCTGACGGTGAGCTTACGCTCTTAAGATGGTTAGAGCAATATACCAAAGATATAACTGAAAGCTATCTCAGGAGCTTTTTAGGGCGGATGCTCTTCTCTGGAGATGATGTCTTGAAACCAGTAGGTGTGCTTTCCGGTGGCGAGAAAGTTCGCTGTATGTTTTCTCGCATGATGATGAAGGGTGCAAATACCTTAGTTGTAGATCAGCCAACTAATCATCTAGACCTAGAGTCCATCACTGCTGTAAATAACGGCCTAGTAGATTTTAAGGGGATTATCCTTTTTTCATCCCATGACCATCAATTCATTCAAACAGTAGCCAACAGAATAATTGAACTACAAGATGATGGTTGCATCGATGTAGTTTCCACCTTCGATGAATATATGAAATTGGAGAGTTAGGTCTGAGTGCAAGAAAAGTTGGCTAGTTGGCTAGTTGGCTAGTTGGTTAGTTGGATAGGAAGGGATAAGGGCTGCTGAGCGAGGCTTTGCCTCTGCTGAGAATGGCTACGCCACGCTGAGTGCCTACGGCGCTGAGAAAGGCTTGAAAAAAGTTGGCTAGTTGGTTAGTTGGATAGGAAGGGATAAGGGCTGCTGAGCGAGGCTT
>JBAXCZ010000004.1:0-118980 GCA_037141195.1 Clostridia bacterium
AGGTGGCTTACCTATCGGGGATTTGGTAGAGCTTTGCTTTAGTGGTAAAGTGACTCATGAAGAGCTTAAAAGAAAAATTAATGGTCAAGGTGGCTTGGCAGCTTACTTGCAGACAAATGATGGACGAGCAGTAGAGAAGCTAATTAAAGAGGGCAATCAGCAAGCTAAACTCATCTATCAAGCAATGGCATATCAAGTGGCTAAGGAAATTGGCAGCTGTGCAACCGTGTTAAAAGGAAAAGCAGATGCAATAATTATCACAGGCGGTTTAGCCCATGATACTAGCTTTGTCGGATGGATAGAGGAGAGGGTGTCATTTATTTCCAAGATAATTGTTTATCCCGGTGAGGATGAAATGTCTGCTTTAGCGATGGGTGGTTTTAGAGTGCTGATAGGTGAAGAGGCAGCACTAGAATATTAGTTAAGCGGGAGATAAGAAGAAACAGACCTTCAGGTCTGTTTCTTCTTATCTCCTTATTTTAAGTACTTCTTTATGTCTTCAACACTGGGAACTTTACCCATAAATTTTATTTTCTCGTCAACAACTAGCGCCGGTGTACTCATAACTCCGTACGCCATAATTTGTTGGAGATCTTCTACTTTTTCAATCTTAGCAACAATCGCTAATTCCTTTACAGCCGCGTGGACATTTGCTTCTAACTTCTTACATTTAGCACAACCTGTGCCTAAAACTTTAATTAGCATCTCTTAATCACTCCTAAATATTCTATATGAAAATTTGCAATACATTGTGCAATTTAGCTAGCATAGTGAATTATACTACATTAATAAATATGCAAAAGCGTTAAAGCCATAACCAATGATGATTATTCCTACAGTAACAAGACCAGCAAAAACTACAAGCAGCTTTGTCTTAACAACTTTCTTGAGCATAATCATAGATGGGAGCGATAGAGCAGTAACTGCCATCATAAAAGAAAGTGCCGTTCCCAGACCTACACCTTTTAAGACTAAAGCTTCAGCTATCGGTAGCGTGCCAAAAATATCAGCATACATTGGGACACCTACACCAGTTGCTAGAAGTACAGAATACCATTTATCTTGTCCCAGTAAGGCGGAAATCACATTTTCAGGTATCCAATTATGAATTGCTGCACCGATACCGACACCAAGTAAGATATATAACCAAACCTTTTTGATAATATCTAGTACTTGCGTTTTAGAAAAATCAAGCCTATCTTTTGCACTTAAATCCTCTTGATTTACTTCCATCAGTTTATTGCTATAAACAAATGGCTCCACATATTTTTCTAATTTTGCTTTGCTAATGATTGAGCCTCCAAGCACAGCAAGGATCAGACCAACAATCACATAAGCAATGGCAATTTTCCAATTGAAAATACTGGCAAGCAGAATTACTGAGGCTAAGTCCACTAGTGGTGAAGAAATTAAGAAAGAGAAAGTAACTCCTAAAGGAAGTCCTGCATTAGTAAATCCTATAAATAAAGGAATGGAAGAGCAAGAACAAAAAGGAGTAATAGTCCCTAGAAGCGCGCCTAGAATATTAGCAGAAATACCCTTAAATCTTCCTAGTATTTTTCTAGTTCTCTCAGGTGGAAAAAAGCTTTGTACATAAGAAATAGTGAAAATTAATACTGATAACAAGATGAATATTTTGACTACATCATAAATAAAAAACTGAATACTTCCTCCAAGCCTTTCTGTCGTACTCAGACCAAACACATTTTCTACTAAAGTTTTAACTAAGTTGGATAACCAGTCCATTTTTAACAATTGGTTATTTAACCACTCAAAGATAAACATTTAATCAGCTCCTTAAATCTTCCTTTATTACTCAATAATAGGGCAACATTGGCTCAAGTATTTTTCTATATCTGTAAGTTTTTTTTGATCTAAAACCAGTTGCGGATATATTTCCAAGCTTGCTAAAATATTTGTTACCGTGTTCATAAGAATTTGATTATCTGTTTTTAGCTTATAAAAAACAAATTTTTCTCTTCTTTCGTCAAAAACAAAATTTAAATCTCTAAGCTTGGATAAGTTTTTCGATACTTTTGGTTGAGAGGCATTAAGGATGCCACTAAGTTGACAAACACAAAGTTCCTGTTGAGCTAAAAGCAAAATAATTCTCAGTCTTGTCTCATCGGATAGCAGCTTAAAAACATTAACTAATTGATTCATGATTACTCAGCTCCAATTTTTAAGGGCAATATTCAAAAAAATACATATACGCATATGTGCATATGAAAATAATAAACCTTGCAAATGTTTTTGTCAAGTTTTGAGCAGAAAATCTCTAAAATCTATGATGAAAATTAGCTGCAACTTTAATTCAGTATTCTTGCCGCGAATAATATATGGGCAGTCTATCCAATAAGTGTTAAAATAAAATTGATAAAAATTTCAATATTAAGGAGACTTGCAAAAAAATGCGTATAAAATCAACAGTTGATAAATGGTTCAATATTTTAATTTTCAGCATAATTGTAATTCTGTTGGGTAGTGTGGTTATAATGCCACAAGAAGCGATGCTCTTATCATTTTTATTAATTATACCAGTTATTGCTTTCTTGCTTTGGATTGTATTTGGAACATATTATGAATTACGGGAGGACTATCTCTACTGCAAGAGTGGACCATTTAGAGAAAAAATATACTATGATAAAATTCAGACTATCAAGTTAAGTAATAACTTATTTTCATCAATGGCGCTTTCATCAAAAAGAATAGAAATAAGACAAGTTGGTAAGGGATATTTTGCAGGGACAACGATGATTTCTCCAATTAATCGAGAAATGTTTTTAGTTGAGTTACAAGCAAGGTGCAAGAAATTGGCAGAAGAGAAATTTATCAAATGATGAGAAATATAAGTGTGTATGATCAAGCTATGGAGGAATAAAAGCATTCAATTAATGTACGGCTTGAGTTGTAGGAAAATATAAATAGATAAGCTAGTCTACTTGAGCAAGTATATGTGAACATTTTATCACTGATTTATTGACAAATATAAAGATAAGCACTATATTTAGGCAGTAGATTACTAAATTACTAGATTACTAAATTACTAGATTGCTAAATTACTACTAGAAATGGAGGCTATGAAAATGAAAATACCCACAAACTTAAAACACAAACCGGTTATTGTGGTGGAGGATTATGAAAATATCGATGGAAGGAACGCCTATAGTACTGAAGCAAAAGGGATTTCGCTAGGCTTAGCGCAATGGAATGATCGGGGTAAAGTGGAAATATCAGCGAAGGTCTGGAGGCATACAGGGGAAAAATGGTCAAGACAATCTGAAGAATTACCACTACACCGAGTTATTGATTTAGCAATTCTTATTTGCAGGTCAAAGCTACATTTTCGTGAGGCTTATCGATATGAGAAATTGTATGATCCGAAAAAACCAGTGCTAGATAGAGTAGGCTTGCAGGGCGATGCAATGACGGTAGCTATTTGTACGGATAATGAAAAAATTGATGAGGATATAAAACTTTTTAGCCAAGCACTAAGTAATGATGATGAACTGATAGCAGAACGCTTACATACACTTTCTAGAATCTTAAAAGAGTTGGGCTATTAATGATGGACAGGAAAAAAGAGCTTAAAGAACAATATAAACAGATGAAGTCAGAAATGGGAGTTTTAATAATCAGGTCTAGCATAAGTAATAAGTGTTATTTGGAAACAACTGCAAACTTAAAAGGTATGCAAAATAGAACAGAATTTCAGTTGGACGCTGGTTTGCATCCAAATGGAGAGTTGCAAAGGGAATGGCAAGAGTTGGGAAAAGAAAATTTTAAGCTAGAGATCCTTGATAACTTAGAATATGATAAAAAGGGTCTTAAAAGAGATTATTCTAAGGATTTGGCAGTGCTGAAATTGCTCTGGGAGGAAAGATTGACACAAGCCGGCAAAGTTTTTTATCAAAAATAATTGGCGATTTAAGACATATATGGATATGATTTAGGCAAGAGTGAATTTAAGAATTCTAGAAAACAAGGAAGCGTGCAACCTAACATAAAAGAAAACGATAATTATTATTAGTATTGCGATAGTTATGATAATATGTTATATTTCATATTAGTTAATAGATTACTAAATGTAAATGGAAATAAAAAAAAGAAAAGGGGTTTTGTGATGAAGAAAGAAATTAATTTTCAGTCTTTAAGAAAATTCAACTTGTTCATGGGTTTTATGCATTTTATTCAAGCAAGTTTAATGCTCTTTTTTGCGCTCCAAATTGAAAAAATTGCAAACTTTAAGTTGCCATTATTATCCTACTTTCTAAAATTTGATGTTCAGCAAATGAGGTTAGTTACCCTGCCTGCAAAAATTGCGGATGTCCCTTTCGCAGCTCTTGTTGCTTTGTTTCTATTTATCTCTGCTATTGCGCACTTTATCATTGTTTTACCAAAAACAAATGCAATTTACAATCAAGACTTAACAAAAGGTATAAACCGTTTTCGTTGGTATGAATATGCGCTTAGCTCATCTTTGATGATAGTGTTGATTGCCATGCTTTTTGGAGTGTATGATATTGGCGCGTTAATAGCTATTTTTGTAGCTAATGCTTCCATGAACCTTTTTGGGCTATTAATGGAAGATATAAATCAGTATAAAGAAAAGACAGACTGGAGCGCATTTATTTTTGGCTCAATAGCCGGAATTGGACCTTGGATTGTAATACTTTTATATGCATTTGGCAATGCAGATCCAACTCAAGTTCCTTGGTTTGTTTATGCTATTATTGGATCATATTTTGTTTTCTTTAATTTGTTTCCAATTAATATGATTTTACAATATAAGAAAATTGGAAAATGGGCTAACTATATTTATGGAGAACGCACATATATTGTGCTCAGTTTAGTTGCTAAATCAGTTCTTGCCTGGTTAGTATTCGCGGGAGTTATGCAGCCGAAGTAATTTTCAATAGATTTACTTTATAGATTATAGATAAAAGTAGGTGTGCTGATTGAAAAAATGGCTAAAAAGAATAGGGTTAGCACTAGTAGTTTTCCTGATAATTATCAGTATTCTACCATTTCTAATTCCAATTGCGGCCCAAGAGAAGGCTACTCAAGTTGCGCCTTTTGGAGAAAGCGAATTTGTGCAAATTGATGGAGTTTCTTTGCACTATCGTCAGTGGGAACCAAAACAAGCTGAAATGAAGGGTAAAATTCTCCTAATCCATGGGCTTGGTGGCTCAACCTTTTCTTGGAGAAATAATGTTGATGTTTTACTACAGGCTGGATACCTAGTAGTTGCAGTAGACTTACCTGGTTTTGGTTACAGTGATAGAGCTAGAGGAATTAATCAAAGCCAAGCAAATAGAAGCAAACTTTTATGGGAACTTTTAGCTAAAGTTGATGCTGCATTATTATTCAAAGCTCAAGCTATGCAGTGGTTCCTAGCAGGACATTCTATGGGTGGGGGTACTGCAACAGCAATGACTATAGCTAAGCCTGAGCGTATCAAAGCTTTGATTTTAGTAGACGGAGCTCTTTTTGATAATAATCCAGGTTTTGCAGCAACGCTGATAAAATTTCCACCGGTTGCAAGATGGGCGCAAGTATTCTTTCAATATTATGCTTTGCAAGAAAAACAAATAGCCTCATTTTTATCCTCTGCTTATGGGAGAGCTGCTACTAAGGAGGAAGTTCAGGGCTATTTAAGTCCCTTAGAATTACCTGGAACAAATTCAACCATGCTTGATTTAGTAGGTACAGCAGCAAGTGTACCAGTAGAGGGATTGAATAAGACTGAAGTTCCTGTGATCGGTATTTGGGGTAGTAAAGATAGCTGGGTGCCAGTTGAACAAGCAGTTAAAATTCAAAAGATAGTCCCACGCATGACATATTCCCTGATAGATGGAGCAGTGCACTGTCCAATGGAAACACATGCAGCCGCATTCAATCAGCAACTATTACAAGATTTAACTAAATTATCGAGGTAATAAGCAAGTAAATAAACTATAAAGTAAAGATATAAATAGTAAAATCTTTCGGGCAAATAAATGCTGGAAAGATTTTACTTTTTGCTTAAGCATTTGAAACGCTAGTACAATAAATATAGCATTAGTTTGAAGGTAACATTATTTATTATTATCTAAGACTGTTGCCACAAAATACTACAGGATAAACTCGCTAAAAAATGCAAAAAATGGTAAAATGGACTTAATAATTCCTAAAAAACACTTGAAATACTTGAAAAAGTGCTTCTGTTGAGAATTATGGAAGGTATGATAAAATGAAAATCAGAAAAATAACAATATTAATTGTCTTAGTACTGAGTATGCTAGTAAATAATCTTTTTGCAATTAATTTTTCAGATATATCAGCTAATGCTTGGTATGGTGCAGATATCTTAAAGCTAAAGGATCAGGGGCTTATAACAGGGTATCCAGATGGAACATTTAGACCTGCCTCTAATGTATCCAAGATTGAAGCATTAAAGATGATATTAAATGCAGCCGGTGTGGTTATAAACCCTAATAGCCAAAGTTCTTACTGGGGCCAAGAAATAATAGATACCGCAAGTAGTCTTGGTATAATAGATGCAACTAATTTTGCAAAGGATCAAAAAATAACTAGAATAGAATTTGCAGGTATCTTGGTTAAAGCTTTGAAAATTGCAGGTAACTTAGTTAATACTTCTGCCTTTGTAGACACCAATAATAAGGATGCCAATAATTTGTATCAAGAAGGTTTAATAAATGGTGTGCTAAAAGGAGCTTTACTTTACTTTAATCCCATTCAAGAAATCACAAGAGCAGAGCTAAGCACGGTAATGGTAAGGGTATATTCCTATGCAGCAAATCTAAAAAGTGGAAATATTACACTGAAGCCTATTCTTACTGTTGCCGAAAAATATGTAACAAAAAACCCTAGCACAATTATAGATTTTGAAAAGATTTTGGTATTTATGGCTAGTACGGATACTTTACAAATGGAAATTCCCTATGCCAATACAGCTTTTTCAACTGTAAGTACTATTTATGCTAATAAAGCAAGCGAGGCAATGAACAATGTATTTGCAAAATATCCAGAATATTTTTCCTTTACCAATGGAATAAAAATAAATATTTCAGGCAGTAATCAGAAGAGTACCATGACAATTCGGCTAACAAATGATCAGTTTTCCAGTGCCAAGATAAAAGCCATGAGGAGTAGTTTTTTTCTAGAAACTGCAAACACGCTAAATTTGTTGATAAAAAACAATAAAATAACTAGTAGCATGACAGAAAAAGAAAAAGCAAGGGTAATTTATGAGTGGGTAGCCCTAAATACAGCATATGATACAAAGCTGGCAGCAGAGAGTTTTACAGGGTATGGTCAAATGCTGAAAAAGTTGGCTGTATGTCAAGGTTACACTGCAACTTACAATTTGATGTGCAAAATGCTAGGAATAAAAATTGAGGGAGTTACAGGCACGGCAAAATCAAATGGCACCTCCGCAGAGCACATGTGGAGTCTGGCAGTATTAGATGGAACGAGTTTATATATTGATGTTACGTGGGGTGATCCAGTTCCTGATAGGGTCGGTTACTGTGATTTCGATTATTTTGCAGTTACAGCGGATTTTTTAAGAGCAACACATACATGGAAATAGCAAAGGAGAATTATGATGAATGAAAAGCAAAAGGTTTTAATCGTTGGCGGTGTTGCAGGCGGTGCAACCGCTGCTGCAAGATTGCGTCGGCTTGACGAACAAGCCGAAATCATTATGTTTGAGCGAGGGGAGTATATTTCCTTTGCAAATTGTGGGTTACCTTACTATATTGGTGGAGAAATAACGGAAAAAGCAGCTTTAACCTTACAAACGCCTGAGAGCTTCAAGGCTAGATTTAATGTTAATGTCCGAGTTTTAAGCGAAATTATCGCCATAGATACAAAGTCAAAAACAGTTACCGTGAAAACTGTTAAAACAGGTGAAACATATCTTGAAAGTTATGACAAATTAGTATTATCTATGGGTGCAGAGCCAATCAAACCAAATATTGATGGTATAAATTCCGATAAAGTATTCGTTCTTAGAAATATTCCAGATACCTATAAAATCAAAGATTTTATTAATCAGCAGCAGCCAAGTAGTGTAGCTGTGGTAGGTGGCGGCTATATAGGTGTAGAAATGGCGGAAAATTTGCGTAGTGCAGGTCTTCAGGTAACGATTATTGAAATGTTAGACCAAGTAATAGCACCTTTGGACTATGATATGGCTAGCGATGTCCATCGGCATATTGAAAGTAAAGGCGTAAAATTGATATTAGGAAATGCTGTGCGTTCAATTACTGATCATGGGACAAGTCTGCATATTGCTTTAAATAGTGGAGAAGTAGAAGCTGAAATGTTAATTATGGCCATTGGCGTGCGTCCAGAGACTAAAATTGCACTAGAGGCAGGACTTAGCTTGAATCAGCGTGGTTCAATTATCGTATCTGATGGAATGCTAACATCTGACCCTGATATTTATGCAGTAGGTGATGCAGTTGAGGTTATAGATTTTATGAGCCGGGAAAAAGGTTTTATTCCTTTAGCAGGACCAGCTAATAAGCAAGGTCGAATAGCCGCTGATAATATCTGTGGTGGAAATAGCATATATACAGGAACACAGGGTTCAGCTATTCTCAAAGCTTTTGATATGACTGTGGCAACAACAGGAATGAATGAAAAAACAGCAAAGAGATTAGGCATTAATTATGATAAGGTTTTTACTTATTCTGCTAGCCATGCCAGCTATTATCCAGGTGCCTTAAATATGTCCGTAAAAACTATCTTTGAAAAAGAATCTGGTAAAATTCTTGGTGCACAAATAGTTGGCTTTGATGGAGTTGACAAGCGTTGTGATGTCATAGCCACAGCAATTCGTTTTGGAGCTACAGCAAGTGAGTTAACTAAATTAGAGCTTTGCTATGCACCTCCATATTCCTCAGCAAAAGACCCAGTTAATATGGCTGGTTTTGTGATAGAAAACTTGCTGCAAGGCAAGGTTAAAAATTTTCACTGGCATGATGTTAAAGCTTTACCACGTGATGGCAGCGTAATTTTACTAGATACTCGTACAATTTTGGAATATGAAAATAAGCATATTGATGGTTTTATCAATATCCCTCTTGATGACCTTAGAAAGAGAATTATAGATTTAGATAAGAGTAAAAAAATTTATGTAACTTGTCAGGTTGGATTAAGAGGCTATATAGCTACAAGAATTCTCGTGCAAAATGGCTTTGATGCCTACAATTTGAGCGGAGGGTTTAGGCTTTATAACACCATCTTTGGTGTGAAGCTTACAGATCCAAGCTCCATGAGACTCAATGCTGAAACACAAATGCCAGAAGCACAACTAGTCTCAGCTAAATTACCAGAAAAAAGCAACCTTAATACAATTCCAATAAATGCTTGCGGACTGCAATGTCCAGGACCAATTGTAAAACTTGCTGCTGCTATTAAGGCCGCAAATATTGGAGACTTGATTGAAATTTCTACAACAGATCCAGCCTTTGCCAGTGATATTGAAGGCTATTGTCGCAGAACGGGTCATATTTTTGTAGGGATGTCCAACGACAAAGGAATTTCGGTTGCTAAAATTGAAAAACACGAAAAAAATCAAAATGATTGCAATGTTTCTGCAGGTGATAATAAAAATCTGATTATTTTTTCGGGAGATTTGGATAAAGCTATTGCTTCTTTCATTATTGCTAATGCAGCTGCGGCAATGGGTAGAAAGGTGAGCTTGTTTTTCACTTTTTGGGGACTAAATATTTTGCGCAAAAGCGAAAAGGTTTCCGTGAAAAAAGATTTTATTTCTAGAATGTTTGGCATGATGATGCCACGTGGTTCCAAAAAACTTTCACTTTCTAAAATGAATATGGGCGGCATGGGAGCACAAATGATTAGAATGGTAATGAAAAACAAAAATGTTGATAGTCTAGAAGATCTAATTAAATTAGCACAAGCAAATGGGGTTGAACTGATAGCCTGTTCTATGAGTATGGATATTATGGGGATTCAGGAATGCGAATTAATTGAAGGTGTGAAAATAGGTGGTGCCGCTGCAATGTTAGCTAATGCGGAAGAATCTGACATGTCCTTATTTATCTAAACTAAAAAGGAGGGCAGCAGCCCTCCTTTTTAGTTGCTAAATGCTAAATATTTTTATGTTTTGACTGTTTAAGATACATAATATAGAGTAAGAGATAGGAGTAGGATATGGAAGAAGGATTGTATTTACATAAGACGGAAATTATTCGTTGGCAGAACGGCGAATATAACCTTGAAGAAGACTTTCTTTCTATTGAAGAACCCTTAGCAATAGAAGTGAACGGACAACGAATAGCTATGCTAATGCGTTTACCCGGTGCGGAAAAAGAACTTGCTGTGGGTTTTTTGCTTTCAGAAGGGATTTTAGCAAGCTTGAAAGATATTTATATTCTCGCTCATTGTGGTAGTGTATTGCCGGGTGAAAAATCGGATGATCCGTTTACACCATCAAGAAATATTGTAACGATTACTGCAAAGAGTATGAAGCTAGCACCAGATGCAGCTATGCTCTTAATTAGATCAGGCTGTGGCAGAACTAGTGTTGAAGATATAGCTCAGGATTTACCAAGGATTACTAGTAAACTTCAGATAAAGATTACCATACTTACTGCTATAGCTAAAAAAATATTAGATTTACAGGAGGTCAGAAAGTTGGCAGGTGGGGTTCATTTGGCAGCACTTTTTGATCATACTGGGGAGCTTATTATAGCCCATGAGGATGTGGGGCGACACAATGCTGCTGACAAGGTAATTGGATATGCCGTGCTAAATAAAATTCCACTTGCACAAACAATTCTCTATAATACTGGCAGGGCAAGCTATGAACTAATCACCAAGTGTGCCAGAATGAATATACCAATAATAGCTTCTAAATCTTCCCCTACTTCTTTAGCAGTAGAATTTGCAAAAAATGCAGGAGCAACTTTATGTGGTTTTGTGAGACCTAATAGGGCTAATATTTATAGTGGTGCGGAAAGAATTGAGTTTTAGAAATGTTTGATAGAAAAATATATTTATTTATGGGGTTGAGTAAGGCAAAAAAGCTTATTAAAAAAGTAAGTTAACGAAACTAAAAATAATTTTTTCCTAGACACTTAGCTATTAAAAATGTCATACTGAGGAATATGAAGAAGCAAAGTAATTTTAAGGGGGAGTTGAAATGAGTATTAACGGAAATGTTAGTATATTATCTCTTGTTTTTATGTTTATATCCGCAGTTTTATCTATTGTTTTACCTATAGCTGCAGTGATATGGCTGGCAATGAAAAAAAGACTGAAAGTAAAAGCATTACTGATAGCTGCTCTTTTATTCATTGTTTTTGTCCTTGTCTTAGAAAGAGGTATGCACTCAGTTGTTTTAGGTGCCAATCCACAAAGCTCTTTTATACTTAAAAATCCACTTTTATATATGCTCTATGGTGGATTTGCTGCAGGAATTTTTGAGGAAACTGCGAGGCTTATCGGATTAAAGTTTTTACTGAAGGTCAAGCCTGATGAAAGCATAAATACCGGAATTTCCTATGGATTAGGGCATGGCGGAATCGAAGCTATTATAATTGCTGGACTGGCTTCAATTAGTAATATCACCATGTCCATACTTATTAACAATGGCATGACAGAAAGCATCTTAAAGCAGATTCCTGCTGCTCAGCTTGGTGCAACAATTCAGGGGATGAATTCACTTATTTCTATGCAACCCACCGTATTTCTCTTAAGTGGTATTGAGCGAGTTGCAGCTATTGTCGTGCATATATCCTTAACGCTGTTTGTTTTTAAGGCAGTCAAGGAAAAAAAGTGGTCATACTATTTTGCTGCAATTGTACTGCATGCCTCAGTTAATTTTGCACCTGCATTATATCAAGTAGGAGTAATTAAGAGTATCTATCTTGTGGAATTTTTTGTTTTTGTGCTAGCAGTGCTTCTTGCTATAGCTGCCTATAAAGTAACCTTCAGCAAAAAGCAACAAGTTGAAGTGGGACAAGCAGATATAGAAGAGGAGAAAAATGCTAGCTTGGACAAAAAAGCATAGTTTGTTGGGCACCTAATTTGCAGGGATAAGTTATATTAAAGTTGTTACGGAACAAATCAAGCTATCTTTGCGTCTTATACTACAAAGAATAGTATCCTCAGGAAGATTGAATAACTAGATGGAGGCGTTGATGATGAAAAAATTTCTTGTAATGCTGTTAACAATTTTACTGATTAGCTCAATGGTAGCCTGTGCTTCACAGAAAGCAGAATCTATTGCTAGTCCTGGTGTTAGTAGTGGGCCAGTAGCAGATACTGCCCAAGGTGCTCCGACTGCAACAGAAGCAGTACCAACACCAAGTAAGGATGGCTCAATTTTACCAGAACTCTCAAATGGGTTTGCTCTAGGTAGTACACAGAAAATCATTTTTAGAAGTGATATGATGTTGGAAACGGAAAATTTTGACGAGACATTAAAAAAAATAGATGCAAAGGTTAAAGAAACAAATTCTTATTATGAAAGTTCAAATATCAGCGGTGATATAAGGTACGCTGAAGATTTGCGATACGCTAGCTTAATAATTAGAGTTCCAGCAAATAGGTTTGAAGAAATGAAGAAAGAAGCCGTGAATTGGGGACATATGATTAGCAGTAATACTTCTAGCCAAGATGTAACTAAACAATACATTGACACAGAAGCAAGATTAAAAGCCTTAAAAATTCAAGAGGAAAGACTACTGGCACTGTTAAGCAAGGCAGTAAAACTTGATGATATTATTCTATTAGAGAGTAGATTATCTGATGTGCGTTATCAAATTGAAAATTATACAGGTAGTTTAAGTGAGTTGGATGCTCTTGTGGATTATGCAACAATAGCCTTGAATGTACAAGAAGTAAAAACAGTAACAGTAAACCCTGAAAATTTTGGGCAGAAGTTGTTTGAAGCATTTAAGGATTCCATGAGACAAATAGGTAAGCTTGCTGAAGGTGGTTTGATTGCCTTGATTTATTTGATTCCTTATATTATTATCATCATTATTATCTTATTGATTATAAAAAAAAGTGGTATACTTACAAAAAAAAATCAGAAAAGCGAAAATGATGAGGAACGAAAAAAATAAAATTGTAAAGTTATATGAGCTGTATTTAAAGGTAAAAAGAACGCTAGCATGTTTCTGCTAGCGTTCTTTTTGTCTCATGTTAATGATAATTTATGGGGTAGCAATCAATACACTCAGCCCATAATCAAAGCCAGCATCGGTATTAGTTCCAAGGGTTCCATTAATATTTTGAAAGATAATGCGCATTTTATATCCATTTTGTAAGGAGTCAAAGGTCAATAATTGGGGGGAAACCAGCTCTTTAGAAGCCATCTTATCCTCAATTAGAGCTTTTGCTTTTTCATAAAGATTAATAGAATTGAGAACTTTCCCCGTATCATCTTTTAAGAAAACTATGCTTTCGTTATTATTCTTCCGATCAAATCCAATTACATAATTTTTACCTTTTAAGCTAAAACTCATATTTGGAGAAACCTTATCAAACCTACCTGTATAAAGGTTTGTGATAACTTCATAACCTGCAATGTCTAATGGCTTTTGTGCATCAATAGAAATATAAAGGTATTTTGAAGCGTCAGGATTAGCATTGTTGTACTCTGGAGCAAAACCGATTACCTTCTCCATGTCTTTATACATATCAAAATTTTTCGGCAACCATTTAATATATTTGAGAGAACTTCGATAGCTTAAATAGCTCAAGATATTGGTTACCTCTGCCTTGGTTATAAGTTCTACATCTGTTTTTGGATAAAGCTGATTATTTTTCAGAATATTTTGTTCCTGAAGTATTATCTCAACTCTGGTAATCTGGCTATTTCTAGACACTGTAAAAGCATCAAGGGGTGGAATAATAGATAATAAGGCGATGATGGCTGCAATTAAGGCAATATATCTATTTTTACCTTTTGGCCAAATGCTTAAAACTATGGAGATAGCAAGAGAGAAAATTCCAAATAAAACAACATAATATCTTGATTCGGTAATTCCATAGGCATTGATTCTGATATAAACAGAAACTAATTGCATCACAACTAGAGGAAAGAGCATTTTCGGAAAGACACGCTGATAAAAAGCATTAAATTTATTATCAATGGAGCTTGCTAAAACAAAAGCAACTAAACCACATGCAGTATATACAAGTACCATCACAGCTACCTGACCATTAGGCCAGTTGAGAGTTACTAAAATTTTAATAAAATAGGCAATGAGGACAACTGTATAGGTGCTTATTAGCGGAATAGCAATGTAAGAAATTAAAATTTCTAAAAATCTAGGATAAGAGGTTGCTTTATCCAACTTGAGATTTTCTTTTGTAGATAAATTGAAATTAGGAAGTAGAGATAAATAATATATAGTAGCGAACAAAACCCAAACAATGGTTAGCATGTAGGAGTAGGTGTTAGAATTTAGCTTAAAGAGTAAAAAATCAACAGCAGCAATAATTGCAGCCAAGCCTCCTGAAAGCACTGCTGAAAAGAGAATAGAAGTAAAAACTGACTTGAAGTGAGCCAAAGCTATCCTATTAAAGTCCGCAGGATGGGTAGCTTCTTTTGCAATTGTAGGAAGAAAAAGCACACTACAAATAAGAGCAAAAACAGCTACGGCAGTTCTTATTCCAATTTCTGCCGTGATTTCTGGAGCAGGAAGAATGATTAAAAAATAACCAACAGCTAGCACGCTAGCTCCTAAGTAGAGTGCAATCAAATATTTTTGGAGCTTCTCAAAACTTTCCCAAGCAAACTGTGCGCTCATTCCCAACACCGCAGCAACTATAAACGTGGCAATTAGTTTTTGAGTTAAGAGGCCAGGTGGACCACTACGATAAATTTCATAGCAAATTAAAGTTGCAGAGCATAGCAGGCTAAGAACTGTAAGTGGAAACCTCAGTACTGCAGTTGACATGCCTTGTATCAAATAGATGAGTATTTGTTTCAATCGTTTCATTATATCTCCCCCTATCATAATGTGTAATGAAAAAGCAAAAAAACTTATTCCTATCTAGAGCCATTTTAACATTAATCACAGCACCTTGTCATCTATTTGTAGTATCAATGCTATTTAAGTTCAGCTTTAGAGCAGGAGTTGATTAATCCTTCTTAGGAAAATGAAATTCGTGTACGAATTGTTATTTATTTGATACAATGAAACTAGATTAAATGTATGAATTATACACTTAGTAATAATTGTTTAGACAGAATATTCGCTTTTGTAGCACTAACATTTGGCATAATAAATAATATTTCAAGGAGGAGTGCAATGCTAATTTATGCGGTGATTTTTATAACTTCGGCGCTGGTTTTTTACACAGTTGGAGTTTGGAGTGAAAAAAAACAAGGTGAACTAAAAAAATGGCATTTAGGAGCATTTTGGTTAGGATTAATCTGTGATACTGTAGGTACAACACTGATGGCTAAAATTGCCAATAGTGGTTTTGAAGTAAATTTCCATGGGATTACAGGTCTACTAGCAATTATCTTGATGCTTTTTCATGCGATTTGGGCAACAGTTGTCATCATTAAAAATGATGTGCAGCTGAAGAATAATTTTCATAAACTCAGCATTATTGTATGGCTAATTTGGTTGGTTCCATTTATCTCAGGTGCATTTTTTGGTATGAGTAGCTAGTCCTAAAATTTTAATGTTTTTATAATACTAAGGGGGATACTATATGCCACTAATTGGTACATTTATTGTTCCGCATCCACCTCTGATTATTCCTGAGGTTGGCAAAGGGCAGGAACAAAAAATCTCAAAAACTATTGCTGCTTATCAGGAGATTGCCCGTAGAATTGCCAAACTAAGACCAGACACAATCATCGTGACCACACCACATGCAACTATGTATGCTGATTATTTGCATATTTCTCCAGGTACACATGCAGCAGGAAATTTTCAAGACTTTGGAGCTACAACAGTACAACTAGAAGTAGACTATGATATGGACTTTATCCAGAAATTGATATCAATTGCCAATGAGGAAAAGCTAGCAGTGGGAACTCTTGGGGCAAAGACAAAAACTCTCGATCATGGCACAATGGTACCACTTTATTTCATTAATCAAACTTATCAAGCGTATCAGCTAGTCCGTATTTCACTAGCAGGACTTTCTCCACTCTTTCATTATCAATTCGGTAAATGTATTGCGAAAGTTGCAGAGCAGAGTGAGAAGAAAATTATCATAGTCGCTAGTGGAGATCTTTCTCATAAGCTAAAGGCTGATGGTCCTTACGGGTTGGCGGAAGAAGGCGAAATATTTGACCAACAACTAACCAGTGCCATGAAACAGGGAGATTTTTTGCGTTTTTTAAGCTTTGATGGAGATTTTTGTGAAGCAGCAGCAGAATGTGGTTTGCGTTCCTTCATTATTATGGCAGGAGCATTAGACGGAAAAGCTATCCATGCAGAACTACTCTCTTATGAAGGAACTTTTGGGGTTGGCTATGCGGTTGCAGCATATAAAATTATTGGTATAGATGAGAGTAGACATTTTGATCAACTATTTATAGCAGCAGAAGCAGAGCGTATTGCAGGGATAAAATTAGCAGAGGACGAATATGTAAGCCTTGCCAGACAATCATTAGAATACTATGTAAAAACACATGAAGTTATAAGACAACCAGCAAAGCTACCAGATGATTTGAGCAAAGGAAGAGCTGGGGTATTTGTTTCCTTGAAAATCAATGGGCGATTGAGGGGGTGTATAGGTACAATTCTTCCGACGAAAGCGAATATAGCTGCAGAAATTATCCGAAATGCTATTAGTGCTGGGACAGAAGACCCACGTTTTGAGCCTGTCAGGGCAGATGAACTAAACCAGCTAGTCTATAGTGTAGATGTTTTGGGTAAAGCAAGTTTAGTAGCATCAATAGAGGAGCTTGACGTAAAACGCTACGGTTTAATAGTTACAGCAAAAGAAAAACGCGGGTTATTGCTCCCAAATTTAACAGGGGTTGATACTCCTCAGCAACAGGTGGATATTGCTCTCCAAAAAGCAGGCATTTCCAAAAATGAAGTTTATTCCATGGAAAGGTTTGAGGTGGTGAGACATAAGTGAGTAAACAAGTGTGTGAACTTTGCCCCCATCAATGTGTGCTTGCTACTGATGATGTGGGATTTTGCCACGCAAGAAAAAATCAAGACGATGTTATTGTATCAAGTAATTATGGGAAAATTTCCTCATTGGCTCTTGATCCCATCGAAAAAAAACCTTTAAGACACTTCTTTCCAGGCAGCAAAATCCTTTCTGTAGGGAGTTTTGGCTGCAATTTAAGGTGTCCATTTTGCCAGAATTATGAGATTTCCATGGCGGATGAGGACCAATTAAGAACAAGACTGGTTAGCCCAGAAGAGTTGATAAGATTGGGTGTTGAGCTAAAACAGCAAGGGAATATTGGTATTGCTTATACATACAATGAGCCACTAGTTGGCTATGAGTATGTAAGAGACTGCGCTGTAATAGCGAAGAAAAACAACCTAAAAAATGTGCTTGTAACAAATGGTTATTTTTGTGAAACACCACTAAGAGCAATCTTACCACAAATTGATGCGCTGAATATTGATCTTAAGGCTTTTACCCAGCAGTTCTATAGTAAGTTGAAGGGGGATTTAGAAACAGTTAAAAAAACAATTAAATTGGCTGTGGAATACGCTCATGTTGAGGTAACAACCTTAATTATTCCAGGGGAGAATGATAGTAAAGAGGAAATACAAAATCTTGCTATTTGGTTAAGCTCAGTTAGTAAAGATATTCCACTGCATCTCACACGTTTTTTCCCCATGTATCAGATGACAGATTGTGAGCCAACAGATATTGCTAGTATTAAATGTCTTGCTGAAATAGCACGGGAGTATTTACATTTTGTTTATGTGGGAAATTTTTAGAAATAATTCATGCCTAGCATCAGGCATTCAGTAGCTGGAAAAATAATATAGCAATTGGCATATAGTTAAAAGATGACTAAACAGATTTATGTTAGTTAAAAGTAAAGGTCATGTAAAAATATAGGAATAAACGAAAAAAGATACTCCAATATTTTGCATGACCTTTATAAAGAAAGAAAACTAATTTTTATGCGAAGTTTTATCTTATGCTATCGTAACACTTAGGTTATTAATATAATCTGTATTTCTCAACCTATCAACCGCAGAGATATTCAAGCAGATTTATACCATCGACATCTTTGCTGAAACGAATTCTGACAGTTTTTATAGGATTGGTTACTTGACATATTTCTACATTCGCAATCAGACTAGCTAAAGAAGATGCATCTTCTAGAGATAGACCAGATGCTTTCTGAATAAGTTGGACAGAATGCCGAATAGCCTCATGAATAGTATTATCTAAGTTTTCAAGAGAGACAATTATGTAATAATCTGTTGCTGTCTCCAGCACGGGCCATTCTAATTGTTTATTCTTGATCAATTGTGTTTGAACTATTACCTTACCTGATGTTTCAAGGCCCCACTCAGAAACTTCTCCATCACCCATCACACCATGCAAATCACCAACAGCAAAACCTCCTCCATCACTATAGACTGGCAGATAAACGGAACTTCCAGCGCATATATGTTGGTTGTCCATATTACCGCCATGTCTCCCGGGAAGATAACAGGGAATATTATCATCAGGACTTGTGCCAACAACTCCAATCATCGGCTTTAAAGGTATACGAATATGCTCATTAAATTGGGCATAACCATCATTCATGGATATTAATTTAGTATGTATATTATTTATCTCTGTACCTAGCAGGCCACTTCCAGGAAAAGAAAACATAAGTCCTTTTTCTATTAGTTCGATAGCTAAAATGTCTATCTTTAAGATATCACCCCTAGTTGCCCCTTTTATCCCTATAGGTCCTGTGGCAGGATTTATTGGAATACCATTTTCTGCTTCAGCAAGCTCCTTAGCATAATCTCTCTGTGATGAAAACCAATTCTGGGTCTCTATTTCCAAAATATCTCCTGGATTTGCCCACAGAGCAATTTGATTTTTTTTGCCCATTGAATATATTACTCGATCATGACTAAGCTTTATCATAATTACTCTCCTTATATCAATAAGCCTGTCTAGTAGGGCTACTTTTATGCATTTTCTATTCTGAATTCCTCTGCACTTTTCTCAATCACAATCGAAATATAATCCACAATACCTTCCACTGGTACAAACGGTTTTTTCACGGTAACTTTAATCCAACTAAGTAAAGCAAAACGATCATAAGACTTCTCGATTATGCGATATGCCAGCTTTTGAAGAAGCTTATACTGCTCATCCTCAACGACTTCTTTACAAGTTTTATATAATTCTATGTAGTTGATACCTTTGTCCAGTTGGTCTGTTTTGCACATCTGAAGCATATCATAACTAGCTTGCACATCTATAAAAAACTTTTGTCCTCGTTTTGTTTCTTCCTCATAATAGCCATGTTTACCCCAAAACTGCATATTTTTAATTTCTAGCATATAATTATTGCCCATCACTGCACCGTCCTATGAGTATTATAATAAAACAAATAAATATCAAAATTAAACTGGCAGTTTGAAAAAATCGCTAGCATGGTGTAATGAAAAGATGCACCATGCTAGCGATAAAATTACAATCTTTTAACGACATCAATGTAAATATATATTGAGACTATTTCAAGTTATTCTATATTCTATGACAGAATATTTATCTAGCAAAGGCTATTTAATAATTGTGAAAAGTGTGCCAATTACTGGTAGTGGAACCTCTTTATCGTTGTAGGCACCAGACATACCTATAATTAGAAGTGCAATCATTGCAACACCAAAGACAAAGGAGAGTAGGCTACCTAGAAACCACATACCAATGAAACCAACTATTCCAGTAAAAATTGAGATGATAATATTACCAACTATACTAGTTAAAAGTAAAGCTAAACCTTGATTAGCATGAAACTTTGCTTTTTTGGAATCAGGGGCAACTAGTAAGGGTAAGAAAAATAAAATCCCTAGATACGCGAGCATAAAAATTACCTTATTATCGGTAGTACTAGTTACAACTGGAGTAGTGCTAGCTTGTGGTTGCACAGGTGTTGAGGTGGTTGCTTGCTCACTAGTGCTAGTTCCGCAGTTGTCACAAAATTTCATGGAATTATCTAGTTCTTTTCCGCATTTATTACAAATCATTTGTCATTCCCCCTACAAATTTTATTGTAAACCAAAGAAAACTTTATTAAGAGTACTTATAAAGTTTTCTTATTTGAAAATATCATAGCACTTCTAGATGTATAAATGCAATAGGTTTTTATTACAGCTAATACTTACGTATTAAAGGTAAAACATTGACAGTATTTACCAGATGGACTAAGATAAATCAAGAGGTTTAAGAGTGTAAGTAGATTAAGTTGCGAAAATTGTTTATATTATAGAAGTTCTTTATAAAGCTATATTTATAGGAGGAAGAATATTTTTAAAAATAGTATGGTAATCCTAAAGTTGGCAACAGCATGAGAAAAAAATAATCATTTAAATAAAGTATTAAGCGAAACATAAATTACCAAAGAAATAAAGAACTGTGCTGGCAAACAATTTGACCCTATAATTGCCAAAATATTTATCCAAAAGGTCTTAAGGAAAGCATGGTAAAATATAAATGATTTAATCAAAAATTGTATTAAGTTTATTCAAATAATAATACATATTGCTGAGGGAGAGAAGGTAATTGCAAAGGTGAAAAATACAAAAATGACACAGAAAAATGATTTGCAGTCAGAAAAAACAGTGACTTTTTCGGCTGAACTTTTAGAAATAGCAGGGTTAGAAACAGCTGATGTCTTGGTAAAAATGAAAACAAAACTAACAGGATTAGCTGAAACAGAAGTAGCTAACCGTAGCAAACAATATGGGTTGAACGAAATAGCCAGAGAAAAGCCACAATCGGTGATGATGCATTTATTAAGCAACTTAAAGAATCCATTAGTAATACTGCTTTCTGTACTAGCGGTAATTTCTTATATTACTGGGGATATAAGGGCAACTGTGGTCATCGCTGTGATGGTTTTACTAGGAGTTGTGTTAAGATTTTTTCAAGAGTTAAGAGCAGATAATGCGGCAGAAAAACTAAAAGCTATGGTTAGCAATAAGTCAACAGTAATCCGTGATGGACAAGAAAAAGAAATACCGCTTAAACATTTAGTTCCTGGCGATATCATAAGTCTGGCAGCTGGGGATATGATACCAGCCGATGTAAGAGTGTTAAAAGCTAAAGATTTGTTTCTTAATCAAGCAGCACTTACGGGTGAATCATTGCCGGTTGAGAAAAGCCCAACTTCTAAAGCTATACAAAATCCCTTAGATTTAGATAACCTTTGTTTTTTAGGTTCTAATGTACTAAGTGGAACAGCCTTGGCCGTAGTTATTCATACTGGAGAAAAGACCTATTTTGGATCTTTGGCTGCTAGTATTGTGGAACAGCGCCCTTTGACTAGCTTTGATAAAGGAATCAACGGGTTTACTTGGATTATGATTCGTTTTATCGCTATCATGGTGCCGATTGTTTTTTTAGTGAATGGAATCAGCAAACACAATTGGTTAGAGGCTTTTCTTTTTGCTATGGCTGTAGCAGTTGGACTGACACCTGAAATGATGCCAATGATAGTATCGGTTAATCTTTCGAAAGGTGCATTGATGATGTCTCGTAAAAAGGTGATTGTGAAGCGCTTAAACTCTATTCAGAACTTTGGCGCAATGGATGTATTGTGTACTGATAAAACAGGGACTATTACAGAAGGTAAAATTATCTTAGAGAAGCATCTCGATGTAAGTGGGGAGTCAAGCGCGCGAGTACTACATTATGGGTACTTAAACAGCTATCATCATACAGGACTAAATAATATTATGGATGAAGCTATCCTCGCTCATGGAGAATTAGAAGAAACTCTTAAGGCAAATGTGAAATACAAGAAGATAGATGAAATTCCCTTTGACTTTACACGTAAGAGGATGTCGGTAATTGTAGAAGATGAAACTGGCTTGAATATTTTGATTTGCAAGGGTGCAGTGGAAGAAATCATGGATTGCTGCAACCGTGTAGAAATTGACGGAAAAGTTCTGCCAATGATACCTGAATATAAAGATAAGGCAAAAAATATGGTTGCCGAGCTGAACGGTCAAGGATTTCGTGAAGTTGCCCTAGCTTATAAAGAAATGCCTGGGGCATCAGATGAACCAGTTTATGAAAGTAAGGATGAGTCAGAGCTTGTGTTGCTGGGATTTCTCTCCTTCCTTGATCCGCCTAAAGCATCAGCCGCGGAGGCCTTAAAGCGCTTGAATGCTTTACATGTAGATGTGAAAATCCTAACAGGAGATAACGACGTTGTCACTAGCTATATTTGTAAAAAAGTAGGACTTTCCGTTGAAAATATTTTGCTAGGTGCACAAATAGAGAATATGGAAGAGGCAGAGCTTGCAAAAGCAGTAAATGCCACTAGTATTTTCGCCAAACTAGCACCAAACCAAAAAGAGCGGATTATCCGTGCTTTGCAAAAAAGTGGTCATGTTGTTGGGTTTATGGGTGATGGAATCAATGATGCGCCAGCATTAAAAGCTGCAGATGTAGGGATTTCTGTAGATAGTGCGGTGGATATTGCCAAGGAATCATCTGATATCATCCTGCTAGACAACAATTTACTAGTATTAGAGCAAGGTGTATTAGAAGGACGACGCGTGTTTGGAAATATTATAAAGTATATAAGAATGGCGGCTAGTTCAAATTTTGGCAATATGTTTAGCGTGGTAGGTGCGAGTGCATTTTTGCCATTTTTGCCAATGTTACCAATCCAAGTATTGACCAATAATTTGTTATATGATTTTTCACAAATAACCATACCTGCAGATAATGTAGATGCAGATTGGATGGCAAAACCAAGACAATGGCAAATTAGTGGGATTCAAAGATTTATTTTATTCATTGGACCCATAAGCTCAATATTCGACTATCTGACATTCTTTATGATGCTTTATGTTTTTAAGGCTTGGAATAATCCTGCTTTATTCCATACTGGTTGGTTTATAGAGTCGATATTTACCCAGACGTTGATTATTCACGTTATTCGCACCAATAAAATTCCATTTATCCAAAGTAGAGCAAGCTGGCCTCTAATTATTTCCTCGTTAGCTATTGTTTCGGTGGCTTCTTTGCTGACAATTTCACCGTTAGCTACAACTTTAGGGTTCGTTCCATTACCACCACTTTACTGGCTCTTGTTAACTTTTATCCTACTGGGATACATAGTACTTACACAGCTAGTCAAGACTTGGTTTATCCGTAAATTTGGCGATTGAAGCACATAATGTTTGAATATGATGGATAACTAATATAGTTGCTAAATAAAATAAAGGGAGAGTAAAAATATGACACAAGTTAGGTACAATAAGAAATATATTTTGAAAATGCTACTTTTTGTGCTGGGAATTGGGGTTGTGCTTTTTTTACTTTTTAAGTTAAGCTTATTTTTAGCTCCATTTATTATTGCTTTTGCTATTTCTCTGCTGATAGAGCCTATAGTAAGGTTCTTAAACAAAAAGCTTAAAACTCCCAGAAAGATAGCCTCAGCATTAGCCATCTTATGCGTAATATCTACGGTTGGCACATTACTTACTTTATTAATTGTTAGACTTTCTAGAGAAATAGCTGATATTTCCCAATACTTACCAAAATATTTCACAATTCTCTACGATGAGGCAAATGCAATTGGAGCAAAGCTTACAAATATGTTTCTTATTATGCCACCTGAGGTTGTTAAAAATATCCAAGGATTATTAACTGGCTTAACTCAAGGGCTTGGAAGTTTTGTTAAGAGCCTTGCTACAGGAATTGTGAATACAGCAATTTCCTTGCCAGAAGCTTTTATTTTCGTGATTGTCACAATTGTAGCTACTTATTTCTTTTCTAGTGACAAAGAAAAAATTTATTTCTACATCAAATCACATTTACCGGATAGTTGGATGAAACGTGCTTCTAGCATCAAATTGGACTTATTTTCCGCGCTTTTTGGCTATCTAAAAGCACAACTGATTATGATGAGCATCACGTTTGTGGAGCTGCTTATTGGGTTTGCTATTATTGGTGTTCCTTATACCTTACTATTGGCACTTTTAGTGAGCTTAATTGATGCACTCCCAATTCTTGGTACAGGAAGCATCTTAATTCCTTGGGCAATTTACAAGTTTATAACTCAGGATATACGCATGGGAACATCCCTAATAGTTTTGTACCTGATCGTGCTTGCTGTAAGACAATTAATTGAGCCCAAGGTGCTTAGCAAACAAATTGGATTACACCCATTAGTAACCTTAATAACAATGTATACTGGGTTGCAGCTCTTTGGGTTTTTTGGCTTAATTTTAGCTCCCATCACAGTACTTGTACTGAAAAATATTTTCACAGGTATGGTTAAGAGCAGTGCCGTGAAAGAGTTCTTAAACCAAATTAGAGTACCAGAAAACAAATATAATGATTTATGATACCAGTAGAGATAAGCAATTTAGGTTGCTTATCTCTACTTTTTCAGGTTTACTTAGAAGGAATGCGATATATAATTATTAATAATAAAAATTTACAGAAGTGTTAAAATAGATATATAGTATACAAGGAGTTGAAAAGTTTGACAGGTATGGAACTTAAAACATCTAACAAGCAAATAAAGGCTTACTTAAAAGCAAATATTGATTTGAAGTATCAGCTATTTCTACAAAAACTCATTCCAAATTGTGCAAATATCTTAGGTGTACGAATGTCCATTCTCAAAGCTTTGGCAAAAAGTATCGCCAAAGGAGATTATCAGGATTTCTTGACAAAAAAAGATTTCTCTTCTCATGAGGAAACTATGCTTTATGGATTGGTGCTAGGAAATCTTAAGATACCCTTTGCGGAACTAGTGGAGTATATAGCAGCTTATGTACCATATCTTGACAACTGGGCAGTATGTGATAGCTTTTGCTCCAGTCTCAAAATCACCAATCAAAATAAAGACACAATGTTAGTGCTTATTGAAAATTATTTGTCTTCTACAAAGGAATTCGAAGTGCGGTTTGCTATGATTATGTTAATGAGCTATTATTTAGATGCAAAACATCTAGATTTGGTGTTAAATTTGTATAATAACAACAAACATGAAGGCTATTATGTGAAAATGGCTATTGCTTGGGGTATTTCTGTAGCTTTTATAAAATTCAGAGAACAAACTGTTGTATTACTTAACAATAATCGACTAAGTGCTTGGACTAATAATAAAGCAATCCAAAAAATAATAGAATCAAATAGAGTGAGCAGAGCAGATAAGGAAATGGTAAGGCAATGGAAGAGAGCTAAAGATAAAACCAATTAGTGGAATAGAGAAAATTTTTAGATGAAAAGGAGTGATATTGATGGATAAGCTGAAGATAGAAGAGGGTAACTGTATTGCTGATCAAGAAAATTCCGCAGTGTTATATGAAATTATGGGTTTAACAGCTCCAATTCACTCTGAAAAATGTAGTCTTGCAGTGACTAGACTAGAAGGCAAGGGTCTAATTAAACAGCATTATCATTTGATATCTGAAGAGATATATGTGATTACACAAGGATCAGCTACTATGAAAGTAAATGAAAAGGAATTTGTTGTATGCAAGGGAGAAACAATTGTCATCTATCCAAAGGAAATTCATGAGTTGTATACAGCTGAAAATGAAACAATTGAATTTTATGCTATCACTCTTCCGCCTTTTACAGCCGAAGATTTTATAAATTAAAATGCTTCATGTTATAAATCAGAGTGATGAGTTAAGCTTACACAGCCATTAGTGAAATATCCAGCAATAGAAAAGTTGTAATATTGGTAGTAAAAGCAAAGTTAGGAGTGCATACAATGAATGGACAAGATAGAACAGATGTAAAAATAGGCTTAAAAGTGCGTATTGTACTAAAGTCTGATCAGCGCTCAGGGAAATTAACTGAGGGAATAGTAGCTAAAATTCTGACCAATAGTAACTTTCATCCTCATGGGATTAAAGTAATGCTTGAGGATGGTCAAGTTGGTAGAATAGCGGAAATTTGCTAGTAGAGGGTGATTTATGCGAATTCTAATTGATGCAGATGGATGCCCAGTAGTAGATTTAACGATTAAAATAGCTAAGGAAAATAGCAGGGAGTGTATTATTCTCTGTGATACATCCCATGTTTTTGCCAAAGATGGTGCTAAAACAATATTAGTTCCAAAGGGAGCTGATAGTGTAGACTTTGCCTTGGTGAATATGCTCATAGCAGGAGATGTTGTGGTTACACAAGATTATGGTTTGGCAGCAATGTGCCTAGCACGCAGAGCTATTCCACTGAGCCAAGATGGAATGGTTTATAGTGATGATAATATTGATGCACTACTCTTACATCGACATACGGCAAAGCGAATTCGCATGGCTGGCGGTAGGCTAAAAGGAGTTGCCAAGCGTACTAAAGCACAAGATAAGAGTTTTGAAGAGAGTTTGAGAGTTATCTTAAGTAGAACATAGGCTAGATTTATCTAGCCTATCCTTTTGTGATTAAATCACTGTACTATCTCCCAATATCGCTATAATTAAGTTAAAAAGCAGAATATTACTTGTTGCAGTATAAAACAAAGTATAAGGGAGATAGATAAATGTCAGCAGTAATTATTACCAAAGAAAATTTTCAAAAAGAAGTATTAGAAGCAACTGAACCAGTATTAATTGATTTTTGGGCTAGTTGGTGTGGACCTTGTAGGGCTGTTGCTCCTATAATAGACTCAGTAGCTAAGGAAGCGACTCATGCAAAGATTGGTAAAATAAATGTAGACGAACAGCCTGAATTAGCAGCAGCATTTGATGTAATGAGTATTCCAACCTTAGCGGTTTTTAAGGGTGGTAGAGTTGCTCATCTCAAGGTTGGAGTGCAATCAAAAGGTGTAATCCTACAGATGTTAGAAGCATAAAGCAAAAAGCCTGCATAAAAGTGCAGGCTTTTTGCTTTAAAGCAAGCTTTGCAATTTTTTTTTGTCTAAAATGGTTATAGCTCCTCTAGATAAGGAAACAGAGCCTTCGGCGACAAAATATTTTAGCATACGGGAAACAACTTCTCTTGCACTACCCATGTACTTGGCAACTTGTTCATGGGTTAGGAGTATTTCTAATGATCCATTTTTACTAGCCTCATCTAGGAGAAAAACGGCTAGTCTTTGATCAAAACTCATAAAAAGGATTTGCTCCATTGCCCACATCACATCAGAAAACCGATCTATTACTAAACGCAAGGTGAAATTTTCCATATAGATGTTTTTTTGCACTAGCTGGTTATAAGTTGCAGAATTAATCAATAATATTTCACTAGCTACTTCGGCGTCAATATGTACGTCAAAGGTGATGTTTTTAATTAAACAGGAAGCTGCGAGCACACAAATATCACCTGGATAAAGACGGTAAAGGGTAATTTCTTTGCCTTCTGCTGAGAGAATATAACTGCGCAAAACTCCGCTCTTTACGAGAATCACCCCTACACAGTCATTGCTACCGCTGTGAATATTCTCACCTTGATCATGAAGAATTGCAGCTGCATTTTGGCTTAAAAGATCTTGCTCTTGGGTGGAGAGCATGGGCCAAAAGTCAAAAGCTGAGCTTAAAAATTTACTGTCCTCTGGATTAAGCATACGTCCTCCTTGAAAATATTACTCTTGTGTATGATTATAACATTAATTGTATTTTAATTTCCAGCAAAGTGTGAGGTAAAGCACACTTATTTTGAATTGTACCTAAGCTAATGAGGGTATATAATTAGTTTAGTATATTGTGAGGGAGGTACTACTAACAATGGAAAGAACCATTTTACATTGTGATTGCAACGGATTTTATGCTTCCGTAGAATGCATTTTGAATCCTCTTTTAGTAGATGTGCCTATGGCTGTAGCTGGTAATCCTGATAGTAGACATGGAATTATTTTGGCTAAAAATGAGTTAGCAAAAAAATATGGAATTCAAACAGCGGAAACAATATGGCAAGCAAGAAAAAAATGTCCAAATCTTGTATTAGTGCCTCCTCAACACCATCAGTATGCTAAATATTCTCGGCTAGTAAACGAAATTTATGGAGAATTTAGTGATTTAGTAGAGCCTTTTGGTATCGATGAAAGCTGGTTAGATGTTACGGGTATGTATAAAATTCTTGGATCAGGGAGCGAAATAGCGGATAAAATTAGAGCAACTGTGAAAAAAAAGTTGGGTCTTACTATCTCCGTTGGTGTTAGTTTTAATAAAATATTTGCAAAACTGGGTAGTGACTATAAAAAGCCTGATGCTACGACAATAATATCCAAAAATAATTATCAAAGTATCGTATTCCCATTGCCAGTTAATCAGTTGCTTTATGTTGGTAAAGTAGCAACAGTGACCTTGGCTCGACTAAATATTACCACAATAGGTGAGCTAGCAAATAGTAAAAAAGAATTAATTGCAGGATGTCTAGGCAAAATGGGGGAAATGATTTGGGAATACGCAAATGGTATTGAGGATAGTCCTGTTAAGCCTGCGGGTGAGTCGAGAGAGATAAAATCAATTGGTAATGGTATGACTTTTAAGCGTAATCTCCTAGGAATAGAGGATATCAGACTTGGCATTAATGCTTTAGCGGATGAGGTTGCTTGGCGTATGCGTAAAAGCGGCTTAAAATGCGAAACGCTGCAAGTGACCATCAAAGATGTGGAGCTAAAAACAATTTCCAGACAAAAGAAATTAGCTGTGCCAACTCATTTAGCTAAGGAGTTAGCACAGGCGGCTCTAGAGCTAGTTTTGAGCGCTTGGAAGCTAGATGTACCTGTAAGAATGCTGACGATTACAGCTGCAAATTTGCTATCGGCAAACTCTATTCCTAGTCAGCTAGAAATGTTTGCAAACTCAGCAACTTTAGCAAAGGAAAAGCAAGAAAAATTGGAAAGCACGATGGATACTATTAGGTCAAAATATGGAAAAGGTGCTATTACCATGGCCAGTATCATGCAAAATGATTTAGGTATTCATGAATATAAGGCGGAAGAGTAGTTTTATGCTATAATAAGCAAATAAAATATGTAGATTAAATTATAAAGGTGGCAAAAATATGTTTAGATTGACTACTAAGTTAATTATGTACCGAGAGCTGGGAGAGGATTCTATTCTTTTTCGTCTTAGTGAAATAATCAGAGATTTTGAAAAAGAAAATACGGAAAAGGAAGATTTGATTAAGCGGATTTTTGCACAGATTCACCAGCTCTTAGAACTTTCAACAACATTTGGCTTTGCAGATAATCTTTGGCAAAATTATCTCGCCTTTCTTTTAGCAACCAATGAGAATCCTTTTAGTTTGACTGCGGAAAAATTAGGAGCCCATGAAGGTTCAGTCAATAGCTTTGCTAAGTCAGATTTCCAGATTTTTAAGGACTTATTCGATTATAATTTTTCCACTATTGAGCAGTCTTTAGGGATTAATTGTTTTAGCACTATTAGCGAATATCAATCTTTAGTTAAGCCGGAACGAATGTACAATAGAAATGTAAGCGAAAAAATACAAGCGCTTAGCCATGCTATAGCAGCTGCTAAGGATGGAAATGCAGTATTCAATATTGTTACTGAATTCTATCGCGCATTTGGGGTTGGCATGTTTGGACTTAATAAAGCATTTAGATTGCAAAAGCAAGGAGGTCTGTTAGAGTTTGTCCCCATTAATAATACTGATGCTGTGCTCCTTACTGATTTAATTGGTTATGAGCTACAAAAGGCAAGGCTAATAGCCAACACTCAGGCCTTTGTCGAAGGCAAAAGTGCTAATAATGTGCTGCTTTTTGGGGATGCAGGAACGGGCAAGTCTAGCAGTATTAAAGCTGTATTAAATGAATTTTATGATCAAGGTTTGCGGATGATTGAAATCTATAAACATCAGTTTGAAGATTTATCGGCAGTGATTGCTGAAATTAAAAATAGAAATTATCGTTTTATTATCTATATGGATGATTTATCCTTTGAAGAGTTTGAAATAGAATATAAATATCTAAAGGCAATTATTGAAGGTGGATTAGAAACTAAGCCAGATAATGTCTTGATTTATGCTACTTCTAATCGCCGTCACCTAATAAGAGAGACTTGGCAAGATCGTGCAGATATGGTTGTAGCGGAGGATTTGCATCAGTCAGACACAATGGCAGAAAAGCTTTCCTTAGTTGCTCGCTTTGGAATTTCCATTTATTATGGAAAACCAGCAAGAGAAGAATATTTCACTATTGTAGAAAGCTTAGCTACTAGGCAGGGATTAAGTTTAAGTGTAGCCGATTTAAGAGCGGAGGCTAATAAATGGGAGCTTAGCCACGGTGGAATATCCGGAAGAGCTGCCCAACAGCTAATTAATTATTTATCAAGCAAAAAATAGCAAGTAAAAGATAAGCAAATTAAAGGACAACCTAATCTTAATAAAAGCTTAATCAAAATTTCCTTGAGCTAGAATATGTTTTAGAATAAACTAAAGCTGTAGCAGATGAAATTTACAAAATAAATGATTTCGTAGCGCTGATTTTTTAGTAATGCTGGAGGTGTAAATGATGGATAAGGTCAAGGTCGCTTTTATTTGTGTGCATAATTCTTGCCGCTCACAAATTGCAGAAGCTTTAGGCAAGCATTTGGCAAGTGATGTTTTGGAATGTTACTCAGCTGGGACAGAAACAAAACCAGAGATTAACCAAACAGCAGTGCGGTTGATGAAAGAAAAATATGGAATTGATATGGAACAGACACAATATTCTAAACTCTTAAAGGAGATTCCAGCAGTAGAGGTAGTAGTCACGATGGGGTGCAATGTTAATTGTCCATACTTTCCTTCAAAGCACAGGGAAGATTGGGGCTTAGATGATCCAAGTGGAAAAGCAGATAGTGAATTTTTAAGAGTGATGGAAATAATTGAAAACAAGGTTTTAGATCTTAAGGCTCGTTATATTAACAAATAGAATTAATAAATAGAAGAAATGACTAACAAAGGAGCAAACTTAACTGCTCTAGTGTTAGTCATTTTTATTATTGCATCCAAGCATATCCTGTAGGGTAGTTTTTTTTAAGATATCTGCTAACTTTTGGTTAATCTTTTCCCAGACATTTGTGCGTAAGCATTGGCTATAAATGGTTTCCTCAGCAGCAGGAATAATAGGGACAATTGCTAGGTCACCTTCTAAAACAACTAAAATCATTTGCAATGTGATTTCTGTTGGTGGTAAAGCTAGCTTATATCCACCATTAATACCAGTATGACCAATAATAAGCCCAGCTTTTTTCAAAGCTGAAAAGCTATGCTCTAGATAGTTGAGAGAAATCTGTTGCCTCTCTGCAATGCTAGCAAGTGTTACATAATCACAATTTTCATGAGTTGCCAAATCAATCATTGCTCTCAAACCATAACGCCCTTTAGTCGAAATTTTCAAAGCCCCATGCCTCCTTGCAGCTGAAAAGCAAGAGCAGCAATTGTTGTGCTATCCATAATATCGCTAATTGTGCTGGAAATATCTTGCCAGAGTGCCCGAGTTATGCAACTTTCATATAGTTGCATAGTGATGCAAGCACTCTTATCTTGCAAGCAATCTACAGCAATAATTTCACCTTCAAGGATGCGAATAATATCACCAACAGTAAGCTCTTGGGGACTCTTTTGAAAATAATAACCACCACTTGGTCCTCGCTTTGCAGCAAGAATATTCGCTTGGCGTAAAGCAAAGAAAATTTGTTCGAGATACTTTTGTGGTATATCGGTTTTTTTAGCAATATCCTTAACCTGAGTTGGTGCATTAGGTAAAGTTGCTAGATAGATTAAGGATTCTATCGCATATCTTCCTTTACTAGAAATCTTCAAGTATATCGCTCCTTTTTTATCCTTATGGTGAGTATAGCATAAAAAAAATAAAAAAGTCAATATTTCCTATTGACAAAGTAATGTATAATGCTATAATCATTACAAAAGAAGTAGGAATATAAATTATATTTATCTTATGAAGAAAGGAGGTCGGAAATGAAACGAGTGATGGTGGCCATGAGTGGCGGAGTTGATAGTTCAGTTGCAGCGTTATTGTTACAAGAACAAGGTTGTGAAATATGTGGTGTAACCTTAAAATTATTTGATAATAAAGATATTTGTAGCAGGTCGGAAACTAGAACCTGTTGTTCCTTAGAAGATATTGAAGATGCAAGATCAGTATGTCACAAGATGCTAGTACCACATTATGTGTTTAATTTCCGAACTGCCTTTAAGAGTAAAGTGATTGATCGGTTTGTCTTTGCTTATAAAAATGGAGAGACTCCAAATCCTTGTATAGATTGTAATCGCTATATTAAATTTGAAGCTATGTTAAAAAAAGCCAGAATCCTTGGGTATGATCAACTAGCTACAGGACACTATGCTCGCATTTTTTTTGATCAAGAGAGCAACCGTTATCTTTTACTGAAAGCTAAAGATCAGCATAAAGATCAAAGCTATGTTTTGTACGGATTAACACAAGAGCAGCTAGCCAACTTAAGCTTCCCCTTAGGTGATTTAAGCAAGGATCAGGTTCGAGCTATTGCTAAGTCATCTGGCTTTGTCAATGCCAGTAAACCGGATAGTCAAGATATCTGTTTTGTGCGAGATGGTGACTACAACTGTTTTATTGAAGACTATACCGGAGAACGAATGCCAACGGGACAGTTTTTTAATAAAAATGGAGAACTTTTAGGAACGCACCAAGGTATGGCTAGATTTACTATTGGGCAGCGCAAGGGGTTAGGGAAAGGATTTGGGCATCGTTTGTATGTTTGTGCAAAGGATGCTTTGAAAAATACAGTAACTCTTGGCGAGGAAAAGGATTTATATTCAACTAATCTCATAGCAGATGATCTGAATTGGATTTCTATTCCTTCATTGCAAGAAACAAAGCAGGTTAAAGCAAAAATTCGTTATCAGATGGAAGAACAAGAAGCTATGATTACACCTTTGAAAAATGGTGAGGTTTTAGTAAGGTTTTTAGAACCACAAAGAGCTATTGCTCCTGGGCAAGCGGTGGTATTTTATGAAAATGATGTCGTCATAGGTGGCGGCACAATAAAAGAAAGAGGCGACTATAATAATGAGTGAAAAATTGAGATTTGAAACAAAGCAATTACATGCGGGACAAACTGTAGATCCAACAACAAAAGCAAGAGCAGTGCCTATTTATCAAACTACTTCCTATGTCTTTGACAATACAACCCATGCAGAGCAGCTATTCAGCCTACAACAGCCAGGAAATATTTATACGCGCATTATGAATCCCACAACCGATGTGTTAGAGCAAAGGATTGCTGCCTTAGAAGGTGGAGTAGGTGCATTAGCTGTAGCTAGTGGTTCTGCTGCTATCACCTATGCTATTCTCAATTTAGCTAGTGCAGGTGACCATATTGTTGCAGCTTCTACCTTGTATGGAGGCACACATAATCTATTGACGGTGACCTTGCCAAAATATGGAATTGCAACAACCTTAGTTGATGGTGACGTTGTGCATAATTTTCAGACTGCAATTAGAGAAAATACCAAAGCTATTTTCATTGAAACTATAGGTAATCCTAATACAAATATCAGTGATATTGAGGCGATAGCTGAGATTGCACACCATAATAATATTCCCTTAATTGTAGACAATACCTTTGGTACACCATATTTAATAAGACCATTTGAATTTGGCGCAGATATTGTGGTACACTCCGCAACAAAATTTATTGGTGGTCATGGTACATCAATTGGTGGCTTGATTGTAGATAGTGGAAAGTTTGATTGGGCAGTAGCCAATGGTAAATTTCCTGAGTTTACAGAACCAGATCTTAGCTATCACGGCATTCGCTATGCACAAGATATTGGTCCAGCTGCCTATATTATTAAAGCCAGAGTTGGCTTACTAAGGGATACGGGTGCATGCTTAAGCCCGTTTAACGCATTTCTCTTGTTACAAGGGTTAGAAACACTTTCATTAAGAGTGGAAAGACATGTGGACAATGCTAAAAAGATTGCTAATTTTTTAGCTAAGCATCCACAAGTAACCTTTGTTAATTATCCATCTTTAGCGGATAATAAATATCATGCTTTAGCAGAAAAGTACTTGCCTTTAGGAGCTGGGTCGATTTTTACTTTTGGAGTACAAGGCGGAAAAGAAAAAGCCAGAGAGTTTATTGATAATCTTGAGATTTTTTCACAGCTGGCAAATGTAGCTGACGCAAAATCTCTTGTAATTCACCCAGCAACCACAACTCATGCTCAGCTCAGTCCAGAAGCTCAGTTGAAGGCAGGCGTAACAGAAGATATGATCAGAATTTCAGTAGGAATAGAACATGTGGAAGATCTCTTGGATGACTTAAAACAAGCATTTATTAAAATAGGCTAGGAGGATTGCATATGACAGGAGAACTTGTTACTCTAATTATAGTATTGGTATTTGTGATGTGGATTTTGCAAGTATACCTAAGGAGGGATAGACAATGAGTAAAATAGCTTCATCAATTATAGATTTAATTGGGAACACGCCGCTATTAGAAGTTAAAAATTATGAAAAAGCATTAGAATTGCAAGGGAAAATAATTACCAAGCTAGAATATTTCAATCCGCTTTCTTCTGTAAAGGATCGAGTGGGGTACGCTTTAATTCGTGATGCAGAGAATAAGGGTAAGTTAAAACCGGATACAGTAATAATTGAGCCAACTAGTGGCAATACTGGAATTGCTTTAGCTTTTGTTAGTGCTGCTAAAAATTATAGATTAATTCTGACAATGCCAGAAACTATGAGCATGGAGAGGCGTAATCTCTTAAAGGCGTTAGGGGCAGAAATAGTCTTGACTGAAGGCAGTAAAGGCATGAAGGGAGCCATTGCTAAGGCAGATGAATTACAAAGTGAAATTGAGAATTCTATAATCTTAGGACAATTCACCAATCCAGCTAACCCGCAAATTCATCGCGAAACTACAGCAGTGGAAATTTTAAGAGATATGGACGGTCAGGTAGATGTGTTTGTAGCCGGCGTTGGTACGGGAGGAACACTGACTGGGGTAGCAGAAATACTTAAGAAAAAAAATCCTGGGGTACATATTGTAGCTGTAGAACCTGCTGGCAGTCCTGTATTATCTAAGGGCCAAGCAGGACCACATAAAATTCAAGGAATTGGTGCTGGTTTTGTTCCCATAATCTTAAACACAGAGATTATTGATGAAATTATAACAGTTAGTAATGAAGAAGCTATTGCAACTACTAAATTGTTAGCTAAGCATGAAGGCTTATTGGTGGGTATTTCTTCAGGTGCAGCACTTTTTGCTGCAACACAATTGGCTCAAAGGGCAATATATAAGGGTAAAAATATTGTGGTTATTCTACCTGACACAGGTGAAAGATATTTATCAACTGGTATTTTTGATTAAAAAAGCACAAGCCGAGCTAGTTTAGGGTTAACCCTTTACTAGCTCGGCTTTTTTGCATTTTATGACTAAATAAAGCATTGCTGATATTTTAATTTGATTTTTTATTATTACTTCTTCAGCATAAAAATGTTCTTGATAAATTAGAGAAGATTAATCAGAATTTTGGTATAATAAGGGAGAAATTGTAAATTTTGGAAGGAAGTGTAAAGTGAATCTCTTCGAAATAGCTAATGAAGAAAAAAAACAAGCTGGAATGCCCTTAGCTGCTCGGATGCGACCGCGTAATTTTGATGAATTTGTAGGTCAAGAACATATTCTAGGAGCTGGAAAACTCCTGCGCCGAGCAATTATAGCTGATAGACTTTCATCTGCTATTTTTTATGGTCCGGCAGGTACGGGAAAAACTGCTTTAGCACAGATTATTGCTAAGAGCACTAGTAGCCACTTTGTTCGCTTAAATGCTGTAACGGCAGGAGTAGCAGATATTCGCACAATTATTGCAGAGGCAAAGGACCAGCTGAGCTTATATCAAAGGAAAACAACTTTATTTGTTGATGAAATTCATCGTTTTAATAAAAGCCAACAAGATGCTTTATTACCTTTTGTGGAGGAGGGAACAGTGCAGTTAATTGGTGCTACCACAGAAAATCCTTACATTGAAGTAAATGGTGCTTTGCGCTCGCGTTCAACTATTTTTACTTTTAAGCTTTTAGAATTAGCAGATTTGCGAAAGCTTTTAGATAATGCTTTACAAGATAAAGAAAGAGGATATGGACAACTTGATGTGATAATTGAAGAAGATGCATTTAAGCATATAATCGATGTGGCAGATGGAGATGGAAGAAGAGCATTAAATGCTTTGGAACTTGCGGTGCTTACAACAAAGCCCAACCCAGCAGGTAAATTGCTAATAGATTTGTCAACTGCTGAAGAATCCATTCAAAAACGCATGGTGCGTTATGATAAAAATAGCGACCAACATTATGACGTTGTTTCTGCATTTATTAAAAGTATGCGTGGAAGTAATCCTGATGCAGCAGCACATTATTTAGTTAGAATGTTAGAGGCTGGAGAAGACCCACGCTTCATTACTCGCCGCATGATGATTCTAGCCGCGGAGGATATTGGTTTAGCTGATCCACAGGCGTTGATATTAGCTGTTGCTACTGCTAATGCTCTGCGAGAATTAGGTTTGCCAGAAGCAGCTATTCCCTTGATGGAGACTTGCATCTATTTAGCAAAAGCTCCAAAGAGCAATTCAGCTTATCTGGCTTTACAGCTGGCGCAAAAAGATGTAGAACAGAAAAACATTGGTGCTGTACCAGCGCATTTACGGGATAAAAGCTATGTGTCCAAGCAGGAAAAAGAACAGGATATCTATTTATATCCTCATGCATATACAAACCATTATGTTGAGCAGGAGTATTTGCCAGAAATATTGCAAGGAGTTAGATACTATAACCCTAGTGGCATAGGGCAGGATCAGTAGGAGGATAGATGGAAAATAGAACATATTTGGATTATAGCGCAACAACACCGATACGAAAGGAAGTAGCAGCAGCGATGTTGCAGAGCATGGAAGAGCTAATTGGTAATCCATCTAGCTTGCATAGTGAAGGTAGAATAGCTAAGCGAGCACTGCAAAAGGCTAGAGAGCAAGTAGCTAAGCTTTTAGGATGTGAAGCCCATCAGTTATTTTTTTGTAGTGGAGGAACAGAGGCAAATAATTTAGCAGTCTTAGGTGCTTGTAGTTCTTGGCAAGGTAAACATGCTATTCTATCTACAATAGAGCATCCTTCTGTACGTGATTTAGCAACAGAGATTAAACGATTAGGTGGAGAGGTAGATTTTTTATCAGTAAACGAGCAGGGTATAGTTGAATTGGAAAAACTTGCCACACTAATTAAAAAGAATACGGTAATAGTTAGTGTAATGCTAGTTAATAATGAGACAGGATGCATCCAACCTGTAGAAGCAATAGCTAAAATAGCCAAACAAGCAGGAGTATTATGTCATTCTGATGGAGTACAAGCGGCAGGTAAGCTGAGTATTAATGTGCAAGAATTAGCTGTAGATTTACTATCAATTTCTAGTCATAAATTTTACGGACCAAAGGGTGTAGGTGTACTCTATGTTGGTCCTAATGTTGTCTTGCAACCACGCCAAATTGGTGGCGGACAAGAGCGTAGAGTGCGGAGTGGTACCGAAAATCTTGTTGGTATTGTGGGATGTGGAGTAGCAGCAGAATTAGCGGAGCAGGAAATGGTGTTAGAAAAAAAACGCATAACCAGTTTACAGCAATTATTACAACAAAATTTACAAGCATTAATAGTTGATGGCAAAATACAGCTTAATAGTACTGATGTACAGGCTTTTCCGTGGATTTGCAGCTTTTCAGTATTAGCAGAAGATAATGGATTGCTTTTAAGAAAATTAGATATGCTAGGATTTGCAGTTTCAAGCGGTTCCGCCTGTTCTGAAGGGGAAGCGAAAAATTCTCATGTATTAGTAGCTATGAGAAAAAAACAAAAGGAAATTGAAGGTGTGATTAGGGTAAGCTTAGGTAAATATCTGACAGCAGGGCAAATTATCACTTTTTGTCAAACTTTGAGAGGTTTATTACAATAAATATTTGACAAATTGTAGGCTAATGATAAAATAACACTAGAACATATGTTTGAATAGAGGAGTGAAAAAAGTGGCCGAAAAGAAAAATGAAAAAGTAACAGTTGACCGTTTTAATCCTGATAAATCTGCAGCCTTAGAGGTGGCATTAAAAGGTATAGAAAAGCAATTTGGCAAGGGAGCAATTATGAGATTTGGGGATCCAAATGCACATATGGAAATTGAAGTTATTCCTACAGGTGCAGTAGGGTTAGATATTGCGCTTGGTGTAGGAGGATTGCCACGGGGAAGAATTATAGAAATTTTTGGACCTGAATCTTCTGGTAAAACAACAGTTGCACTGCATGTTGTAGCAGAGGCTCAAAAACTTGGAGGAAATGCAGCTTTTATTGACGCAGAGCATGCGTTAGATCCAATTTATGCCAAACATTTAGGTGTAAATATTGATGAACTTTTGATCTCCCAACCAGATACAGGTGAACAGGGTTTAGAAATTGCTGAAGCTTTAGTTCGTTCTAGTGCAATTGATGTAATCGTAGTTGACTCTGTTGCAGCTTTAGTACCTAGGGCAGAAATAGAAGGGGAAATGGGAGACTCTCATATGGGACTTCATGCTCGCCTAATGTCTCAAGCCCTCAGAAAGCTTGCTGGTATAGTAAGCAAATCAAACACTTTGATTATATTTATTAATCAGCTAAGAGAAAAAGTTGGCGTAATGTATGGCAACCCAGAAACAACTACGGGTGGACGTGCATTAAAATTCTATGCAAGCATTAGGCTTGATGTGCGTAAAATTGAGACAATGAAAAAAGGAACGGAAATGATTGGTAGTCGTACTCGAGTTAAGGTTGTGAAAAATAAGGTAGCTCCTCCCTTCAAACAAGCTGAATTTGATATTATGTACGGTGAAGGTATATCTATGGAGGGTAGTTTAATAGATGTTGGTTTAGATCTTGAAATAATTAGTCGTGGCGGCGCTTGGTATTCCTACAATGGAGATCGCATTGGTCAAGGGCGTGAAAATGCTAAAACCTATTTGAAAGAAAACAAAGCGGTAGCTGGTGCTATTGATAGTGAAATCCGCAAAAAAATTAAAGAAAATCGGGATCTCTTAAACAAGTTTGATATTATAGGCGATGCAGATGACGGAAACTTTGAGGATTAGGTATGGAAGGTTATGAACGCTTAAAGCACAATGCCATGTATAAGCTAGGAAGACATGCCTATACTGAACAGGAGATGCGCAAAAAGCTAAGAGAAGTAAGCGAGGATGAAGAAGCAATAGCTGCTGTTATTGCCTGGCTCTTAGACCATAGCTTTCTTTGTGATGCAAATTACACAGAAAACTATATTCGTCAACACAAAAACTTACAAAAACATTCACCTCGTAGGATAGCTGCAGGTTTAAGAGAAAAAGGTATAGCAACAGATTTGATTAAGCTAGCTTTAGAAGAAGATTATAGCGAAGAAGAAGCGTTGAAGATAGCTCAAATGTTGCTGAATAAAAAATTTACTCGGCCTTGCGAAGAAAAAGTAGAAGCACTTAAGCAAAAACAGAAGATGTATCGTTTTCTACAAGGGAGAGGATTTAGCTCAGCAGTCATTATGAGTGTTATGCAAGCAAAATTGGAGGAATTTGCAGAAGAAATAGCCAACATCTCATAATGTTTGTTGACACTTCCAATTTATAAAGGTAAAATAGATGCTAGGGACTAGAGTTAGTTTTTTAATTGTGATATTACGATAATTCGTTGTAGATAAATAAATGACTTTACTGTTGAAAGATGTGTGTTAAGATAGGATATTTCTATAATAATAAAAAAACTGCAGTGAGTTTTTCACTGTTAGAAATACACAACAAGAGACGGAAGAGGTATTTTTTAATACATTATTAATATCGATTATCATAAGCTAACATATTTAACCGAGTCCTGTACTCGGTTTTTTTTATTTCTAAAAAAAATTATAAAATTATGTAGAACAGAAGAAGAGGAGGTGTAGCATGGCAATATTTTTAAACCCAATTGTAGGTATCTTGATAGCATTAGTAATTGGTTTTATTTTTTTTGCAATAGGATTTTTTGTAAGACGCTCATTAGCGGAGGCGAAAATAGGTTCTGCGGAAGTTGAATCAAAGCGTCTATTAGCAGAAGCAAAAACTGTAGCTGAGGCTAAAAAACGAGAAGCAATTGTCGAAGCAAAGGATGAAACTTATCGCCTACGTAATGAACTGGAAAAAGAAACAAAGGAAAGACGTAGCGAGCTCCAAAAAAATGAAAAACGCTTAATTCAAAAAGAAGAAACGCTAGACAGAAAGTTAGATTCAATTGAGCGTAAAGAAGAAAATCTACATCGCAAGGAGTCTGAGCTTGAACATCATAAAGAAGAAATTGATGCCTTAAAGGAAAAAGAAATAAGAGAACTGGAAAGAATTTCAGGACTTACCTTTGAGGAAGCAAAAGATGTGCTCTTAAATAGCTTGCAAAACGAACTTACTCATGAGTCAGCTGTAATGATCAAGCAGATGGAGTTAGATACAAAAGAGCAAAGTGATAAAAAAGCTCGTGAAATTGTAGGTCTGGCAATTCAAAGATGTGCAGCAGATCATGTAGCAGAAAGTACAGTATCAGTGGTTGCATTGCCAAATGATGAAATGAAAGGTCGTATTATTGGCCGTGAAGGTAGAAACATACGCGCTCTAGAAACTTTAACAGGTATTGAATTAATCATCGATGATACTCCGGAAGCTGTTGTTTTATCCGGATTTGATCCAGTGCGTCGTGAAATTGCGAGAATTGCTCTAGAAAAACTAATTCTAGATGGAAGAATTCACCCTGCACGAATCGAAGAAATGGTGGAAAAAGCTCGTAAAGAGGTGGACCAGATAATTCGTGAGGCTGGAGAACAAGCTTGTTTTGAAACAAATATTCATGGATTACATCCGGAAATAGTGAAAATCTTAGGCAGATTGAAATATCGTACAAGTTATGGACAAAATGTCTTAAAGCATTCTGTTGAGGTAGCTCACTTAGCAGCTTTGATGGCAGCTGAAATTGGTGCAGATGTAGCATTGGCTAAGCGTGCTGGACTTTTACACGATTTAGGCAAAGCTGTTGACCATGAAGTTGAAGGACCACATGTAACAATAGGTGCAGATTTAGCGAAAAAATACAAAGAATCAGCTATGGTAGTACATGCAATTGCAGCTCATCATAATGATATTGAACCACAAACAATGGAAGCAGTTTTAGTACAGGCTGCAGATGCAATTTCTGCGGCACGTCCTGGAGCAAGAAGAGAAACGCTACAAACATATATTAAAAGGCTGGAAAAATTGGAAGCAATTGCAGAGTCTTTTGACGGTGTGGAAAGATGTTTTGCTATTCAAGCAGGACGCGAAGTGCGTATCATGGTAAAACCAGATAAAATTAGCGAAGATAGTGCAATAATCTTAGCTAGGGATATTGTGAAGAATATCGAATCTGAAATGGAATATCCAGGCCAAATTAAAGTGGTAATAATTCGTGAAACAAGAGCAGTAGATTACGCTAAATAAATATTTTTGCTAAATCCACAGCAATTGCGCAAGCATTGTTGTGGATTTTTTATTAAAAAACAATTTGAAAAGAGCTGTTTCTCGTTTTCCTTGCTTTAAGTCTGTAATATGCATATAATAAATATCAGAACAAAAAATTTGTAGAAAAAAAAGGCTGTAAATAGTCTAAGGATCGGTGTAAATGAAAAGAAGCTTACATAAAAAATTAAAACTTAAAAAAAATGATGAATACTTAGGATTTTTTATTACACTACTGGTAAAGTATCCTGAAGTTGAAGTTGTAGAATTTGATCCGCGTGAGCGAACATTGAAGCTACAATTTGCCATGTTAAAGGATGCTATATCACAAGAAGAAGAGCAAAAAGCTCAAGAATTGGAAAAGGCAAGTTTAGCTTACCTCCATCTTGAACATCGAAAAGGTACTGTTTGTAAGAGTGAGATTACACTAGAGGATGGAGTAGCAATCCTCAGCATTGTAAGAGACATTGATTCTATTAGCAATATAGAGCTGCAAATGCTCTTAGCTTTGGTAGAAGAAAATTTTGATATGGAAGTATACTTAGAACAGGGTGAAGAAGAGCTTATGGACGAGCCTTGGATGCTAGAAGAAACAGAAACTTATTTATTAGATTTGCTAAAACGGGCGAAGGTGAGTAAAACACTTTTTGCATTACGAGACAAAGGTAAAGTCATGATTTTAACAAAGTAAGGGAGATTATCTTGAAGGTATTAATATTAGGAGATATTGTAGGCACGCCGGGTATGAAAATTGCAGTTAAATATATTCAACAACTACGAGAAGAATTTGCAATAGATTTTGTAGTTGCTAATGGTGAAAATATAGTAAGTAGTGGGCGTGGATTTACTAAGGAAACTGTAGCTGAACTCTTAGCAAACGGAGTAGATTGTATTACCTTGGGAAATCATACCTGGGATAGGTTTGAGGCTGGAGATCTATTAGCAAGTAACAATAGATTGTTAAGACCTTTGAATTATCCAATTGGTACAAAGGGTAAGGGCTACACTACATTAACAGCGAAAAATGGTGAAAAAATTTGTGTTATTAATGTATTAGGGCGCTATTTTATGGAACCTTTGCGCTGCCCATTTAAGGCGGCCGAGGAACTCTTGCCAGAAATACACACTGTTACCAGAAATATCTTGATAGACATGCATGCAGAAGCAACTTCGGAAAAACAAGCCTTTGCTTGGTTTATGGACGGAAAAGTGAGCTGTGTTTACGGAACCCACACCCATGTGCAAACCAATGACGATAGGCTGTTACCAAAGGGAACTGCATATATTACAGATGTTGGCATGACAGGACCAAGAGATTCAGTTATTGGTACTAAGGTTGATGTAGCCCTTCGGAAATTCTTAACGCAAATGCCTATTCGCATGGAGGTTGCAGAAGGACCCTTAGAATTAAATGCCATCGTCATAGAATTGGAAAATGGTAAGGCTATCTCTATTACTAAGTTGCGAAGAAATTGCGAAGCATAAAGCAAACAAAAAAAATTAAAAGTCAAGCCTTAACATTTAAGAAATAAGTGTTATAATTAAGTTGCCTGAGAGGTGCGCGTTTAAGCTTGCAGTATTTAAACCTACATCTATTATTCGGGAGCTCGGGTTCCATTGTGCTGTTGCCTTTATTGGCCGTTTATGTCCAGTGGATAGGGCACCCACCTGTTATTACGCAGGGCGTTAAATACTGCGGTTAGCGGCCCCTTGGGTTTTAATAAAATATAAGAGCTATAATAATAAAAAGAATTCCAGAAATGACAATAAGTCATTCTTGGAATTCTTTTTTATTGGTAATTGATACTAAATAAGTATTATAAAAATAAATATTTTCCAGCTATTGCGAAAAATTATAGGCTATGGTAAGATGTAAAAAATAAGTAGTACAACTAAGTAGTACATTTAAGTATAGCTTAAAAATTGGAGGAACAATAATGTTTAGCTTAAGTAAAGATACAGTGAAAATAGTGCAAGAAAAAATATTACCAAAAGCTGAACAATTAAATTGTGCTGTTCATAATTTAAGCAATGGCGCAACTGTTGTCGATATGGGTATTCAAGCAGGTGGTAGCTGGGAAGCGGCTCAGCTTTTTACGGAAGTTACTTTAAGTGGCATGGGAATGGTAAGCTTTGGCAGATTCAAGTTAGGAAATATTGATTTGCCCTCGGTCAATGTACATATTAGCAAACCTCAAATTGCTTGTTTATCTTCGCAATTTTCTTCTTGGAAAATCCAAGCTGACGAAGAATATGAGATTACTGGCTTGGGTTCTGGGCCTGCGCGGGCACTTGCTCAAAATGATCATATAGCGGCTTTATGGGACTATCAAGATATGAATTTTGAAACTGTTTTTGCAGCTCAGATGAGCAGCATTCCAGATGAAGAATTTGCGGAAAACATTGCAAAAGCCTGTAAAATAAAGCCTGAGAATTTATATATTATCGCTGCTAAAACAGGCAGTATAGTAGGATCAGTACAAATTTGTGCAAGAATGATTGAAGCATCAATGTGGAGACTAAATTATGACGGATTTGACATAAAAAAAATCATCACTGCCTCGGGTTTTGCTCCAATTGCACCTTGTGTTAATAATGAACTGCTTGCTATGAATAGGGTGAATACAGCTGTATTATATGGTGCAACAGCAAGCTATATCGTGGATTGTGAAGATGCAGAGATTGAAAGAATTCTTAATTCTTTAGCATTTTCATCCTCCAAGTTTTATGGTCGTGAGTTTTCAGACTTGTTTGATGAAGGTAGCAGGGATATTTTTAAGATGGATATTGATGCGCATAAAGTAGCCTGCATTGAAATTAATAATTATCGTACAGGAAGAAGTTTTAAGGTGGGAAATTTAAATGAGGAAATGCTTAGTAAGGCCTTCTTTAATTAAGTTAGCTAAACCAAAATTTATGCATAAAATTATTAATAGTGAATTTTGAGGAGAGAACAAGATGAATAAAGAAAACCTTATCAAGCTATATAGAGATATGCAGCTAATTCGGCGTTTTGAAGAAGAAGTCGATAAATGTGCAAAAAAGGGAATCATTCCCGGTTTTATTCACCTCAGTATCGGGCAAGAAGCGGCTCAAGCAGGAATGTGTCATGTCTTAAAAAAAACAGATTTCAAGTACCCTGATCACAGAGGTCATGGCGCAATAGTTTTGTGTGGTACCGAACCAAAACTTGTAATGGCAGAGATATTCGGTAAAAAAACAGGTATTAATGGTGGTAGAGGTGGCTCTATGCATATTAATGACTTGAAATGTGGAAATCTAGGATTTAATGGAATTCAAGGATCTACTCAGGTTACCGCACTTGGGACAGCTTTTGCTTCGGTTTATAAAAATAATGATGCAGTTTCAGTCATATTCATGGGCGATGGTACATTAGGTGAAGGTGCATGTCACGAAAGCATAAACATGGCCGCAACCTGGAAATTACCTATTATCTATTGCTTAATAAATAATCAATATGCAATTTCAACACACTATCATGAAGCTCACCCTCAAAAAGAATTAAAAACCTGGGGCGAAGGCTATGAAGTTCCATCTTTTAGAATTGATGGTAATGACGTGGAGGCAGTTGTTGCAGCAGCAGAGATTGCAGTACAGAGAGCTCGTGATGGCATGGGACCAACTTTATTAGAATTAATGAGTTATCGCTGGCAAGGACATTTTTCTGGAGATCCAGCCGCCTATAGACCAGATGAAGAAGTGGCGTATTGGAAGGCTAAAGATCCACTTAAGATTACCAAGGAAAGATTATTAAACCTGCATGGTGTTAGCGAAAACGATCTTCTTGTTATAGAACAAGAAGTGGAATTGATTATTAAGGATGCAGTAGAATTTTCTATTTCCAGTCCAGAACCAGATGAGCAAGATGGACTCCTATATGTCTATGCTGATATGGAGGTGCAATAAGCATGAGTGAAAGAATAATATCTTTCTCAAAAGCAATTAACGAAGCATTGATTCAGGAAATGACACGTGATGATAAAGTTTTTATTATCGGAGAAGATGTAGGAAAAATGGGTGGAGATTTCGGTGTTACCAGCGGTATTTGGACAAAATGGCCACATCGTGCGAAAGACACAGCACTTTCTGAATCTGCAATTATTGGTCTTTGCTGTGGTAGTGCAATTTGTGGTTTGCGACCTGTAGCAGAAATGATGTTTGCTGATTTTATTGGGGTTGCATTTGACCAAGTAGTAAATAACGCTGCTAAATTACGCTATATGTTTAATGGAGAGGTAGGAGCACAAATTGTTATCCGCGCAGTACAGGGTGGAGGTATTCGTTGTGCTTATCATCATTCTCAATGTATAGAGCCTTGGTTTATGAACACACCAGGCTTGGTTATTGTAGCTCCAGCAACGCCTGCAGAGGCAAAAGGTTTACTGATAGCTTCTATAAGGAGTGATAATCCAGTAATCTTTTTAGAACATAAAATGCTCTATAATAATAAAGGTATTGTAGATGAAGCCTGTGAAGAAATGCCATTATACAAAGCTCATATTGAGTGTGAAGGTAGTGACATTACGGTAATAGCAGCCATGACTATGTTGCCTTTAGCCTTAGAAGCTTCAAAAATATTAAAAAAAGAGGGTATATCTTTAGAGGTAATTAATCCACGCACTATTGTACCATTAGATAAAGCAACAATTCTTGCTTCAGTTGCTAAAACTGGGAGATTAGTTATTGTGCAAGAAGGCCCTAAGGTTTTGGGCTATGCGGCAGAAATATCTGCAATGTTGGCTGAAGATTTATTTGAATATCTTAAAGCGCCAATTAAAAGAGTAACCTCAAAAGATGTGCCTATGCCATTTGCACCAAAAATGGAAGATTACGTTTTGCCGAAAAGTTCCGATGTTCTTCGCGCCTGCAGAGAAACGATGAATTTTTAGAACAAAAAATGGCAGTTAGAAGTTCTAAAAATGGTGCACTTCTTTAGCAAGGGTGGTGATGATTAGTTGAAAGAGTTTTTGGAATTTGATGTAGTTGTAATTGGAGCTGGTGTTTGCGGCATTGCAACAGCCTTAAGTTTAGCAGAGACAGGTGCTAAGGTAGCTGTATTAGAGAAAGGAGAAATATGTTCTGGTGCATCTAGCACTAATCCTGGATTTTGTGTGCTTAGTTACAGGGAAGATGCTTACTTAATGCAACTTGCTTTGGACCAGCAAAAACAATGGGTAGAATTTGCTGCACGGATTGGCTGTGAACTGGAATATAAGCAAAAAGGCGGCTTAATTATCTTGAATAATCAAGAAGAATCAGCTGCTTTAGAGCAGTTGATGGAGAAATGTCGAAGTTTTGGCTTGAAAGAGATTGAAATGTTAAATAGCAAAAAAACTAAATTAATTGAACCTTACATTAATGAAAAAGCTATTGTAGGCAGTGTGTATTGCCAAGCAGAAGGAATGATTAATCCGTTCAAGTTAAATATTGCAATGGCTGATTATGCAAAAAAATTAGGGGTTGAGTTTTTTCTTTGTACTCAAGTTAATGGATTTGAAAAAAATAAGCAAGAAATAACTCTGATTAAAACAAATAGAGGAAACTTTAAGTCTAGCTTAGTAGTATTAGCTGCTGGCGCTTGGACTAGTCCAATAATAGAGCTTTTGCAAGAAAAAATTCCAGTTTTTTTCGATAAAGGTGAAGCAATGGTTAGTATGCAAGTTGATAAGTTAGTTTATCACTCGATAACTGACGGCGGGTTGTTCATCCCATCAAATGAAAAAATGGTAATTGGAGCTTGCTTGGGGCAAACGAATTCTGGAAATATTGTGTTAGCACAAGCAACCACCAAGACAAATAAATATGATACAGCATCCACACCAACGGGAATGTCTAAGGTAGCAGAAAAGGCAGTTAGCTTATTCCCAAAATTAGCAGAAATAGATATTTTGCGGATGTGGAGTGGATTAATAGCATATACACAAGATCGAAAACCGGTTTTTGGATTTATGAATGGTATAAATAACCTGCTGATAATTGCTGGTTTCCACAGTGCTATTGGAATTTCTCCGAAAATTGGAGCATTAGTTGCAGAATATTATATGACAGGAAAATTACAGCAAGGTGTCTTGGGGTATTCACCAAAGAGGTTTGATGTTTTGAAAAAAAATGACAGCACTTAAAAATCTTAAGAACTAAAAAGTTAAAAAACCAAGAGTGTACCTAGAGAAATAAGCAGATAAGCAGATAATAAGTATATGAGAATAGGATGTATTTACAAGAATGAGAAATAGGGGATGTTGAGGCATGAGTTTAATTGAGTATCATCCAGGAAAATCATTTATGCATAAACTAGATCCAAGAGTTAAAATATTCATGATGTCAATATTAACAATTGTGATATTTATGGTACAAAATTTTTATGTGATAGCAGCATTGTTTATTACATTTTTAGCATTATGGAATAATGCTAAATTACCAGCTAAAAATCTCAAAAATTACTTCATATTCATGATAGGCTTACTAGGTTTTATTATATTATTGCAAACCTTATTTTATCCAGGAAGCCATTACATCCTCAAACCTCTAATTCCGAATTTTGTACCATTGATAGGTGGAATGGGAGCATTGAAATGGGAAGGATTTCTATTCGGTTTATTATTAGGCCTTAGATTAATAACATTAATAGTATTAATGCCATTAGTAACCATGACAACACCAATACATTTATTAGCATTAGGGTTAGTTAGACTAGGAATGAGTTACAAAATAGCCTTTATGACAACTACAGCTATTAACCTAATTCCAACCTTTGAAAGTGAAACACAAGTAATAATGGATGCGCAAAAAATGCGAGGAATGAAAGATTTCGAAGAAGGCGGAATATTAAAAAAAATGAAAGCTTACCCAGCATTAGTAGTTCCTTTAGTAATAGGAGCCATGAGAAGAGCTCAAATGATGGGAGTAGCCATGGATGCTAGAGCATTTGGCGCATATCAGACTAGAACCTACATTGAAGATATAAAAATGCAAAAAAAAGATTATCTAGTAATTATTTTGATAGCCATTTATGCAGTAGCTGCAGTAGTAATAAACTATATGCTACAAGGGAGGTAAGAAATGGCAGAAGCAATGATAAAAATAGAAAATTTGAGTTATCGGTACCCAAGAACAAAGAAGTGGGTATTAAAAGATATTAGTATAGAAATTCATAAAGGTGAGTTTATTGCTATTATGGGAGAAAATGGTGCTGGCAAAACAACTTTTTGCCAATGTCTAAATGGAGTAATCCCACATTCACATGAAGGAAAACTAAAAGGTGTAGTGATTGTAGATGGAATGGTGACTGCAGAAACACCAATTTCCAAGTTAGCTGATAGCATAGGTATGGTATTAGAAGATCCAGAAACACAATTATTTACTACAATAATTAGAAACGAAGTAGCGTTTGGTCCAGAAAACCTCAACATTCCCATCGATGAAATCAAACGAAGAGTAAACTGGGCATTAGAGGTAGTAGGACTAACGGAATATATTGATGAAGCTCCAACGGCACTATCTGGGGGGCAGAAACAAAGATTAGCTATAGCTGCTGCTTTAGCCATGTTACCTAAAGTATTAGTATTAGATGAACCAACCTCTCAACTAGACCCAATTGGTACGAGAGAAGTTTATAATGTAATCCGCGAAATCAGAGAAAAGCATGATATTACCATCGTGATGGCAACCCATAAAAGTGAAGAAATAGCAGAATTTGCCGATAAGGTATTAGTAATCAAGGATGGCCAAGTAGCTGCATTTGATAAACCCTGGAATATCTTTAACGATGAACAACTACTAAAAGACAATTGGATAAGACCGCCACAAGTCTCAGCATTAACCAATTACCTAAATGATCGAGGAGAAATGTTGGAAAAATTTCCAGTTTTATTAGAGGATGCAGTAACAGAAATAATGAAGTGGTATAAAGGAGAACGAGTATGAAGAGCGTTGTCTTGAAAATCGATGATTTAAGCTATAAATATAGCACTGGGAGCACGGCCTTAGAGCATATAAATATAGAAATTTATGAAAACGAATTTGTGGCAATTATTGGTCAGAATGGAGCAGGCAAATCCACCCTGCTAAAGAATATTACTGGGTTATTAACACCAACAGTAGGAAATACATATGTAAATGGAAGAAATACAAAAGATCTCACCGTATCAAAAATAGCTATGGAAATAGGGTTTGTCTTACAGAATCCTGATCGACAATTATTTGCTGAAACAGTAGAAGAAGAAGTAGCTTATGGACTAAAAAATGCAAAGTTACCAGCAGATTTAATAGAACAGAAGGTGGTAGAATCACTAACTGCAGTTGGCTTACAAGATAAAAGGAAAGAATTTCCACCAGCATTAAGTAAAGGAGATAGAGCAAAAGTAGTAATTGCCTCTGTAATTGCTATGGGGGCAAAGATCATAATATTAGATGAGCCAACAAGTGGTCAAGATTATCGGGGCTGTTATCAAATTATGAACATAGCGAAGGAATTACATAAAATGGGAAGAACAATAGTTTTTGTTACCCATAATATGTCCTTAGTAGCAGAGTATGCCAAGCGAATCATCGTAATGTCTAGAAAAAGAGTGATGATGGATAGCGATGCAGAAGATGTTTTTAGCCAGCCAGAAAAATTAGCAACCACCAATATAACACCTCCGCAAATAACTTTATTAGCAAGTAAACTGCAGGAATTCATACCCATAAAAAAGACGGTGCTTTTTATAGATGAGCTTGGCGATGAATTACTCGTGCTTCATAGAAAGTAGGCGATGTATGCGGATTGATGCTCATACACATATTACTTATCCAGCAAATATTTTATATGAAAAAATGCGGGCATTAAACTTTAATAAAGTAGTTGTATGCTCTGCTGGAGTTGCAAGAGGAGAAAAAATCACAACTTTCTCAGCTGCTAAAACAATGATGAGAAAAATTGGCTTAGCACAAAACCATGCTCAGTCCCAAACTATTGCAGAAATAAATAAGGAATTAGCAGAAGTAATTTCAGGGTATCAAGACCTTTTCATTGGTTTTGCAAAGCTGGATTTATTTCAAGAAAACATGAAAATGGATTTAGCGAGAGCAGTAGATTTAGGATTACAAGGCATTGGGGAAATAATTGGCATTCATCAAAACATAGATAAACTTGAGCTTGTTTTACAGGTTGCCCATGAAGCTGAACTACCAGTATTTATTCATTGCGATTATCCAGTAGATAGTAACGATTTGACAAGCTTATTTAAGATTATTCCGAAATATACTCAAGCTAAGATTATAATTGGTCACTTAGGTGGAGATTATTGGTTAGAGGTAATTGAACAAGCAAAAAAAATTAGCAATGTATACGTTGACACTTCAGAGGTGGTTAATCAGATTGCTTTACAAGTTGCAGTAAATACATTGCCAGAAAGGGTTTTATACGCTTCTGATTTCCCATGGGATGCTCCAGAAGCAATGCTGACCAGAATAAATTGCTTAAAAAATAATGATGGTGTGAAAGCACAAGTTTTGGGTTTGAATTTTTTAAGAATCTTAAAGGGCGAAAAGCTCGTAAGATAAAAAATTTCAAGGGGGCAAGAAGATGAAAGAGAACAAAGTTGGAGACAAAAGACTGTTAGGAAGCATCCATCCAGCGGTAATAGCAGTGTGGGCAGCTGTAATCGCAGCATCATGCATGTTACCATCAATCCCGCTACTAGGAACAGGTGGGACATTTTCCATTGCTACAGCACTAGTTCCATTGGCAGGTGTTTTATTTGGGCCAATTGGAGGAGCAATATGTGCAGCAATAGGAGGATTTATTGGACAATTGATTGCTCCACATATTGCCTGGATGGGATTAGCAACATTTTCCATTGGCGTAATCAATGCATTTTGTTCAGGTCTAATTAGCAGAGGTAAATGGCCATATGCAGTAGGCGTTCTAGGAATTGGAACAGTATTATGGTTTAGTACTGCAACCGGTAGAGCAGTACCACTCTTTGCCATAGTATTTTATGGCGCTGGCTTACTTGTAACTGTTGTAGGTGGAATGTTCGCGAAAAAATGGTTACTTGGCAAAAATATTGCTTTAAAAACAGTAGCTGTATGGATATGTTCATTTGCAGGATTAGTAGGCGCAGCATCTATCGCTAATTATTTTGCCTTGACTATGTTCCAAACACCAGCAGAGGTTTGGACAGTATTAACAGTAATGTCACCAATTGAGCGGACAATATTTGCAGTAGGCTCAGCAATAGTAGGGGTACCTTTGCTAGTTGGTTTGCCAAAGATTGGAATTTTCGTAGGACCACAGACAGTAGAAGTGGATGACGAAGAATAGAAATATAGTTAGCAATTAATTAGGAGGGAGTTGCATGCTCTTTAGTTTACAAAAAAAGTAACCTAGAAATTGTGTGCAGCTCCTTTTTTTAATTCGATCGCAAAGAGGAGTAGATAATGGCTAGAGTAAGTAAACATCCAATTCTAGAAATAAAGCAAAAAAAAGAATTTTATATAACTTACAATGCACAACAGCTAAAGGCCTTAGAAGGTGAGACAATTGCCGCAACTCTTTTAGCAAATGGGATAAGAATATTTAGATATACAAGTAAATATCAGGAACCGCGAGGTCTTTTTTGTGGAATAGGTCAGTGTACAGATTGCATCATGGAAGTAAATGGAAAGCCAAATATCAGAACATGTATCACAATTGTCGAACCAGATATGAAGGTATGCACTCAAGTAGGATCTGGCAAATGGGGTGAAAAAAATGCGTGAATATGATGTGATAATCATTGGAGCAGGGCCAGCGGGGCTAGGAGCTGCGATTGAATTAGCTAAGGCCGGAGCGAGGCCATTGCTAATTGATGAAAACTCTAAGCCAGGAGGGCAACTATTCAAACAAATTCACAAATTTTTTGGCTCGAAGGAACACTATGCAGGTACTAGAGGCTATATAATTGGTGAAAATCTATTAAAAGAAGCAGCTGAATTAGGAGTAGAAATTCTCTTAAATACAAGAGTTTGGGGAATCTATCCAGATAATAGCATAACAATAGTAACAGCAGCATACAGCGAGCGATTAAAGGCTAGATTTATCATTATAGCAACAGGAGCATCAGAAAATGCACTTAGTTTTCCTGGTTGTACCATGCCAGGAGTAATAACTGCAGGAGCAGCACAGACATTTGTAAATATTTATCATGTTTTACCTGGCAAGAAAGTTGTTGTAGTTGGGTCTGGAAATGTAGGACTTATAGTAGCGTATCAATTAATGCAAGCAGGAGCAAAAGTTGAGGCTATTATTGAAGCAATGCCAAAAATTTCTGGCTACGCAGTACATGCAGCAAAAGTAAAAAGAGCTGGAGTTCCAGTGATATTAAGTCATACAATAGTAAAAGCTGTTGGTGATAGCGAGCTCGAGGGAGTTATTATTGGCAAGCTAGATGATCAAATGCAGCATATCCAAGGTTCAGAAAAGTTAATTGAAGCAGATACTATATGCATAGCAGTAGGCTTAACCCCAAGAATAGAGCTTGCAGCTTTGGGAAATTGCAAGCTGCAATATTCACCTATCCTAGGTGGAATGTTGCCATGGCATAACAGTAATTTGGAAACAAGTCAAGAGAGCATCTTTGTGGCAGGTGATGTGGCAGGAATTGAAGAAGCCAGCACAGCCTTAGATGAAGGTCGCTTAGCAGGAGTTACAGTCGCACTAAAATTAGGGTTAATAGATGTCAAAGTTTTCAAAATACAAGATGAAATAATCAAGAATAGGCTCAACTCTTTAAGGCAAGGTACTTTTGGTGAAAAGCGCAGAAAAGCGAAACATGAAATCTGGGAAGCTAAAAATTAGGGGTGACTGCATGGATAGAGAAGAAGTCTGCAGATGCGAGGAAGTTACAAGAGAAGATATATTAAGCAGTATTAAGAATGGTGATAGAAGTTTAGAAGCGGTAAAAAAACGTACAAGAGCAGGCATGGGATTCTGTCAAGGAAGAACATGTAAAAGGCTAATAGCAAGAATACTAAGTGAATATTATGATTTACCAATAGATACTTTTTTACCTGGTAGTATTCGTATACCAGTTGGTCCTTTAAGCTTAAAAATGATTGCAACTACTAAGGGTGGAGCGGACGCTGATAACTAATTTCCTCCAAATCTTGCTAGTGTCTGTGATGAAGAAACATATTTTGTTATTTTCTATTTATCCAGAAAAAGGTTACTTTTATGGCTGTAGATAATTGCTTGAAGAAATAAAAAAATATTTAGCTTGAGAGTACTTATGCTTAGATTCCATCAAAGTCTGAGAAAATTGTGGGGTGAGTTGATGATTTTAATTAAGAATGCTAGTTATCTTGTTCAAAATCAGGACGAAATATTAGAAAATGTAGATATTCTTGTTAAAGATAATAAGATTTTTAAGATTGGAAAAGATTTAGGACTAAATTATCCTTATGAAAAGGTTATTGATGCAACCAATAAGATTGTTGCGCCTGGCTTTATCAATATGCATACGCATTTATATCAAAATATGTTGAAGGGAATGCGCGATGATTTAGGGCTTAAAGACTGGTGTGAAAATGTGACATTTCCTTTTGCGATGATTATTCGCTCACAAGATAAAGAACATAATAATCAAGATTTAGCTTATTATTATGGATTATTAGGAGCAATTGAAATGCTCAAAAGTGGGATAACTACTTTTGTAGATATGGATATAATCTATGATAGTCTTTTCCAGTCATGGCAAGATTTAGGAGTACGAGGGATAGGAGCAATACAAGCGGTAAATCGCTGGGTACCCAAAGAATTAATGGACACAGATGAAAAAAGAATGGAAGGTATTAAAGCAACAGTAGAGAAATGGCATAATCAGGGCATTCTAAAAGTAGCAATTGCACCATCTACTCCATTTGCCTGTACGCCTGATTTTCTAGAATGGTTAAAAAATTTAAGCATAGAAAAGGATTTAGGTATCTATATCCATATTTCTGAAACTCTTTGGGAGGTGGAGCAGTCGCTTGCAGATTGTGGACTTACCCCACTAGCTTATCTAGACAGTATAAACTTTTTATCAAAACAAATTTGCGCAATTCATGGTGTGCATTTTACAGAAAAAGAAATGCAAATTGCCAAGGAAAAGCAGGTAACCATTTGCTACAATCCCAAAAGTAATGCCAAATTAGGTAGTGGCATAGCACCAATGGTCGAGTATAAAAAACTGGGAATAGATATTTGTTTAGCAACAGACGGTGCAGCATCAAATGATTTATTGGACATTTTTGAAGAGATGCGTTTTGGTGTTATGCTGCAGAAAGCCAAATATCAGGATCCTGCTTGTTTTATAGCTGAGGATATTTATCAGATGGCAACTAAAGCAGGAGCAAAATATTTAGATATCGATGCTGGAGAACTGAAGGAAGGGAAACTTGCAGATATCATAATTTTAGCAACGGAAGAAGCACATTTTGCACCAGTGCATAATATTATTCAGCAAATTGTCTACTGTGGGAAAGAAAAATCGGTAGAAACCGTTTTAATCAATGGCAAAATAGTAATGGAAGATCGAAAGATCAAAGGGGTTGATGAAAGTTCAGCCGTAAAAAAAGCAGTAGAATTAGCGAAACAACGATATGGTGAGACTAGTAGAAAAAAATTAAGTGCAGAATTTTAGGAGCTGATCAATATGAAAAAGGTATTTATTGATTGTCCAGAATTAATTCCTTGTAACCCATGTGAATCAGCTTGTTCTTTTGGCGCAATCATTATTGGAAAAAATATCATAGACCTTCCACAAGTAGACCTACTTAAATGTACAGGGTGTGGAAAATGTGTAGCTGCCTGTCCCGGGCAAGCTTGCTTTGTTGTTGATGAAGATTATCAAGATGATTTAGCTACGATTGATTTCCCATATGAATATCTTCCAGAGCCTGTTGTAGGGCTGCAAGTCTATGCAAGAGATAATGAAGGTAGAGATATTTGTAAGGGGGAAGTAATTAAAGTAATTAAAAATAAAAATAATCAACAAACAACAATAATTAGGTTAGCAGTTCCCAAAAAAAATGTTTATCAAGTAAGAGGTATAGGGATTATTGAGGAGGGTTAAAATGTATGTAATCAGCGGGGTTCTGAACACTAGTCTGGCAGGCGTAAGCGAAATAATCAATGAAAGAAAAAAGAACTTGTTATTAGAAGTGGTCAGAGAGCAAATTGCTGGTGGAGCACATTGTATTGCCTTAAATTGTGGAACACATATCACTACAGAAGTGGAGGATATGGAATGGTTAGTAAAAACCATTCATGGGGAGCTGGAAATTCCAATTTGTATAGATTCTCCTAATGCTTTAGTACAAGAAGTAGGATTGAAAAACAACAAGTGTGGGAGAGCACTTGTAGATTCAATTACATTAGAACAATCAAGAATCAATGCTATTACACCACTAGTAAAAAAGTATAATGCCAAGGTAATTGTGTTACTCCATGATGAAAGTGGAATGCCAAAAAATTCAGAGGAGAGACTTGCCTTACTCCCAAAACTTGAAACTGTTGTGCAAGAATTTGACTTACAAAAAGCTGATATTTTTATTGATAGTTTGGTTTTTCCACTTGCAGTTAATACTGAAAACTCCAATATATATTTAGCTTCAGTTCAAGAAGCAAGAAAAAGATATCCCGGCTATCAATATTGCTGTGGATTAGATAATATTTCATTTGGACTCCCTCAACAAGAATTACTTAATATTGCTATGTTAGGAATGTTGGTAGGTATCAAGCAGGAAGCAGTAATAATTAAATTAACGCCTGCCGTGGTGGCTTTTATGCATACAATGCAAGGGCTAAGTGGATTGGATGTTGATATGAAAAAATATTTGCAAGCTTTTAGGAGTAAAAAATTAGAAGTTTTAAGATAAGGTGTTAATTATGAAAAAAATGTTTTTAACCTTTGATGGAGCACCAAATTCACAAGGTACCCCGAAAATTCTAGAAATATTAAATAAATATCAAATACAAGGAACTTTTTTTCTAGAAGGTAAGCGCCTAGAGTCTAATCAGCAGCTTGCTCAAGAAATAATTAAAGCGGGGCATAGCATTGGAAATCATTCCTATAGTCATACGGAATTTGATAAATTAGAGCTTGCCGAATGTCTTGCAGAAGTAGAAAACACAGATAATTTGATAAGAAATATTCTAGGCATCAAAACAAGGCTAATAAGACCACCTGCAGGGAAAATCACAGAAATAGAGCAAAAGTACTTAGAAAAGCTTGGTTATATCATTAGCTTATGGAATATCAGTATTAAAGATTGGCTAGGACCAGATGCAGCTAGCATTGCTGCTAGGTTGGTGAAAGAGTTAGGAAAAGATGAAATAATTTCAGTGATGCATGATCATGTGGAGTGGATACCAGAGGTTTTAGACATTTCAATTCCCTACATCAAAGCAAATGGTTATGAATTTTTACCAATGAAAATGTAAATGAGGAATAAATAGCTAACTTAATATAAATTTGATAAATTGGAAGGAGCTTGACTATGTTTAGTATCAACCAAGAGGCAGTAAGAATAGTTAAAGAGAAAATAATTCCTAATGTGGAAATGCTCAATTGCAAGTTACATTTATTGAAAAATGGGGCAACAGTTATAGATATGGGAGTAGAAATGCCTGGCGGATTTCTTGCCGGAAAATTATTTGTTGAAGCAACAATTGGTGGTATGGGTCATGTGGATTTTGGTAGATTTCAGTGTGGTGCTATTGATTTACCATCGATAGATGTATATATTGATCAACCACAGACAGCAACATTATCATCGCAATTCTCTGGTTGGAAAATGCCGGGAAAAAATTTAGATGGCTGGATTAATCCAATTGGTTCTGGACCAGCAAGGGCAATTGCGAAGAATGATATTTTTGCTCAAAGTTGGAGCTATCAAGATCAGCATCATGAAACTGTTTTTGCCGCACAAACAGTAGAGCTACCCGACGAAGAAATGGCAGAAATTATTGCCAAAGCATGTAAAATATCAGCATGTAATGTATATATTTTAGCAGCACGCACAGGGAGCCTAACAGGTTCAATTCAAGTTTGTTCTCGTACGGTAGAGGCTTCAACATGGAGAATTTGTCGTAAAGGATTTGATATAGCTAAGATTATTAGTGGCATGGGTACTTGCCCAATAGCTCCACCAATAAAAGATGAATTAAGGGCAATGGATAGAGTAAACACAGCATTATTATATGGAGTAACCGTGCGTTATTTAGTAGACTGTGCTGATTTAGAAATAACAAGTATAATTGAACAATTACCATTCAATGCCTCAAAAAGATATGGAGAAGAATTTATCGACTTATTCGAAGAAGGAAAACGCGATTTTTATATAGTCGATAAGGATATCCACACAGTAGCTCGATATGAGATTACCAACATCGCCACAGGTAATACATTTAAGGCTGGAGTGCTCAGGGAAGATCTACTAGAAAAATCTTTGTTTCACTAGATTCAAAGGATAAGCTAAGGATGGTAGAAGCATGGAAAAAACTAGAGTTCTAATTATAGGTGGAGGCATATTAGGAGCAACTACAAGCTATTATTTAGCAAAGCAAGGTTATGCAGTTACAGTGCTAGAAAAAAATGAGCTAGCTTCAGGAGCCTCAGGTGCTAATCTAGGGCAAATTTCTATTATAGATAGAGATGAACCCTGGCACCTTAAATTAGCATTAGAATCTCTAACTATATATGAAAACTTAAATCGAGAAACGCCCATAGCATATAAACAGTCTGGCGGGACAGTTGTCTTAATTAATGAAGAACAGGTAGAAGCAGCCAAACTTATGGCAGCGTATTTAGCTGCATATGGCATAGAGATTAGTTTTTATCAAGGTAAAGATATGCTGCGAATTGAACCATTTCTTGATTATACGAAAGTGCAAAGCCTAGCTTACTGTGCCCTAGAAGGAAAAATTGACCCTCTTGCAGCAACCCTTACATTTTTTTCTAAGGCTAAAGAGCTTGGGGTAGAGATATTCACTAATACTTGTGTGGATAGTTTTGAGGTGGAAAATGGTAAAATTACGAAAGCTATTGCTAAGGAAAAAGAATATTTTGCAGATATTTTTATTAATGCAACTGGTGCCTGGGCAGGAGGCATAGGAGAACTTCTATGTCTAAAAATACCAATTTGTTATCATCGTGGAACAGCTTTTGTTTCTCAACCTATAGCAAGTGTAATAAATGGGCCTGTTGTAGGTGGTGGTTTCATTTTGAAAAGTAGACTTGCTAGCGAAAAATTGAGAATTGGCTTGGCAGCAGTGCAAAATACCAATGGTAGTATCATCATAGCGCAAGCTACTGAAGAAAGCGAAGTTGATAGTAAAGAAATAACAGCACAGGGGCTAACCTTAACGGCAGAAAAATTTATCACATATTTTCCAGCTCTAGCAGAATTGGAAATTGTCCGCGCATGGTCAGCAGTAACTCCATACACAAAAGATGGGTTGCCTATATTTGGCTTTACTAAAAGCATCCAAAATTTCTTTGTAGTTGCTGGATTTAAGGGTGCCTTCTCAACTGCTCCAGCTGTTGGAAAAGCAGTGGCAAGAGCAATCAAGACAGGAATTGCCTATGAAAACAATAGTTTTTCTCCTGACAGAGAAATGCTGGAAAGCTAAAGCTCTTGCCTTGACAGCTAATATAAAAAAACATCTAGCAAAGACAATAAAATATTGAACTTAAACCGTTGCTTAAAGTGAGAGGTGAGTACACCAATTGAATATCATACCTGAAGATTATATAGAAAAAGTTTATGCTGGCTGGCTAGGAAAACTGATTGGAATACGGCATGGAGCTCCTATAGAAGGGTGGACCTATGAAAAAATAAAGAGAGTACACGGTACAATAACAGATTATCTAGTAGACTACAATGATTTTGCTGCTGATGATGACAGTAATGGACCTGTATTTTTTCTGAGAGCATTAGAAGATTATGATTATACACTCAAACTCACACCTGAGCAAATTGGTTTGACTTGGCTAAACTATGCACCATATGAACATGGTTTTTATTGGTGGGGAGGCTACGGAAAATCCACCGAACACACAGCATATTTGAATATGCGTAATGGTATCATGGCTCCAAAATCAGGTTCTATCCAGCAAAATGGGGTAACAGTAGCCGAGCAGATAGGTGGTCAAATTTTTATCGATACTTGGGGACTAGTAGCACCAGCTAATCCAAAACTTGCGGCAGCATATGCCAGAAAAGCAGCAAGTGTATCACATGATGGAAATGGTATATTTGGTGGGATGTTTATTGCAGCATGTATAAGTGCGGCCTTTATTCAAGAAAATATCAAAGACATATTAGAAAGTGGCTTTTCTGTAATTCCGGCAGATTGCGATTATACATTAGTTATGCGTAGTGTTATGAGTTTTCACGAAAAATATCCAGAAGACTGGGAAAAATGTTTTAATTTTATTGATGCTAATTATGGCTATGATAAATATCCAGGCAACTGTCATATAATTCCCAACGGAGCAGTTATGATTCTCGCGCTGCTATATGGTGAAAAAGATTTTACTAACTCCATTAACATCTGCAACATGTGTGGTTGGGATACGGATTGTAATGTAGCCAACATAGGCACGATATTAGGCGTGGCAAATGGCATCATCGGTCTTGATTATAATAAGTGGCGAAAGCCCATTAATGATTTTTTTATATGCTCAAGCGTTATTGGCTCGCTAAATATCCAAGATGCGCCACAATTTACTACCTACATCGCAAAATGGGGATATAAAATTGCGGGGCAAGAGCCGGAGAATAAATGGAAAAAAATATTATTTGGGGGCGCAGCAAGATTCCACTTCCAGCTTCCTGGTTCGACACATGGGTTTAGAGTAGCATCAGATTCGCTAACAAAACTGGAATATGCTCTGGTAAATACAAATATAGCAAACATGAATCTAAATGGATCACTTAAGGTCTCAGTGAACGGAATTGCTGCAGGGGAAGACTTTCGTATCTTCACAAAAACATATTATCGGCCTGAAGATTTTCATGATAGTAGGTATGATCCGTCTTTTTCGCCTGTTCTTTATCCAGGACAAAGCATCTCAGCTATGGTTATGCTACCTGAATGGTTAGAAAAATCTGAAATACTTGTTAGCATGTATGTGAAAGATGGGAATTACAACAAATATTTCGATTCAGAAAAAACCTTGCTGACAAGGGGAAAATGGAATCTATTAAATTTTAAGCTACCAAATATGGAGGGTGCTTGCTTAGAAGAGGCAGGCATAAGAGTAACTGTAAAATCAAATCAGAGGTTTTTGGATAATTCTCTAGTTATATATATTGCTAACTTGGATTTTTCAGGTAAGCCTAACTATACAATTGATTTTTCCAAAGAGCGGATGGAGTTTTGGAACGGATTACATCAGGAGGTAAGCCAGTTTACTTATCTCAAAGGAAACTGGGAACTTGTAGATGATGAATTAGTTGGCAGCGCCTGTGATTTTGGAGAAGCATATACAGGGTCTTATGATTGGGAAGATTATACATTTGAGGCAACCTTAATACCAGTAACTGGAGAATCTCATTATATGAATTTCCGAGTGCAAGGAGCAATTCGTTCATATGCATTTGGATTGGAATCAGATGGTAAGGCAATGCTTCGCAAGAACAACAACGGGTATTCAAAGCTAAGTGGAATAGACTTTGCATGGGAATACAATCATGAATACAGGTTTAGAGCTGAGGTAAAGTATAATTCAATCAGAATATGGCATGAAAATATTCTGCTTGTTGAGTATTTTGATAATGATAACCCTTATCTCCAAGGCCAAATTGGTTTTTCTGTGTATAATGGAAGTCGTTGTAAGTTTAAGGAGTTGAGCATTTATTGATGGTTTATCAGTCTTGTAAGCAAAAACACTCTGAACAATCGTAGCAGATAGTAAAGTAAGCATAACAACTAAGGAAAAAAGGAGAAGCTATGAAAATTGCCATTAACCCATAGCTGAGTGTATATATGCGAGTAGCTATATTATTTAACCCTAACGCAGGTGGTAATAGTCACTATACTAATATTGGAAAGATTTTGGGAGAACGATTAAAAGGCTGTAAAATAAAAACATACCCAGGACTTTATGGTCAAACATATATAGAAAATGCTGAAATTGTCTCAAGGGTGAATGCTACTGGAGATTACCTTAAAGATCTTTATTCTATAATAATGGAGGTTATCAAAACAAATCCTGAGCTTTTAGTTTGTGTGGGCGGTGATGGGTTTTTAGCATATATAGCAGATGCAATGATTAGAAACAACATCAAGATTCCACTGCTAGGGATAGCGGGAGGAACTGCAAATGTAGGACCGCTGATCAATTTTACAGCTGCCAGCTTAATGAGGCTTGATTTAGCTAAAATCAAATTGTCACCAGTCGGTGCTTTGGAAGTAGCCCTTAATAAGAGTATCAAAGGATACGCTTTTAATGATGTGATAATTGGAAATACTTTTCTTGGGATGCTAAATGAACAAATGTCCAATATTGGTGTAGAAACCTTTATACAAACTGGAATTAAAAAAAAGCTAGCACCGTCAACAGATATTGTGCTAGACTATTTTCAGATTGCAAAAAACGAGTTAACATTGCAGTTTAACATGAAAAAGCCTGCTCAAATTGTAATATCTCCAATTGAAGGAAAAAATTATCTAGGAAAAGCGATAACTGGTTTATTATGTCATGCAACTTTGACAAAAAGTAAAGCGGCATTAGCATTACTTGACCGAGTAATAGTAAGCATGGAATCTGAGAACAAAGACAATGAGCTGATGTCGATTGAACAGCTGATTTTTACGGAAGAAGATAAGCTAAGTATTTCAGGACTTTCTCGGAATGGTCATGTGATAATTGACGGAAATCCATTTATCAGACAAGCTAAAGAAGCGGTGAATATCAGGTGCATTGCAAATGCCGTTATTGGTGTTAATATGCTTTAGACTAGCTCAATAAATCATAATAAATTGTTACTATTAAAAGTAGATATATTAAGTATAAATTGAAGATATTAAGTGGACAAATGCTAGTTGTGTAAAGATTTTAGTAGAGTTATAAACTAAAAAGATATGATTTTAATACTTTAACTTGCACTTCAGGGGGAAATATTGCATGCCAAGGATAACCGTAATAGGCAGCTTAAATATGGATATGGTGATAACTACGCCTAAGATACCAGTAATTGGAGAAACTGTTTTGGGAAGCGGATTTGCGATGTTTCCTGGTGGTAAAGGTGCAAACCAAGCAGTTGCGGCAGCAAGACTCGGTGGTGATGTGACCATGATTGGGTGTGTGTGTGAAGATTTTTTCGGAAAAGAATTAATTAGTAATCTTGCTAATAATGGAGTAAATATTTCACATATTCAGAAAACAGATAATTGTGCTACAGGTGTTGCGATGATAGTCGTTAAAGACGGCGACAACCTAATTATTGTTGATCCAGGAGCTAATAGTAAACTTGAGGAGCAACAAATTCAAAATATGGAATTGATCATTGCAGAAAGTAAAATGCTTATTATACAATTAGAAATACCTCAAAAAACTGTATTGAAAGCAATGCAATTAGCAAGAAAACATAATGTGCAAGTACTCTTAAATCCTGCACCTGCTAGTAAACTTAGCGATGAATTGTTAGCCTTAGTGGATATTTGCACTCCAAATGAAACTGAATGTGAAATCCTTACTGGGATAACTATCAAGCAAATAAAGGATGCAGAAAAAGCCGTGCGCTACTTAAATAAAAAAGACATACCAATAGTAATTGTGACAATGGGAGCAAAAGGCGTAGTATACAATCAAGGAGATAAAATTGTTCATAAGAAGGCAACTAGGGTTAGGGCAGTGGATACAACTGGGGCAGGTGATGCTTTTTCCGGCGCAATTGCTGTAGCATTAACTCAAGGGGTAGCTTTAGCTGATGCAATAGATTTTGCGAGTATGGTAGGAGCCATAACAGTTACTAAGAGGGGCGCGCAAGCTTCCTTTCCGAGTATTGAGGAAGTAAGAGCTTTTAAGGCAGAAATAATATAATGTGTGAATTGAAATCTTTCATTTATAGATTAATTCTTTGAATTTAATTACTTATTATTTATGAAGATACAACTTAAAATTGCCAATAGTTGTTTATTTAGGATCTGTGATAAGCTAGAGCATGACAAGAGAGGGTGAAGAGTTTGAAAAAAGAAAGCTTATTCTTACAAAAGAAAAAAGAACTATATCAATATATTAAGACACAGAAGTTTGCAGGAGGGAAATTGCCTACAGAAGAAATTTTTGCTGAGCAATTTGGGATTTCTCGAAACATGCTTAGAGAACTTATGCGGGATTTAGAACGAGAAGGGTATCTGAGCAAGCAACAAGGATTGGGAAATTTTGTACATACAAGTGCCTTAAATAAGAAGATGAGAATTGATTTAATTAATGATTTTTCTATGATGTTAACTGAAGCAGGCATGAATGTCAGCTATAATAGGTTGGAGGCAAGTGAAAGAGATATTGAAAACATGTATATGCTGCAAAAAGATTTTCCGAATTACAAAATTGAAGATTTTTTTCTTGAAGGGCGCATGTATTTAATTGATCAGATACCAGGAATATATAGCATGATTTATATTCCTAAGGATATCATGTTGTTAGAGACAGGTGCAGAAAAGCGAGCAGAAGCTAAAGGATTTTTCGAATATTTAGACCTTTACTGTAATCAAAAGATTGAACAGATGATTATTGACTTTGATGTATTATCTGCAGATGAATGGTTAGCTGATAAAATGCAACTAAAACTTCATGCGCCAGTTATGCAATGGTATGAAATTTATTATAATTTTTTTGATGAAGCAGTTTGTGCATCTATAAGTTACTTTAATCCACAAATAATAAAATTTAGCATGTTAAGAAAATAGTATTCGTTCCAATGTTTTTTTATAGAAAGCTATCACTAAGACTTAATTTAAAAGGTTTCTTTTGAAGAATACCACTTTTTGTGGTATTCTATCTGTATATATGAGCAAAAATATTTACTAGATTATACTTGGAGGTTAGCGATGCAAGGGAAAGAAATCCGCAGTAAATTTTTAGATTATTTTATAAGTAAAGGACATACTAAGCAACCTAGTTCTTCTCTTGTACCACATAATGATCCAACACTTTTGTTTACAAATGCTGGTATGGTACAATTTAAGGATGTTTTTTTAGGGTTAGATAAAAAAGAATATAAACGTGCAACTACATCACAAAAATGCGTGCGAGCCGGAGGCAAACACAATGACTTGGATACAGTAGGGCGAACAGCACGTCATCATACTTTTTTTGAAATGTTAGGAAATTTTTCTTTTGGAGATTACTTCAAAACCGATGCTATTAAATATGCTTGGGAGTTTTTAACAGTAGAGCTTGGTTTACCAAAAGAAAAGCTTTATGTTACTGTTTTTGAAACTGATGATGAAGCAGAAAGTATTTGGCAAAGGGAAACGGATGTATTGCCTACTCAAATCGTAAGGTTAGGAGAAAAAGATAATTTTTGGTCAATGGGTGAAACTGGACCTTGTGGCCCTTGCAGTGAAATTATTATTGACCGTGGCGTAGAATACTCCTGTAAAGAAGAAATATGTGCATTAGGAGCCTGTGATTGCGATCGCTGGCTAGAAATTTGGAATCTAGTTTTTATGCAATATGAAAGAGATATTAACGGTACCATGACAGCATTACCGCGTCCTAGCATCGATACAGGTATGGGACTTGAGCGTATAACAGCAGTAATGCAAAATGTGAGCAGTAATTATGAAACAGATTTGATTGCACCTTTAATTCAAAAAGTAGAAGAAATAAGCGCTAAAAAATATGACAAGGGTGAGGCGGGTTTTCCTTTCCGTGTGATAGCTGACCACGCAAGAAGTTGCACCTTTCTAATTGCGGATGGTATTTTGCCTGGAAACGAAGGTCGTAGCTATGTGCTCAGACGTATTTTGCGAAGAGCAGTACGCTTCGGTAAATTTTTAGGTATCGAAAAGATTTTCCTCTACCGCTTTGTGGAGGTTGTTGAGGCATTAATGAGTGATGTTTATCCGGAAATTAGTGAGAAAAGGGATTATATTGAAAGTGTCATCCGTATGGAAGAAGAGCGTTTTCAAGAAACTCTACAGGATGGACTAAGTGTAATTCAGGATATGATAAAACGTGCTCAAGCAATGAAAATCAATACGATTACTGGCAAGGAAGCCTTTCTTTTATATGATACATATGGTTTTCCCATGGATTTAACTGAGGATATTGCAGAAGAACATAAAATGCTTGTTGATAAAGCTGGTTTTACAGCTGCCATGGCAGAGCAAAAGAATCGCTCAAAAGAAGCTCATGCCCAATCAAAAAATTTGGATAACATGACAGCGCTAAATAATATTTTAGCTGAATTTCCTGCAACTAGCTTTGTGGGATACACGGATTTTTCGACTAAATGTCGACTTTTAGCTTTAGTGCAAAACAATCAACTAGTGCAAGAACTTTCAGAGGGAGAGGCAATTGCTATTTTTGATAAAACCCCTTGCTATGCTGAAAGCGGAGGACAGGTTGGCGACGGAGGAGTGGTTATTGGCGCATTTGGTAAAGCAGAAATAACTGATACTCAAAAATTACCGGATGGTAAATTCATCCATATGCTAAATCTTATAACAGGAACAATAACTGCAGCTACAGATGTTATTGTGGAAATTGCTGATGAAGAACGGATGGCTTCTGCAAGAAACCATTCTGCAACACATCTTCTCCAAAGAGCATTGAAAGAGGTAGTAGGGGACTTTGTGAATCAAGCAGGTTCCTACGTGTCACAGGAACGCTTTCGCTTCGATTTTAATAATTTTGAACCATTAACTGGAGATCAAATTACACAGATAGAAGTTAAAGTTAACGAGGCTATTTATCGGAATATGTCTGTGCAAACCCAGGTAATGCCAATTGCTGATGCAAAAAAGCTTGGTGCAATGGCATTGTTTGGTGAAAAGTACGGGGACCAAGTGCGAGTTGTAAGCATGGGAGATTATTCAAGGGAACTCTGCGGTGGTACACATGTGCAAAATACGGGGTCAATTGGACTATGCAAAATAATCAGTGAAACTGGTATTGGGTCTGGCTTGCGTAGAATTGAAGCTGTTACTGGTAAAGGAGCTATTGCCTATTACCGTAAAGAAGAACAAGAATTAAAAAATATAGCGAACCTCCTAAAAGCTGCAAGTCTGAATCAATTGCCAGAAAAAGTAGATGCAGTACTAAAAGAAAGCAAAGAAAAAGATCGAGAAATTGATCGCTTAAATGTGGAATTAGCCAAATATCAAAGTGATGATTTACTTAGTCAAGTACAAATAGTTAAAGGCATTCAAGTTTTAGCCGTTGCAGTATTGTCTAAAGATCTAGATACATTAAGGAATGTTGCAGATATGTTTAGAGACAAATTAGGAAGCGGAGTAATTGTCTTAGGCGCTGTGGCAGATGATAAAGTGAATTTTGTTGTTATGCTTACTAAGGATGTACAAGAAAAAGGACTGCATGCAGGCAAAATAATTAAAGAGGTTGCCACCATTGCCGGTGGTAGCGGAGGTGGGCGTCCTGATATGGCGCAAGCTGGAGGAAAACAGCCTGAAAAGTTAGCTGAAGCTTTAGCTGCAGTTGCGGGTATAGTAGATAAGAGTATCTAATTATAGCTACTTAAGTAGAAAGGAAGGGGAGTTGAAAATGGGTGCGGATTTTGAAAAAAACCTTGAAAGCACGGTAATGTTTAGAAGCAATGATGAGGATAGAAATAAAAGTAGACAGGTGATGCTTGATGTATATGAAGCATTAGAAGAAAAGGGTTATAATGCAGTTAATCAATTGGCGGGATATATGTTAGCTGGAGATCCAGCTTATATTACTAGCTATAAAGATTCAAGAGCCCTAATCAGCAAACTTGAACGCGATGAAATCATGAAAGACATGTTATTATTCTACCTAGGCAAACAGGAATAATGCGGATTGTCAGCTTAGATGTGGGCACAAAAAGAATAGGTGTAGCGGTTAGCGATCCAATGGGAATGATTGCTCAGCCATATACCGTAATCTATGTTCTGCATCAAAAGGAAAAAACATGGCAAAAGCTGGCGGAACTCTTACAACTATTAGAAGCAGAACTAATTGTAATAGGATTGCCACGCAACATGAACGGAAGCTATGGCCCTAAAACCGAAGAAATAAAAGCATTCGCTACCGAGTTGCAATTGTATACCAAGTTAGAAATTGTCTTTATCGATGAACGATTAACTACGGTAATAGCTAATAAAGCTTTGCTAGAAGGCAATGTAAGCCGTAAAAATCGTAAAGAAGCAGTAGATGCGATGGCTGCTGCTTTAATCTTACAGACTTATTTAGATCAAAGGAAAAATTAGCGGATTTACTTTACTTTTTTAGCTGTATCAGTTATCCTTAGATACAGACTAGAAAATGTCTAAGAAAAGAGGTAGAAGAATGAAAGAGATAAATGAGGATTTTGTAGAAGAGTACGATGAATTAGATTTTGCTGACGATGTGATTATTTTAACAGATGATGAAGGCAAAGATCATGAGTTTGGCATTATAGATGTTGTAGAAGTTGAAGACTCTCGATATGTTATTCTGATGCCTATTGATGATGAAGAAGGCGAAGCCATCGTTATGAAGGTTGAAGTTAACGAAGACGAGGAAGAAGTCATCGTAGAAATCGAAGACGATGTAGAATGGGAAAAAGTTCAGGCTGCATTAGAGCAAATGTTTTGTGAAGAAGAGGAAGAAGAAGAAAAAGCAGAAAAAGTAAAAAAAGAGAAAAAAGCGAAAAAAGAAAAAAAATAAATTAGAAAAAATTTGAGAAGCCGTCTAAGAAAGCTTAGGCGGCTTCTGTGCGAAAAATAAAGTTCGGGGAGAATATTATGCCAGCTATTGCAGCTCATTATTATTTTGGACAGGAGGTGTATGATCAGTTACCTAACAAAATAAAAAATACCATAGATAAGAGCAAGGATGCCTTTGACTTAGGGTTACAGGGACCAGACATATTTTTCTATTATCAACCTTATAAGAAAAATATTGTTGAGAAATTCGGACAAAATCTCCATAAAGAGCAAGTGTTTAATTTCATTGAAAAAGCTGTAACTTTATTAAAAAATAAATCTAACAAATATATCTTTTCATACCTACTTGGTTTTAGTTGCCATTTTATCCTGGATAGTAGCTGTCATTCGCTTATTAATAAGCTTGCCCCAAGTACAATTGAGCATTTTCAATTAGAGACTGAACTGGATAGAATGATAATAGAAAAAAACGGCTTTGCTGCAGCTGAAAGTTTTAAGAGGTGGAAGCTAATTCCAGCATGTGAGAAAATACCCCAGGCGTTAGCACTCATTTACCAACCAAGAACAAAAGCAGAAATCGATACTGCTATTAAAAGCATGGTATTTTATAGCAGGCTGCTCTATAGTCCTAGAGGTATAAAAAAGGGCTTGCTACTTGCCATAGAAAAGTGCTTGGGAAAAACTGGCTTATTCACTAGTCTTATTATAGCGAAGAAACCTTATGAGCGATATACAGAGCCAGCAAGAGAAATCATGCCACTTTATGATTTGGCTCTAGATGTAGCAGTCTTGCAATTAGAAAATATTTATGTAGCAGTGAAAGAAGATATAGTTTTAAGTGAGAGATTAAAAAGAACATTTGAATAACAAAAGCACCTACGAAAAATTATTTTTCGTAGGTGCTTTTTGAGTTTCAGCTAGCCCTTAAAAATTTTACCACAAATCTGAGAGTCAAAATCAATCATGTTCTTGCTACCCTTACCGCGGTAAAGCTCTCCTTTAATCACACCAAAAACCTCGAGAGTGCCTCCGTTATTAAAAACGTTCCCCCATACCTCACCGTGGATAATAGTTGTAGCGCCTGCTTCAATATTAAGGTTTTTTTCTAAGATGCCTGATAGAATAAATTTTGCCGGTGGCAAAACGGTTATAGTAGATTTAGCAGTAGCCAGAAGTTCCGTATCTTCAGTAATGATAAGTCTGTTGTAGATATCACTTTTTAATAATTGCATAGCTAGCTCCTTTATTTTTAATAAATACTAAATTATTAACTTAATAATAACTAAAAGTGCTAATACTGTCAATGATTTCTGAACTTCTAAGCTGAAATATACTGAGTATGAACAAAGTTGAACCTAAAAGTTGAAGCTGTGGTTAGTAAGGTTTGTGTAATCTAATCAAAAAAACTTTTAGACATGAAAAAATCAAACAAGATGCAGCTCGATACCTAAGGCTAAAATAATATCACACCATTCTTGTGAGAGACTATCATCAGTAACAATCACATCAATATCAGAAAGATTACAAAAAAAAGCACACTTTACACTGCCAAATTTGCTAGAGTCTGCAACTAAAATATGTTCCATGGATGAACCTAGCACAGCCTGTTTGCCTGGAACCTCATATTGGTTAGCACAGGTTATGCCTAAGCTGCTATGAATGCCAGCAGCAGAGAGAAAGAGCTTCTGAGCTCTGATACCTCGAATGAATTCAATACCTTCAGGAGATTCAAATAATTGAGTGTTAGCATGATAAATTCCGCCGGCTAGAATAATCTGAATATCAGTTCGGCGGTGGAGCTTGGTTAGGATATTCATATTATAGCAGAGTATAGTTAAGTTGGAATTTTTTGGAATGAAGGGAACTATTTTTTCAGTAGTTGAACCAGTATCCAAAATTATTATTTCTCCTTGTTTAATTAAAGAAGCAGCAAACTGCGCAATAGCATTTTTTTGCACAAAATGTTTATCATGCTCAGAGCTGAGATTATACTCACTTTGGGTAGGCGATGTCTCTTGGAAGGAGTTGTAAACAGAAATCCCAGCAATGTTCTCAGCAATCTGTTTGGATTTTAAAATTTCCAAATCGCGTCTTATGGTCATTTCTGAAACTTCTAAGTGAGAGGCTAGTTCTTTAACTGAAACATAGTGCCGAACTTTTAAGATTTCAATTAACTGATTAAGGCGTTGGATTTTTTTATTCATGATAATTCCCCCCCATTTACCCATAAATCTCAAGCTTTCTGAGAAAATAATAACATGCTAGTATAAAAGTGTAAAGAGTTTTGATAGGAAAATGGTAAAATAGCAACATAAAATGGTAAAATGCTTACATGTATTGTTGACATTCTATCATTAACTTGTTAGTATTAATCTAGTAAGAAAAAGAGCATAAATGGAAGGAGTTAGTATGGAGCAAGCAGATATTTTTAAGCACATTGACCATACCTTATTAAAGGCAGTTGCTGATTGGGAAATGATTAATAAACTGTGCAAAGAAGCCCTTGTGTATAACATGGCAAGTGTATGTATTCCACCAACTTATGTTGCGCGTGTTTATCAAGCTTATCCAGAGTTGAATATTTGCACGGTAATTGGTTTTCCATTGGGCTACAACAACACAAAAGTTAAGTTATTAGAGACCGAGACAGCTTTGCATGACGGAGCAAATGAAATAGACATGGTGGTCAATTTAGGCGATGTAAAGAACGGAGAGTTTGAGAAAATCACGGCAGAAATTGCAACTCTTAAACATGCAACTGGTCAGAAAATTCTTAAAGTAATCATTGAAACGTGCTATTTGACAGAAAAAGAAAAGATAGAACTCTGTAGTTGTGTAACTAAAGGTGGAGCAAATTTTATCAAAACTTCAACTGGTTTTGGCACCGGTGGAGCTATAATGGAGGATGTGTTGCTTTTCAAAAAACATCTTGGACCAGGCATTAAAATTAAGGCAGCAGGCGGAGTAAAGACAAGGGATGATTTAGAAGCCTTTCTTGTAGCTGGCTGTGAAAGGATTGGTACTAGCTCAGCAATTTCAATCTTAAATGCGAATATGGCTGGAACTTATTAAAGGATTATCATAGGCATTTCTAGGGGTGCCTATATAAAAAATATAAAATTATAGGAGGAACAAAAATGAAAAAGATGTTAGCGATTATTTTATTAGTAGCAATGGTATTCTCAATGGTAGCATGTAGTGGCGGAAGCACTACGCCGGCAACTACAGATACTACTACTACACCAGCAGCAACTGATAATACAGCAGAATTAGCAATGATTACAGATATCGGAACAATTGACGATAAATCTTTCAATCAAGGCACTTGGGAAGGCTTGAAAAAATATGCTGAGGAAAACAAAATTACTCATAAATATTATAAGCCTACTGAGAAAACCACAGATGCTTATCTTTCAGCAATTGACCTTGCGGTAAAAGGCGGAGCAAAGGTTATTGTTACACCTGGTTTCCTTTTTGAGGAGCCTATCTTTATTGCACAAGACACCTATCCAGATGTAAAATTCATCCTTATTGATGGTAATCCACATAATGCCGACTACAGTGTATATAAAACTGGTAATAATGCAGTAGGAATACTTTTTGCTGAAGAGCAAGCAGGCTTCCTTGCTGGATATGCTGCAGTAAAAGATGGCAATACTAAGTTAGGTTTCTTAGGTGGCATGGCAGTTCCTGCAGTTGTTCGTTTTGGTTATGGTTTTGTACAAGGTGCAGAATTAGCAGCTAAAGAAATGAACATAGCACAAATAGATTTGAAATACCATTACACTGGTGGCTTCGATGCAACTCCAGAAGCGCAAGCATTAGCAGCTTCTTGGTATCAAGGCGGGACAGAAGTAATCTTTGGTTGTGGCGGAGCTGTAGGAAATTCAGTAATGGCTGCTGCTGAACAAGCAAAAGCAAAAGTTATTGGTGTTGACGTTGATCAATCAGCCGAAAGCCCAACAGTAATTACTTCAGCAATGAAGGGTTTAGGAGAAGCTGTATACACATTACTTGGAGATTTTTATGCAGATAAATTCCCAGGTGGACAGAATCTTGTTTTTGATGCTTCAAATAAGGGCGTTGGACTTCCAATGGCAACTTCTAAGTTTACAAAATTCACACAAGCAGATTATGATAAAATCTTTATTCAGTTAGTTAATGACACCAATAAAATTTCTTCAGGTATGATGAAGGATGTCGAAAAATTAGTAACAGATATTCCAGTAAAAATCGTAAAAGTAACAGAAGTTAAATAATTCGGCATAAATTGGGGGCTGTTGCAAAGTGTAAACAATCCTTTGCAGCAGTCCTTTTTATGTATCAATAAACAGTACATTTTATTGTCGTTTGCTGTGAAGTATCAAATGGAAGGAGCTAAAATATGGAAAGTGTGGAATATATTATAGAAATGCTAGGAATCACCAAGGAATTTCCTGGTATTATAGCAAATGATAATATTACAGTTCAATTAAAAAAAGGTGAAATTCATGCTTTGCTTGGAGAAAACGGTGCAGGTAAATCCACACTAATGAGCGTACTCTTTGGGATGTATCAGCCAGAGCAAGGTGAAATTCACAAAAATGGTAAACTAGTTAAAATTAATAATCCTGCTGATGCCAATCGTCTTGGAATCGGTATGGTACACCAACATTTTAAGCTAGTGCATAATTTTACGGTATTAGAAAATATTATTTTAGGTGTGGAAACAACAAAAGGTGGATTTCTTCAACTTGATGGAGCGCGAGAAAGAGTTGTAAAGCTTTCAGAGCAATATGGACTCAAAGTGGAGCCAGATGCACTAATCTCTGATATCACAGTTGGGATGCAGCAAAGAGTTGAAATTTTAAAAATGCTTTACCGGGACAACGAAATCTTAATTTTTGATGAACCAACCGCAGTTTTAACTCCTCAAGAAATCAAAGAATTGATGAAAATTATGAAAAATCTTGCTGCAGAAGGCAAATCATTATTATTCATAACCCATAAACTAGAAGAAATAAAAGAGGTAGCCGATCGCTGTACAGTCTTAAGGAAAGGTAAATACATTGGCACAATAGATGTGGATGCAACTTCTAAGGAAGAAATGTCAGAAATGATGGTTGGACGCAAAGTAAACCTAGCAGTGGACAAAAAAGAGAAGGAGCCGGGGGAAATTATCCTGCAAGTTGAGCATTTGTCAGTGAAAAACAGGGTGAATTCCAAAAATGCCGTACACGAAGTATCTTTTAAGGTGCGCTCAGGTGAAATTGTTTGTATTGCAGGTATTGATGGCAATGGACAGTCAGAGCTAGTCTATGGTCTGACGGGACTCATCCCCATCGCAGAGGGAACGGTAAGTCTGAAGGGCAAGGACATTAGTACATTATCAGTTAGGGAACATAGTATGGCAGGGTTAGGACATATTCCGGAGGACAGACACAAATTTGGTTTAGTACTTGACTATAATTTAGCCTATAACTTAGTGCTGCAAAGCTATTTTAAGCCACAGTTTTGCCAGGGTGGTTTTCTGAAATATGAGGCAATTTACCAGTATGCAGATAAACTCATAGCAGCTTTTGATATTCGTAGTGGACAAGGAGCTAAAACGTTAGCGCGCAGCATGTCTGGAGGAAATCAACAAAAAGCCATCGTTGCAAGAGAAATTGATCGCAACCCTGAGCTTTTAATTGCCGTACAGCCAACAAGAGGGCTAGATGTGGGCGCAATAGAATATATTCACAAAAAACTTGTAGAAGAAAGAGATGCTGGTAAGGGCATTCTTTTGGTTTCTTTGGAGTTAGATGAAGTGATGAATCTTAGCGATAGGATTTTGGTAATCTACGAAGGTGAAATAGTCGCCGACTTAAATCCAAAAACAGCAACTATTCAGGAGTTAGGGCTATACATGGCTGGTGCAAAAAGGGAGGAAGGAAGATGAAGACAAGGCTGAAAGATTTAATGCCAAGAGCTGGCATTTCTAGCTTGCTCTCTTCGCTTATGGCCATAGCCGTGGGACTTCTAGTAGGATTTATCATCCTTTTAGTAAGTAACCCAGCACAAGCAGTGGATGGATTTAAGGCTATTCTTGTGGGAGGGTTTGTAGATAAAAAGAACTTGGGACAGGTGCTTTATTTTGCTACGCCGATAATTCTCACTGGCTTATCAGTAGGGTTTGCCAATAAAACCGGACTTTTTAATATCGGTGCCTCTGGACAGTTTATCGCTGGTGCCTATGCAGCTGTATTTGTAGGGGTTAAATTCGTCTTTTTACCACCTAGCATTCATTGGGTAGTAGCACTCTTAGCAGCACTCTTAGCAGGTGCTATTTGGGGGTTACTTCCAGGTTTATTAAAAGCATATTATAATGTAAATGAAGTTATTTCCTGTATCATGATGAATTATATTGGTATGTATATGGTTAATTTTCTTGTGGTACGCACAATTTTTGACTCCTTAAAAAATCAAAGTAAAAGGATAGCAGTGAGTGCAATTATTCCCAAACTGGGAATGGAAAAATTCTTTAAGACTGGAGCAAGTTCATCTAGTGCAAATGCAGGAATTTTAATTGCTATAATTGCAGGCATTATAATCTATATAATACTTGAGAAAACAAAATTTGGCTTTGAGTTAAAAGCATGTGGATATAACCGCGATGCTAGCCGTTATGCAGGTATAAATGAAAGAAAGAGTATTATTTCATCTATGATGATTGCTGGAGCTCTAGCTGGACTAGGTGGAGCACTCTTATACCTAGCAGGATCGGGGAAAGGCATTGAGGTTGTTGATGTATTAGCGATAGAAGGTTTTAATGGGATTGCAGTTGCCCTACTCGGACTAAACAATCCATTAGGTATTATCCTAGCGGGCTTATTCGTTGCACATCTAAATGTTGGTGGTTTTAATATGCAACTATATAATTTTGTACCTCAGGTAATTGAAATAATTATAGCAGTAATTATTTATTTCAGTGCGTTCGCCTTACTTTTAAAGGGCTTAATTAGTATACTATGGAAAAAGTCCGATGAGGAAAATGCCAATGCAGAATTAGTTAAAGAGGATAAAGCAGACAAAGGAGGATTGCAATCATGAGTACCTTTTATTTTTTAGTGCAACAAACCATGTATTTTTCGATTCCTTTGTTGATTGTAGCTTTAGGAGCAATGTTTTCTGAGCGAAGTGGAGTTGTGAATATTGCCTTAGAAGGGATTATGGTTATTGGTGCTTTTAGCAGTATCTTAGTTATAAGTTATTTCCAAGCAATCTTACCAGGTCAGTCTATCCTTTTAATTGGAATTATTATAGCAGCAGTTTCTGGTTTGGTATTATCACTTGCTCATGCTTATGCGTCAATTAATATGAAAGCCGACCAGATTATAAGCGGTACAGCTATAAACATGTTTGCACCAGCATTTGCTATCTATGTAGCTCGAATGATCCGCACAGTTCAGCAAATACCCTTTGTCAATCAATTTAGGATTGAAAAGGTTCCAGTGCTAGGAGACATACCAGTTCTAGGACCAATGTTTTTTAGAAACACATATATCACGACATATTTAGGATTTATTGTACTCATAGTTGCTTGGATAGTGCTTTACAAAACAAGATTTGGTTTGCGATTACGCTCTTGCGGGGAACATCCTCAGGCAGCAGATTCTGTGGGTATTAATGTAAAAAAGATGCGTTACATAGGTGTAATGATTTCTGGGGCATTAGCAGGTGTAGGAGGATTGGTGTTTGTTGTTCCAACCTCAACAAATTTTAATGCAACCGTAGCAGGATATGGTTTCTTAGCCTTAGCTGTTTTAATTTTTGGTCAGTGGAAGCCGTCAAGAATACTTTTCGCCGCATTTTTCTTTGGTCTCATGAAAACTATTGCTTCAGCTTATTCGGGTATTCCATTACTTGTGGACTTGAAAATACCTAGTGAAATTTTTAAGATGACACCTTACCTAGCAACAATAGTTGTGTTAGCCTTCTCCTCAAGAAATTCGCAAGCGCCTAAAGCAGTTGGAATTCCTTATGATAAAGGAGGAAGATAAATGATGGACTACAAAGCTTTGATTCAGGCTGCCTTTTCTGCCAGATTAAATGCTTACGCACCTTATTCCAGTTTTCAGGTAGGTGCTGCACTTTTAGGTAAAAATGGCAAAGTATATCTTGGTTGCAATGTGGAAAATGCAGCCTTTGCACCAACTAATTGTGCTGAACGCACAGCTGTTTTTTCTGCGGTTTGTGACGGTGAACAGGAATTTATTGCAATAGCTATTGTGGGAGGCAAAGAGCAGACTAAAAATTTTGCTGATTGTTTTCCATGTGGTGTCTGTCGACAAGTATTACAGGAATTTTGTCACCCTGATTTTTCTATAATAGTGGCAAAAAGTGATGATGACTATCAGATTTATAGTTTAGCTGAGCTTTTACCTCACGGCTTTGGCAAGACTGATTTACATTAAGGAAGGAGAACCTGGCAATGCGTATGTATGATGTGATTATGAAAAAGCGCAACGGCGAAATCCTCACAGATGAGGAGATTGCTTACTTTATTCAAGGCTATACCAAAAATGAAATTCCAGATTATCAAATATCGGCTCTGATGATGGCTATCTATTTTCAAGGTATGAATGAGCATGAAACTGCAGTACTTACTCAAGAAATGGCTAGTTCTGGAGATATGGTGGATCTTTCGCCTATTCCAGGTATCAAGGTGGATAAGCATAGTACTGGCGGTGTTGGAGATAAGACTAGCCTAGTCATTGGACCTATTGTAGCGGCTTGTGGCGTACCAGTTGCCAAGATGAGCGGTAGGGGACTAGGGCATACAGGAGGAACTTTAGATAAACTAGAATCAATCCCAGGACTATCGGTAACAGTAGAGCGGGAACGTTTTTTTGAAATTGTACGAGATGTTGGACTAGCTATCATTGGTCAAAATGGCAATATAGCCCCAGCGGATAAAAAACTCTATGCCCTTAGAGATGTGACAGCAACAGTAGATAATATTTCTTTAATTGCCGGTTCAGTCATGAGCAAAAAGCTAGCCGCAGGATCAAATGCAATTGTGCTCGATGTGAAAACAGGTAGTGGAGCTTTTATGAAAACCCTTGAAGAATCTATTGCCTTGGCTCAAGCTATGGTAAAAATTGGCGAACACAATGGTAGACATATGGTGGCATTAATCACAGACATGGACTTGCCTTTAGGGTATGCCATTGGCAATTCACTTGAAGTAATTGAGGCAGTACATACATTGCAAGGCACAGGTCCAGAGGATTTAACTAGAGTATGTATAGAGCTATCTGCCAATATGTTGTTCTTAGCAAAAAAAGGCGAGCTTGCTTTTTGCCGCAAAATGGCAGAAGAGGCAGTTGCCAGTGGTAGAGCCTTTGCTAAGTTCAAGGAAATGGTAACTGCACAAGGCGGTGACACTTCAGTGCTAGATGATACCAATAATTTTCCCAAGGCTCCCATAATTGTTGATGTAATAGCAGAAAAGAGTGGCTGGATAACTCATATGCAAACTGAAGAATGTGGATTAGCCTCTGTCATACTGGGAGCTGGTCGTGCAAATAAGGATGATCAGGTGGATGCAAGTGCAGGGATACTACTACTTAAAAAAACAGGTGACCAAGTAAAAAGCGGAGAAATTCTAGCTAAGCTCTTCACATCCAACCAAGCAAAAGTAGCAGAAGCTAGCGAAAAATTAATTCGTGCTATGGAAATTGGTGAAAAAGCACCTGCAGCAGAAAAATTGATATATGCACGAGTAACTATGGAAAAGGTTGAAAGATATTAGTAGTAATGCAGATAAAAAAACCAGCTGCACAAATCAATGATTGATTTGTGCAGCTGGTTTTTTTGGTCGGGACGACTAGATTCGAACTAGCGGCCTCTACCACCCCAAGGTAGCGCTCTACCAAGCTGAGCCACGCCCCGACAGTTACAAGAAAAATTATAGGGAATATTAGCTGGAAATGCAAGCTAAATTTTACCATGGATTCTAGCTGAGAACTAGGATGACTGCAAATAAACAAAAAAATATAAAATGCTTCTTGCTTTTAGAGTCAGCAGGTTGTATAATTAACAATGTTGTTGTAGGAGATAATTGTATATGGTGGATGTAGCTCAATCGGTAGAGCATCAGATTGTGGTTCTGAGGGTCGTGGGTTCAATCCCCATCATTCACCCCACTTTTTATCTTGCAAGTAACTAAATATGTTGGAGCAAGAGCCATTAGCTCAGTTGGTAGAGCACCTGACTTTTAATCAGGGAGTCCCGCGTTCGAGTCGCGGATGGCTCACCAGTAACCTACAGTTAACTGTAGGTTTTTTTTGTAGCACGGAATATTTTCTTTATTTTTGTGTAAAGGAGCATGGATAATGAGTCTTTTTAACAAAAAACGCATATCTATTGAGACTTTCAAGATGACATCAGATATTGTAGATAAGCTACGCAAAGGGTGGTATTCAGATGAATACTTCAATCAAACGGTACAAGTGCTTAATCTCATGGCAAAAGATGGGTACCAGTTTGGTAGTAATCCTAATGATTTAGATGGGATAGTTGATGTTAGTCAAGTGGAAATCGGCAATCTAGAAGTGGAGATGCAGTTTTTTACGAGAAGAAAACCTTTTTCTGTAGTTGCAGGAATTGATGAAGCCATTGCAATTTTACAAGAGTGCACCGGATATTATGAGATGGATAATAGTTTTGTCAATACATATGATAAATTGGAAGTATTGGCAGTAGAAGATGGCGAAATGGTGCATTATCACGGAAATGCGAAAAGTGTACAACCAGTACTCAAGGTGAGAGGTCGTTATCGCGACTTTGGTCATTTGGAAACAGCCCTATTAGGGGTGATGGCGGTACAAACTCGTATTGCAACAAATGTCTATAATGTGTTAGTAGCGGCGAAGAGCAAGCAGGTGCTTTATTTCCCAGCCCGTTTTGACCATTATAAAATGCAGGGCATTAGTGGTTATGCATACTGGATTGCCGTAAATCGTTATGACTACGATTATGATACAGCTTCTAAGACTTCCATTTCTACCTGGGAGCAAGGAGACTGGTGGGGCGGCAAGGCCGGAGGTACTATTTCTCATTCATCTATTGCTTGCTTTTTGGGCAACACAGCAGAAACAATGCTGCAATATGCCAAATATATAGATGTAGAAAAACCAAGGATCGCTTTAGTGGATTTTCACAATGACTGTGTGAAAGATATTAAAGCAGTAATCGAAGCTATGTGGGAAAAATATTGGCTTTATAGTTGTGCCGGCGATTACAAAACAGCATCACGCTACAAGCTCTTTGCTGTGAGACCAGATACTAGTAAAAACATGATAGATGCTAGTATAGAACCTATCTATAGCGTGAAAAATGACAGCGGTGTAACACCGCGCCTAGTGTATAATATTAGAGAGTGCCTAGATACACATTGGCTTGTTTTGGTAGAAAAATATGGCACTGGATTAAATGAAGGATCATTGCAAGCGTTAGAAAACGCAGCAAGAGCTTATTGTCAGGAAATTAAGATTGTTGTAACAGGTGGGTTTAATGCAGATCGCATTCGTGCCTTTGAAGAAGTAGGCGTGCCGGTGGATATTTATGGCGTAGGCTCAAGCTTACTGGAAAATTCCTCGGCGAATAACACCAATAATGATTTTACTGCTGACATTGTCAAAGTCAAAATCGGAGCTAGCTACTATGAATTAGCTAAGGTTGGCAGAAAGAGCTGTGAAAACGACCATTTGCAGAAGGTTCAATAAGAGAGAATAGAGGATTTTATGGAAAATTTATTATTTAAGGATTTACAGGTTTCAAAAGAAGTATTAAAGGGTATTGAACAGATGGGATTTGAGGAATTAACACCAATCCAAAGCCAAGCTATACCACCAATGTTAGAGGGCTTAGATTTGATAGCTCAAGCACCAACGGGCACAGGTAAAACATGTGCGTTTGGTATCCCACTAATTGAAAAAATTGATGTGCATAATGAGATGATTCAAATTCTCATACTCTGCCCAACAAGAGAATTAGTAATTCAAACAGCAGAAGAATTAAAAAATGTAGCTGCTTTCAAAAAAGGCATCCGCAGCGTACCAATTTATGGTGGACAACAAATAGATCGTCAAATTATGGGACTGAAAAAGCGTCCGCAAATAATAATCGCCACGCCAGGTCGTTTAATGGATCATATGCGTCGCAAAACAATTAAGTTAGAGCATTTAACCATGGTGGTCCTAGATGAAGCTGATGAAATGCTCAACATGGGCTTCCGTGAAGATATAGACTTGATTTTAGCAACTGCACCCAAAGATCGTCAGACGGTATTATTTTCAGCTACAATTTCCAAAGAAATCATGGAAATTGCCCGCATGTATCAAAAAGACGCACAAGTAGTAAGAGTTACACATAAGGAACTGACAGTTCCAACAATTGAACAGTTTTACTTAGAGGTTCGTAGCAAGAATAAGTTGGACGTGCTTACCCGTTTAGTTGATATGAACAGATTTAAATTATCTTTAGTTTTTTGCAACACTAAGCGCATGGTTGATGAGCTTACAGCAAATCTTGGTGCCCGTGGATATTCCGCAGAAGGCTTGCATGGAGATATGAAACAAAGTCAGCGGGATAGAGTAATGGAGCGTTTTCGTAAAGGGATCGTAGAGATATTAATAGCTACAGATGTTGCTGCTCGTGGTCTAGATGTAGATGATGTAGATGCAGTATTCAACTATGATATTCCAAATGATGAAGAGTATTATGTACATCGTATCGGTCGTACTGGCCGCGCAAAAAGAAAAGGTATTTCCTATACATTTGCTTCAGGCAAAGAAATGATGAAACTGAAAGATATTATGCGTTACACAAAAGCAAAAATCAATTTTATGCCAGTTCCAGCAGTTTCAGATGTAGAAGAAGTGAAGATTTCATCTATTGCACAGGAAATCATTAAAGTTGCCAAAACTACTAAGATTACACAATATGTCAATCATATTGAGAGTATGATTAACAATGATGATAGCAACGATTTAACCACCTTAGAAATTGCCGCTGCACTGCTCTTTATGCAAATCGGACCAATTGACAAGATAGAAGAAATTCCTAGAGGTCAAGCAGCAGATGAGCCAACCCGTCGTCGTGAAGAAAGAGGAACTGGTAAAAGTACAGGAGCTCGAAAAATCAATAGAGATAAAAACATGACACGTATGTTTCTGAACATAGGTACCTTTGATAAGATTAAGTCAAATCAAATAATCGAAATGATTGCTAATAATACCAGTGTAAAACCAAATCAAATTGGCTTTGTTGAGGTTTATGATAAGTTTTCATTTTTAGAATTACCAAAGGACAAATGTGATGAGGTAATGCAAGATATTTCAGGTTTAGAATTCCGTGGTAGAACAGTTAGCATGGAAAAAGCTAATAAAAAGAAATAATAAAATGCTAATGCGCCCAAATAGGGCGCATTTTTTATGTTTAATTTACTTATTTAAGCTAGCAATCTTTTTTGCGCTACCATCTGCTAATAATTGGATTAGAGCTGCTTCGTCATCATTGGTCAAAGCAGTATGATACTCCGATAGGTGGTTTTGCAGCTCTTCTAATTCCCTCAGCAGAGCTACTCTATTGAGGAGAAATAACTGGCTCCACATGGTGGGATTTAGCTGCGCAACCCTGGTCATATCATGAAAACTACCAGCACTAAAACCATGTTCATTGGCTAAGGTAGGGCTTTTTACATAGGCACTAGAGACTAAGTGAGCCAGCTGTGAGGTGTAAGCAACCCTTTGATCATGTTCCTCTGGTGACGCTAGAATAACCTCTCCAAAGCCAAGACTTAAAGCAAAGGAACTTACAAAATCGACAATCCGCTGAGGAGTATGAGCAGTTGGCGTAATAATAAAACTCGCACCTTGAAAAAGTTCGGCGAGTGCAGCAGCAAAGCCACTTTGCTCACGACCAGCCATAGGATGAGTGCCTACAAAAAAGACACGATGTTCTGCTAAAAGTTCAGTAAGCATGGATACATGTGGTGCTTTCACGCCGCAAATATCTAGAACTATACTACCTGGGCGAAAACTTGTTTTGTGTTGTAAAACAAAATTGATAGTTTCGGATGGGCTAAGACAAACAAGGGTCAAATCCAATCTTTCCAGTTCATCAAGGCTTAGCTGCTCCTGAATACAACCGTCTTCTAAGGCGGCAGATAAGACTTCCTTTTGTATATCATAACCTGCACAAGAGTGGTCAGTATAGCCAGTAATAGCCTTAGCTAAAGAGCCACCCATCAGACCAAGACCGATAATCCCGATTTTCACCTTAAACTCTCCCCTCAAGTTTGATATATGGTTTGCACGTTTGCATGACATGGTCAAATTCTGCAGGAGTTAAGGATTGAGCTCCATCACACAATGCTTCAGCTGGATTATTATGAACCTCAATCATTAGTCCATCAGCTCCGGCTGCAATGCTAGCCTTAGCTAAGGGTTCAATTAACCAGGTAATACCAGTTGCATGGCTAGGATCAACAATAATTGGCAAATGAGATAAGCGTTTAATTATTGGAACTGCTGCTAAATCCAAAGTATTGCGAGTCATAGTTTCAAAGGTGCGAATACCACGCTCGCAAAGAATTACATTACTATTACCACCAGCCATAATATATTCAGCACTCATTAGCCATTCTTCAATAGTATTAGCAAGACCTCTTTTTAAGAGAATTGGTTTATTGCATTCGCCAAGTGCCTTTAAGAGTTCAAAGTTTTGCATATTACGAGCACCAACCTGAATTAGATCCACATCATCAAAAAGATCTAAGTGATTAATATTCATAATTTCAGTAACGATAGGAAGACCTGTTTCTTTTTTGGCTATACTTAAAAGGCGCATACCCTCACCGTGTAAACCTTGAAAAGCATATGGTGAACTTCGCGGCTTAAAAGCACCACCACGCAGAAAAGTAGCTCCACTTTTTTTAATTTCTTTAGCAATCGTAGTCAGCTGATCTTCACTTTCAATAGAACAAGGTCCAGCCATAAAATGGAAGTTACCTGCACCAACAAGTTGATTACCCACAGGGATTAAAGAGTCTGCTGGATGAAATTTGCGATTGGTTGATTTGTATGGTTCGGAAATGCGTTTTACATCCTCAATAAATGGCAAAGCGCGGAGGTTGTTTACATCTAAGGCAGTAGTATCCCCAATCAAACCCATAATCGTAGTTTGGACACCTTGACTTAGATGGATAGAAATGCCTTTTTCCTCCATAAATAGCCGTAATTTTTCAATACTAGCTTGGTCTGTATTTTGTTTCAAAATAATAATCATATAACTCACCTTTCCTTCATATAGAGTACAATAAGATAAGAAAAAAGCCACCATTTAGGATTGCACCTAAATAGTGGCAAATATATCAAGCATTTGCTCTTACTAGGTGCAACACAATTAGCGTTCACACCTATAAGCATAGGAAGAGAACGCTACCTGTAATAATAAGAGTTTTTAAAAATAATCGCGGACATAATAATGACCCCTTTCAATTGCAAACTCATCATAGCACATTTGTTTTTTCTTGACAAGTAGAAAGAAGTGTCTTTCTTTTTCATTGCTGAAGAAAGCAAAGTAGATTATAATCAAAATATATTTAAGTAAAATATTAAGAGCATATTAGGAGGCTTAGCCATGGCAATAATCATCAAGAATGGAAGCGTAGTAACAGAAAAAGAAGTTGCAACAGTGGACTTAAAGATAGAGGGTGAAAAAATAACTTTTATTGCAAAAGATATCTTAGCCTCACCTGAGGATACAATAATTGATGCCACGGGAAAAATCGTCATGCCAGGTGGTATTGATGCTCATGTGCATTATTATATGTTGTCAGGGGATGAACGCACTATTGATTCTTTTGAAAGTGCTTCTAAAGCAGCAATTATGGGAGGGGTTACCAGCGTAGTAGATTACGCTGAACCAGAGCATGAAGCAAATCTCTTGGAAGTTTTTAAAACACGTCTTAATGAAGCAAACAAACATATTTTTACAGATTTCAATCTACATATGGTAGTGAATGATAGTTTTGCTTATAGCCTAGATGAACTTACTAAAGTAAGAGCAGCAGGTATGAACTCACTGAAAATTTTCACAACATATGGTAGCTCTAGAACATACGAGGCAAACATTACCAAGCTTTTAGTAGCAGCAAAGGCAGCCGGAATGTTTGTGACAATCCATGCTGAAGATGATGATACGGTTGAACAAGCAAAGAAAGCTCTAATCGCAGCAGGCAAAGCAACACCTGCTTATCATGGCGAATGCAGACCACTAGCAGCAGAGCTGATTGCTGTAAAAAATTTAATTGAAATGGCTAAAGCAGCAGATGCAACCATCTATATAGTTCACACATCTTCCGGTTCTGCAGCAAGTTTGATGAGAAATGCTCAACTTGCAGGAGTTGAGATTTACGGTGAAACCTGCCCGCATTATTTAGTCTTAGATCTGAACCTTTTTAAAGGTGAGCATGGTCAATGGATGATTATGTCTCCTCCTCTGCGCCAAAAAGAAGAACAGCGTGAGCTTTGGGAAGCACTAGCTGATGGTACAATAGAAAGCATCACTACAGATCATTGTTCCTTTTCAGTAGCGCAAAAAGAAAGTGCAAAAACATGTTATGAAACTAAAGGTGGTATTCCAGGTACAGAAACCATGTTGCCGATTATCTTTAGTGAAGGAGTGCAAAAAGGTAGAATCAGTTTAGAAAAATTTGTGCAAATATGCTCAACTAATCCAGCAAAACGCTTTGGTTTATATCCAACAAAAGGTGTTCTAGCAGTTGGAAGTGATGCAGATGTGACAATTATTGATCCGGAAAAAAAGGTAGTATTACAAGGTAAAGAGTTACATTCTTTAGCGGGCTACACACCTTTCGAAGGCTTACAGGTGCAGGGATATCCTGTATTTACAATGCTGAGAGGAAAAATTATGATGGAGAACGGTAGTTTTTTAGCAGAAATGCCAACAGGAAAGTTTATACCAGTTAAATAATACCTATAATAATTAAATAGAATTTAAAAAAATAGCTTTTATTTTTAGAAACTATAAGCTATAATAGGGCAGTAGTATGATTGAAACTTAGCAATATGCAGCATATTAGCTGAAAAATGAAGAGATAATATACATTTAGGAGGAAAATTAATGTCTAAAGGAACAGTAGTAGTAGCATTAGGCGGAAACGCAATTTTAAAACCAAAGCAAGCAGGTACAATCGAGGAACAAATGGCTAATGTCAATGAAGCTTGTCACAATATCGCAAATTTGATTGAGCAGGGTTATGATGTAGTTATTGCCCATGGTAATGGACCACAAGTTGGCAATATTCTTTTACAGAACGCAGCAGCACGCAAGGATGTACCAGCAATGCCGTTAGAAGTATGTGGTGCAGAGAGCCAAGGCTTAATTGGTTATATGATTCAACAAAACATGCGCAAAGAATTACGCAAAAAAGGTATCGATAAGCCAGTAGCAACAGTACTTACACAAGTAATTGTAGATGCTAATGATGCTGCCTTCAAAAATCCAACAAAACCAATTGGTGCTTTTTATAGCGAAGCAGAAGCTAAAGAGAACATGGAGAAAAAAGGCGAAACTTGGAAAGAGGATTCTGGTAGAGGATGGAGAAAAGTTGTAGCTTCTCCTATGCCAATAGATGTAGTTGAGCTTGCAACCGTTAAAACCCTAATCGCAGCAGGAACTGTTGTTATTACTATTGGTGGAGGTGGCATTCCAGTTATCTTGAAAGACGGAGATTTAGTGGGAGTAGAAGCTGTGATTGATAAAGATTTAGCTAGTGCATTATTAGCTAAAGAATTAGATGCTGATATTCTCTGCATCGCAACTGATGTTGCTAATGTAGCTATTAATTTTGGCAAACCTGATCAAAAGAACCTAGAAACAATTACAGTAGCTGAAGCTAAAGCCTATGATGCTGATGGTCAATTTGGTAAAGGTAGCATGGGTCCTAAAGTACAAGCAGTTGTCAGCTTCGTTGAACATGGTGGTACAGGACTAATTACTGCCTTAGCTAACCTTAAAGATGCAGTAACAGCAAACGCTGGCACAAAAATTATCAAAGGGTAAGCAGCGATTTAGTCAAGAAAGATTAGATGTCTATATAGATGTCTATAGCTTTTTACAACCGCTGAAATAAAATGTCTAATTGAGTTAAATAATACTAAAATTTCTGGAAATATTTTAAAATAATACTTCCAATAGCATGAATTATCAGTTATAATAGCTTGGAAGAGAAGAATAAAACTAAATATGTCGCAAATGGGATTCGGAACCGGGAACCGTATACCAGACAAAGTAGCCCTTTAAGAGCATTGCCGGTTTTAATCGGTGATGCTCTTTTTCGACGAAATAGCCCGAAAAACATGATTTAAATTCCCATTAGGGATTTAAAATAAATTTAGGAAAATAGTCAGGAGGAATTGAGACCAATGAACACACTTTTAAAAGGCAAACATTTTTTATGTGAGCAAGATTGGACAAACGAGGATTACGACACATTATTTAAGGTGATTGAAAGATTGAAAATGGAATATGCTATGGGCATTGACCATGAATTCTGCAAGAACAAATCTTTATTTATGTTGTTCTTTGAAGAATCAACCAGAACAAGAAATGCATTTGAGTGCGGTATTACCCAATTAGGCGGACACGGTAACTATTTAACTCCAAGCATGACACAAATCAGCCATGGTGAAACACCAAAAGATACTATGGAAGTATTAAGCCGTATGGGTCACGGTCTTGGCGTAAGAACAACAGTTAAGGGTGGCCAAGTATACATGAGAAAATTAGCTGAGCACAGCAAAATTCCTGTATACAATATGCAATGCGATATTTGGCATCCAACACAATCATTAGCTGACATCGTAACTATCCGTGAAAAATTCGGTGCTGACTTAAGAGGCAGAAAATTCGTTATTTCTTGGACTTCTGCTCCAAACTACATTCGCCCATTATCAATGGCAAACAGCTTAGTATCCTTAATGCCACGTTTTGGTATGGATGTTGTACTTGCTCATCCAAAAGGTTTTGAATTAGATGAGATTGCTTTACAATATGCTAAAGAGAATGCTGTTCGTTACGGCGGAACATTCAAAATCGTTAACGATATGGACGAAGCTGTAAAAGATGCTGATGTTGTATACGCTAAAGGTTGGGGCCCAGTTAATACAACTGGCGATGGCGAAAGCCCTGAAAGCTTAGCAGCTGGTCTTGCAATGATCAATGCTAACCCAGGTTGGGTAGTAACAGCTCAGAAAATGGCTCTTGCTAAACCAACAGCTATCTACATGCACTGCATGCCAGCTGACCGTGATATCGAGGTTACTTCTGAAGTTATGGATGGACCACAATCAGTACTTTATGATCAAGCTGAAAACAGAATGCACACAGTTAAAGCATTAATGGCTTTAACTATGGGTAATGTACAAAGCAGAAGATAATTATTAACTAAATATTTTATTGTATTTATGGAACGGGAAGGGCAATGCGCTTCCCGTTTCTAATATAACTAATAACTAGGTCATACAAACTACTAAATAATTCTATTACAAAGAAAATTAAAGCTGAATATTTTTTAACAAAACTAACTTTGAAAATTAGCTACATCTGTAGCTTTTTATATTACTCTGTTCTTGAGAGGAGATTTAATGATGGCAACTATATTAAAAGGCGCTTGGGTTATGACTCGCGAAGGTTTGAAAAAAGATTGGGGAGTTAAAGTAGAGGGCAACAAAATTGTAGAAGTTGGACCTAATGCATCACTAACCATGCAAGAAGGAGATAAAATTGCCGACCATACAGAGCAAATTATTATGCCTGGGTTTATCAATGGTCATCAGCACATGTACGGAGTTTTATCCCACGGAATTACAACTGAAGCTTTGGTTACAGAATTCTCTAGCTTTTTAGATGATTTTTGGTGGCCCTATGTGGAAGATCGTCTTGATCATCAAATAGTAGAAACAACTAGTCGTTGGGCATGTGTAGAAATGATTAGAAGTGGAATAACTTCCTTCATGGATGTATTAGAAGGACCTAATTCTATTCCAGGTGCCTTAAATGTGGAAAAAAAGGTTATTGAAGAGGCTGGACTCAGAGGTATTCTTACCTTCGAAGCTTGTCAACGCATGAGTGAAGCTAACGCACAACTTGGCTTAAAAGAAAATTATGATTTTTGCAAAGCAAATAATTCCGAAGACGGATTAATCAAAGGGATGATGTGTATACATACGCTCTTTACAGGCTCTAAAGAATATGTAATGCAAGCAAAAAAAATGGCAGATGAACTTGGTGCTGATATCCATATGCATATGTCTGAAAGTGTTTATGAGCCTAATTGGTGCTTGGATAAATACGGGAAAAGAACCGTTGATGTATATAATGAAATAGGCTTCCTCGATAATAAAGTATTCGCTTCACAAGCAGTACAAGTGGAGCCAGCAGAATTGGATATCTTAGCAGAAAAAGGTACCCGTTTAGTTTCTATGCCCCTCTCTAATTGCGAGGTTGGCGGAGGTTTTGCTCCCGTACCTGGGATGCTAGAGCGCGGAATCAAGGTAGGTCTTGGAACTGATGGATATGTGAATAATTTCTTTGAAGTAATGCGGGGTGCATTTTTAATGCACAAAGCAGTACACCAAAACCCCATGGTGATGCCAGCACAAGTTACCTATGAAATGGCTACTTGGAGAGGTGCAGAGGCAATGGGCTTTAATGATGTTGGCGCTTTAGAGGTTGGCAAAAAAGCGGATTTATTCACAATGAATATCGATACACCAACCCCAATTAATGAACATAACTGCTATGACCAAATCATACTATTTAGAAATCCAAGTGATATTACAGATGTAATGGTTGATGGTAAATGGATAGAACAAGCTGGAGAATTACTAACAATAGATGAAAAAGCAGCGAAAGTGGCAACCAGAGCATGTGCAACAAAATTCTGGACATTAAGCTAAAATTTAGGAGGTGGAATTATGCCACTCATGGGAAAGAAAAAGTTTAATGTAATTAATCAAGCAAAAAAGCGAGTAGATGCAGCCGATAAAGTTACAGGTCGGGCAAAATATGCTGGAGATGTAGTTTTTCAAGATATGCTCATTGCAGGTTGTTTACACGGTCATAGAGCACATGCTAAAGTTGCAAAAATAGATACAAGCAAAGCAAAAGCTCTTGACGGAGTACACGCAGTTTTAACTGCCGCAGATATTTTAAAACCACAAAGCTGGGCAGATTACTATTATATTACAGACCATGTGAAATATATTGGAGATGTTGTGGCGATTGTTGCAGCAGAAACAAAAGAAATCTTAGAAGATGCCCTAAAGGCTATCGAAGTAGAATATGAGGATATGCCAGGAGTCTTTACAGTGGATGAAGCTTTACAAGCAGATGCACCGCAAATTCGCGAAAAAGGTGTAGGCTTAGTAGACGGCATTCCAACTAAAGGCACTAAAGGAAATATCTTTTTTGAAAGCTATTATGCTTTAAGGAAAGGCAATATAGCAGAAGGCTTTGCACAGTGCGATGTAGTGATAGAAAAAGAATACCGCACACAGTTTGTAGAACATGCTTATATTGAGCCAGAAGCAGTAATAGCCATCTCAGATCCCTTTGATGGATTAATGACAGTGCATGCTTCCTCGCAAAATCCTTACTTTACCAGACGCTATGTGGCTGATGCCCTAGGTATTACCATGAATAAAGCGAGAATTGTTCAGCGTACACTTGGTGGATCATTTGGCGGCAAAGAAGAATTAGTAGGCTTGATTGCAGGCAGAGCAGCTATTCTTGCTAAAGCAACTGGCAGACCTGTTCGCTTAGTTGTTAGCAGAGAAGAATCAATGATAGAAAGCCCTAAGCGTCACCCATTTAAGTTCAATTACAAAATTGGGGCAACCAAAGCTGGGCAGATTTTAGCATTAGAGGGAATACTTGTTGATAATAGTGGAGCATATAATAACCAAACACAATTCTTGAATTGTAGAGCAATGATTCACTCAGCTGGCCCATATAATATTCCCAATATAAAAACAGATACTTATGGAGTATTTACCAATAATGTACATTCTGGTGCTTTCAGAGGCTATAGCTCACCCCAGGTAATTTTTGCTGGAGAGCAATTGATTGAAGAGTTAGCAGAAGCATTAAATATGGATATCGTAGAATTAAAACGCAAAAATATCTTAAGATATGGTGATTTAACAGCTACTAGTCAGCGGCTATCTCAGGAAACAATCTTTGCTGATATGATGGAAGATGTCATAGCTAAAACGGATTATCAAGCAAAGTTTGCAGCAAATGCAGTGCAAACTGGGGAAATAAGAAAAGGCGTTGGACTTGTTACTTGTTACCGCGGAGCAGGCTTAGGAGCAGAAACAGCAGATGCTGGCGGTTCCTTAGTAACGGCCTTAGAAGATGGTAGCTTTATCATAAATTCCGGTATCACAGAAAATGGTCAAGGATTAAAAACTGCATATACACAAATTGCAGCAGAGGCAATGGGCATCAAGTTTGAAGATATCAATTTAATGGGTATAGATACCCACTCCGTTGCCGATAGTGGAATGACAGTTGCGTCAAGAGGCACGGTAATGGCAGCTCAATCCATGAAAAAAGCTGGAGCATCAATGAAAAAGCTCTTACTGGAAACTGCTAGAATGCTGCTTTCAGCTACCTCCTTAGAAGAAGTGGATATGATAGATAGTGTGGCTTTTGTTATTGGACAGCCAGAGCGTAGTATCTCTGTAGCCGCTATCAATAATTGTCGTCTTTGGACAGGCAAACAATTATCCGTTTATGAATGGAATGAGCCAAAAGAACTCTTAATGAACCACCATACCGGTCAAGGAAATGCCTTCCCAACCTATGCTTATGGAGTATGCGTAGCTGAAGTTGAGGTAGATACAGCAACTGGTTATGTTGATGTTAAAAAAGTAACATCAGCTCATGATTTAGGTACAGTTATAAATCCAGATACAGTAAAAGGTCAAATCTATGGCGGTATAGCTATGGGTATGGGTTTTGCAACCACAGAAGAAATTGAAGTAAGTCAAGGTAAAGTTGGCAATCACAACTTTGATTCATATATTTTCCCTACATCAATGGATATGCCAGAAATGGACGCCATACTTTACGAGTGTGAGGATCCTGAAGGAACATACGGTGCAAAAAGTGTGGGAGAACCTGCAACTGAAGCTGTAGGTGCAGCAATAGCACTTGCCATTGCTAACGCCACAGGTAAACGCATTAAAAGATTACCTGCAGATTTAGAAAGAGTATTGCTTGGAAAGAGTTTGAGAGCAGGAGGTGACGCTTAATGTTTAGATTTACTTATGAGCGCCCGACTACAATAGCAGATGCCTGTGCAATACTAGCTGCTAGCAGCGGTAAAGCAAAGGTCATCGCGGGTGGAACTGACTTAATTATTGGACTCAGAGATGAAGATAAAAAAGTTGCCCATGTAGAAAAGGTGGTAGATATTACCCATATCGCAGCCTTAAAGTATATAAAAACAGATGGTGAAGTGATTCGTGTGGGAGCATTAGTAACCCATGATGAGATTTTTAATTCACCTATCCTTAAATCTAGCGTTCCATTTTTTACAGAAGCAACAAATACTGTTGGGTCACCACAAATTAGGCATAGAGGAACAATTGGCGGAAGTATATGTAATGCTTCACCAGCGGCAGATCCAGTGCCACCACTTATTGCCTTAGATGCAGAAGTGACACTTATCAGCGCTAAAGGCAAAAGAATTATGAAACTAGCAGACATTTATGACCGTCCCTATAAGCCAACAATAGGCACAGATGAACTCTTAACAGAAGTGAGCTTTAAGGTTCCAGCAGGGGCTAAAACGGCTTTCGTCAAGCTGGGCAGAAGAAAAGCCTTAGCTATTGCGAGAATGAATGTAGCAGTACTGGCGGTAAAAAAAGCAGGGATTGTAGAGGATATTCGAATTGTGCCTGGTTCAGTTTTACCAAAAACAATGCGAGTAGAGGCTGCAGAAGCTTTACTAATAGGAAAGCAAGCAACTCAAGAGACAATTGCCCAAGCTGCAAGAAAAGTAGCTGAGGTAATGCTAGAAATGTCTGGAGTTCGTTGGTCTACACCATATAAAGAGCCTGTAATTGAAGCCTTAACAAGAAGAGCATTAGCTCAAGCTTTGGAGGTGGAATAGATGGAAAAAATCGGATTAAAAATGATCGTTAATGGCACACCTGTTAGTGTTGAGGTCAGCCCATTTGCCAGATTATTAGATGTATTAAGAGAAGATTTGCACCTAACTGGAACCAAAGAAGGTTGCGGAGTTGGTGAATGTGGTGCCTGCACCGTGATTGTTGACGGGGAAACAGTGAATACCTGTCTAACCTTAGCGGCTTCAATGGAGGGTAAATGCATTACAACAATTGAGGGAGTAGCAGCAAATGAAGAGCTTCACCCAATTCAACAAGCATTTATTGATTATGCAGCATTGCAATGTGGGTTTTGCACACCGGGCTTAGTGTTGAGTGCCAAAGCTTTATTAGATAAAACTCCACACCCAAGCAAAGAAGAAATCAAAGTAGCAATATCTGGTAATTTGTGCCGTTGCACCGGCTATCAGCAAGTTGTAGAGGCAATAGAAGCAGTGGCAAATAGGTAAAACAGTTTAACCTTTGATGTTAAACTTTTGCAAATACTACAAACAAAAAAAATTCATAGAAAAATTTGGAGGTGCATTTGATGGACTTAAAACAAATCAAATGGAAAAAAGACTTACCTAAAGATTTTGCAGGAGCAGATATCTCTGCAGAATTTTGTGGCGTAAAATTACAAAGCCCAATCATTCTTTCTTCAGGCCCACTTTCCTTTGCTGCCGAGGGCTTAATTCGTGCCCACGAAGCAGGAGCAGGCGCAGTAGTTACAAAAACCATCAGGTTGGATAGAGCAATCAATCCGTATCCACACATTGCAGCCATGAACAGTGATTCCTTAATCAACTGTGAAAAATGGGCTGACAGTGACCGACTTGTTTGGTATGAAAGAGAAATTCCTATGACCAAAGCCGCAGGTGCAGTAGTTATAGCCAGCGTAGGTCATACCTTAGAAGAATCTGCTAACATAGTAGCAGATTGCCAAAAGGCTGGAGCAGATTTTATCGAATTAGTATCCTATACAGATGATACCATGATTCCAATGTTAGCTGATGCTTTGAAAAAAGTAACAATTCCAATTATTTGCAAGCTTTCCAGCAACTATCCTGCATGGGCAGATCCTGTGGGTACTGCTAAGCGTTGCTTAGATATGGGAGCAGCTGGTATTGCAGCAATCGACTCTATTGGACCAACCCTGAAAATTGATATTTTCAATAAAAAACCTGCAATGGGTTCTGAGGATGGTTTTGGCTGGATGTCTGGCGGTGCCATGCGACCTATCTCCATGAGGATTAACTCACTTATTGCTCGTCTCGGCTTTGAAAACCTTAACCTTTATGGTATTGGTGGCGTGACCTGCGCAGAAGATATGGTAGAATACTTAATGACAGGCTGTAAAGCTGTGGGCGTTTGCTCAATTGGTATTATTAAAGGTATCGAATACTTCACAACCTTGAATAAAGATTTAGCAGTACTCTTAAAACAATTAGGCTATAACTCCTTACAAGAAGCAATTGGTGTAGCACTGCCTAATTTCCCTACAAAAGGTGCTTATCCAGTAAAAGGGGAGTATGAAAAAAATGTAGAAGCAGACTTAAAAATTCAGTTCAAGTATGAGCCTGACTTTGCACCTTGTCAAGAAACCTGCCCAGCAGGCGTAGATGTACCTCTCTATGTTGATCAAGTGCGTCGCGGAAGTTATCTCGATGCCTACAACACAGTAAGTGTAAATAATCCATTCCCAGCTATTTGCGGTAGAGTATGCGATCATCCATGTGAGGCTAATTGCCGTCGTGGTAAAGTTGATGAGCCTATCTCCATCCGTTTAATCAAGCGTGCAGCTTCTGATGAAGTTTACGCTGCTTGTGGCAATGCACTTCCACTGCCAGCAATGCTTACAAAAAATGGCAAAAAAATTGCCATCATTGGGGCAGGACCAGCAGGACTTTCTGCAGCTTACTATCTGGCGCGCAAAGGCTATCAAGTTAAGGTTTTCGAGAGTCTGCCAGTTGCAGGTGGGATGCTTGCAGTAGGTATTCCAGATTATCGCTTACCAAGAGATATTATGAATAAAGAAATAGCTCGTTTAGAAGCTATGGGCGTAGAAATTCGTTTAGGCGTAACCGTAGGCAAGGACATTTCTCTTGCTGAGCTTACACAAATGGGTTATGAAAGAATATTAATTGCTACAGGCGCACATGGTGACCCTGCAATGGGTGTTGCTGGTGAAGAATTAGCAGGTGTACTTTCAGGCATTAAATTCTTAAAGGATGTAAATTTAGGACAAATTCGTTTAGATGAGCAAAAAGTAATTGTAGTTGGTGGTGGTAACGTTGCTGTTGACGCTGCTCGTGCAGCATTACGAGTGGGCGCTGCAGAAGTTACTATTGTTTACCGTCGTGATAAGGCAGCTATGCCTGCCTATGCTGAAGAAATTGAGCATGCAGAGCAAGAAGGAATTAAGTTTGCTTTCTTAGCAGCACCTGCGGCAATTAAGAACAATGCTTTCTCAGGACTTGATTTTGAATATACACCGATGGTTTTAGGAGAAAAAGATGCTTCAGGCAGACGTTCTCCAAAAGCTTCTGGAGCAGCAAATGTAACAATGAAGGTTGATGCAGTAATTGCAGCAACAGGACAAAAAGTGATTACAGACTTTATGCCTAAAGTAGTATCACTAGAATCTGGAGCTACAGCATCTGCAAATATTTATGTAGCTGGTGACTGTGCAACAGGCCCAGCATCTGTGATTAAATCCATTGCCATGGGTCGTAAAGCAGCAGAAGCTATGGACGCTTCCTTAGGCGGAGACGGCGTAGTAATGGAAGCTATTACAGCAGAGCACCTGCATTTTGTAGATATTGCTGATGATAATAAACCTCGCATGCAAGCAAGCTTAATTCCAGTTGCAGACCGTGTACCAGGATTCACTGAAGTGGAAAATGGTTTAGGTTCAAGTAATGCCGCTAAAGAAGCTGAGCGTTGTATGCATTGCGGTTGCACAAACTGCGGACGTTGTGTAGAAGCTTGCTCATATGATGCTAGAGTAATGGATTTCCCAGGTATGACTATGGACAGAGATCTTTGCCGTAACTGCGGCTTCTGCCTAACAGTTTGTCCTACAGGCGCATTATCCGGAACAATCGTTACGAAATTCTCTGCAGATGCAGATCAAAAATTAAATCAAATAGGTATCTTTAGCTAGTCTTAGTTAAGGGTGCAAAAGCCGCTAGCAAATTTGCTAGCGGCTTTTTTTAGAAAGATAAGGGAGTGAGAACTTTGTTAAATATTGGTTGTCATCTATCAGTTTCCAAAGGTTTTCAGGCAATGGGCAAGGAGGCTTTAAGTATTGGAGCCAATTGTTTTCAATTTTTCACGAGAAATCCTAGAGGTGGAAAAGCAAAAGAATTAGATCCCAAGGATGTAGAGGCGCTGTTATCATTATTAAAAGCACATAATTTTGCAGAAATTTTAGCACATGCGCCATATACCTTAAACGCCTGCTCCATAGAGGAAAGAACTCAAGCCTTTGCTTGGCTCATAATGGAGGATGATCTTAGGAGAATGGAGCAGTTGCCTGGAAATTTTTATAATTTCCATCCAGGAAGTCATGTGGGACTTGGAGTAGAGCAGGGAATTAAGCAGATAGCTAAGCTCTTAAATCATCTGCTGACAACTACACAGACAACCACCATACTCTTAGAAACCATGGCTGGTAAAGGTAGCGAAGTGGGCAGCAGCTTTACAGAGCTGCGGGAGATCATCAAGCAGGTGGAACTTGCTGACAAGCTAGGAATCTGTTTAGATACCTGCCATGTTTACGATGCAGGCTATGATATAGTCCAAGATTTAGACGGAGTCTTAGCAGAATTCGATCAGATAATTGGTCTAAATAAATTGCGGGCTATCCATCTTAATGATAGTAAAAATTCTTTTGCTAGCCATAAGGATCGACATGAAAAAATAGGAGAAGGTAGGATTGGTTTAGCAGCAATCAGCCGCATTATCAATCATCCACAGCTTAGACATCTACCGTTTTATTTAGAAACACCAAACGAAATCTCCGGCTATGCAGCAGAAATAAAGCTCTTAAGAGCAAATTACCAAGAAAAATAGAACAAGAATTCTAGGGGTTTAATGGGAGCGTTCAGTAATAAAAACTCCCAAAATAATGCATATTGCACCAAGCGCCATGTAGATTGTCAGTTGCTCTCCCAATAAAAGGAAAGCGAAAAATAGACTGATTAAAGGCACAAAGTAGATAAAATTATTTGCTCTCACAGGGCCTAAATGGTGCATAACAATGTTCCAGACAAAATAGCCTAGGGCAGATGCAAAAACACTGAGATAGAGCAGATAAATCAGCACAGAAGGATTAGTAAAAGCAGCAAAGCTCCAATCGAAATTAGGTGTTAGACTAAGGGGTAGACTGGTTAAAAAGGCATACAGAAAAACCTTTTTAGTAATATAGACACTTGGAAAACGGGTAGCTATTTTTTTAATAGCAAGAGCATACAAAGCCCAAGAAAAGGCAGCAAGCAGCGCCAATAAATCGCCTAAAGGGCGTATTTGAAAGCTAAAATTACCATTGAGCACAATACAGGCTACACCAAATAAGGCAAGAGTAGAGCCTAAAATTATGCCACGAGTAATCTTTTCATTAGGTGAAGCATAGCGAATGACGATAGCCGTAAAAAGTGGGGCTGTAGCAGTTAAAAGTCCTACATTAGAAGCGGTAGAAAAGCTCAGGGCAAAATTCTCCCCTAAATAATATAGCGTGCCACCAGTTAAACCAGCAGCTAGAAATAAAAGTTCTTCTCGCCAAGTACTCTTAATCCTTTTAGGAGCAAAGCAGAGCAGCACAAGATAAGAAAAGAAAAAGCGGTAAATCAGCAGCGTAATTGGTGGAATAAAAGAGAGCAAAATTTTAGTGGCAGCAAAAGTACTGCCCCAAACAATGATTGTAAACAAGGCCAAAGCAAAATAGAGCCAATTTAATTTTTTTGGCATGAGCTTCACATCTTTTCCTCAGTAGCATCATCAATAATAATAGTATCTTATCATAGATGCAAGCTGAAGAAAAGGTTGCGTGCTTTTTAGATAGAAAAGGTTGCGTGCTTTTTAGATAATGTATGTGCTTTTTCAGATAATCTATGTTATGCTAAATTCCAAGATTAAACTTTAGAGGAGACGCCATATGCGCTATAATTTTGATGAATTCATCACAAGAAAAGATACGGATTGTGAAAAATGGGATAGTTTAGAAGAATTATTTGGAGATGGAGCAGCCTTACCTTTGTGGGTAGCAGATATGGATTTTCCTTGTGCAGAACCAATCATTTCTGCGCTCAAGGCACGCATAGCGCATCCGGTTTTCGGTTATCCAAGAGTTCCTAAAGCTCTCTATGACGCCGTAATTGGATTTTATCAGCGACATCATAATTGGGAAATTCAACCGGAATGGTTGGCAACTAGCGGAGGTATTGTCCATGGAATTAATATGGCAATCCAAGCTTTTACCCAGCCAGGGGATAAAATAATCGTACAAACACCAGCTTATCATCCGTTTTTTACAGCAGTTAATAATAATGATCGCGAGCTAATAACTAATCCACTGCTAGAAGAGCAGGGACATTATTATATGGATTTTGATGATTTAGAAGCTAAACTGCAAGACGGAGCTAAGACTATCCTCTTTTGTAGCCCGCAAAACCCTACAGGTCGAGTTTGGCTACCTAAAGAATTAAAAAGGCTAGCAGATTTAGCTCTCGATTATGATGCTTTGATAATTTCTGATGAAATTCACGGAGATATAGTCCATGCAGGACATCAGCATCAGACCTTAGCTAGCATAGCGCCAGAACTAGCAAAAAATATTGTAACCTTTGTAGCCCCAAGTAAAACCTTTAATATTGCAGGACTTGCTACATCCTTTGCAGTCATCCCAGATTTAACTAGACACAGTGATTTTCGCAGAGTACTAAAACAAACTGGCTATAGTGGACCGACAGTCTTTGGGATAACCGCGGCAACGGCAGCGTATAGCTCCTGTGATGATTGGTTAGCGCAAATGAAAGTATATTTGCAAAACAATTTGGAATATTTACGCTTTTATGTTCATGGCATGTTGCCAGGAGTGCGCTTAATCGAGCCAGAGGGTACCTTTCTTGCTTGGCTAGATTTTCGCGAATTAGGGCTTGAACATACAGAATTAAAACATAAATTAATCAAGCAAGGCAAAGTTGCCCTGTCTGATGGCTGTTTTTTTGGTCAGGAAGGAGATAGATTTATGCGTCTTAATTTTGCTTGCCCCAGAAGTATGCTCCAAAGTGGCTTAGCAAGTATTAGGAGGGCGATTACTTAATGCGATTTTTACATACATCTGATTGGCATTTAGGGAAAAACTTGCATGGCTATGCTTTGCTTGCAGAGCAGCGGGAGCTGCTTTGGCAAATTCTCACAATTGCTCGTGAGGAAAAAGTAGCAGCTATTTTATTATGCGGAGATCTTTATGATAATAGTCTCGCTAGTGAAGAAGCAATAGTGCTTTTCAATGAATGGTTAAATGCTTTTTGTGAGTTGAAAATCCCACTCCTCATGATCAGCGGAAATCATGATAGTAGTGTGCGAGTAGCATATGCAAACGAACAACTAGAGCAGAGTAAAATCTATGTCAGAGGAAGCTGGCAAACAAATCTAGAACCTATTAACTTAGAAGATGAATTTGGCACAGTCGCTTTTTACTTATTACCCTTTGCAGATAAAGCAAGACTTCGTCAATATCTACAGGATGAAGAAATTCGCAGTCAAGCAGATGCTTATATCAAGATAAATGCCCAAATTGCCCAGCATAGTGCAGAGCGGAAAGTAGCACTTGTGCATTGCTTTGTTGCTGGAGGCACAGCAAGTCAGTCAGAAAGAGATATCACAGTTGGTGGGTTAGAAACAATCCCAGTAAGAGCCTTTAGTAGCTTTAACTACACAGCACTTGGTCATTTACACAAAAGACAAGTATTGCAAGAGGGAAAAGTAGTCTATTGCGGTTCGCTCTTTCCGTATTCTTTTAACGAGGCGAACAATGAGCCAGGAGTAGAAGTAGTAGACATAGGAGCAGATGGCAGCATCCAAACCAAGCGGTGTAAATTTACGCTGCCAAAGAAATTAAGAGTATTTACAGGAGAATTTGCCGAGCTGATGCAAGAACCGGTAAATCTTAATTATGTGCAAGTAAAACTGCAAGATACCAAGATGCTCCTGAATGTCCGGGAACGCTTAGCTACAATTTTTCCATTTCTCTGTAGCATCGAACGCACAATCTTTAATCCAGAAATGAGTTCCCTGGGACGAGAAAAAGTTCAGGCTTCCATTTATGATTTATTTCCCCAGTTTTACGAAGAAATTAGTGGCGAAATTTGGCAAGCAAGCTGGCGAGAATATTTAGAGCGAGCAGTAGAGGAGGGTAATAAATGCGACCACTCCAATTAGAAATGCAAGAATTTGTTAGCTATCAAAAGGAAATAATTGATTTTGAACAACACACAGCCGAGGGGATTTTCTTGATTTGCGGAGTGACAGGCGCAGGGAAGACAGGACTCTTAGATGCAATCTGTTTTGCACTTTACGGTAGTTCTAGCGGAGGAGAGCGAGATGCAAAAATGCTTCGTCGTTTGCAAGCAGCGCCAGAGCTAGAAACAAAGGTTTCTTTAAGCTTTTCCTTGCATAATCTGCGCTACTTTGTAGAACGTAGACCAGAACAAGAACGCCCAGCAAAGGGCAATAGGGATCGTCTAGTTAAAGCAAAACCAGAAGCAGAGCTCTATCAGGAAATAAATGGTAGCAAAGAACTATTAGTAGAAGGCTATGAAAATGTAACAAAAAAAGTTGAAGAACTGATCGGACTGAACAGCGAGCAATTTCGCCAAATCATCATTTTACCCCAAGGTTCATTTAGACAGCTGCTTTTAGCAGATAGTAAAGACCGAGAAAAAATCCTCGAAAAAATCTTTATGACAACTCAGATGAAAAAAATAGAAGATGCCCTAAAGGAAGCCGGACAACGCTTGAAGCTTGCTTGTGATCAACAGATTAGCTTTGTGCAGGTCTTATGGAAAGAAAGCGGAATGATAGCTGAGCTGAATATTTTTCAGTGGGAAGAACAGTATAACCAGGAAAAAGCACAAGTTTATCAGTTGCTAAACGAGGGCAAACTTGAGTTGACTAGCTTTCAGACCACAGTAGCAAGCTTGCGTCAAAAGGTTGCTCTACTAAGAGAAATCCAAAAGCTCATCGTGAGCTTACAGGAAGCACAAGTTAAGCAACAAGAGCTAGCTTTAGAGCAAGCAGAAATTCTTGTGTTAGAAGCAAAGGTAGCATCAGGTAAAAAAGCAGAAAAATTGCAACCCTTGTATGAACAGGGCAAAGAGCAAAGACTAAAAGTTGATGACTTACAAAAAATAATAGCAGAGCACGAGGAAAAATTAGTAGTCTTAAGTAAGCATTGGCAAAAAATCCAAGCAAGCAAAACACAGTGGACTGCAACTGAAGAAAAAGCTAAGAGAGCTGAGCTGGCTCAATACGCAGTAACATTGACAAATTGGCAAGAAAAATTGCAAGCCATGCTAGTGAAAGAAGCGCTGTGGCAGGAAAATGATCTCTTAGTGCACAAGCTGGAGCAAGAAAAAGCAAAGTTAGAAGAGATTAGCAACCAAGTTACAGCAGAGTTAAAATTATTAGAAGCAGAGCAGCTTGTAGAACTAAGAAGGCAGTTGCAAACAGAGCAGTCCTTACAATTAGCCAAGAGCTTACAAGCAAACAGCCCTTGCCCAGTGTGTGGAAGCTTAACACATCCACAGCCAGCAAAAGGCGAGGCAACCAATAATGAACAACAACTAGTAGCAGAAATTGAAACGGTCTTAGCAAAATTGCCAAGCTTAAAAATAAAAAGAGAAGAGTATACGGTAACAGAACGGGAATGCAGTAAAAAATTACAAATTGCCTTGCAAACACGCGGCATATTAGCAGGAGCATTGCAAGAAAGTAAAAACAGCATTCCTGTAGATTTACAGAATAGTAATAATTTAGGAAAAGCTTACCAAGAGACGAAAGTAGCAGTAGAAAAAAATCAGCAGCTAGAAGAGAGCTTATTTGCCACCTGGGAGCAAACCAAAGAAGACTATGTACAGGCTACTGAAAAACAAAAAGGACTGCAAGCACAACTAGCGCAAGCTAAAGAGAGCTTATTAAAACTGCGGTCTGATTTTGAGGTAAAGCTGATAGCAGAAGGATTTACAGAGAAAGCCGATTTCATCCTAGCTTATCAAGAGCTGTCATCCCAAAGTGGAAGAGAAGAGCGGATTAAAAAACATCATGAACAAAAGCTTCTCTGGGCAGATAGAGCAAGAGAACGCGCTAGCCAGGTTGCCGGTAGAACTGTAGAAGAGCTAGCTAGCTTAGAAGCGGCACTAATTCTAGATGAAGAACAACTGCAGCAGAAGATTGCCGAACTAGCAGTGGCAAGCGAACAATTACGCAAAAGAGAAGAGGCACAAATAAAAATTAGTGCAGCAGTTGCAAAGCAGATCAATCTGGAGCAGGAATTTAGTGTGCTAGGGAAAATAGCTGATGTAGCTAGTGGTAAAAATCCTCAAGGCGTCAGCTTTGGTCGTTATGTTTTAGCAGCACTTTTTGAAGATGTCTTGGTAGCAGCAAATCAGCGTTTAAGCCGGATGTCCAAAGGGCGTTATTTGCTTTGTCCTACAAGCACCAGACAGCGTATCAATGCAGCTGGAGGGCTAGATTTTGCTGTGCTAGACCAAGATGAAGGCAAGGAGAGGTCTTTGCGTACACTTTCAGGTGGAGAGAGCTTTAAGGCGGCATTAAGCTTAGCCTTAGGCTTAACAGATGTAGTGCAAGCTTACGCAGGAGGTATTAGTTTAGAAACAGTCTTTATTGATGAAGGCTTTGGCTCACTAGATGAAGATTCCTTGCATGAAGCAATTGAAATTCTCCTTAGTCTGCAAAAATCAGGCAGGATGGTAGGTATAATTTCCCATGTCAGTAGCTTGCGTGAGGAAATTCCGCAGCTCTTAGAAATAGTGCAAGGTAAGAATGGGAGCCTAGCCCAGTGGAAGAATAAAAATATTTAAGTAAAAGTAAAATAAATATCTTGACAAGCAGGATTAACAGCGGTATCATGAAAAAGAACTAAATAATTGTCATTGAAACCGTTGACGTGGAGATAACAATATATGTGCATTTACAGAGAGTAGGGGTAGCTGAGAGCCCTGCAAAACGCAGTATATTAAATGGACCACAGAGGGCACAGTCAAAGAGGAATTTTGCCTTGAGTATTCTGTGACGTTACAGTTGCGTTAAACTGAAGGATATGTTAGTATCCTGCAAAGAGATAGGGTAACTCCTATAAAACAAGGTGGCACCGCGGATGTATTTTACATTCGTCCTTGAAGTCTATTCAAGGACGGGTGTTTTTTTTGTACTGATTATGAAAAAATAGCCTGAGACTTGTAGGTGAAAGTGACAGTAGTTTAGTAAAAAAAACAAGAGACGAAAGGAATGATTTAGATGTCAAAGGTACCGTACAAGATTATATTAAAAGAAGAGGAAATGCCAAAAACTTGGTACAATCTGCAAGCCGACTTAGGAGAGCGTTTGACACCATTTATTCATCCTGGCACAATGCAGCCTTGTGTAAGAGAAGATTTATTACCAGTATTTTGTGAAGGCTTAGTAGCTCAGGAAATGAATCGCACAGACCGCTATATTGATATTCCAGAGGATATTAATAGTTTCTATCGCATGTTTCGCCCATCACCCCTAGTTAGAGCATATGGTTTAGAAAAGGCTTTAGATACACCTGCGGAAATCTATTACAAAATGGAAGGCACAAACACCAGCGGATCCCACAAATTAAATTCAGCAGCAGCCCAAGTATATTATGCAAAACAGCAGGGCATGACAAGCCTGACAACCGAAACAGGAGCAGGACAATGGGGAACAGCTTTAGCCATGGCTTGTGCATACTACGGTTTAGACCTAAATGTCTTCATGGTGAAAGTTTCTGCCGAGCAAAAGCCTTACCGTAAGGGAGTAATTGAAACATACGGTGCTAAAGTAACCCTTTCTCCCTCAGATACAACAGAAGTAGGTAGAAGAATTTTAGCAGAGAATCCAGGTACAGGTGGTTCCTTAGGCTGTGCAATTTCTGAAGCATTAGAGCTTTCCATGAAAACAGAAAACTGCCGTTATGTTTTAGGCAGCGTATTAAATCATGTACTGTTACATCAATCAATCATTGGCATGGAAACAAAAATAGCCTGTGACAAATTCGGAATTAAGCCAGACATTATGATTGGCTGTGCCGGTGGCGGTTCTAATCTTGGTGGTTTTATCGCTCCATTCATGGGCGAAAAATTGGCAGGCAAAAACAATATCGATTTTATAGCAGTAGAGCCAGCATCTTGTCCATCCCTAACTCGCGGTAAATTCACTTTAGACTTTGGTGATACAGGAAAAACTACACCATTAATTAAAATGTATACCTTAGGCAGTGGCTTCATGCCATCACCAAACCATGCCGGTGGCTTACGCTACCATGGAATGAGCCCAATTATTTCTGAGCTTTATCACGGTGGAGATATTAGAGCTAAATCCTATGAGCAAAGTGAAGTATTTGAAGCTGCAACTATGTTTGCTAAGATAGAAGGAACATTGCCAGCACCAGAATCAGCACACGCAATTAAAGCTGCAATAGATGAAGCCTTAGAATGCAAAAGAACTGGAGAGAAGAAAACAATTGTCTTCAATCTTTCTGGCACAGGCTACTTTGATATTGGTGCTTATATGGACTATAACGAAGGCAGAATGACAGATTATGTACCAACAGATGCGGATTTAGCAAAAGGCTTTGCAAGCTTACCAATACAAGATTAAGCAAGTTTAATTTGACAAAGCACTGCATAACCCTTAAAATTAGCAGTGTTGTTCCCGTAGCTCAGTAGGATAGAGCGAGTGCCTCCTAAGCGCTAGGCCGTTGGTTCGAATCCAATCGGGAACGCCAAAAAAGAATAAAGAGAAAATGCCTCCCAACGGGAGGCATTTTCTCTTTATTCTGTAGGGAAGGAAAGCGGGCAATTTTTTATGTATTTGGATATGTTATATGTAGGGTCGATTCACGAATCTACCGCATATACAAAGGCTATTGTAGTGGCTGGGTTTGCCAGCCAGCAACCACAAAGAAAAACATACATTATTTGAATTATTTTCTCATAAGTTAACGATATGTCACCTTTGAGCAATAAGTTACAAAGCGGCTTACAACTACGCCTTCAGGCAACACCAAACGCTTGACTACGGGCATACTGAAACTCGCTTCGCTCAAACAGTCAGTATGCTTTTCCTGCATCTTCGCTGGGTGTTGCAGCTGCCTGCTCCATATGATGCCTCCTTTTGCAACTTGGCTTGCTCTTTTTCATGTTGGTAGGGTCGATTCACGAATCGACCGCATAATCTTCCCACAAAAATAATTGACAAAATGCATATTTCGGCTATAATGGGAATGTATCATATATTAGACGAAATGGAGGCTACATATGAAATATATTAAACGGGCGATGGAAGAAACCTTTATGAAGCTTAATAAGCAATTCCCAGCTATATTAATAACCGGTCCTCGTCAAGTTGGTAAAACAACTATGCTCCAAAAACTCATTGGAGAAGAAAATATTAATCGCGCCTATGTTACACTTGATGATTTAACTGAGCGTGACATTGCGAAGAACGACCCTGCAATGTTTTTTCAGATTCATAAGCCTCCGCTTTTTATTGACGAAGTGCAATACGCGCCGGAGTTATTTCCATATATAAAAATGTGGGTTGATAAGCATCATAATCCAGGCGATTTTTGGCTCACTGGCTCACAGATTTTCAAAATGATGCGAGGTGTCCAAGAATCCTTGGCAGGGCGAGTTTGCCTATTAAATCTATTTTCACTTTCACAACAGGAGATTTTAGGAAATCCGACAATTCCTTTTGCAGTAAATTTTGATGCTTTATTAAAAAGACAAGAAATCACAAAATCTGTAGGAACACCAGAAATTTACCAGCGTATTTTTGCTGGAGGTATGCCGGCACTTGTTAGTGGGCAATATACCGACCGCAGAGCAGATTATACAAGCTATATAAACACTTATATTGATAGAGATGTTAAAGAGCTTTCAGGATCAATTAATTCTCTTAAATTTATGAAATTTATCACGGCAACTGCTGCACTTGCGGGACAGATGTTGAATTATAAAACTATTGCAGATGCTTGCGATATTGACCAAACAACTGCAAAAGCTTGGCTAAATATCTTGGAAACATTAGGTATAATTTTTTATTTACACCCATATTCAAACAATGTATTAAAACGCACATTGAAAACGCCGAAGATATATTTTTATGATACAGGGCTTGTTAGTTATTTAACAAAATGGAGCGATGCAGACACCCTAATGAGCGGTGCGATGAGTGGAGCAATACTGGAAAATTTTGCAGTTTCTGAAATTGTTAAAAGTTATCATAATGTAGGCTTTGAGCCGTATCTTTATTACTATCGTGATAAAGATACAAAGGAAATAGACTTGATTATTGAAGGCGACGGCAAATTATATCCCATAGAGATCAAAAAAACTGCAAGCCCCGATATTCGCCTAACAAGAGTATTTGGTGTAATTGACAAATCACCATTAATTAGGGGAACAGGAGCTGTTCTTTGCACATCGGAAAGATTAAGTGCTTTCAACAAAGATAACCTCATTATTCCAATTTGGATGATATAAGATGAGTTAAGTGGTTGTCTGGGTTTACTAGGCTAGTAGAAATACATGCATTAATGGTAGGGTCGATTCACGAATCGACCGCATATACAAAGGCTATTGTAGTGGCTGGGTTTGCCAGCCAGCAACCCCAAAGTAAAACATGCATTATTTTAATTATTTTCTCATAAGTTAACAATATGTCACCTTTGAGCAATAAGTTGCAAAGCGGCTTACAACTACGCCTTCAGGCAACACCAAACCCTTGACTGCAGGCATACTGAAACTCACTTCGCTCAAACAGTCAATATGCTTTTCCTGCGTCTTCGATGGCTGTTGCATCTGCAAGCGTATATGATGCCTGTTTTTGCAACATTATTGCTTGTATTTGGGATGAGTTACATAAGAGCAAAGTAGGGTCGATTCACGAATCGACCACATATTCTGCATTAAAATAATATTATTGGCGGGGGAATATGCAAGTAGCTTGAAAGAGCACTATACCAGAAAAGATTTTTGGCATTTTTGAAGTGAAATTGGTTATTATTGTGCAAATCTACTTATCCTATGCTTAATGTACAGATATTAGTAAAAATATAATAAACTATTAAGATAATATCTACAAAGCATTGACATCATGATGATGATGAATTAAGATGATAAAAACAAGACATTGTAAATGAAAGTTGGCTAGTTGGTTAGCAAATGAACAAGGCTATTTATGGTAGGCTTGTTACATAGAGCAGAACTTTAGTAGGTTCGGCAGGGGAACAAGTAAAGATCATCAATGTCTGCACGAAAAGTGAATATTGCGGGCAAATAATACATCATGATTCTTTGTCCAAATGTGTATGCAACTAAAAGGGCGATATTAAAGCGGTTAACTGTAAGCAAATTAACTGTGTGGTAAAGCTTAGAACGGCATTTTAAGAAGGGAGACCCTTTTTAGAATGCCGTTTTTTGCTAGAGAGAAGAGGGGGAAAGAGTGAAAGGAAATAATTTTTAATATTTCATGTCAACTGTACCAATAATGGCAATGGTAATATGGTATATTAGTTAAAGAAATATAGAAGTTGCAAGTAAAATTCAGTTTTATAAAGGTATAAAAATTAGTCTTACTCAAATAAGCAGAGTATATGATATCGTCATATGAATTCAAGTAATGGGTTTATGTTAATGATTAAAATTAAGGAAATATTTCAATAGTCATATTTTGATTTTTATTACTTTTAGGAGAATTGGGAGGTGTATTTTGAAATTTATAGCACATACAAAAGATGGTAAAAATTTTACTTGTGAAGAAGATTGTCAATTGTTGACTAGTCACCTAAAAAATGTTGCTCTTTATGCGAAAAAATTTGCCTCTTCTTTCGATGCAGAAGAGGAGGGCGAAATTATTGGCTTGTTACATGACGCAGGAAAATATCAGCCAGAATTTCAAGCTAGAATTAGAGGTAGAAGAGTAAAAGTTGATCATGCAACTGCAGGAGCTAAAATATTAGTAGAAAAATATAAAGCCATTGGTGAACTTTATGGAATGGCCGTAGCAGGGCATCATACAGGACTTTCAAATAGTGGTAGTACTGCAAGTATTGGCGATGGTTCATATTATGCAAAACTTAACAAATATAAAGGACAACAAATCACTCTTGAAGAAGAAATAAAAATACCACTAAAAATAAAACACAAAAAATTCAATTCAAATATTAAATATGATTCTTTTACATTTGCAACATATATCAAAATGCTATATTCTTCTCTTGTTGATGCAGACTGGACAGATACAGAGGAATATATAACAGGAAAGAAACGCATTTCAATAAACTATTCTATGGAAGATTTATTGAGTAAAGTAATGAATAATATCCCACAAAATGATGGAAGTGAAATCAATAATATAAGGGAAGGAATTCTTAAGGACTGCTTAGAAAAAGCTCAAGAAGAACAAGGACTATATACATTAACCGTACCAACTGGTGGTGGTAAAACATTATCTTCACTTGCTTTTGCATTAAAACATGCCAAAAAGCACAACCTCAACAGAATTATATATGTAATTCCATACACAAGTATAATAGAACAAAATGCTGATATTATTGCAAATTGTGTAGGCAGAGAAAATGTTTTAGAGCATCACAGTAATGTTCTGCTAAATGATGAAAACGATGACGAAGAAGAAGAAAAAAGAATTAAGTGGGCAAGTGAGAATTGGGATATTCCCATAGTTGTAACTACGAATGTACAGTTTTTTGAATCGTTTTTTTCTAATAAGTCTTCAAAAACAAGAAAATTACATAACATAAGTAAAAGTGTAATTATTTTTGATGAGGCGCAAATGCTTCCAAGGCAATACTTATCACCATGTATGTACGCTATAAGTGAACTAGTTGTAAATTACCATGTAACTGCAGTATTATGCAGTGCAACACAGCCAGAAATAAGTAAATACAAATATGATAATGTTAACATTAAAGAAATTGTTACAAATCCTATAGAACTTGCTAAAAAGCTTAAAAGGGTGAAATATACAGTAATAGGCAAGAAAACAGATGAAGAAATTATTGAATTACTGATAAAAAACAAAAAAGCTCTTGTAATAGTAAATTCAAGGAGACATGCATACTCGCTTTATAAAATAGCAAAGGAGGAAACTAACTGCAATGTGTTTCATCTTAGCACTTTAATGTGTCCTATGCATAGAAGAGAAGTTTTAAGTAAAATAAAGAATTTATTGAAAAATAATAAAAAAGTAATTGCTATTTCGACTCAGCTAATTGAAGCGGGAGTAGATATTGATTTTCCCCTTGTTGTGAGAAGTATTGCAGGAATAGACAGTATTATACAAGCTGGTGGCAGGGCAAATAGAGAGGGGAAACTAAAGGTTGGAAATGTCTATGTGGTTGAACCTCTGAGCGAAGAGGGTAAAATTCCAAGATCACTGAGAAATGTAGTTAGCATAGGTCAAGAGGTTATAAGTGTATTAGGGGAAAATGCCTTTGAATTAGAAGGTATAGCTAGGTACTTTAAGTTGCTTTATAAAGCTTCTACATCAGATGTGTTGCTTGATACTAAGAATATTATAAGTGAATATGAAATTTCAGCAGGTAAGTATAATTTTAAAAATGTTGCTGAGAAATTCAAAATAATTGAAGATAATTCTTATAATGTAATTATTCCTTATAATGATGCGGCAAAAAAACTAATAAAAGAGGCAAGAAACAATAAATATACAAATAGAACTCTAAGGGAGCTGCAGCAATATTCAGTTTCCATTTATGAAAGCGAATATTTCAACTTGGATAAACAAAATGTGGTTGAAAAATTAGATAATGGGATAAATATCTTAAATAATGAAAAATATTACAACCAAGATATTGGACTAGAAATATTTTCAGAAGACAATAAAAATGCAGATTGTTATAACATATAAGGGGGAATGAGTTCAAATGGGATATGGGATAAAATTCAGAGTATGGGGAGATTATGCATGCTTTTCTCGGCCGGAATTGAAAGTTGAGAGAGTAAGCTATGATATTATCACTCCATCGGCAGCAAAAGGAATATTAGAAGCAATATATTGGAAACCGGCAATTACCTGGACGATTGACAAGATTCACGTTATCAATCCAATAAAATTTACAAATTTTAGAAGGAATGAAGTATCTGAAGTCTTAAAACTATCACAAGTAAAAAAAGCAATCGAAAATGCTGAGCCTCTCTATATCATGACCAATGAAAATAGGCATCAGCGCGCAGCTATGGTACTCAAAAATGTTGAATATGTTATTGAAGCTCATTTCGATCTAAACTTAGATAAGGCAGGCGAAAGTGATACGGTAGAAAAACACTATAATATTGCAATAAGACGACTAAGACAAGGGCAGTGTTTTCATAGACCGTGTTTGGGTACCAGAGAATTTGGAGCATCCTTTGAAATTATAGAAGAGTTAAAAGATATCCCAAAAAGCAGTTTAGAAGGAGAACAAGATTTAGGATATATGCTCTATGACTTAGGCTATCAAATATATAAAAATGGTGAAAAACAAACTGTAGCACCAAGGTTTTTTCGAGCTAAACTAGCTAGTGGTGTTCTTGATTTAACGAACTTAAAGGAGGTGGTACAATGATACTTAACTCTTTATGTGATTACTATGATTTGCTAGTGAGGGATGAAGCGGTTAATATAAGTCCCTATGGTTTTGAAATAATTACCGCAAGTTATAATGCAGTTTTATCAGAAGATGGAGATTTAATCAGCATAAATTCTTTAACAGAATTTAATGATAAAAAGCCACAAGGTTTTATGATGCCCAAAAGTATGAAAATTTCTGGAATTGCAGCCTCTCCAGTATGTGATAATTTCGCCTATGTTTTTGGTATAAGCGGTGAAAAAGGAAAAAAAGAAATTGAGGAGAAGAAATTTCAAACTGCAAAAGAGTTGCATATTAAAATGTTTGAAGACTCTTTTTCAAAAGAGTCTATTGCGATTAAAAAATTTTTTGAAAAATGGGATATTAATGAAGCTTGGGGAAATGAGCTTATATTGAAATATTACAATCAAAAAGGAAACGCTTTTTCGGGGAATGTTGTGTTCAGCCTTGTGGGGAAAGAAGAATATTTACATCAAAATGCTGAAATTATGGATATTTGGCTTAAACATAACCAAGAAAAGTATGAAGACACAGATGAACATATTGCTCAGTGTTCTATTACTGGAGAAAAATCGCCTATTGCAAGGATTCATCCTCAATTTAGTGGAGTTAAGGGTGCAAGTACAATGGGGGCTTCCTTAGTTTGTTTTAAAAAAGATGCTGATGCTTCCTATAATCTAAGCCAATCCTATAATTCTGCAGTTTCTGAAGTTGCCACTTTTAAATATAGCACAGCATTAAAATATATGTTAGCCAGTATGAAGCAAAAAATGTTTATTGGAGATGATACAACGGTTTTTTGGGCAAGTTCCGCAAATGAAACGTATACCAATATATTTAAGGAAATGTTTAATGTTTCTGATGATAATAATGATGAAGAAGATGAAGAAAATGAAAAAGTTGATAGGAAAACTGAAGAAATAGTTAAAAGTGTATTGAAAGATGGTATGCAAGGAATGGAGAATAGTCCACAAATAGATACAAGTACAAAATTTTATGTACTTGGGTTAGCACCAAATGCAGGTAGAATATCGGTAAGATATTTTTATGCAAATTCATTTAAAGAATTCTGTGAAAAAGTTAAACTTCATTATGATGATATAAATATATATGGTGGGCCAAATGGCAAAAGAAATATTAAAATAGGAGCAATAATCTATGCAACAATTAGTAGCAATAGTAGAGACAAGAAGGCAAATCCATTGCTTGGAGGAGCAATAACTAGAGCTATTTTAACTGGAGATATGTATCCACAGTTACTATATAGTCAAATCTTAATAAGGGTAAAGACAGAAGCAAGCGTCACGCAGGCAAGAGCTGCAATTATTAAAGGGTATTTAGTAAGAAAAAGCAGGATAGCAAAGAAAAAGGAGGAAATTGACGTGTACTTAAATGAACAATCAACAAATGCGGGGTATGTACTAGGAAGGGTGTTTGCAATACTCGAAAAAATACAAAAGGATGCCTTGGGAGATGGGATAAACGCTACAATTAAAGATAAGTATTTTGCTTCAGCTTGTTCGAACCCTTCACTGGTTTTTCCTAATTTATTAAAACTTGCGCAACATCATCTTGCGAAAATAAAAGTTAATGATATGAATAAAAAAGGTAATTATATGAATATTAAACTTGGTGAATGTTTAGGACTTATTGAAGGCGAAAGCTTTCCTAAAGTACAGAGTATGGATAATCAAGGCAGGTTTATATTGGGATACTATCAACAAAATCAAAAGAATTATGAAAAAGGAAATACAAATAAGGAGGAGAAATAAAATGATGGAAAATAAAATGTTTGATGATGCAATTGAAAACAGGTATGAATTTGTAGTGCTATTTGATGTGGAGAATGGCAATCCTAATGGTGACCCAGATGCCGGAAATATGCCTCGAGTTGATGCTGAAACAGGACATGGCATTGTAACTGATGTTTGTATTAAAAGAAAAATTAGAAATTATATTCAATTAGTGAAAGATGATAGCGAAGGGAATAAAATATTTATTAAAGAAGTCTTAAATGATAAGTTAGAAAATGCTTACAATACACTTGGAATAGAAAAGAAAACAAAAAAAACTGAAGAAATAAAAGCAGCGCAGAAGTTCATGTGCCAAAATTATTATGATGTACGAACTTTTGGAGCTGTCATGAGTACTGGGGATGCACCATGTGGAGTTGTGAGAGGACCAATCCAAATTAATTTTGCAAAGAGTATAGATCCGATTGCAGCACAAGAAATCACAATAACTAGAAAGGCAATTACTAATCAAAAAGATGCAGCAAAAGGTGAAACGGAAATGGGCAAGAAAAGTTTTGTACCGTATGCCCTTTATAAAGCAGAAGGCTATGTATCAGCAAAATTAGCCCAAGATGTTACTGGGTTCAGCAATAAAGATTTAGAACTTTTCTGGGAAGCTATTATAAATATGTTTGAGCATGACCATTCTGCTGCAAGGGGTAAAATGATTGTAAGAAAGTTAATAGTATTTAAGCATGAGTGTGCTTTAGGAAATGCACCTTCTCATACTCTGCTAGAAAGAGTTAAGGTGTGCAAAATTGATGAAGACACTCCTGCCAGGAAATATTCTGACTATGATGTTCAGATTTCTAAAGACAATATGCCCAATGGAGTAACTATTGAAGAAAAAAATTGAAGATGCCGAAAGGATACCAATATCTGCGCTGAAGCAATATGTCTATTGTAAAAGAAGATTTGGGCTCATGCATATTGACTGCCAATGGAGTAGTAACTATAAAATAGTTGAAGGGGATTTTCTGCACAAAAAGGTTGATGATCCCTTTTTCAATGAGAAAAGAGGAAACATCCACATTGGAAGGAGTATACCGGTATTTTCAGAAATATTAAGCTTATATGGGATTGCGGACATTGTCGAATTTATTAAAGACGATAGTGGTGCAAAGATAGATTCTAAATTAGGCAGATGGAGAATAAACCCAATAGAATATAAAAATGGAAAACCTGAAAAAAGTAATGCTGATAATTATCAATTGTGTGCAGTTGCCATTTGTTTAGAAGAAATGTTTGGTGCAACTATTTTGTCAGGAGATATTTATTATGGAAAAATAAAAAGGCGTGTTTTAGTTAACTTGACTATGGAATTAAAGAACAGTGTTTTAGAGTCAATTAGTGAAATCAAAACTTTGCTTTACAACCAAAAAATACCTAAGAAACCTGAAAATCAAAATTGTAGTCTTTGCTCAATGATAGATATTTGTATGCCAACAATATTTAGTAATAAGCTTAAAAATAAGGAAAAGATTGACATGCTGTTAAAAAGGGGGTAATTGATGAGAAAACTCTTAAATACATTATATGTAACAACTCCCAAATCTTACCTATCTTTGGACGGAGAAAACATTGTAGTACTCCTTGATGAAAATGAAAAGTTCAGAATGCCCTTTGCAAATATAGAAAATATTATATGTTTTGGTTATATGGGTGCAAGTCCTGCTTTGATGGGGAAATGTGCTGAAAATAACATTGCAATTAATTTCTTAAAACCAAACGGTGAGTATTTGGCTAGAATAACTGGCAAAATAAAAGGCAATGTTATTCTTAGGAAAAAACAATATTTTTGTTCTGAAGACGGAATATTTTGTCTGAATTTTTCTAAAAACCTAATTGCTGCAAAACTTTTTAATACAAGAAACACATTAGAAAGAACTATTAGAGATAATCAAGAAATAATGGATACTACTAATCTTATTAAGATATCACAATTAATAAAAGAAAATTTAAAAAATGTTTATGAGTTTAATGATTTAGATGCATTGAGAGGGTTTGAAGGTTCGATTGCGAAGAGTTATTTTAGTGTTTTTAATGACATGATATTGCAGCAAAAAAAACATTTTCAGATGTATGGACGATCAAAACGACCACCACTTGATAATGTAAATTGTATGTTATCATATTTATATATAATTTTATCTTTAGAAATCCAATCTGCACTTGAAACAGTAGGACTGGATGCTTATGTTGGATTTATGCATACAATAAGACCAGGACGAAGTTCTTTAGCACTAGACTTAGTTGAGGAGTTAAGGTCATATTTAGTAGATAGAATGGTAATAACTATGATAAATTTGAAACAAATAACTGAAAAAGATTTTTACCCTAAAGAAGGTGGTGGGGTACTAATGACTGATGAGGGGAGGAAAAAATTATTAAACTGTTGGCAGGAAAGAAAAAAAGAAATAATTAATCATCCATTTATAAATGAAAAAATTGAAGTTGGGCTGATTCCTTATGTTCAATCTCAATTGTTAGCTAGGTATCTTCGTAACGATTTAGATGAATATCCGCCATTTTTATGTAAATGAGGTGTTTAATGTTTGTAGTTATTGCTTATGATGTTAGTACTTTAACGGATTCAGGTAAAAAAAGATTAAGGATTGTAAGTAAAGCTTGTCAAAACTATGGTCAAAGAGTTCAAAACTCATTATTCGAATGTTTGATTGATTATGGCACATTTTTAATCTTAAAACAAAAATTAGAAAGTACAATTGACAAACAAACGGATAGCTTGCGATATTATTACTTAGGGAATAAATGGAATGGTAAAGTAGAACATATTGGTGCAAAAGAAAGTTATAATCCTGAAGGGACAATTATTATTTAATTATTTATTTGCGAAGCCTAAGCTAACATGATTTGCAGTTTAGGATTTAATTAGTAATAGCAACGTTTTTTCAATTTTTAGATTATAGAAAGTGTCCGCCCCATTGTAGTGTGTAACCCCAAGAATGGCTATTTTGCTTAGTTGTTAGGGTCGCACCCCGCGTGGGGTGCGTGGATTGAAATATCAATTTTACCGTTTCGCCGTCAACCGTGAAAGTCGCACCCCGCGTGGGGTGCGTGGATTGAAATGTCATTTTAACCGCTCCTTTTAGTTTTTATTCCGTCGCACCCCGCGTGGGGTGCGTGGATTGAAATCATCAAATTCCGTTTTAATTACACTATAACCAAAGTCGCACCCCGCGTGGGGTGCGTGGATTGAAATCGATAAAAACACCATAAGAAATATCAAGTTTGTAGTCGCACCCCGCGTGGGGTGCGTGGATTGAAATTTGGTTTTTGAGTAGAATAACCAACTCTTTCTGTGTCGCACCCCGCGTGGGGTGCGTGGATTGAAATTTCAAAAAGTTTCATTGTAAATAATAAAGTACCAGTCGCACCCCGCGTGGGGTGCGTGGATTGAAATTAGTTTGTATTTTATCTAATTCACTTGCGTTTCTGTCGCACCCCGCGTGGGGTGCGTGGATTGAAATTATATATTCAATTGATTTATTCATTTTTCTCCCCGTCGCACCCCGCGTGGGGTGCGTGGATTGAAATCTAAAGTAAACATGAAAACATACCATGCGAAACCGTCGCACCCCGCGTGGGGTGCGTGGATTGAAATAATACAGTCATTTATAGCGAATTATAGCAGTATTGTCGCACCCCGCGTGGGGTGCGTGGATTGAAATAACGTCCTCACATCCACAATGATAACATTTACAAGTCGCACCCCGCGTGGGGTGCGTGGATTGAAATCTTCGCTACTATGGGATATATCGTTATAACCTAAGTCGCACCCCGCGTGGGGTGCGTGGATTGAAATTATAATCTATTCAGTTTTGAATAAAAAGTATGCAGTCGCACCCCGCGTGGGGTGCGTGGATTGAAATGTCATGACGGTTAAGCAAATTTTCGACTTCTGTGTCGCACCCTGCGTGGGGTGCGTGGATTGAAATGCGAATTTTGGGCAACTATACGATTTTTCGCCATTGTCGCACCCCGCGTGGGGTGCGTGGATTGAAATTAATTTGCCTATCTTACTATTACTTGTTTTTTGGGTCGCACCCCGCGTGGGGTGCGTGGATTGAAATTATATTACATTGTATAGTAATTGTACTATAAAAGTCGCACCCCGCGTGGGGTGCGTGGATTGAAATTTGCCTGCATTGTGGAAAAAAGCTAGAAGAAACAAGTCGCACCCCGCGTGGGGTGCGTGGATTGAAATTGTATATAAAATAGCGTATAGATACCATTTTACAGTCGCACCCCGCGTGGGGTGCGTGGATTGAAATCAGATAGTAGATGACCAAAAAAAGGATGGTACAAGTCGCACCCCGCGTGGGGTGCGTGGATTGAAATAAGAAACAAACAATTTGACATGCAAACATTGTAGTCGCACCCCGCGTGGGGTGCGTGGATTGAAATGCGAGGAATGCGATTGTATTATTCATTCCGACGGTGTCGCACCCCGCGTGGGGTGCGTGGATTGAAATTCATAACAACAACCACATAAAGATTGGTTAGTGAGTCGCACCCCGCGTGGGGTGCGTGGATTGAAATTTTAAACATGAGCAATGGGAATAGTTGGTCAAGTGTCGCACCCCGCGTGGGGTGCGTGGATTGAAATAGGTATGCCTATTCGCTAATCGGTCAACGGTGAATGTCGCACCCCGCGTGGGGTGCGTGGATTGAAATCTATAATAAATGCAACTAATTTTATCAACGAGTTGTCGCACCCCGCGTGGGGTGCGTGGATTGAAATAATAAAATCCATGTTTTATTATTTGTTAATTGTAGTCGCACCCCGCGTGGGGTGCGTGGATTGAAATCTGGGTATGCGACGCTAGTTACAATTTTCTGAGAGTCGCACCCCGCGTGGGGTGCGTGGATTGAAATCCTTGTGTTATAGTATTTACCATACATTCTTTATGTCGCACCCCGCGTGGGGTGCGTGGATTGAAATGTTACAATTTTCTGAGATGTTGCGGACTCAAAGAGTCGCACCCCGCGTGGGGTGCGTGGATTGAAATATTAATTTTGAGTTATACGCTATTTTTATATTTGTCGCACCCCGCGTGGGGTGCGTGGATTGAAATTTGCAGGGATTATATCAATTGACAACATCAATCGTCGCACCCCGCGTGGGGTGCGTGGATTGAAATGTGGCGATAACAACGCCATTATTTCCAGGATGGTGTCGCACCCCGCGTGGGGTGCGTGGATTGAAATGTGCTATATGCTACAGGCTCAATATATTTTAATAGTCGCACCCCGCGTGGGGTGCGTGGATTGAAATTGAATATAATTCTCTTTGCACTACCTTGTAAATAGTCGCACCCCGCGTGGGGTGCGTGGATTGAAATTAATTTGAAGCGAATTAAGATGGATTGTAGCGTGGTCGCACCCCGCGTGGGGTGCGTGGATTGAAATGCTATAAGCAAATATTTGTCTAGCAAACTTCGGGCAGTCGCACCCCGCGTGGGGTGCGTGGATTGAAATTAACCGTTGACATCAGCCAGTCTAAAAATTAGCCGTCGCACCCCGCGTGGGGTGCGTGGATTGAAATATACATTTATCACATGCTACAATATTTTTATTAGTCGCACCCCGCGTGGGGTGCGTGGATTGAAATACTATTACTTGTTTTTTGGCTAATTTTTAGACTGGTCGCACCCCGCGTGGGGTGCGTGGATTGAAATTATGGTGGAAAAGACTTCGCGTACCAAGCATTAAAGTCGCACCCCGCGTGGGGTGCGTGGATTGAAATCGTGACACTAAGCTTAACCTAAACATCCAAGCTCGTCGCACCCCGCGTGGGGTGCGTGGATTGAAATCAAATTGAGTCTGTATATCTTTGATGTTCATGTTGTCGCACCCCGCGTGGGGTGCGTGGATTGAAATGTTTTGTTTTATTTGCAATTTCCTTGAGTGTATCGTCGCACCCCGCGTGGGGTGCGTGGATTGAAATTTTAATACCGTTTTTTCATTTTTGCTCACTCCTTGTCGCACCCCGCGTGGGGTGCGTGGATTGAAATCGCATATAGCGAGGGCAAAATTTTACAAAGTCGCTGTCGCACCCCGCGTGGGGTGCGTGGATTGAAATTAAGAGAAGGAAATGGTTTTGATTTTATATGTGGTCGCACCCCGCGTGGGGTGCGTGGATTGAAATCTGCAAGCACATCTTGTAAATGCTCATAATCACGTCGCACCCCGCGTGGGGTGCGTGGATTGAAATTCTTAGTCACAATATAAATTTTGCTGTTACAATGTCGCACCCCGCGTGGGGTGCGTGGATTGAAATAAAAACCTCTTTTCTTTGTCTATTTTTTACTTGGTCGCACCCCGCGTGGGGTGCGTGGATTGAAATCATACTCAATACACGGTTCCTCCGGCGCTTCGACGTCGCACCCCGCGTGGGGTGCGTGGATTGAAATCATACTCAATACACGGTTCCTC